>NZ_VWWX01000020.1:0-839 GCF_011752745.1 Enterobacter sp. Acro-832
TGCGCCGAACTTTCGCGCCTGCAGGGCGTAGGCGAGGAAGGCGAACTGCTGTGGTGATCAGGACTGCGGGCGCAGCATCTTGAACAGGTTGCCCAGCTCGAAGTAATCGGCCGGGCCGCCGCCGCGCAGGATCGGCTGGGCGGCGGCGGTGTCGTAGATACCGTCCTTGAGCAGGTGCTCGGCAATGTGCACCGCCACCACTTCCCCGAGAATCAGCCAGCTGGGCACCAGCGCCTGGTCTGCGCGCTTGAGCTGGACGATCTGGCTCACCTTGCACTCGAAGGCCACCGGCGTTTCGCCCACCCTTGGCACCTTGACGATGCTCGATGGAACCGCACTGAGCCCGCTCAGTTCGAACTCGTTCACGTCCGCGGCAACGGCGGCGCAGCTTTGGTTCATCTGCTCGGCCAGCGGGCGGGTGGCCAGGTTCCAGACGAACTCGCCGGTCTGCTCGAGGTTGTTCAGGCTGTCTTTACGCCCGACGCTGCAGAAACCGATGATCGGCGGAATGTAGTTGAAGGCGTTGAAGAAGCTGTAGGGCGCCAGGTTCAACTGGCCGTCTGCGCTCTGGGAAGAAATCCAGCCGATGGGGCGCGGGCCGACGATGGCATTGAAGGGGTCGTGGGGCAGGCCGTGGCCTTTGGCGGGTTCGTAGTAGTACATCTGCCTGGCTCTTGGAAACGAAGTGCCTAGTGTGCCAAGCCTTTGCCCGCGTGGAAATGATCAAGCCCGGCCTAGGCCGGGCTGGGTGCACGCATCAGCGCTTAGCTGATGCGGTGGGCGTTGGTGCGGTCGAAGCCATCTTCAGCGAAACGTTGCGCGCCGGTGCGGTCGAAGCC
>NZ_VWWX01000021.1:0-804 GCF_011752745.1 Enterobacter sp. Acro-832
CGCCGACGGCTTGGGCATGTCCAGGTCCCACAGCGAACGGGAACGCCAGGTGCCCTGGTCGACATCGATGCGGAAGTAATAGCCCGAGAACGGCCGATGGTAGGCTGCGGAAACGCGCCGCTCATCCAGCTGCAAGCCCGCTGGGCCGCGCACCAGGGCCACCAACAGGCTCTCGCTTTCCTTGCGCAGGCTGTTTTCCAGGTAACGCTGCAGGCCTGCCTCGAACAGCCACAATGTCAACTGCGCGAGCACCACGCCCACGCCCACCAGCACGGCGATCAGGCCCAGGCTCAGGCGAGCCTGGATCGACTTCACCCAGCACGCCCTGCGTACAGGTAGCCCTGGCCGCGGCGTGTTTCGATGACGCTGCGGCCAAGCTTGCGGCGCAGGTGATTGACGTGCACTTCCAGCACGTTGGAATCGCGCTCGGTTTCACCGTCGTACAGGTGCTCGGCCAGGTGGCTCTTGGACAGGATTTGTTGCGGGTGCAGCATGCAGTAACGCAGCAGGCGGAATTCGGCGGCGGTGAGCTGGATGTCCAGGCCATCGCGGTTCACGCACTGGCGGCTTTCATCCAGGTGCAGGCCGGCTGCCTCCAGCGTCGGTTGGTTGGCCAGGCCCCGGGCGCGGCGCAACAGGGCCTGGATGCGCAGTTGCAGCTCCGCGGGGTGGAACGGCTTGCTCAGGTAATCGTCGGCACCGGCCTTCAGCCCTTCGATACGTTCAGCCCATGACCCGCGTGCGGTGAGGATCAGCACCGGCGTCACCAGCCCGCTGGCACGCCACTGCGCCAGCACCTCAAGC
>NZ_VWWX01000022.1:0-794 GCF_011752745.1 Enterobacter sp. Acro-832
TCACCATTGAGGTTGCCGGCAATGCCGGAGATGCCGGCGATGCGCTCGAAGCGGTCGTAGAACGGCTCCAGATCGGCATAGGTGATGCCCCAGTCCTGCACCTGCTCCAGGCCCTTGAGCTTGCTCGCGCCGTAGCGCTCCAGGGTGGCCGAACGCACGCGGAAGTCCCATTCGGAGAAACGCCAGGCCATGCCGGCCCAGTGGAAGCCCGCGCCGTCCACCGACTTGCCCATCTGGAAGGCTTTCAGCTCGCGGGTTGGCACCGCGATCTGGCCGGAGTGGTTGCGGAACGTCAGGGTGTAGTCGCCTGGCTGCAGCAGCAGCTCGCGGCGGATGGTCCAGCGCAGCTCGTCGGGGTCGACGGCCGGTGGCGTATCGGTGGAAGTGTCGAGCCACGGACCGCGGTCGATGGCGACCACTTCCAGCCCGGCGCGGGTCAGTTCTTCGGCCATCAGCGAGCCGGCCCAGCCCAGGCCGACGATGACCACGTCAGCTTTTTTACGTGTAATTGCCATGTTGGTTTCCTCTGGCCTCAGCTCACCGGGATCAGGCTGATGGGCGCCAGGCCCAGGTCCTGCCCGCGACGGTCGATGTATTGGCGGTAGTCGTAGCGAGCGCCGGGGAAGCCCACCAGCTTCCAGCCGACCATGCCGCGGTTGCCGCCATAGAGCGGGTCGGCGAAGTAGCCTTCGCGCACGCTGAGCAGCAGGAATTCGAACAGGCGGCTGCCGCTGCCGGCGCCTTCCCCGTCCAGGCGGCCTTCGTCCAGCTGGCGCAGGATCGCGTCCATCTGC
>NZ_VWWX01000023.1:0-746 GCF_011752745.1 Enterobacter sp. Acro-832
CGGCACGGATGGCGAATGCATCGAAGCCGCAACGGGCCATGAAGAACAGCTGGTCGCGCAGTACGTCGCCAATGGCGCGCAGCTCGCCCTTGAAGCCGTAGCGGTCACGCAGCAGGCGCGCATTGGAGTAGTTGCGCCCGTCGGTGAAGGCCGGGAAGTTCAGGGCGATGACCTGGAAGTGCTGCACGTCTTCGCCGATTTCTTCCGCTTCTTCGTCGCTGTCCAGCCACACGCCCAGGCCGCCATCGCGGGCCTTGAGCACGTGGGCATGGTCGCGCCACATCTGCAGCGGGACAATGTAGTCGTCGCAGTTGCTCAGTTCGTCGAACGAGAAGTACTTGGGCAGCAGGTGCCAGGTTTCGTCGACGATCTGGTTGTTCGTAATGATTCGCTGCATAGACGCGTTCCTTGAAGGGGTCGATGCCGATACGCTGGGAGGGGTCGATGAAACGCTCTTCCTCGGTTCGTTGTTCGACGTAGACCGCGATCAGCTGTTCGATCACATCGGCCATGGCGTACTGGGCGAACGATGGGCCGAGGATTTTGCCCAGGCTTGCGTCACGCGCGGCGTTGCCGCCCAGCGACACCTGGTAGAACTCCTCGCCCTTCTTGTCCACGCCGAGGATGCCGATGTGGCCGACGTGGTGGTGGCCGCAGGCGTTCATGCAGCCGGAGATGTTCAGGTCGATTTCGCCGATGTCGAACAGGTAGTCCAGGTCGTCGAAACGGCGCTGGATGGATTCGGC
>NZ_VWWX01000024.1:0-488 GCF_011752745.1 Enterobacter sp. Acro-832
ACCACTTTGTGATTCATGACTGGGGTGAAGTCGTAACAAGGTAACCGTAGGGGAACCTGCGGTTGGATCACCTCCTTACCTTAAAGAACCTGCCTTTGTAGTGCTCACACAGATTGTCTGATGAAAAGTAAATAGCAAGGCGTCTTGCGATTGAGACTTCAGTGTCCCCTTCGTCTAGAGGCCCAGGACACCGCCCTTTCACGGCGGTAACAGGGGTTCGAATCCCCTAGGGGACGCCACTTGCTGGTTCGTGAGTGAAAGTCACCTGCCGTCATATCTCAAAACTGACTTACGAGTCACGTTTGAGATATTTGCTCTTTAAAAATCTGGATCAAGCTGAAAATTGAAACGACACATCTTTAATGGTGTGTTCGAGTCTCTCAAATTTTCGCAATCAGAAGTGAAACATCTTCGGGTTGTGAGGTTAAGCGACTAAGCGTACACGGTGGATGCCCTGGCAGTCAGAGGCGATGAAGGACGTGCTAATC
>NZ_VWWX01000025.1:0-381 GCF_011752745.1 Enterobacter sp. Acro-832
TTACCACTTTGTGATTCATGACTGGGGTGAAGTCGTAACAAGGTAACCGTAGGGGAACCTGCGGTTGGATCACCTCCTTACCTTAAAGAACCTGCCTTTGCAGTGCTCACACAGATTGTCTGATGAATGATGAACTTCTGAATGTACTTTTGAGTGCATTAAGAAGTTTTGCTCTTTAAAAATCTGGATCAAGCTGAAAATTGAAACGACACATCTTAATGGTGTGTTCGAGTCTCTAAAATTTTCGCAATCATGAAGTGAAACATCTTCGGGTTGTGAGGTTAAGCGACTAAGCGTACACGGTGGATGCCCTGGCAGTCAGAGGCGATGAAGGACGTGCTAATCTGCGAAAAGCGCCGGCGAGGTGATATGAACCTTTGA
>NZ_VWWX01000026.1:0-336 GCF_011752745.1 Enterobacter sp. Acro-832
GTGCTCACACAGATTGTCTGATGAAAAAACAGCAGTAAAAATCTCTGCAGGCTTGTAGCTCAGGTGGTTAGAGCGCACCCCTGATAAGGGTGAGGTCGGTGGTTCAAGTCCACTCAGGCCTACCAAATTTTCCCTGATACTGCGTTGCGGCAACGCTCACATACTGATGTATGCTTCGCGTTACCACGCCTTGTCTCAGGAAAAATTACCGGTACAGAGATTGCAAAACGATGGGGCTATAGCTCAGCTGGGAGAGCGCCTGCTTTGCACGCAGGAGGTCTGCGGTTCGATCCCGCATAGCTCCACCATCTTTTACTGCGAACCCAAGAAAACTTC
>NZ_VWWX01000027.1:0-256 GCF_011752745.1 Enterobacter sp. Acro-832
TCGCCTTTCCCTCACGGTACTGGTTCACTATCGGTCAGTCAGGAGTATTTAGCCTTGGAGGATGGTCCCCCCATATTCAGACAGGATACCACGTGTCCCGCCCTACTCTTCGAGTTCACAACCTGTGCATTTTCGTGTACGGGACTGTCACCCTGTACCGTGCGACTTTCCAGACGCTTCCACTAACACACAAGCTGATTCAGACTCTGGGCTGCTCCCCGTTCGCTCGCCGCTACTGGGGGAATCTCGGTTGATT
>NZ_VWWX01000028.1:0-255 GCF_011752745.1 Enterobacter sp. Acro-832
GCCTTTCCCTCACGGTACTGGTTCACTATCGGTCAGTCAGGAGTATTTAGCCTTGGAGGATGGTCCCCCCATATTCAGACAGGATACCACGTGTCCCGCCCTACTCTTCGAGTTCACAACCTGTGTGCTTTCGTGTACGGGACTGTCACCCTGTACCGTGCGACTTTCCAGACGCTTCCACTAACACACAAGCTGATTCAGACTCTGGGCTGCTCCCCGTTCGCTCGCCGCTACTGGGGGAATCTCGGTTGATTT
>NZ_VWWX01000029.1:0-241 GCF_011752745.1 Enterobacter sp. Acro-832
ATCTCAGCCTGTCCCCACTGGAGGATGAGTGTGTATCCTTTTGTCAGTGGTATTTTGCACCATCCATTGGCAGATAAACTGCCACTCGCTGCAGGTAATTTTGCTGCCTCTCCCAAACCAAGGTTTTTGAGAACCTCAGCACTCAACCCTGCATCGGCAATTTCTTTTAACGCATTGGCGATTAAAGGGTACTGTTTATGCGGATTATCAGCAGCAATATGCTTTTTCATCTGATCATCAG
>NZ_VWWX01000002.1:0-1006210 GCF_011752745.1 Enterobacter sp. Acro-832
GCTGCTGGTGTGCTTGGGCTTACCGACATGGATTGCCTGCCTCGACCTCTGCAACCATTGTCAGCTGGTGATATCGCGGATATTGCCCATGTGATAAGCATGCTGGAGCTGAAGTGATCTCTCCGCAAGACGGGGTGTCTACCGGTCCTTTTGAAACCTGGTGGGGGATCAATCGTCAGATGTTTGACACAAGTTCTTTAGGTCCGCTCTTCGCTAACTGCGGACCTCCAGCTAAGTTCGCCATGTCATAACAGGAAAGCCCATTATACACGTGTATAATGGGCTTTCCTGTTATGATTCGTTGGCTTGCTTCCCTTCATTATTAAGTGATGCCATCATTGAGAACCTGTTCCATAGGGAAGCATGACAGGTCTTCCATCACAGTGGACTTTCTGCTCAGTGAAGCCGTCCACTCCGTGCCAAAAGCGGAAGTCGCACAGAGATGTGCTATGTCCGTCAATAAGAAGTAGACTAAGCTTTGCATTTTGAAATTGCGGTAATAGGCAGTACTCATTAATAAATAATCACCTCATAGAACATAGCTACCAAGCTTATTCATCCTGTATTCTAGCTTAATGTTCTACACAGCAAGGAGGAAATATGTACGACAATGAACTAAAAGCATTTGCGAAAGAGCAAGAGCAAAAGTTGATCAACACCTTGGCAGATACTAGAGAACACTCTGGTGCCATTCTTAAAGTAAGAAATCGAGATGACTATCAGCGTGATTACGCACGAATTCTATATTCATCATCATTTCGTAGATTACAGGGAAAGATGCAGCTTTTTGAAGTCGATCCTGAAAAATTCAACAGAAACAGATTAACGCACAGTCTTGAGGTAGCGCAAATCGCCAGAAGTATCGCATCAGATCTCGAACTGGTTCATCCCGTGGTGGTTGAGCTGGCAGCTCTCGCGCATGATATCGGCAATCCTCCATTTGGTCATTCAGGTGAAAAACTGCTTAACGAACTGTCTAAGGATATTGGTGGTTACGAAGGTAACGCGCAGGCGCTACGCATACTTAGGAAACTTGAAAAAAAATATGCAGACTGTAGTGGCTTGAATCTGACTCACCGCAGCTTGCTTTCGGTTATTAAGTATCCCAATATCCGCTCTACTGCTAACAAATTCATTTATGATGACGACTTTGAATTTTACAATAAGCTGCTTTCTGAAAAGCAACTCGATCTAAAACCTGGAGAGAAAACGATTGATGCGCAGATAATGGATCTCGCGGATGAAATTGCCTATGCAGCACATGATCTAGAAGATGCCCTAAGCAGAAACATGGTCACGATCGAAGACATTGAGTATGAATTTCTTATTTCTGACGATTTCAAAGGCGCGTTAGACCAGTTTAGGGATCTTGTCATTCAGTCAAAAGAAACAGCCTTTCAGGCAATTTCACTCAAGACCTCAGAAGAGTTTGCAATGATTTTTCGTAAGGAATTGACCTCCAATATTGTCAATCGCCTCGTCACGGACATTTCTGTAATAAAGAACAAAAATGGCTTTCATGAGCTTGGATTCGGAAATCTGAATGCCTTATCTGAAGGTCTTAAAAAGCTACTTTTTAAAGTCATCATGAGAAAACGTAATATACTCACCTATGAGTTCAGAGGGAATATGATAATCAATGATTTATATGTTTTCTATAACAAGGATGAGAATTATAAGTTCCTCTCCCCTGAACTTAAGTTTTCCTTGCCAAAAAAAGACACTGATGAATTTATGGACAAGAAAAAGCGGGCGGTGGTTGACTATATTTCCGGCATGATGGATACGTTTGCTATAAAAGAATGGGAAACGCATTGCAAGAAATAGAATAATTAGATCCCAGAGGTGCGAATACTGTCGGCAATACTAATATAAGATCTTTAAGAGGTCATTGTGTGTGATGTTGACAACACTAAGATCCTCTAGGATATCCAACTTCTGTTGGGCAATAAAAACTAGATAGCTCAGCCCGTTATCCGGGCATTGCGGTTAGAGATATCTTTTAAGATTTTCAGGGCTGCAACAGCAGCCCTGTGCCGACAGCATACGTGGTCATCTAATAATAGTTAGGCCCTATGGTTCATAGTGATTTCTTATTTTTTGACAAAAAACTTTGAGTTACGTTGGCTAGCACTAAAATAGATAACAACAGCTGTATGCAAACTAGCATTCTGATTAATCTTGAGTTAGCGACTAAATCACCAAATGTAGTTGTTGTTGATATTCCAATGCTGTAAAAAGCGAAATCCCAAAAATTGAGATCTTCCTTTTGACGTTTACTCAACAAATCTTGCACATTATTTTTTATTTTAATTATTTTTTTATTATTTATAATTAATTTAGATCTCGCGTCATCTATTATTTTATTGGTGGTATTTAATTCAGAAACGATCTTTGGATCATTGAAGTCACCAGCATGTGATAAAACATACTCTAAAGCATCGCGTTCTAAAGTTGCTATCCTGAGTTTAATTTTCGATATTTCGATGTTTTTATCAGCCAACATAATATCAAACTGGCTTTCTTGAATTTTATTCTTCAGTGACAATATAGCTTTAAGCTCGCCTTCTTTAACATTCAGCTCCTTGTGAATTTTTAGAGACGCTTCGTCCACATAGGACTGTGTATTCTTAGCCCATGCTTTTGACAGATTTACGTTTATTAATTTTAGTTTTGATTCTTGCTGGGATAATATACTTTCAAGCTTAATGTTTTGACTAATTATTCTGTCAAATTCTTTTTTTTCTTTCAATGTCTCTTTGGAAAAAACCTCGTTTGAAATAACCTCATAATCCTCATGATTTTCACCATTATACGAAAATGCTAAATTTATAGCATTATGAATAGGAGTAGAGTTCAGAGCGTTATTTTTTATGAATGAGTCTGGATAAGCTAACCAAGTCCAATAGTATACTACAGCAAAAAATACAATTATCAGAGAATAGGTTAATGCTGCTTTGTTTTTAATTTTCATAGTGATAATAAATTATTTTCTTCATTTGCTCACAGTTTAACAAAATAGCCAGAGGAAATGCATTTTTTTGAGTATACGCATTCAATATCCTCCAGTTGGTGCCTGCTACTTGGCTGACCTGCTGCCCGTTGACTCCCACAGAATGCTGTGAGTAGTGTCCACAGATCGCTCATAGCTGCCGGTTAAATATTTTTTATTCATCATGCGAGGCGGCAGTCATCATCGCTGATGGTCCCATAAGCTCTCTAAATAATAGAAAGGAAAATTAAGGCTGTTCTTCTGCAATATTGGCAGAGCCAACGGTCAGCTCATAGTGATATTTCGCAAGTTCAAGTTGATCCATATCGCCATTGTGCTCAAAGTCGTTTTTTGCAGCCTTAAGCATGTCATCCGCTTTTTGTCTCAGTATCCCGGTTGTTGTTTTCTTCGTTTTTACGGCCTGAACAAGACGTTTGCAGAATGTTTCACCATCAGTCATTTCAAGATTTGCATCTTTCAAGCTATCGGGTGTTGAAACGGTCGGTGCAAGGTTGCTGTTGAAAAATGCCGTAGTCGCCAACTTGTAGCAGGGGGATTTTGCGTTTGCAAATTGAGTGAATAACAACATGAGGAAAAAGAAGTATTTTAATCCGCAGCAACATTTCATTGTTTTATCTCCGTTAGTGATTAAGTAGTTATCGAGCAGAATACGCGATTCTTTAGGTAAAATTTTGTCATTGGGAATAAATTTTAGTCTGTCCGGTTGGTCGTGGATTAAAGGGAAGGAATAACTAAGGTCACAGATGGAGGATTACTTAACAGCTGATTTTTCCCTGTCAGTAGAGCTGGGGGTAATCACTGAACTGTCTAGGTCGCATAGAAAATAGACTGAATGCCCCGGTTCTGGCAGAAAGTGGGGCGTAATGATTACGGTATGCCCATTGTTGGTACCATATGCCTTACAAGTGGTCGACGAACAGAATTGGCGGCCCGTTGGGCTGCGGCCGTAGAGCCCTGAGCGCCCTAGGAGTAGAAATTATGGCCTGACGAATGCTGGTTACTGCAGGTTTACTTGAAGTTGTATGGGCTTATGCAATGAAGTTGTCCGATGGATTTACCCGCCCACTGTACTCGATAGTGACTTTCGTCGGCATGATAGCAAGTTTTGCCTTACTCTCAGCGGCAATGCGCTCATTACCGCTGAGAGCGGCTTATACCATCTGGACTGGGATAGGAGCAGTAGGCTCATTTGTTGCTGGTCTGTATTTTCTTGGAGAACCAGCAACGCCGAAGCGCATACTCGCTGCGGTGGTGATTGTAGCGGGCCTTATTATGATGAAACTGGCATCCTGAGATATCCGCAGTGTTGGGCTGGGGCAATCTGACCCAGCAGCATCACCTATTGAACTCACAGCGCCTAACGGACATTCAACAAACAACGCTATTCTTTTAGTAAGGTCAAAGCCCTGCTTTTTATCCTGCAGAACTCCAGCCTCCCATCATCCACCTCAGTGCGCCGTGATATAAGGCTCCTTCACAAACTCCGCCAGCAGCCAGACCATATCATGCAGCAGCCCGGTCAGTTCTTTCGCCACGTTTACAGGGAGCGTCCCGCCCATCACCGCCAGCGTTAACGCTACGGCATAATCCACCTGCAACGTCGTCTCTTGCCAGCAGTCCGGCACGCAGGAAGCAATCTTTTCCCCCGTAATCAGCTGTTCAACCAGATACGGCGGAAGTTCCGAGTCACAGCACTCGCGCAGCCGTTTGAGCGCAGCCAGTAATTGCTTACAAAGCGCGGCAAACGTCACCGCATCGTCAGTTTCCACCAGTACGCTTACGTAAGCGGCGCAGGCATCGGCCAGTTCGAAGAGATCCGCAGAATCGGAAATGGGGTAGGTGATGAGCTGATGAACAGCGCTTTCCTCAGAAAGCGTGTAGGAAAATTCAGGGGTAGTCGCCATTTAGCATCCTCTTTGTCCAAAAAATGTCATGTTATGCTAACGGGTTCCTACGCCCGGTTACGGATGTGCCGCAACGCAGGCACTTTACGGCGGTGAAAAAAGGAAGGAAAGGGGATGCCCCTGAATTACATAAGGTTGCTTGCAGGTTTGCGAGGCGGCTTCCAGAAGGGCATTGCCGGGTGGCGGCTACGCCTGACCCGGCCTACAAAAATCACAGCCCTGTAGGCCCGCGCTAGCGCAGCGCCGCCGGACCTTCCTGCTGTAAAATGGGTTTTTGCCGATCGTGTGTGAATATCTGCCATTTTATCTGCGACGTACTCAGGGTAAAAATGGCCGTGGCCAGCGTGTTCTCTTCATCCGGGTCGTGTGGCGAGAGACGATAAATCGGGAGCGCGGGATCATGCTGGTCTGAAAGAATACCCAGTGCCGCTGCACCATCAAGGTGAGATTGCGTCTCCAGCCAGGCGTTTAGCCGCTGCTGGCGTGACCGGGAGCTGTCAGTGATCACCTGCTCAACAGCATCAAGCTGAGGGTGGATAAGGTGATTAGCATGGGCGAAAACGTCCCGTAGCGGCGTGACGGAACAGCCTGTTCCCGTCGCCTCCACGCTAAACAGCCGGCTGTCTCCCATTTGTCCCAGCGTATGATGAAAGGCTCCGGCGCGTGGTGATGAGGTCAGTATAGTGATAGCTTCGTCCAAGCTGGCGGCATTCAGCGCAGCGCGGGCAAGTATCTGGCGCGGCATGCCGTCCGGACGGTGCAAAGCGCGTATGTTATTCACCGTATTCACCACACCCTTTTCGTTTACGGCGAAGGTGTGTCCGCAAATCGATCCCGGATAAGCGAAACTGGTGAACGCCAGGCCGTCATCCGGGGTGATGCTGACGATGGCGCAGTCATTGCGAAGCTGCGGGAAACCGTCTTCATTATGCGCGATAATCAGCTCTCCCTCCGCGGTGCTTCCCGCTACCGTGGTGCAGCCATCAGAGGTTGAGCGCACCAGATCGCCGCGGCAGTTCCAGGCAAACACCTCATCAAACGGTGCATCCAGACCCGCGGCCAATCCCTCCAGCTCCTGCCAGATCAGGGGATACTGAGACTGGACCCGCGAACGCATGCTCCGGGTCTGTTCTGCGTCTTTCATGGCGGTAACGGTTTGCCACAACGCCGTTTGCGTCAGTTTTGCATGCCAGGCCTCGCGTCCGAACGCGCCAAGCGCCTGACCTACTGCAAAAGCGGAACCACGAATGTCGATTTTTTTCATAGTGTTGTTATTCACTTCTGTTCAGGATACGTGTTGCAAAAATTCTTTCAGGCGGGGATTGCGACTGCTATTCAGCAGCATATCAGGTGGACCATCTTCGGCAATGGTACCGCCATCAATAAAGATGAGCCGGGATGCCACATCGCGGGCGAAGCCGATTTCATGGGTCACAATCACCATGGTCATGCCTTCTTCGGCCAGCGAGCGCATGACTTTCAGCACCTCATGCCGTAATTCGGGGTCCAGCGCTGAGGTCGGCTCATCGAACAGCATCATTTTCGGTTTCACCGCCAGGGCTCTGGCAATGGCCACGCGTTGCTGCTGACCGCCAGAGAGCTCTGATGGGTAGTGACTGGCGCGTTCGCGTAAGCCAACGCGGTCCAGCAGCGCCAGCGCCTGTTCCCGCGCGGCGGCTTTGCTCTGTTTGCGTACGCGAACCGGACCAAACATCACATTCTCCAGCGCCGTCAGATGGGGGAACAGATGGAACTGCTGAAACACCATCCCGGCTTCACGGCGGATATCACATTCGTTAGCGTGAGGATCGGTAATATGCATTCCCGCTACCAGCAGCGTGCCGGAGGAAATTTCCTCCAGCTTGTTAATGCAGCGCAGCAGCGTCGATTTGCCCGAACCGGAAGGGCCGATGATCACCACGACTTCGCCAGCATCAATTTTTAAATTGATGTCGTGCAGTACCTGAGTGGCGCCGAAATTTTTCGACACTGCGCTAAATTCAACCATGCTCATAAAATATGGATCCTCTTCTCCAGTTGCTTCAGCAGGAAACTCAGGCACAGCGTCACCAGCAGGTAGATCATTGCCACTGCGGTCCAGACTTCCAGCGCGCGGAAATTACCGGCAATAATTTCTTGCCCCTGACGAGTCAATTCCGCCACACCAATCACAATAAACAGCGAGGTGTCTTTAATACTGATAATCCACTGATTACCCAACGCAGGGATCATACGGCGTAATGCCAGCGGCATAATGACATGCCATAGCGTGCTACGCTGGGATAATCCCATTGCCAGGCTGGCCTCTCTAAAACCTTTATTAATCGAGAGGATCGCCCCTCGGGTGATTTCTGCAATATAAGCACCCGAGTTAATCACAATGGTCGTAATGGCCGCCGTTACCGGGTCGATATGAATCGGTAACACCATGGGGAGTGCGAAGTAAATAAACATCACTTGCACCATAATAGGCGTTCCGCGGATTAACTCGACAAAAACTAACGAGACTGTTTTTGATATTTTCCCTCCGAGCGCCCGGCAGGTTCCCGCCAGCAGGCCAATAACAAAACCACCCAATAAACCTGATAATGAAATAATCAGCGTCAGCTGTAGTCCTTGCAACAGCAGCGGCAGGGACTCCCAAATATATTTACTGTCGAAATTCATATGTTACCCGTTAAGATGCAACGAGGTCGGATCGCTCCGACCTGGCGGGATTATTTTGGCTGTTTAGCAAACCACTTCACGTAAATCTTGTTGTAAGTTCCGTCCGCACGTAACGCCTGCAGTGCGGCGTTGATCTTCGGCGTCAGGCTGCTGTTCTTCTGCATGGCAAAACCGTAATGCTGTGGCAGAATGCTGTCAGTCTCGCCGGTCGATTTCACTTTGCCATCACCCGCCGTTTTTACGTAATAGAGCACATTGGGGGAATCATGTACCACGGCATCAAGGTTACCTGCCTGCAAATCAAGATAGGCGTTGTCGATATTTGGGAATTCAACATAGTTCGCCTTATATTTGCTTTTCATAAAGCTCGCCGCCGCCGTTCCCTGCTTTAATCCCACTTTCTTTCCTGCTAAATCGCTGAATTTAGTAATGGTATTATCGCTGCTTTTCACCGCCATTAATAAATCAGCATCATAATAACCGTCGCTGAAATCGACGACCTGTTTACGCGCGTCGGTTATCGTAATGCCCGCCATGGCGACATCCAGATTACGTGATTGCAAACCCGGAATCAGTCCCCCGAAGTCCATCGGGCGTAATTCGTAGCTGACATCCATTTTTTTGGCGATGGCATCCCACAAATCAATATCAAAGCCGACGTATTTATCGCCTTGTTTAAATTCAAAGGGGACAAAGGCGGTATCAACGCCAACCGTTAATTTATCCTGCGCTTGTGCCACAAAACTGGCGGAGCAAGCGACCAGCGCTAACGTAACTTTTAATTTAGTTAATAATCCAGACATGATAACCCTCGGCGTCAGTGAAGTAGCGTGCATGAATGTCACCCGGCGAAATACATCTGCGGGGTGGGAAAATAAAACGTTGATATGCAGGGCGCACTTTCATGCGCCAAAGTTAAAGCGAAAGCTTATGCGGGAATAATCTCATCCCGGGTGTCGGGTACCGGCGTCTGCGCGCCGTTCATTACCATTGAGAGAAAACTGTAATAGCCATTGATGCCGATCAGATCCACCACGCCTTTCTCGCCCCACAGCGCGATAGCGTGCTGCCAGGTGGCATCGCTGACCTTCTGCTGCTCCTGCAATTCCTTGCAAAAGTGATAGACCGCCCATTCATCCGGTTGCAGATCCTCTGGAAGACGCTTTTCATTAATCGCTTGCACCGCCGCGGCAGATATACCTTTCTCGCGCGCTATCGGCGCATGAATCGCCCACTCCACAGGCTGCGACCAGTGACGCGCGGTCATCAAAATCGCCAGTTCAGACAGGCGCTGCCCCAGCGCGCTGCGATAACGCAGGTATTCCCCCATGCGTTGTGCATGCGCCATAAGCTCTGGGCTGCGCAGCAGCGGCTCGAAAGGTGGCAGCAGCGCACCGCGGGGCCCGTTGATTATCTCTTCGGCCAACGCGCGCTGCTGGTCGTCCCACTCATGCTCCGCCAGCGGCGGTAAACGATTGATCATAATTTGCTGGTCTCTTCGCGAATCACGGTGTTCAGCGTGTCGACCACAAAGTCGAGCTGGCCAGGCGTGACGATAAACGGTGGTGCGATCAGGATATGGTCGCCATACTGGCCGTCAATAGTTCCACCCATTGGATAGACCATCAGCCCACGCGACATACAGTTTGCTTTGATGGCTGCATGCAGCTTCTGGGCAGGATCAAAGGGGGTTTTGCTCTCTTTATCGCGTACCAGCTCAACGCCCGCAAACAAGCCGCGTCCACGCGTATCACCAACGTGCGGTAATTCCCCCAGCACTTCACGCAATGCGCTGTGCAGGTAATCCCCCTGTTGCCTCACCGCCTGCAGCATATTGTCACGTGCAATCACCTGCTGCACGGCCAGGGCTGCGGACGCGGCGGTCGCGTGGCAAATGTAGGTGTGCCCGTGCTGGAACAGACCGCTACCGGCCTGCAGGGCTGAGACAATCTTCTCGCTCGCTAATACTGCGCCAATCGGCTGATAGCCGCCCCCCAGCCCCTTCGCGATGGTCACCAAATCCGGCACCACATCATCCTGTTCAAACGCATGCAATGTGCCGGTGCGTCCCATGCCGCACATGACTTCATCCGCGATGTAGAGGATGCCGTATTTATCACACAGGTTGCGTACACCTTTAAGATAGCCCGGGGTTGGCGGGGTGGCGCCGGTGGTGGCCCCCACCACGGTTTCTGCACAGAAACCAATAATGGTGTCGGGACCGGCCTCAATAATGGCGTGCTCCAGCTCGTTGAGCAGACGCGTGGTGTATTGCTGCTGGGTTTCGTCAGCGCGGCGGTCGCGATACTCATTGCAGGCCGAAACGCGGATCACGTCGATCAACAAGGGAGCAAACTGGCGGCGGCGCCATTCGTTGCCTCCCACCGCGAGCGCCCCAAGGGTATTGCCATGATAGCTTTGCTTACGGGCGATAAATTTGGTGCGCGACGGCTGGCCGATCTCAACAAAATACTGGCGCGCCAGCTTGAGCGCGGTTTCAACCGCTTCCGAACCGCCCGAAACGAAATAGGCATAGTTAAGATCGCCAGGCGCCGTGCGCGTCAGCTGTTCAGCAAGCTGCTCAACGGTGTCGCTGGTAAAAAAACTGGTGTGGGCATAGGCCAGTTGATCGATCTGGCGATGCATCGCAGCCAGCACGTCAGGATGCGCGTGGCCTAAACAGGAAACGGCGGCGCCACCGCAGGCATCCAGATACTGTTTTCCCTGTGCATCAAAAATGTACGCCCCCTGGGCGCGTACCGCCACGGCGGGCGTGCTGCGTAGACTGCGGTGAATGATATGGGTCATGCTGGTCCTGCTCCTGAATGCGCTGTGCTAATGAAGCGCATCATGCAGGATTCATTTGTATCACGTCAATTTCATTTTGATTCAAATGCATTCTGTTTTCTTATGCCGGATGCAAATGAATTATTTTTCAGGATTTCCCGGGCACCACATAGGCACCAGAGTTAATAAGGTAGCGTTCAGCATTTTCGATTTTATTCACTGCATCTCGACCATGGCGCGCGACCAGCATCGCCAGTAAACACTCGGCCAGCCCCATGCCGGACACCACGGAAGGGAAAAACGACGGGCTGTCTATGGAGAACAGCAGCGTGCAATCGGCAGCCTGGGCTAATGGCGAGACGGGAGAATCCGTGATGGCAACGATCGTCGCGCCTGCCTGCTGGGCCGCGCGCAGGACATCGAGCGACTCACGGGAATAGGGGGCAAAACTGGTGAGTAACAGGCAATCTTGTGCTGTTAATTCGCGGGTGAACACCTCGATGTTGCTTGCCAGACCATCAATTAACGACGCCTGCCGATTGAACAGTCGATAGACATAAAACAGCGACCAGGCGATAGGAAAGCTGGCCCGGAAGCCGCAAATATAGACATTCTCAGCCGCGTCCAGCAGCGATACGGCCTGCTCCATGGCCTGATGGTTCTCATGCTGTGTGAAAGCCAAATTGGCCTGATGCGCCTGAAACACCTCTTCATACAGCTGCGGCTGAGTGCCTTTGGCGATCAGCTTCTCGGCTTTGGATACATATGTATCATTGCGCAGCCCGAGTTCATCGATGAATGCGTCCTTGAGTTCACCCCAGCCGTTGTAGCCTAATCGTTGCGCTAGCCGCAGCAGCGTAGCGGGTTTTACACCGGCTTCACTGGCGAAGGCACGCATCGATAGCACGACCAGTTGATTGGTATTCTGTAGCGAGAACTCGGCAGCACGCTGTAATTCCGCAGACAACTCACTGAATGTACTGACAATATTTTCCCTTGGATTCATAGCAAATAGTCCCGCTGTTTAAGGTTAGCGCTGCTGTTGTCAAGTGACGTTCGATCTTCGCAGACTGAACGGACTCGCGTTGTCCCGGAAACGGATGATGAAAACACAGCGTAAATAAGTCAACGGGGAACTGAACAGGGGTATCAGACGTGCGAAACCATCCTGAACGCCAGAATTGTCCTCTTAAGCCATAGCAGAGAACGATATCTGGAGTTAACACCGGAGACTGGTATTGCCGGGTGGCGGCTACGCCTTACCCGGCCTACAAAAGAAAAGCGACACGAACCGTAGGCCCGCGCAAGCGAAGCGCCGCCGGGCACAGCAGCACGGCCGTCACCCCTCGCTCAGCATCGTCAAAAACCGCTTCACCGTCCGTGAGCGTTCAAAGCGCCGCCAGCAGAGCGCGATGTCGGTATACAGCTCCGGTGAACTCAGCGTGTGATAGGTGACATTCGGCGGAGATATAGCCGCCATGGATTTCGGCACCAGCGCAAACCCACCGCCTGCGGAAACCATGCTCAGGGAGGAGGAAAGCTGAGACGACTGCAGCGCGTGCTGCACGTCAATCCCGGCCCGCTCGCAGCAGCCGTGAACCCGGTCGTACAGGCCCGGCGCGACCTCCTGCGGGAACAGCACCACCGGCGTATCCCGAAGCTGCTCTAACGCCAGCGAATCGCACGTCGCCAGCGGATGATCGCGATGCAGCGCCACCACCATCGGCTCCCGGTCGAGGATTTTTAACTCGAACGCCTTGCTGCTCTCGCACGGCAGGCGCACGAAGGCGATATCCAGTTCACCCTCCGCCAGCATCGTCGTCAGGGACGACATATTGGCTTCCACCTGATGAACCTGCACCGCCATGTTCTGCACCTGAAACTGGCGAATCAGGGTAAAGATTTTGGGATGAAAAGCGTCGGAGCTGGTGATGCCAATCGACAGGTTGCCGTTCAGCCCGCGCGCGATGCCGCGGGCTTTCTCCAGCGCGGCATCGCTCAGCGCCAAGATCTTGCAGGCGTCCTCATAGAAGGCTTCTCCCGCTTCGGTCAGCTCCACGCCCCGCGTCAGGCGCCTGAACAGCGGCGTGCCCACTTCCTCTTCGAGCCGTTTGATCTGCTGACTCAGAGGAGGCTGCGAAATACCCAGCGCTTCGGCCGCCCTGGTGAAGTGTCGCTCGCGTGCAACCGCGACAAAATACCGCAGATAACGAAGTTCCATATCTAAAACGTCTCAAACCAGCATGGTTTCTATATTGGAACTCTCTGCTGAATCGGGTCAACATTTATTTAACCTTTCTAAATAAAGTTGAAGAGGACGAGCATGATGGTGCATTCATCTGCCTGCGACTGTGAAGCCAGTCTGTGCGAGACCCTGCGCGGGTTCTCTGCTCAGCATCCTGACAGCGTGATCTATCAGACATCGCTAATGAGCGCCCTGCTAAGCGGCGTGTATGAAGGAGAGACCACCATCGCCGATCTGCTGGCACACGGTGACTTTGGTCTGGGCACCTTCAACGAGCTGGACGGCGAAATGATCGCCTTCAGCAGCCAGGTGTACCAGCTGCGCGCCGACGGCAGCGCCCGGGCCGCGAAGCCGGAGCAAAAAACGCCGTTTGCGGTGATGACCTGGTTCCAGCCGCAGTATCGGATCACCTTCAATGCGCCGGTCAGCCGTCAGCAGATCCACGACGCGATCGACCAGCAGATCCCCTCCGATAACCTGTTCTGCGCGTTGCGCATTGACGGCAACTTCCGCCATGCCCACACCCGCACAGTACCGCGCCAGAAGCCGCCGTACCGCGCGATGACCGACGTGCTGGACGACCAGCCGGTGTTCCGCTTTAACCAGCGTGAAGGGGTGCTGGTCGGGTTCCGCACGCCGCAGCATATGCAGGGCATCAACGTGGCGGGCTACCACGAACATTTCATTACCGACGACCGTCAGGGCGGGGGGCATCTGCTCGACTACCAGCTGGAGAGCGGCGTGCTCACCTTCGGTGAAATTCACAAGCTGATGATCGACCTGCCCGCCGATAGCGCGTTTTTACAGGCCAACCTTCACCCCAGCAATCTGGATGCGGCGATCCGTGCCGTCGAAAACTAACAGGAGAACTACCGTGAACAGTGAGAAACAGTCACGTCAGTGGGCGCACGGCGCCGATTTGGTTGTCGGCCAGCTGGAAGCGCAGGGCGTGAAGCAGGTGTTCGGGATCCCGGGGGCGAAAATCGACAAGGTCTTTGACTCCCTGCTGGACTCCTCCATCGAGATTATTCCGGTGCGTCACGAAGCCAACGCGGCGTTTATGGCGGCGGCGGTAGGGCGTCTGACCGGCAAGGCCGGGGTGGCGCTGGTGACCTCCGGGCCCGGCTGTTCCAACCTGATCACCGGCATTGCCACCGCCAACAGCGAAGGCGACCCGGTGGTGGCGCTGGGCGGGGCGGTGAAGCGGGCGGATAAAGCGAAGCTGGTGCACCAGAGCATGGACACCGTCGCCATGTTCAGCCCGGTCACCAAATACGCCGTGGAGGTGAGTGCGCCGGACGCAATTGCTGAGGTGGTTTCCAACGCGTTTCGCGCCGCCGAGCACGGCAGGCCGGGGGGCGCCTTCGTCAGCCTGCCGCAGGATATTGTCGATCAGCCCGCCACGGGGGCGATTTTACCCGCCAGCGGTCCCGCGCTGATGGGGCCGGCACCGGAATCCGCCATCAACGACGTGGCGAAGCTTATCGAAAAGGCCAAAAACCCGGTCATCCTGCTGGGGCTGATGGCGAGCCAGCCCGCCAACAGCGCCGCGCTGCGCAAGCTGCTGGAGAAAAGCCGTATTCCGGTCACCAGCACCTATCAGGCCGCCGGGGCGGTGAATCAGGAGCACTTCACCCGCTTCGCCGGACGCGTCGGTCTGTTCAATAACCAGGCGGGTGACCGGCTGCTCCATCTGGCGGATCTGATTATCTGCATCGGCTACAGCCCGGTGGAGTACGAGCCGTCCATGTGGAACAGCGGCGACGCCACGCTGGTGCACATTGATGTGCTGCCAGCCTATGAAGAACGTAACTACGTGCCGGATCTGGAGCTGGTGGGGGACATCGCCGAAACCCTGAATCAGCTCGCTAACCGTATCGACCATAAGCTTGAGCTAAGCCAGCGGGCCTCCGAAATTCTGGTCGACCGCCAGCATCAGCGCGATCTGCTCGATCGTCGCGGCGCCTCGCTTAATCAGTTTGCCCTGCATCCGCTGCGCATCGTGCGCGCCATGCAGGACATCGTCAATAACGACGTGACGCTCACCGTGGATATGGGCAGCTTCCACATCTGGATCGCCCGCTACCTCTACAGCTTCCGGGCGCGTCAGGTGATGATCTCCAACGGTCAGCAGACCATGGGCGTCGCGCTGCCGTGGGCCATTGGCGCGTGGCTGGTCAACCCGAGCCGCAAGGTGGTGTCGGTCTCCGGCGACGGCGGCTTCCTGCAGTCGAGCATGGAGCTGGAAACCGCGGTGCGCCTCAACGCTAACGTGCTGCACATCATCTGGGTGGATAACGGCTACAACATGGTTGCCATTCAGGAAGAGAAAAAATACCAGCGTCTTTCCGGCGTCGAGTTCGGCCCGGTCGATTTCAAAGTCTATGCCGACGCCTTTGGCGCGAAAGGCTTTGCCGTGGAGAGCGCCGACGCGCTCGAACCCACGCTGCGTGCGGCAATGGATGTGGATGGCCCGGCCGTGGTGGCCATTCCCGTCGACTACAGCGATAACCCGCTGCTGATGGGCCAGCTCCATCTCAGCCAGATTTTGTGACTCAACATAAGGACAGAGAAATGCAAAAAGTTGCTCTCGTAACAGGCTCAGGCCAGGGGATTGGTAAAGCAATTGCGCTTCGCCTGGTGAAGGATGGATTTGCCGTCGCCATCGCCGACTATAACGTGGAAACGGCAAGAGCCGTCGCCGATGAAATCATCCGTAACGGCGGTAATGCCGTCGCCGTGAAGGTGGACGTCTCTGACCGCGAGCAGGTATTTGCGGCGGTGGAGAAAGCCCGCACCGCGCTGGGCGGCTTCAACGTGATCGTCAATAACGCCGGGATCGCGCCGTCCACGCCGATCGAGTCCATCACGCCGGAGATTGTCGACAAGGTCTACAACATTAACGTGAAAGGGGTGATCTGGGGGATCCAGGCCGCGATTGACGCGTTCCGCAAAGAGGGGCACGGGGGCAAAATTATCAACGCCTGCTCCCAGGCGGGCCACACCGGCAACCCGGAGCTGGCCGTCTACAGTTCCAGCAAGTTCGCGGTACGCGGCTTGACCCAGACCGCCGCGCGGGATCTTGCTCCGCTGGGGATCACCGTTAACGCCTACTGCCCGGGCATCGTGAAAACGCCGATGTGGGCAGAGATCGACCGTCAGGTCTCCGAGGCGGCGGGTAAACCGCTGGGCTACGGGACCGAAACCTTTGCCAAACGCATCACGCTTGGCCGCCTGTCCGAACCGGAAGATGTCGCTGCCTGCGTTTCATACCTAGCGGGACCGGATTCCGACTACATGACCGGCCAGTCTCTGCTCATCGATGGTGGGATGGTGTTCAACTAAATTCTAATAAGCTCTGACATGAGTTTTCCCCTGCACCCGTGCAGGGGCTTTTTTTTGTCTCCTCCGCCATTGTGCATTACACTGCGCGCTGCAAAACTTTAGTCATTACGATCTGACAGGCGGTAACAGCGATGAACGGTACAATCACAACGTGGTTTAAAGATAAAGGCTTTGGATTTATCAAAGATGAAAACGGCGACAACCGCTATTTTCATGTGATTAAGGTCGCGAACCCCGATCTGATTAAGAAAGATGCCGCGGTGACCTTCGAGCCAACCACCAACAACAAAGGCCTTTCCGCCTACGCGGTGAAGGTGATCCCCGAAAGCAAACATCTCTATATCGCAGGCGAGCGCGTGAAGCTCACCTCGATCAAATCCTTCGTGGTGTTCAACGAAGAAGAGCCCGCGGATACCAAAATCGACAAAGAAAATGCGGTGCTGTCGGTGGGGCTGCTGATGAACAGCATCAAGCCGAAATCTGATAAAAAGCCGGGCGAAATGCGCACGGTGAAGAAGCTGGCGATCACCACCTTCCAGAATACGACGCTGATCTTCACCGAAGATGAGATCGACATTGATGCCACGGTGAAACTGCTGAAGTAATTGTTTGCCGGGTGGCGGCGACGCCTTACCCGGCCTACGAAAAACCATCAACGCGCCACCGGGCACCGCCGCACGCACTTAACCCATCCTGTGCTCGCCCCGTAACATCGCCTCACGGTCAAACACCTTCTGGATCTTCCCGTGCGCCATCAATGCCGCCCGGTCGGACATATGGGCAATCACATCCGCGTCGTGACTGACCAGCAGATAGGTCATCTCATGCTCGGCCTTCAGGCGGTTAAGCAGGTTCAGGATTTCCGCCTGTACCGACATATCCAGCGCCGAGGTCGGTTCATCCAGCAACAGAAGCTGCGGGCGCAGCAGCAGCGCGCGGGCAATGGCAACGCGCTGACGCTGGCCGCCGGAAAGCTGGTGCGGGTAGCGCCTGCCCGCGTCGGCGGAGAGCCCCACCTCGTGCAGCGCATTGGCCACCTTTTCCGCGATCTGCGTCTCGCCGTGGATGCTTAACGGCTCCGACAGCGTGCGCGCAATGGTGTGGTTCGGGTGCAGCGACGCCCACGGATCCTGAAACACCATCTGCACGTTGCGGCGAAGCTCGCCTTCAAAACGTCGCCCTGGCGTTAACGCTTCTCCCAGCAGCGCAATACTGCCGCGCCAGTCGCGCTGCAGCCCAGCCAGCACGCGCAGAAGGGTCGATTTGCCGCAGCCGGATTCGCCAATCAGGCTGAACGTTTCGCCTCTCTCAATGCTAAAGCTGGCGGCAGAGACCGCCGTTTTTTCCCCGAAGGTGACCTGCACCTGGTTAACCTCAACGAGCGCCATCGTTGGCCTCCTTCCACGGCTGTGAACGGTCGAGCGTCGGCAGCATCTGTCCATAAGTATGGGCGTCTGGACGACAGGTCCACAGGGTGCGCGTGTACGGATGCGTCGCCTGCGGGAGCTGGCTCGCTGTCATCTCATCCACCTTTTCGCCCTGATACATCACCAGCACGCGGTCGCAGTGCTCCGCCACCAGCGGCAGATCGTGGCTGATTAACAGCATCGCCATCTGGCGTTCTTCGCACTGCTGCACCAGCAGCTCGAGGATCTGGTTGCGCAGGCGCGCATCCAGCGCGGAGGTCGGTTCGTCGGCAATCAGCACCTGCGGGTTGTTGATCAGCGCAATCGCAATCATCACCCGCTGGCCCATGCCCCCGGAAAGCTCACCGGGGTAGCGTGACAGCACGTTCTCGCTCAGCCCGACGGCGCGGAGGATGTCGTGAATACGCGCCGCACGCTCCGGGCGCGACAGGCGCTGATGCAGCGTGAGCGCCTCATCAAGCTGGGCGACGACGCTTTTGACGGGATTAAGGGCGTAACGCGGATCCTGCAAGACCATCGCAATGCCGTTGCCGCGCAGCGCCTGCCAGCGGCGGGCGCTCAGGGTCAGCAGGTCGTTGCCCAGTACGTTAAGCCGGTTGGCGCTTACGATACCGGGTTTGCGCACCAGACCCATCAGGGCGCGGGCGGACATGGACTTGCCGGAGCCGGATTCCCCCACCAGCGCCAGCCGCTCGTTGCCAAGCGTAAAGCTCAGGTTGTTGACCACGCGTGCGGCAGGGTAGTCGATATTCAGCGCATCGACGATGACGCGGTGTTCAGTCATGCTGTGGCTCCAGTACGTCGCGCAGGCCATCGCCTAACAGGTTAAACGCCAGGCTGGCAAACAGGATGGCTCCGCCCGGAATGGCGGCAATCCACCACTGGTCGAAAATGACCTGCATGCCGTCCGCAATCATCGCCCCCCATTCGGCCATGGGCGGACGTGCGCCAAGGCCGAGGAAGCCGAGACCGGCGGCTGCCAGAATAATCCCCGCCAGATCCAGCGCCAGCCGCACAATCGCGGAGGGCAGGCACAGGGGCAGAATATGGCCGACCAGCAGGCGCAGGCCGCGGATCCCCATCATCTCGGCGGCGGCCAGATAATCGCTGTGGCGCAGACGCTGGATCTCGCTCCGCGCCTGCCGCGCGTAAGCAGGCCAGGTGGTTAAGGCCAGCGCCAGCGCGCCGTTGACCAGCCCCGGACCGAGCATCGCGACAAATGCGAAGGCGAGGATCAGGCGCGGCATTGACATCACCACGTCGGTGAAGCGCATCAGGATACGCTCCATCCAGCCGCCGTAGTAGCCGGACAAAATGCCCACCAGCAGCCCGGCGGGCAGGGTAATAACCGTCACCAGGGCCACCAGCCCGAGCGCCGGACGCGTGCCGTAAATCAGGCGCGAGAGCAGATCCCGCCCGTAGCCGTCGGTGCCCAGCCAGTGCAGGCCGGTCGGTGCCTGCAGGCGCGCGGCGGCGTCCTGCCAGTTCGGATCAACCGGTGCCAGCCACGGGGCGAACAGGGCAATAAACACCAGCAGCACGATGGCAATCAGTCCGCAAACGGCGGCAGGGGAGCGGCGCAGGCGGCGTAAGAAGAGATAAAACGGCATCAGCGCACCCTGGGATCGGTCGCCCGCACAAGCAGGTCGGTAAGGTTATTGATCAGCACAAAGCAGACGCCAATCAGCAGCGTGCCGCCCATGACCGCGGTGGTGTCTCCGGCGAACAGGGCGGTGGTGAGATAGCGTCCGATGCCCGGCCACGAGAACACGGTCTCTGTTAATACCGCACCTTCCAGCATGCTGGTGTAGGCCAGGGCAATCACCGTCAGCAGGGTACTGCGAATGTTCGGCAGCACGTGGCGCAGCAGAATGGTCATCTCCCCGGCGCCCTTGGCGCGGGCAAGGAGGATGTACTCCTTGTTCATTTCGCCGAGGCAGGCGGAGCGGGTCAGGCGAGTAATGCTTGCCAGCGAGTAATAGGCCAGCAACAGCACCGGCAGCACCAGGTGGCTAAGGGCGTTGCGGAATGCCTCGCGATCGCCGGAAAGCCAGGTATCTATCAGCGCAAAGCCGGTGCGTGGCTCGACGGTGAACTGCCAGATATCGTCCAGCCTGCCGGGGCCCGCGCTCCACTGCAGCTTCGCGTAGAACAGGGCCAGCATCAGCAGGCCAAGCCAGAAAATCGGCACCGAGTTGCCGAGCAGGGTGAGCGTTCTGATCGCTAAGTCCAGTGGCGAACCGGCGTAGCGGGCGCACAGCACACCCGCAATCACGCCGAGTACCGTGCCGATAATTAGCGCCAGCGTTGCCAGCTCCAGCGTGGCGGGGAAGGCGTGCAGTAGATCCTGCAGCACCGGCTGCCCGGTGGCGCTGGCGGTGCCCAAATCACCGTGGGCAAGGTTTTGCAGGTAGTGCCAGAACTGCACGGGCAGGGGACGATCCAGCCCAAGCTGGTGGCGAACCTGATCGTACGTCGACTGGCTGGCGTGATCCCCGACGATCTGCAGCACGCGATCGACCGGTGAAAACGCCGAGAGCGCAAACGTGACGAGCAGCAGCCCGAAGAGCGTGAGCAGCAGGGTCAGCAGGCCCTGAAGCACGCGGGTGGAAAGATGTGGCATGGGAAATCTCTTCATGCCGGGTGCGGCTTCGCCTTACCCGGCCTACAAAAACCGAGAACACAGGCCGGGTCAGCGCAGCGCCACCCGGCAACAAGGGCTATTTCGTGACGCGATCGTACCAGACCATATCCGCGTTCAGCCCCTGCTGATACCCCTTCACGTTATCGCGCACCACGATCTGGGTTTTGCCCTGATCGACGAACACGTACGGCGAGCTCTGCTGCAGCTGTTCCTGCATTTTCTTGTACAGATCCAGACGCTTCGCCGGATCCGGTTCGGCAACCGCCGCCAGCGTGGCCTTGTTCAGCTCCGGAATTTTCCAGCCGTTCAGGCCAGCCACGGTGCTGGACTTCCCGTCGTTCCACGCGAAGGCGCTGGCGTTAGAGTGCGCATCGAAGTAGTCCGGGATCCACAGACGAATCGCCGCCTGATGCTGCTTAGCGCGCACGCGGGCATAGACCTGGCTCCCGGCGGCAGGCAGCAGATCCACCTTCACGCCACCCTGAGCGAAGCTCGCCTGCATCGACTGGGCGATGGTGATAAACGGCGGCTTGTTCTCCACGTCCAGCGTGAAGTGCGCGTCCTTAATGCCCGCTTTGGCGAGAATGGCTTTCGCTTTTGCCGGGTCAAATTTAAACGGATTATCTTCCAGCGCGCCCGGCAGGCCGACCGGCAGGAAGCTCTGATGAACAAAATACTGGCCTTTCAGCAGGTTCTTCGTGATGCCGTCATAATCGACCAGCCAGCGCGACGCTTCCCAGAAGGCCGGGTTATTAAGCAGCGGATTGGCGCTGTTGCCGGTGTTAAACACCAGGTAATTCTGCTCGGCGGACGGAATGCTCAGCACCTTCACACCCGGCTTGCCGTCCAGGGCGCTTATCTGATCTGCACCCAGATCGCGCGCCACGTCCGCGTCCCCCTGCTGGATCAGCAGGCGGCGTGAAGCCGGATCGGGGACGTTTTTAATGATGATGCTTTTGAGCTTCGGCGCGCCGCCGGGCGCGGAGTCGTTAGCTTCCAGCACGATGGCCTGATGCGGCTGATAGACGCGCATTTTGAATGCGCCGCTGCCCGCCGAGTGCATTTTCAGCCACGCGTTACCGAAGTCATTATTCTTCACGTTCGCGGCGACCTCTTTTTCATCGACGATGGAGGCAATCGGCGTGGAGAGAATATTCAGCGCCACCGACGGGCTGACGTCCGCCGTCCAGTGAAGCTGGAGGGTATGATCGTCCACTTTCTTCAGCTGGCTGGCGATGTTGCTCGCCTCCCAGCCCAGCACGTTGAGGATAAAGGCCGGGGATTTGTTCAGCGTCACGGCGCGGGTATAAGAGAAGATCACGTCTTCCGGGCGCAGCGGATTGCCGGAGGCGAATTTCGCATCGGGTTTAAGCTTGATGGTCAGGGTTTTTGCTGCCGCGTCCGCTTCCCAGCTTTCTGCCAGAATCGGCGTGATTTTTTCCGGATTATCGCGGTCCGGCTGTACCAGACGCTGGTACAGGCTCGGCACGGTCTGGATGCTGGAGAGCTCGTTGGCTTCGGCCGGGTCGAGGCTCACGATATCATCAAGCCCCTGGGCAACCACCAGCGTGTTGGGCGGCGTAGCGGCGTGGGCTGCGCCTGAGAGCGCAGCCAGCACCAGTAACGGCAACAGTTTTTTTGTCATAGCGATCCCTGAGAAGAATATATTGTGATTGTTTTATGCTCCGCTACGTTAGGGCGACTGTGACATTCCACAAAGTCGAAATTCAGCTTTACTTATGCCTTCCGGGAATATCGCATGCGCTCGGGCTATTAAAACACGCTGCTTTTCGCCTGCTTTTTAACCTGCTATAACAAATGCCTTACCTTTCAGGGAGTCATCGCCGTGCCCGAAATCAATCAACATGGTCAAACCGTTAACGATATCGTTCCCGACTGGAAAGGCGCGCGCGCGTTAACCCGCACGCCGCTGTTCGGCCAGTATTGTCGCCTGGAGCCGCTGGACGCCGATCGCCACGCGGCCGATCTCTATGAGGCCTACGCGCTGGGCGACGACAGCGACTGGACGTGGCTTGCCAGCACGCAGCCCACGAGCGTGGAAGCCACCGCGCACTGGATCATGGCGAAGGTCATGGATGATGAGCTTGTGCCGTTTGCCGTCATTGACTTACGCACCGAACGGGCGGTGGGGCTGGTGAGCTATATGGCTAACGAGCGGCTGCTGGGGTCGGTTGAGATAGGACATGTCACCTGGTCGCGTAAGATGAAAGGTTCCCGCATCGGCACTGAAACGGTGTGGCTGCTGCTGAAAAATGCGTTTGAGCACGGCTACCGGCGCCTCGAGTGGAAGTGCGATTCGATGAACGTGGCGTCGCGCAGGGCGGCGGAGCGGCTGGGGTTTGTCTGGGAAGGGCGCCTGCGCCAGAAGCTGGTGCGCAAAGGGCGCAACCGCGACAGCGATATGCTTTCTATTATTGACGGCGAATGGCCGCAAAGAGATGCGGAGCTGCGCGCCTGGCTGGCGGCGGAGAATTTTGACGACGACGGGCGTCAGATAAGGCGCCTTGAGGCGTTTCGGTTATAAGTTTTTTATGTAGGGTACAGCGTAAACGCGCGGCTAATCCGCGGAAATCGCGATTTCAATCAGGTTGGTTTTTCCTGACTGTAGCCCGCGCGCTACCGCTTCGGCGATATCGGCAGCCTCGGTTACCCGGCAGCAGTGGACGCCCATGGCGGTGGCCAGCGACTGAAAATCGATATGCGGGTTCACCAGGTCCATCCCGATAAAACGCCCCAGCCGCGTTGAGCTGTAGTCAGCCTGGCTCTTCATAAAGTTTTTCAGGATGTTGTACTCCCTGTTATTCATGACGATAAAGGTGACCGGCAGATTTTCGTGTGCCGCCGTCCAGAGCGCCTGCGGCGAGTACAGGGAGGCTCCGTCACCTATCAGGCAGACCACCGGCTCCCGTCCGCGTCCCAGCGAGTGCCCTACTGAGGCAGGCATCCCCCAGCCCAGCCCGCCGCCGCGCATAAAGTAGTAGCGCTGGTGCTGCTGGTCAGAGATGAACCGGCGGACATGCCTGGCGGTCGCTATCGCCTCATCAACGATGGTGGTACCCGCCGGAATGGATCGGATGACTTCCCAGGCTGCGACCATCGGGGAGATCGCCGGGCGTAGCCGCTCGGCGGCCAGACGTTCCTCCTGCTGCTGCCACTCCTTCTCCCGTTCGTCGCGGGCCGCAACCAGCAGCCGCTGGTGGACCAGCCTGCTGGCGATCAGGCGCTGCTCAAGCTTCGGCAGCAGTTCGTGCAGGGACAATTTGATATCCCCCATCACCGAAAGGCGAGTGGCATAGGTGCGGCCAAGTTCGTGCATATCCGCCGAGAGCTGATACACCGCGCAGGTCGCCGGAATGGCCTCGCCCTCGCTGTACAAAATGGTGATCAGGCTTCTGCCGCCGATGATGAATACGGCATCGTAGGCATTGATGATGCTGGCGATTTCGCTGGCGGTGGTGGGCATATTGCCCCGCCAGAGCGCGTGCTGAGTGGGAAAAGGTAAATTCAGCGGCCAGGAGGAGCCGTAGACGTGGGCGCTGAGCGCTTCCGCCAGCTGGACAATCTCCTGCGTCGAGCCGCTGGAGTGCACCTCATCGCCTGCCACAATCATGATCCTGCCGGGCGTAACCTGGCTCAGTTCTTCGGCCAGCTCGTCCAGCGAGCCCGCCACGGTGTGGTAGTTCACTTTAGAGGCCGTTTGTATCCCGGCGTCGCTCAGCTCTTCCATCACGTTCATTGGCAGAGAGAGCAGCACCGGACCAGCCGGAGGATAGCTGGCAGCATGAAACGCCCGGCGCACCAGCACCGGGAGCTGGTCGGCGCTGGTGACCTCCTGCGCCCATTTCATGACCGGGGAGCCAATGGAAACAATATCATCGTACAGGAGCGGGTCGCGCACGTAGTGTCGCGTATCCTGCTGTCCGACGGTGACAACCAGCGGGGTTTTCATGATCCGCGAATTAATGAGATTCCCCATGCCGTGCCCGAGGCCGCTCGCGGTATGCAAATTGATAAAGCCCGTTTTGCCGGAGGCTTTCGCATAGCCGTCAGCAATTGCCACCACGGTGCTCTCCTGTAGCGCCAGAATATAATGAATATTTTCATGGCGAAGCAGGGCATCAATGAGCGGAAGCTCGGTGGTACCGGGGTTGCCAAAAATATATTCCACGCCTTCACTCTCCAGCACTTCAAGGAGAATATCGGCACCCGTTCGCATATTGAGATCTGATAAGGACGTTAATGATTTAATCATACTGACACCTCATTCAGTATTATTTAACCCAGGCTAAAATTCTTCCTGCGTTGGACGAACAACAATTTCATTAATATCAACGTCGCCAGGCTGTTCAATAGCAAATAAAACCGCGCGGGCAATCGCGTCAGCCGGAATAGCCTGCTTATAAAACTCATGGAGAAATTTTTTGCTCTCTTCGTCAGAGCTACCGAATTGCAGTTCGCTCTCGACGGCACCGGGCGAAATAAGCGTCGTGCGGAGGGTTTTACCCGCCTCCTGACGTAAGCCTTCACTCAGCGCGCGGACGGCGAATTTCGTGGCGCTGTACACCACGCCGCCAGGCGCCAGCACCTTGATGCCCGCGACGGAGGCAACGTTAATAAAATGCCCGCTGCCCTGACGCTGGAACACCGGGAAAGCGGCAGCGATGCCGTACAGTACCCCTTTCAGATTGGTATCAATCATCTTGTCCCATTCGTCGGTTTTCAGCTCGCTGAGGGGAGCGATAGCCATAAAGCCCGCGTTGTTGATCAGCACATCCACGCGCTGGTAGGCGTCAACGGCAGCGTCAATGGCGCGCTGAACCTCTTCCTGACGGGTGACATCGGCCTTGACGGCAATAGCCTTGCCGCCTTGCTGAATAATCTGATCCACCAGGGCATTAATTCTGTCCAGACGGCGCGCCACCAGCACCAGCGAAAACGCGTTATTCGCTAAATGGAGGGCAATCGCCTGACCAATACCGCTGCTGGCACCGGTAATGACAACAACCTTGTTTGCACTATTATTCATGATCTTATCTCGCTATTGAGTGATGCAAAAAATAAAAGGCAGAGAAGCGTTAATGAATAATGACAAATTCATTAACGCGGTTTTGGATATATTGTGTATCGGGAATAAAATGATGTTCGTTTAAAACTTAATGGAGTACGGAAGAGTCTGTCAATGTCGTTTTTTAATAATTAAATTAATTGCAGACCTAATATTTAATTCTTATAGGTAACCGAGAATAGTACATAAATGAAATCGGGTCACGATAGCGGCCCTGCGAACAGGGCCTGAGGATTATAATTTGCCACTGTAAAGCACCGGGCCTGTGGGGAGTCCAGTGGGCGAGCCGCCCTCTGGTTCAAGGCTTATGGCTATCGTGGCGTCAGGAGGGAGCGTTGTGTTCCTGAGAGTGACGCGTGTGGGGATGTCGTTATGCAGCAGCCCCATGGATACCGGCGCCTGCCCGCCTGGGATCAGCCAAAGCTGCAGGCTGTGTTGCGCCTCGACAGCCGTTGGTCGAAGAGGGGCAATGCTCAGGTGCTGACGGCTGGCGTCCGCGCTGACGACCCACTGTCCGTGCTGTTGGGTATCGTTGAGTACCATCAGCGGAGCGAGTTCCGGGGTACGGATGGCATACCAGGCAACGACCGACAGGGCGGCGAGGGAGGCCGCAGCCATCCAGCCGACATAAGGCCGACTTTTGCGTAAAGGCTTTTTGGGCGGCAGATCGAGGGCGATTCTCTTCCACACCGTCTCGGGTGGCGGGACGGGCACAAGATGACTATCCAGCGTGCTGAACATTTCCTGCCAGTACGCCACGCGGGCGGCCAGAGCGGGTTCATGGAGGACCCTTTTCTGGAACTGAAGCCGCGCTCCTCCCCGCAGCGTGCCGAGGGCATACTCTGCTGCCAGCATGTCGTCGCGTTTTTCTGCGTCATTCATAGCCCGACACACTCCCGAAGATGGTCCATTGCCCGACGTATCCAGCTTTTCACCGAGCCCAGAGGCTGCTGGAGCCAGTCGGCAATGTCGCTGTGAGACATTCCCTGATAGTAGGCGAGCGTAATGCTCTGGCGCTGTTCGCTGCTCAAATGTTCGAGACACTGCCTGAGCCGTTCTGCCTGCACATCGTCGTGCCAGTTATTCTGCTCATCGTTCTCGCAAGGCAGAATCGCGTCGTTATACGCCGTCTCGCGGTCGGTAGCGCGGGTTTGCCCGCTGCGCAGCCAGTCGATACAGCGGTTGCGCACAATGTGCGTAAGCCAGGTCATCGGGGAGCTCAGTGCAGCGTTGTAGGTTTCGGCTTTACTCCAGACGGTGATAAAACAGTCGTGAAGGATCTCTTCTGCCCACGCGCGGTCACGCAGCATGCGCAGCGCGACGGCAAACAGGTGTGGCGACGTGAGTCGATAAAGTTGTTCAAATGCACGGCGATCGCCGTTTGCGACCGCCTGCATTAATTTTAGTTGCTGTTCAGCCAGCGCGTTATCCATGTTTTTCCCGGAAGGCAACGTCACACTTCCGAAGTATAGACAACTACTTAGGCATCAGGACGGTATCAATCACATCGATCACGCCGTTTTTTTGATGAACGTCATAGGTGCTAATGTTCGCCACATTGCCTTTACCGTCCTTAAGCTGAATATTGTGCGGACCGTTGCTCATGATCCACAGCGGCTGACCGTTAACGGTTTTCAGCTCCGCGTGGCCGCCGCCCTGTTTAATTTTCTGCTCCAGCGCTTTCATATCGTAATTACCGGCGACCACGTGATAGGTCAGGATGCTGGTGAGCGTGGCTTTGTTTTCGGGTTTGACCAGGTTCTCGACCGTGCCGGCAGGCAATTTCGCAAACGCCGCATTGGTCGGCGCAAACACGGTGAATGGCCCTTTGCTCTGAAGCGTGTCCACCAGTCCTGCCGCTTTGACGGCGGCTACCAGCGTGGTGTGATCTTTCGAGTTTATGGCGTTTTCAACAATATTTTTGCTCGGGAACATTTCCGCTCCGCCCACCATCACGGAGCCTGACGTCATGGCGGCTGATGCGCCTGCACAGAAGAGTAAAGCGCTGGTTACGAATGCAACACGGGTTAGCTTTTTCATCATCTTTCCTCGGATTGGGGAGCAAAGGGGTTGCTCACAGACTGATATACGAGGGGCGGGTGGAAACTGGATGCAGGAAAATAAAAATAAATTTTTGAAGGGGGAGGTTAATCCCCTCTCCCCTATGGAGCTGAGGGGGCCCCACAAAGTAATGCCAGCACGGAACAGTCCCCTCGCCCCTCCGGGGAGAGGGTTAGGGTGAGGGGAACATACAGCTGTTGTGGTCATTCCGTTCACTTTATGTTCCTTGCTACTCTGTAACCCCATAACCTGTGAACGTGCCAGGGTGGCTCAGTCGCCACCACCCTGGCGACCCGGGCTCCCGGCGGTAAATCGCCGCTACGCGGTGCCCTCGGCTTATTCCTTCCGGCTTATCGGGGACGGGCGGAGGTAACGTCCCTGTAAAGCCCGCCCTCTCGGCGCATCCATGCGCCTCGCCCCGGCCTGCAGGAAACGCCTCAGCGATTTACAGCCGGACCAGGGCATCGCTGAAAGGCTTCAGTCGTTCTTAAACAACGTTATTGATGCTGCTTAAAATTACTGGGGATCCCTCAGCCTATGGGAAGAGGGCCAGGGTGAGGAGAAATATCCTCAGCGACGAACAGGTGCCCCGTTCGCCACATAATACGCGGCCGTGCTCTTCGCCAGCGGCTCGCGTCCGCGAATGGCGTCGGCAATCTTTTCGCCGATCATAATGGTGGTGGCGTTCAGGTTGCCGGTGATGATCTGCGGCATAATCGACGCATCTACCACGCGCAGCCCTTCCAGCCCGTGAACGCGGCCTTCGCCGTCGACCACCGCCATCTCGTCGTAACCCATCTTGCAGGTGCCGCACGGGTGGAAGGCGGTTTCGGCGTGGTTGCGCACGAACTCGTCCAACTGCTCGTCGGTCTGGCAGTCTATACCCGGACTGATTTCACGGCCGCGGTACTTGTCCAACGCGGGCTGGTGCATGATCTCGCGGGTAATGCGGATCGCATCGCGAAACTCCTGCCAGTCCTGCTCGTGGGACATGTAGTTGAACAGGATCGCCGGATGCTGGTGCGGATCGCGCGACTGGATGCGCACGTGCCCACGGCTCGGGGAGCGCATGGAGCCGACGTGGCACTGGAAGCCATGTTCTTTCACCGCGTTCGAGCCGTTGTAGTTAATCGCCACCGGCAGGAAGTGGTACTGAATGTTCGGCCACTCAAACTCTTCACGGCTGCGGATAAACCCACCCGCTTCGAAGTGGTTGCTCGCGCCCACGCCGGTGCCGCCAAACAGCCACTCGGCGCCAATCTTCGGCTGGTTCCACCACTGCAGGGCAGGATAGAGGGAGACCGGCTCTTTACATTCGTACTGGAGGTACATCTCCAGGTGATCCTGCAGGTTTTCGCCCACGCCGGGCAGATCGTGTACCAGCGGGATATCGAACTGTTTCAGCAGGTCAGCGTTGCCCACGCCGGAGCGCTGGAGGATCTGCGGGGAGGCAATCGCCCCGGCGCTCAGCAGCACTTCTTTTTTTGCCGTCGCTTTGGATGGGATGGTGCTTTCACCCTCCAGCCACTCGACGCCCACCGCGCGCTTGCCCTCAAAGAGGATGCGATCGGTCATGGCGTGGGTGCGGATGGTCAGGTTTGGGCGCGGTTTCGCCTGATCCAGATAGCCGCGCGCGGTGCTGGCGCGTCGGCCCTGCGGCGTGACCGTGCGGTCCATCGGGCCGAAGCCTTCCTGCTGATAGCCGTTGAGATCGTCGGTGCGCGGATAGCCCGCCTGCACGCCCGCCTCCACCATTGCCTCAAACAGCGGGTTCACGCCCGGTTTCGAAGTGGTGACGCTCACCGGACCGTCGCCGCCGTGGTAGTCGTTCGGCCCCACGTCGCGGGTCTCTGCCTTGCGGTAGTAGGGCAGGCAGTTGAGGTAGCTCCAGTGCTCCAGGCCCGGCTCTTTCGCCCAGTGGTCAAGGTCCATTGCGTTACCGCGGATGTAGCACATGCCGTTGATCAGCGACGAGCCGCCCAGCCCTTTGCCGCGCCCGCACTCCATGCGGCGGTTGTTCATGTACGGCTCTGGTTCGGTTTCGTACGCCCAGTTGTAGCGCTTGCCCTGCAGCGGGAACGCCAGCGCGGCGGGCATCTGGGTGCGGAAGTCAAAGCGGTAATCCGGCCCGCCCGCTTCAAGCAGCAGGACGGTGGTGTTCGGATCTTCAGTCAGTCGTGTAGCCAGCACGTTGCCGGCAGAGCCGGCCCCGATAATGATGTAGTCAAATTGCAAATAAACCTCCCGGTTAAAATATGGACTGGAATTTACCCATCTCAACCTGGATGGACTTCACCTGGGTGTAGCTCTGCAGCGTCATCACGCCATTCTCGCGGCCAATGCCGGAGTGCTTGTAGCCGCCGACCGGCATCTCTGCAGCGGATTCACCCCAGGTGTTGATCCAGCAGATGCCCGCCTCGAGCTGATGAATGGCGCCGTGGGCGCGGTTCAGGTCGGCCGTGACGATGCCTGCCGCCAGCCCGTAGTCGGTGTCGTTGGCGCGGCGAATGGCTTCCTCAATGGACTCATAGGTGAGGATGGACATCACCGGGCCGAAGATCTCTTCGCGCACGATGGTCATCTCGTCGGTGCAGTCGGTGAACACGGTCGGGGCCACCCACGCGCCGTTATCGAAGCCTTCGCCCTTCAGCACGTCGCCGCCGCACAGCACGCGCGCGCCTTCCTCTTTGCCTTTGGCGATGTAGCGCATCACGCTGTCGCGGTGCGGGAAGCTGACCATCGGACCAAAGTTGGTAGCTTCATCGAACAGATCGCCCGCGCGGATGCGGCCCACGCGCTCAACGATTTTCTGCTCAAACGCGGCTTTGAACTTAGCCGGAACAAACACGCGGGTGCCGTTGGTGCACACCTGGCCGGAGCTGAAGAAGTTGGCCATCATGGCGATGTCCGCCGCGAGATCCAGATCCGCATCGTCAAAAATAATCAGCGGCGATTTGCCGCCCAGCTCCATCGTCACCTCTTTCAGGGAGGAGGCCGCGGCGTTCGCCATCACCTTTTTGCCGCTGGCGACGCCGCCGGTAAAGGAGACTTTGGCGATGCCCGGATGCTCGGTCAGGTACTGGCCGGTCTCCGCGCCCACGCCAGGCAGGACGTTAAATACGCCGTCCGGCAGGCCCGCTTCGGTGTAGATCTCGGCAAGTTTCAGGGCGGTAAGCGGCGTCACTTCGCTCGGCTTGAAGATCATTGCGTTGCCCGCCGCCAGCGCCGGGGCGGATTTCCACAGGGCGATCTGGATCGGGTAGTTCCATGCGCCGATGCCCGCCACCACGCCCAGCGGCTCGCGGCGGGTATAGACGAATGAGGTCTCGCGCAAGGGGATCTGGCTGCCTTCCAGCGCCGGGATCAGACCCGCGTAGTACTCCAGCACGTCCGCACCGGTGACGATATCCACGGTTGAGGTTTCGGAATACGCTTTACCGGTGTCGAGGGTTTCCAGCTTTGCCAGATCGTCGTTGCGCTCGCGCAGGATGTCGACGGCGCGACGCAGGATGCGAGAGCGCTCCATGGCGGTCATCGCCGCCCAGACTTTTTGCCCGCGCGTTGCGCTTTCTACGGCGCGATCGACATCTTCGCGCCCGGCGGCCTGAACGGTCGCCAGGACTTCACCGTTGGCCGGGTTGATGGTCTCGAAGGTGCGACCGCTGGTGGCCGATGTATAACCACCATTGATATAAAGCTGCTGTTCTGCCATTCGGGACATAAATTCTCCTCGGTTATTCGGTCGGTAAATGCTGGCTGATAAAGTGGCTGGTCAGTGACTGCGCCAGGGTCTTATCCAGCGGCTTGCCGCTCAGCGCGGCGCGCAGCCACAGCCCGTCGATCAGCGCCGCCAGCCCGTAGCCCGCCTCCTGGGCCTGCTCGCGCGGAAGCTCGCGGCGGAACTCGTACACCAGGTTCGACAGCAGGCGGCGGCTGCTCACCTGCTGCAGGCGGTAGAGCATCGGCTGGTGCATGCTGCTTGCCCAGAAGGCCAGCCAGGCCTTCATCGCCGCGCTGCTCACCTGGGTTTCATCAAAGTTACCGCCGACAATCGCCTGCAGACGCTGCTCCGCGCTGCCGTTCGGCAGGGCGTGCAGGCGGCTTAATACCGCATCGCGCAGCTGGCCGGTGATGTCGCGCATGGTCGCTTCCAGCAGACCATTTTTGTCTTTGAAATAGTGACTGATGATCCCCGTGGAAACGCCCGCCCGACGGGCGATCTGCGCGATCGTCGCGTCGTGCATTCCCACTTCATTTATTGCTTCCAGCGTGGCGTCGATAAGCTGCCTGCGCCGGATCGGCTGCATCCCCACTTTGGGCATTTTTGCCACTCCATTCATCAGCGTTGGTTAACCATTAAAGCGGTTTTTGATTGGACGTTCAATATAAAATGTGTCTTAATTGTTGCGGATTTGGATTTTAATAGTTACAAAAACAGTGAGGATACTGGATGACAGACCTTTCACAGGACAGAGAAAAAGACAAAATCAACCCGGTCGTTTTTTATACGTCCGCCGGGCTGATTTTGTTGTTTTCCCTGACAACGATCTTATTTCGCGATTTTTCTGCCGAGTGGATTGGGCGCACCCTGAACTGGGTGTCAAAGACCTTCGGCTGGTACTACCTGCTGGCGGCGACGCTCTATATTGTCTTTGTGGTCTGCATTGCCTGCTCGCGCTTCGGCTCCGTTAAGCTCGGTCCCGAGCAGTCCAAGCCCGAGTTCAGCCTGCTGAGCTGGGCCGCGATGCTGTTTGCCGCGGGCATCGGCATCGACCTGATGTTCTTCTCCGTGGCGGAACCGGTCACGCAGTATATGCAGCCCCCGGAAGGGGCAGGGCAGACGATGGAGGCCGCACGCCAGGCAATGGTCTGGACGCTGTTCCACTACGGCCTGACCGGCTGGTCAATGTACGCCCTGATGGGGATGGCGCTGGGATACTTTAGCTATCGTTATAATTTGCCCCTCACCATCCGCTCCGCGCTGTACCCGATTTTCGGTAAAAAGATCAACGGTCCGATTGGCCACAGCGTCGACATTGCGGCGGTGATCGGCACCATCTTCGGCATCGCGACAACGCTCGGGATTGGCGTGGTGCAGCTCAACTACGGGCTGAGCGTGCTGTTTGATATTCCGGATTCGATGGCGGCGAAAGCGGCGCTGATTGCGCTCTCCGTCATTATCGCCACCATTTCGGTGACGTCGGGCGTCGATAAGGGCATCCGCGTGCTCTCCGAGCTGAACGTGGCGCTGGCGCTGGGCCTGATCCTGTTCGTGCTGTTTATGGGCGACACCTCGTTCCTGCTCAATGCCTTAGTGCTGAACGTGGGCGACTACGTGAACCGCTTTATGGGCATGACGCTGAACAGCTTCGCCTTTGATCGCCCGGTGGAGTGGATGAACAACTGGACGCTGTTCTTCTGGGCGTGGTGGGTGGCGTGGTCACCGTTTGTCGGCCTGTTCCTGGCGCGTATTTCACGTGGTCGCACCATCCGTCAGTTTGTGATGGGCACGCTGATTATCCCGTTCACCTTTACCCTGCTGTGGCTGTCGGTGTTCGGCAACAGCGCGCTCCATGAGATCATCCACGGCAACGCAACCTTTGCACAGGAAGCGATGGCGCACCCGGAGCGCGGCTTCTACAGCCTGCTGGCGCAGTACCCGGCGTTCACCTTTAGCGCCTCCGTAGCGACCATTACCGGCCTGCTGTTTTACGTCACCTCAGCGGATTCCGGCGCGCTGGTGCTGGGCAACTTCACCTCGAAGCTCAAAGACATCAACAGCGATGCGCCGAACTGGCTGCGCATCTTCTGGTCCGTCGCCATCGGCCTGCTGACGCTCGGCATGCTGATGACCAACGGCATCTCGGCGTTGCAGAACACCACGGTGATCATGGGGCTGCCGTTCAGCTTCGTTATCTTCTTCGTGATGGCCGGGCTGTATAAATCGCTCAAGGTGGAAGATTACCGCCGCGTCAGCGCCAGCCGCGACACCGCACCGCGTCCGATGGGGGCCCAGGACAGGCTGAGCTGGAAGAAACGCCTGTCGCGCCTGATGAACTACCCGGGCACGCGCTACACCAAACAGATGATGGAGACGGTCTGCTTCCCGGCAATGGAAGAGGTGGCGCAGGAGCTGAAGCTGCGCGGCGCCTACGTGGAGCTGAAAAACCTGCCACCGGAGGAGGGCGAGACCCTGGGGCACCTGGACCTGCTGGTGCACATGGGCGACGAGCAGAATTTTGTCTACCAGATCTGGCCACAGCAGTACTCGGTCCCCGGCTTTACCTACCGGGCGCGCAGTGGGAAGTCGACCTACTACCGGCTTGAGACCTTCCTGCTGGAAGGAAGTCAGGGCAATGATTTGATGGACTACAGCAAGGAGCAGGTGATTACGGATATTCTGGACCAGTATGAACGGCACCTGAACTTTATCCACCTGCACAGGGAAGCGCCGGGGAATAGCGTGATGTTCCCGGATGTTTGAACCATTTCGTGTATGAATGACAGGGCACCCGTAACGGGTGCCGCTTTCACCTGTCCTGAACGTGAAGACCGGTTTTCCAGATAAAGAAACTTACCGTGTCGACTAATTTTGAATCGGCCTCGGCATAGGTTGCCGCACTGTGTCCTCCCTGACGGTAAGCCAGAACCAGCACGCTGCGCGGCGAGCCGATCTCCTCTAAACGGGCGGCGAATTTTGCTGTTTGCCACGGAGAAACGCGCTGGTCATGAAGGCCCACGGTTAACAGCACGGGAGGATAACGTTTTTCAGGTACCAGATGCCGGTAAGCATCTATTTTCAATAAGTTTAGCCTGCCTGACGGCGTCAGCGGCGATCCCAGTTCGTCATAGTTCATCACGCCTATCGGAATGTTACCCAGTCGGCTGGTATTCAGCATCCCGGCGTCTATGGCCACTGCGGAAAACAGTTCCGGGCGACGTGTCATCGCCATACCCACGATAATTCCCCCCGCGCTTTCACCCCCGATTGCCAGTTTTGACGGTGAGGTGTAGCGACTGTCGATAAGATATTCCGCGCAACGGATAAAATCGGAAATGGAATTTTCTTTCTTATCCGCTCTTCCTGCTTCGTGCCATTCAGGGCCCATTTCACCGCCTCCGCGTACATGCGCGATAGCGAGAATACCGCCTTGTTCCAGCCAGAGCAGACGGGTCAGATCGAATGAAGGAAACGTACTCACGCCGTACGCGCCATAAGCCGTCAACCAGGTAGGGACCGAACCATCGCGCGCAATGCCTTTACGGTATATGAGAGTCAGTGGGACGCGAACATTCTCTGCTGTAGTGACCCATTTTTCGTCCGTCACATAGTCTGTCAGGGGCTGGCTTAATGGCGGTATTAACTCTGTTTTCTGGAGAATGTTATCCGCAGGTTGATAATGATAAATGACGGGGGGATTAAGCCAGCCCTGACGGGTGAAGAGAATGTCCTGACTATCGCTGCTGGCAAATATCGCACTCACGTCTTCATCTGCAGGGACCGGAATTGCCTGGTGGTGACTGATATCAGCAAACGGAATACGCATGAATTTACTGCTTCCGGCGTTATGATAAGCCACATAAAGTGAATCCCTACTCAGGCTTAACTGTGTTAACTCTCCGTTCGACCAGCTCATCACGGGTTCTTTGGTGGAGGCAGGAGCCGCCAGATTTATGCGTGAAATATCATAGCCTGAGAAGGCGTTATAGCTCGCCAGATAAATCCACTTCCCGAAATAAACAAAGGCAGAAACATTTTTATCGGTATCAACAATTTTGTTCCAGGTGAGTGTGCTGTTGTCATCCGCGTCTTTTTTAGCGGCAAAAAGGTAGCCTCCATAACCACTGATGGATTTTGAAACGTTAACAATCAGATATTCAGAATCAGGAGAGGTGTACAGATTAACGTTTTCGCAGGCTTTTTGTGCGAGTTCAGGGAGCGTGCGCCAGTCAAACGTCATAACGTCTCTGTCGTGCCCTATACGATGGAGGTAGACCTTGCCGCAGGTTTGTCGTCCTGAATCCTGAGTGATCGTGTTGAGACTATAATAAAAGGACTGATTATCCGCGGCCCAGACAACGCTGGGATAGCGAACGTCGGGTATATGCGTATCTAATACGACATTATCCACAACCCGGATAACGGTAATTCTCGTACTTTCAGTCCCGTTTCTTGAGAGCCCAAAAGCCACGTAGCGACCATCATGTGAAGGGCTAAAAAAATTAATCCCATAGCCAACAGGCGGATCGATGAGCACCCGTTCCGGTTTGCTCTTCTGTCTTACAAACAGCCGCAGGTATGGGTGTTCGACCGTTGAGCGTAGATAAAAACGATTTTGTCCCGCATCATAAATATCAGAAATAGTCGGAGCCGTATTCTCCAGCTCGCTTAACCTTTTCGTCAGCGCGTTTCTCCATGGAAGGGCGTGCAGTGTCTTAACCGTCTGGTTTGAGCGTTGATTTAACCAGCGAGCAGTCTGTTGGGGGTGAGTTTCCATCCAATGATAAGGATCCATGCCATCCTCATAGGGATTTTCGTTAGCATGAGCGAAAAAGAGACAGCCGAAAAATGCGAGGATAGTAATAATTATCTGCTTGCTGATAGGTTTTATTCTCGGTATCAGGCAATGTTTCATTTCTGGCTGGGCTCATGTTGTTCTGTTAGTGGCGCTAGTTGAATCACACGTTCAGCGGATGCGATAGTTGATTTTCTGTGCGCGATGATAATGCGTGTGATGTTTAACTTTTTGATGGCTGCATTGACATAGCTCTCACTCTCTTCATCCAGCGCGCTGGTCGCTTCATCCATAAATAATATTCCGGGTTTGCGATATAGCGCGCGCGCAATAAAGAGTCGCTGTTTTTGTCCACCTGATAATCCTTCACCGAGTTCACCAATTAGGGTCTCGTATCCCATAGGCATTTTTATAATCACGTCATGGATATAGCTGGCGCGGGCGCAGGCTTCCATCCACTCCTTATCGCCTTTATCATCAAAGCCACAAATATTTTCCCTGATTGATCCAGAGAACAACTTATCATCCTGCATAACGCAGCCGATAATTTTACGATAGTTGTTTAAACCCAGCTGTTGAATGTCATAACCGTCGATTGTGACGGAGCCCGAAAGTGGTTCAAATAACCCACAAAGTACTCTCATAAGCGTGGTTTTCCCCGCTCCTGACGGTCCTGTAATCGCCACGCTTTCACCTGCTGAAACCTTGAATGAGAGATTGCGAAAAACATCAGCGGAATGCTCGTCATAGCGATAGCTCAGCGCATGGGTTTCAAGAGTAACAGGTTGCATGGTATTTATGATTTCTCTGTCAGGCTTTTTCATTTCTCTTACGTTAAGCGCAATATCGGATACGCGTTCGTTATGAAGATGCATCATGCGCAACTTCATCAGAAAATTTGTCAGTGACCAGATTCTGTCGGCAAATTGTTCTCTGAACACGCCAAAAGCGATGAACATCCCAATTGTCATCGCGTTTTCTATGATGAGTTTTGAACCCAGCCATAACATTGTTATTTGTTCGCAGGCAATAATAAAAGCGTTTACCCCACCAAAAAGCAGATCCATTTTGGTGATTTTTATCTCTGTATTGATCGTGTCAATTTCCAGATTTAACCAGTGAGTGCCGCGTCTCTCACTCAAACCCTGCATTTTTACGGTCGCGATACCGTACAACGTTTCCATGAAATAGGACCGGGTGCGGGCATCTCTGATGAGGGTTTCTTCCGATAACTCGCGATAGGTACTGTAGGTCATTAGTCTGGTCAGAACATACAGCGCAGTAAAGCCTATGACTACGCCAGTCAGCCAGCCGCCATAAAGTATCATCATCACGATGACACCCATCATCATGGTTCCATCGATAAGTGCCCCAATGATGCTGCTGGTAAAAGTTTCTCGAAGCGTGTTCAGTGATCCAAAGCGCGACTGAATATCGCCCAGCTTGCGCCGCTCAAAATAGCTTAGAGGCAGCCGCACGAGATGGGTAAAAAGCCCGGACTGCCACTGCACATTGATAAGCGTCGTCATTATCAGCGAGGACCATGAACGTAAAGCACTCAACGCCACGCGCAGTAAAGTAAAGAGAAACAGGCCGATACAAATCACCGTTAACAAGCCCATATCTGCGGCGGGAATAGCATGATCCAGGGCGAGTTGAGTGCCTATCGGTATAAGCAGGTTGATGGTTTCAATAATGAGCGAATAGAAAAATATTTTGCCTAACATTCCCTTAAGGCCGTGCACCTTCGCGGCCAGGGACCTTAGGCTGAACTGATGGCTTGTTGGCTGTGCGGCAAATGTACTTCCGGGCCATACTTCGAGCGCTATGCCGGTGAAGTATTTCGACATCTCCTCCATACCTACTTTTCTTCTCCCCCGAGCGGGGTCGTGAAGTATGGCTCGATTCTGCTTCACGCTGACGAGTACCACAAAATGGTTAAAATCCCAGTGCAGAATGCAAGGAGTCTTAAGCGCGCTGAGTTCATTGAGATCGAGGGATAAACAGCGTGTTGCGAGTCCAAGTTGTTCAGCAATTTGCGTCATGCCTGCCAGTGTGGTGCCCCGTGCCGACAGGTTAAATTGTTGACGCAGGGCGATGAGGTTGCTCTGTTTGCCATAGTGGCTACAGATCATCGCGAGGCAGGCCAGGCCGCACTCTGACGATTCCGTCTGGTGGACCAGCGGAACCCGGGAGCGCAACTGGAGATCCAGCTGTTCGATGAGGGTTTTAAGAGAGCGTTTACTCATTTACCGGACCCCCGGCGCTATTTTTCATATCGTAGAAGGGTGAAAGCATCCACTGGTAGATTTTTCTTTTTTCCAGAAATAAGGTGCTTTGAGCCTGCATACCATTGCCTAAACTCAGACGTTTGCCCGCATAGGCAATGTTTTGTCTGTCAGGCCTGATAATAATTTTGTAGTAAGGGGCGGCCCCGGGTGAGGTCGCTTTAAGTGCCCCCTGATAGGTTTGCATCTCCTGAGGGGAGGCAGGGGAACGCGAGATAACCGAAATGGAGCCCCCAAACATGCCAAATTTTTGTGCCGGAAACGCCTCATAGCGAATGTTCACCCGGTCGCCAGGAGAAAGGTAGGGGACGGCATCATTAGGCACCCATGTGACAAGAGAAAAATGATCGATAGTCAGAGGGATAATTTGCAGGAGGCTGTCGCCAGGTTTGATCATCTGCCCAACAGTAACGCTCAGGGAGTCTACCCGCCCGTCAGACATTGCCCGGATGATAATTGCGCCCCCGGCATCAATATTTAGACGCTCTTTTTGCAGCTCGTAGCGCTGAAGCTCCATCTGGTGGATCTGGTTATCAAATTCGGCAGCCTGAGTTTGAATCTGGCTTTCGAGAGTGGTCACCTGCAACGCGTTCTGATCGCTTTGAGCAGACAAATTAAGCATATTATTTTGTCGCTCGTAGTATAAGGCTATCTGGTTTATCAACTGATCCTGCGTGATAAGTCCGCGCGCTTGATAATGCCGATAGTTTTCCATGTTCGTTTTCATGACGCGAATGCCTTCCTGGGCTTGTGCGATAATGTCTGAGGATCGTTTGAGGGCCGCACTGTATTGCTCTTTTTGTTTTTTTAGCATTTCCAGAGTGTTTCTTTTATTCTCCTGAAGAAGATCCGTGATTTGAGCAATACGTGTAAGTTGGTTATCGACATCCATTCGCTGGTTATCACTCACAACACCGCTACGCGTGCTTTTACTAACATCTATCATGTAGATAGCATCGCCTGTTTTGAGCAGTTGACCTTCAGTGACAAACTGTTTAACTACAACGCCCTGGACACTGGCATACACATTTGATGAGCGGGGATACGTGGATATCTCACCCATCACTGTGATCCTTCTTGTATAGCTGAATGTCAAAATGAAAACGATAAAGGCAACAATAAAAAAAGCAGATAATCCGGCAACAAGCCAAATTGGAATACCAGGTAGTAATAAGGCCTTTCCCTGCCATCGCATTTTTTTGTATTCAACCGCTTGTTGGCGATACACGCATGCTATTCCTTTTGTAAAGCAAGTCTTTAGATTTAGCCTGATTCCAGGCGATCATTTTTAGCTGAATGGCGCCTGGTTATTCCACCTGTTCCAAAACGTTCACTGACTGTCCTGGCCATTAGCTCTCAGTCAGTAATGTTGACCCGGTAAAGATTCAGCCATCTTTTCCATTGCGTCCGTCATGTCCTCCGGGACCTCCTTTTCCGCCTTTGCCCCCTTTCCCGCCTGGGCCACCGTTACCGCCATCTCCTCCGTTACCTCCACGTCCACCATTGCCGCCGTTGCCGCCATTGCCTGACCCACACGTGCCACCGTTTCCTCCACGACCTCCGTTCCCACCGGCGCCCCCATTGCCGCCATTACCGCCGTCACATTGTGATCCTCCGGAAATAAGCTGCATCTCAGAATTCAGTAATTTTCGCATTTTCATCTCCTGATGAAATAAGTACATCCTTCACAATGGCCCACAATAAAAATCTATCGTGAGCCGTCGTATTCGCTGTTAAGGGTGATTAACGGCGTCCGCCATTATTACCACCACCACAGTTTCCGCCATTACCGCCGTTGCCGCCATTACCCCCACGGCCACCATTACCACCATTGCCGCCGTTACAGGTACCACCGTTACCGCCACTGTTACCATTGCCGTTACCACTGTGATTACCGTTCCCGTTACCAGCACCAATTCCACCAGCGACACTGCTCATTTCATTTTGGTTTAATTCACGCATTATACTTTCCTTAGTGATATTGAGTTAATGTAAAACAGCGAAAGCATAATGTTCCTAAAATTATAAAATTGAAATGATTTATTTTGTGTTTATTGATTTTTTTATCTTGGTATTTTTGATCTGGCTCGAGGTTTTATGGCTGAGTTCTGTTATGAAAAAAACCTGCTCGCATACTTTTAAATGCTCAAGGAAAATTTTGGTGGCTATTATAAATGGTAGGGAGGGGCTTAACATTTTTTCTCGGTGGGTGTACGTTTATTTGATTGGTGGCTATAGGGGAGGATGGTTTTGTTATTATTCATCTGGTATTAATTAAAACTAAATGGCTGGAGCAATAAACAGGACAGCATTATTCCTGAACGACAATCATGGTATATACCTCTCCATTAACACGTTGCCAGGCGAGGCTAAAGCATTTTCCCTGCTGATAACGGCCCGCCGGATGGCTGAGCGTCAACGCGATAGTTTGCTGATTCAACGCCGTGACCTGTGCACAGTCGAATCCCATGTAGCGCCTTGCCGTAGGGAACAGTGCTTTAAACAGACTCTCTTTGGCGCTGAATGCAAGCGTCAACGCCAGCGCAAAGGGGTAGCCCGAGCGTGTCAGGCACATCGCTTCCTGTGCATCAATGATGCCGTCCTGGATTTCGCGGGCTTCACGTTCAGGAAGAATGGCTTCGCAATCAATACCCACAAGCGCATCAGGATGACGGACGGCAACCGCCATCGCCTGCGTGCTGCAGTGGGTGATGCTCCCTGAAACGCCGTCAGCCCAGAGAGGTTCACCGCTGGGGCCGATGCCGGGCACGGTGTGGTCAGGTAAGGCATGCGCGGCGGCGATGCGGCCTGCCAGATGCTCGGCTTTGCGTTTGCGCCCGGCGTTTGCAAGCTCGGCGTGGTGGGGGAGCCAGAGGAGATCGGCGTCGGTGAAGGTGGTTGGGTCGAAGGTGACGTGGTGAACGGTGTGGCCGGCGAGAATGAACGTGGTGTGGGTTGTGTGCATGGTTTTTCCTTCAGAATTGTGCGGCCTGATGCCCTCACCCCGGCCCTCTCCAACGGGGAGAGGGAGCAAACACTAAAAACGGCAACGGGGTTGCCGTTTTGCTTTCACCTCGTCCTCACCCCAGCCCTCTCCCACAGGGAGAGGGAGGCGTTGTTGCCTTTATCAGAAACGCGTATTCACGCTCATATACCACGTGCGGCCTGGCTCATTATAGGTATAAGCCCCCGCGCCGTACATATACGCACCGGTGGTGGCGTTGCCCGTGGTCTGGGCATTACCCGCGCGCCACTGGCGTTTGTCGAAGACGTTATCCACGCCGCCGGTCAGGCTGACGTTTTTGGTCATGTCCCAGGTTGCGCTCAGACCAACGATGCTGTACGGGCTGACTTCGTCTTTCTCAGACCCGGTGACAGGCTGACCTTTGTAGTTGTACTTCTTCGGCTGCTGCTTGCCGTACCAGGTAAAGGTCGACTGGAGTGACACGTCCTGATGCACCTGCCAGCTCAGGGTTGAGTTCAGCGTGTACTCCGGAATGATCGACAGACGGTCGCCAGTCTCCTTGTTCTTGCTCTGCAGCATGTAGGTGATGTTGTTGGTCCAGTTAATCGTGTCGCTGACCGGCACGTTCAGGGAGCCTTCCAGACCTTCCACCACCGCCTTCGGTACGTTTTCCCACTGGTAGATATCCGTCTGCACTTTACCGGAAGAGGTGTGACCAATCGGCGCGTAGCCCGCTTCAATCTTGTCGCGGTAGTCGTTGCGGAACCAGGTGACGCCCGCCAGCCAGCCGTCGTGTTTCCACTCCAGGCCAATCTCTTTGTTGATGCTGGTTTCGGCCTTAAGGTCGTCGTTACCCATCATGTAGCAGCCCACGCCGTCGGAGCTGGCGTAGCAGCCCTGGCCTTTGCTGTAGAGCAGGTAGTTCGGGTTAGTCTGGTACAGGCTCGGCGCCTTATAGGCGCGGGCGATCCCCATCTTCAGCGTGAAGTCATCCCCCAGACCCTGCGACAGGTTAAGTGACGGGCTCCAGTTGTTGCCGACGATGGTGTGATGGTCGAAGCGCAGGGCAGGGGTCAGCATGGTGCTGTCGGTCAGCTCCATGTTGTTTTCGGCGAACAGAGAGAAAATCTCTGCCGACGTGTACGGGCTGCGGTCATTGCTCATGCCCGGAATGGTGCCGCCCTGCTGGGTTTGGGTGAAGGAGGTCGAGTCCTTCATGCGCTGCTGGTTCCACTCGGTGCCGAGCGTCAGGTTCTGGTTAACGAGGAAATCAATCGGCAGGTTGATTTCACTGTGCAGCATCACGTCGGCCAGATCGGTGTCGGTGAATTTATTACTGTTGAACAGGCCTTCCAGACCGCCCGCCAGCCCTTCGCCCAGACGGGAGTTGCGGGTGTGCTCGTACTGCGCCCAGTTGCTGGTGGTAATGCCGTTATCCCAGCCGCCGTTCCAGGTCACCGCGAAGTTCTGGCGATAGATACGGTTGGTCTCTTTGCCGTAGTTCTTTTTCACCAGACCGCTGGAGCTGTTGTCGTTGTTGGTGTTCTGGGTATCACCGGCGTAGAGGTTGTTCTGGCGGCTGTAGCCCGCCTCAAATTCCAGAGACTGCATCGGCGCAAAGTCCCAGCGCACCACGCCGTTGATGTCTTTATTTTCCACCCCTTCACGGCCCGCGGGCAGCGTGTCGGCGTAGGCACCGGTTCGGTCAGACTGGTGACCCTGGTTGATGTCCCACGCGTCGGCCTGGGTTTTGTCCAGATTGCCGAACATGCGGAAGCTGAAGTCGCCGCCCAGCGGGCCGCTCAGGCTGAAGTTGGTGCGCTTGGTGGAACCTTCATCCTTGTGCTCAGGCGCATTCAGGTAGGTGTTCCAGGAGCCGTGCCACTGGTCGTCGAATTTTTTGGTGATGATGTTCACCACGCCACCTGCCGCGCCGTTGCCATAGCGCGCGGCGGCCGGACCGCGGATCACTTCGATGCGCTCGATCATCTCCGGCGGCACCCAGCCGGTATCTCCGCGGGTGTCGCGCTCGCCGCGCCAGCCCAGACGGATGGAGTTTCGGCTGGTCACCGGCTTACCGTCGATCAGGATCAGGGTGTTTTCTGGCCCCATGCCGCGGATATCAATCTGACGGTTATTCCCGCGCTGGCCGCTGGTGGAGTTACCGGTCAGGTTAACGCCCGGCATGGTGCGGATGATTTCAGCCACGTCCCGCGCGGGCGGGTTTTTACGTATCTCATCGGCGGTGATGGTCGATACCCCCGGCGCCTGCAGATTCTGCTCGGCGGCGGTGATCACCATCGTGTCTTCGTGCTGCGCAGAGGCGGTGTTGTCGTCTGCCAGAGCGGGCAGCGCGACGCCGTAAATCCCTAAATTGACCAGCAAGGCCAGAGAGTGAATCTTCTTATTCATTGTACGTCCTGCTTTTGTGGTTGTTTTATGAGCGCTTCCCACAGCGCGGGCACTACGCTATTGCAAATGCAAATAGTTATCAATAATATTATCAATAAAATTTGCTCTCAAACAAAAAAGACTGTTAAACATGAGGTTATAAGGGTGACGGCGTTAACAACGGGAAGTGAAGCGTGGTGGCAGTCGAAAAACGGGCCTGAATGGACGCCGGAAAAGGGAAACTATCGCGTCACGTTCTGGTGGCGTGACCCGGCAGGAACGCAAAGAACGTCACCGATCAAACGCGTCTGGCTCTACGTCACCGGCGTGACCGATCACCACCAAAATGCCCGCCCGCAGTCTCTCGAACGCATTCCCGATACCGACGTCTGGCAGTGGCAGGGCGATTTCAGCCCCGAGTGGCGCGGAAGCTACTGTTTTATCCCTTCTGTGAATGAAAACGATTTTGCCAGCGTCGTGTTTGAAGGCGAGCAGCCGGAGCGCATGGCGCTGCGCGAAGGGTGGCGCAAGCTGCTGCCGCACGCGGTTTCCGACCCGCTGAATCCGCAAAGCTGGCGCGGCGGGCGCGGCCATGCCGTCTCCGCGCTGGAGATGCCGGGAGCGCCCGTTCAGCCGGGGTGGAATCATCCCGATACGCCGTATCAGCCGCCAGTCTGCATTGAGTGGGAAAGCGCGCGCCTGAAAAATCGCCGTCGCGTCTGGATTTTCACTACCGGGGGCGACGACCCGGAACGTCCCCTGGCGGTGCTGCTCGACGGGCAGTTCTGGGCCGAAAGTATGCCGGTCTGGCCTGCGCTGGCGTCTCTCACCGCCGAGCGCAAATTACCGCCTGCGGTCTACGTCTTAATCGATGTTATCGATATGGAGCATCGCAATCGCGAGCTGCCGTGCAATCCCGATTTCTGGCTGGCGGTGCAGGAAGAACTTCTCCCCCTTGTCCAACAATGCGCGCCGTTTAGCGACCGCGCCGACCGTACGGTGGTGGCTGGCCAGAGCTTTGGCGGTCTCGCGTCGCTTTATGCTGGCCTCCACTGGCCGCAGCGTTTTGGCTGCGTGCTTAGCCAGTCCGGCTCCTGCTGGTGGCCACACCGCGGCGGGCAGCAGGACGGGCTGTTAATCGAACAACTTAAAGCCGGTGAAATATCTCCTCGCGGGTTACGCATCATTCTTGAGGCCGGGCGCAACGAGCCGCTCATCTTCCGCGCGAATCAGGCGATTTACGCCGAACTGCACACACACCAACCGGTTATCTGGCGTCAGGTTGACGGCGGACACGATGCGCTTTGCTGGCGCGGTGGGCTGACGCAGGGGCTGATGACCCTCTGGCAGCCGCTTATTCACTAACGGAGTCTGTATGGAATTCAGCAATCCTTTCGATAATCCGCAGGGACAGTTCGCCATATTGCAAAACGACCAGGGGCAGTACAGCCTGTGGCCGCAGCAGTGCGAACTGCCGGCAGGGTGGCGCATAGTGTGTGAAGCACAGTCGCAGGAGGCGTGCCAGCAGTGGCTGGCGGAACGCTGGCGGACGCTTGAGCCGTCTTACTTTGTGGGGGAGAACGCATGAACCGTCTTCCTCTCGTCGCCGCCCAGCCGGGGATCTGGATGGCGGAACAGCTGTCCACGCTGCCAAACGCCTGGAGCGTGGCGCACTACACCGAGCTGAAAGGCGATATCGATGCGCCACTGCTGGTTAAAGCCATTGCGGAAGGCATGCTGCAGGCCGATACCCTGCGCATGCGTTTTGCAGAAGAAAACGGTGAGGTGTGGCAGTGGGTGGATGAGACCTTCATTCTGCCGGAACCGTCCGTTGTTCGCGTTGATTCCCACGCCGCCGCCGTGGCGCTGATGGAATCCGATCTTAACCAGAACCTGCGCGTCGACAGCGGTCAGCCGCTGGCGTTTCACCAGCTGATTCAGGTCGGTGACAACCACTGGTACTGGTATCAGCGGTATCATCATCTGGTAGTGGATGGCTTCAGCTTCCCGGCCATTACCCGCCAGATCGCTGCAATTTATGCCGCGTGGAAAAAGGGCGACCCCACGCCTGAATCCCCGTTTACCCCATTTGCAGAGGTGGTGGACGAGTACCAGCGCTATCGCGACAGCGAGGCGTACCCGCGCGACGGCGCGTTCTGGGCCGAGCAGCGCAAACAGCTGCCTTCTCCGGTCTCGCTCTCCTCCGCGCCGCTGCCGGGTCGTGCCGCGACAACGGATATCCTGCGCCTGAAAATCGCCGCCGACGCTCGTGCTTTTAGCCAGCTTGCGCAGGCGGCAGAAAAGGTACAGCGCACCGACCTGGCGCTTGCGCTGGTGGCGCTGTGGCTGGGGCGCCTCACCGGACGGCTGGACTACGCCGCCGGGTTTATCTTTATGCGAAGGATGGGGTCCGCAGCCCTGACCGCGACCGGGCCGGTGCTTAACGTCCTGCCGCTGGCGATCAATATCGATCCGCAGGAGAGCCTGCCCTCGCTGGCGCTGCGCCTGGCGAACCAGCTGAAAAAAATGCGTCGCCACCAGCGCTACGACGCCGAGCAGATCGTGCGCGACAGTGGGAAAGCGGCGGGCGATGAAGCGCTGTTCGGCCCGGTGCTGAACGTGAAAGTGTTCGACTACCAGCTGGATATCGACGGCGTGGAGGCCATCACCCACACGCTGGCGACCGGCCCGGTGAACGATCTGGAACTGGCGCTGTTCCCGGACGAGCAGGGCGGGTTGAGCATTGAGATCCTCGCCAATAAACAGCGCTACGACGAGGCGACGCTGACGCGTCACGTCGCGCGCCTGAACGCGATGCTGAGGCAATTTGCAGCCAACCCGGACCTGCGCTGCGGCGAGGTGGAAACCGTTTCTGAACAGGAATATGCCCAACTGGCGCGCATCAACGATACCGGACTGGCGCTGCCGTCCACTACGCTCGCGGATCTGGTGGCGGAACAGGCGAGCAAAACGCCGGACGCCCCGGCGCTGGCGGATGCGCACGTTGAACTCAGTTATCGCCAGATGCGCGAGCAGGTCATCGCGCTGGCAAACCTGCTGCGTGCGCGCGGCGTGAAGCCGGGCGACAGCGTGGCGGTGGCCCTGCCGCGCTCGGTATTCCTGACGTTAGCGCTGCACGGCATTGTGGAGGCGGGCGCCGCGTGGCTACCGCTCGACACCGGCTACCCGGACGATCGCCTGCGGATGATGCTTGAGGACGCGAAGCCGTCTCTGCTCATTACCACTGACGAACAGCTTCCGCGCTTTAGCGATCTCTCCGTCGAGACTTTTAGTTACAACACACTATTACCGACCGCGGGTGCTGAACCGCTGCGTCTGGCGAAGCCGGAGCAGACGGCGTACATCATCTTTACCTCCGGCTCGACCGGGCGTCCAAAAGGGGTCATGGTCGGCCATACTGCCATCGTTAACCGCCTGAAGTGGATGCAGGATCATTATCCACTGACGGCGTTTGACATGGTGGCGCAGAAAACGCCGTGCAGCTTTGATGTGTCGGTGTGGGAGTTCTGGTGGCCGTTTATCGCCGGGGCGAAGCTGGTGATGGCCGAGCCGGACGCGCACCGCGATCCGCAGGCGATGCAAAGCTTCTTCGCCCACTATGGCGTGACCACTACCCACTTCGTGCCGTCGATGCTGGCGGCGTTTGTTGCCTCGCTGACGCCGGAAAACGTCGCCTGCTGCAAAACGCTGAAGCAGGTGTTCTGCAGCGGCGAAGCGCTGCCGACGGCGCTGTGCCGCGAGTGGGAACAGCTGACCCGCGTGCCGCTGCACAATCTTTATGGCCCGACGGAAGCGGCGGTGGACGTCAGCTGGTATCCGGCGTTTGGGCCTGAGCTGGCGGCGGTGGAAGGTAACAGCGTGCCGATCGGCTTCCCGGTGTGGAACACGGGGCTGCGCATTCTGGATGCGATGATGCGCCCGGTGCCGTTCGGCGTGGCGGGCGATCTCTACCTCACCGGCATTCAGCTGGCGCAGGGGTATCTTGGCCGTCCGGATCTCACTGCCAGCCGCTTTATCGCCGACCCGTTTGCGCCGGGCGAGCGGATGTACCGCACCGGCGACGTTGCCCGCTGGCTGGATAACGGCGCGGTGGAATATCTGGGCCGCAGCGACGACCAGCTTAAAATTCGCGGCCAGCGCATCGAGCTGGGTGAAATCGACCGGGCGATGCTGTTGCTGCCGGACGTGGCCCAGGCCGTGGCGCACGCCTGCGTCTTCAACCATGCGGCGGCAACGGGCGGCGATGCTCGCCAGCTGGTGGGGTACGTGGTTTCTGAATCCGGCTTACCGCTGGACCGCGACGCGCTGCTGGAATCGCTCAAAACCCAGCTGCCGCCGCATATGGTGCCGGTGGTGCTGCTGCAAATCAGCGCGCTGCCGCTGAGCGCCAACGGCAAGCTGGATCGCAAGGCGCTGCCGCTGCCGGAACTGACCGGTAAAACGTCCGGACGGGCCCCGGAAAGCGAAACCGAAATCGCCGTCGCGCAGGCGTTTGCCGCGCTGCTGGGCTGCGAGATCAACGACATTGAGGCGGATTTCTTTGCCCTCGGCGGCCACTCGCTGCTGGCTATGCGTCTGGCGGCGCAGCTCAGCCGTGCGTTCAACCGCAAGGTCACGCCGGGGCAGATTATGGTCGCCTCGACGGTCAGCAAGCTTAGCGCCCTGCTGGACTCGCAGATGAGTGACGAGCAGGCGCAGCGTCTGGGGTATGAAACGCTTCTGCCGCTGCGTGAGGGCGACGGCCCGACGCTGTTCTGCTTCCATCCGGCGTCCGGCTTCGCCTGGCAGTTTAGCGTGCTGGCGCGCTACCTCAGCCCGCGCTGGTCAATCGTCGGCATTCAGTCGCCGCGCCCGGACGGGCCGATGCAGCAGTGTGCGGATCTGGATGGGGTGATTGAGCGCCACCTGTTTACGTTACGTAAGCAGCAGCCGCAGGGGCCGTATTACCTGTTCGGTTATTCCCTCGGCGGCACGCTGGCGCAGGGGATTGCGGCCCGCCTACGCGAGCAGGGTGAAGCGGTTTCGTTCCTCGGCCTGCTGGATACCTGGCCGCCGGAAACCCAGAACTGGGCGGAAAAAGAGGCTAACGGCCTCGACCCGGCGGTCTTGGCAGAGATCGAGCGGGAACGTCAGGCGTTTATCGCCGCCCAGCAGGGGCAGGGCTCCAGCGAGCTGTTTAACGCGATTGAAGGCAACTACGCCGACGCGGTGCGGCTGCTCACCACGGCGCACAGCGCGCGCTTTGACGGCAAAGCGACGCTGTTTGTCGCCGAGCGCACGCGAACCATGGATCCGCAGGCCGCGTGGGCGCCGTGGGTGTCGGAGCTTGAGGTGTACAGCCAGGATTGCGCCCACGTGGATATCATTTCACCGCAGGCGTTTGAGAAGATAGGGCCGGTGTTGAAGAATATTTTGGGGTAACGTCAAAAGCGCCGGGTGGCGGCTACGCCTTACCCGGCCTACGGGAGCCGAGTGTAGGCCGGGTAAGGCGTAGCCGCCACCCGGCAATTACCGTCGACCTAACGGCACCACCAGCGGCGTTCCCGCTACCGGATCGTCGATTATCATGCACCGCAGGCCGTAGATCCGCGCGATCAGCTCCGGCGTGACAATCTCTTTCGGCGCACCCTGGGCCACAATCTCCCCGTCTCGCAAGGCAATCAGGTGCGTGGCGTAGCGGCACGCCTGGTTTAAATCGTGCAGCACCGCCGCCAGGGTGTACCCCTGCGCGCGGTTCAGCTCGCTCAGCAGCTCCAGCAGGTCGATCTGATGGCTGATATCCAGCCAGGTCGTCGGCTCGTCCAGCAGCATGATGGAGGTCTCCTGCGCCAGCACCATCGCGATCCACGCGCGCTGACGCTGTCCGCCGGAAAGGGTATCCACGCTTTGCTGAGCGAGATCGGTAATGCCCGTCGCCTGCATCGCGCGGTTCACCGCCTCGTCGTCCTCTTTACGCCAGCGGGTAAACAGCGGCTGGTGCGGATAGCGCCCGCGCGAGACCAGCTCCTGAACCGTGATGTCCCCCGGCGTGGTGGCGTTTTGCGCCAGCAGCCCGATGCGCCTGGCCACCTCTTTGCTGGCGAAGCGCTGGATCTGCTCGCCGTCGAGAAGCACGCTCCCCGCAACCGGCGTCATCAGGCGGCTCAGGGTGCGCAGCAGGGTCGATTTCCCGCAGCCGTTCGGGCCGATAATCGCCGTGAAGTGGCCGTCCGGAATGGCGACGGATAAATCACGGGCAATAATTTTTTTGCCGTAAGCGAGGGTGAGATTTTCGCCGCGCAAGCGGGTGGTTGAATCTGTCATTTCTTGCGAGACTCCTGAACGAGCAAGACGATAAGGTAGATGCCGCCGAGGCTGACGGTCACCACGCCCACCGGAAGCTGGTAAGGCATAAACAGCCGCTGGGCGCAGAGATCGGCGGCCAGCAGCAGCAGCGCGCCGCACAGCGCCGCCTGGGTCAAGCCCCAGCGCGCCGTTCCGCTAAGACGTCGTGCGATATGCGGCGCGACAAGGGCGATAAATGAGATCGGCCCGGCGATGGCGGTGGAGGCGGCGGTCAGCAGTACGGCGACCAGCATCAGCATCAGGCGCGAGCGCTCAACGCCCACGCCCAGCGCGCAGGCGCTGTCGTCGCCCATCTCCAGCAGCCGCATGCGCCGTACCAGCAGCAGCGCGCCGATAAACATCAGCACAATCAGTGGTGCCGCGGGCCAGGTTTTGCCCCACGTCAGGCCGTTGAGGGAGCCCGCGTACCACAGCCCGGCGGAAAGCGCCGTTTCCAGCGAGGCCTGCAGCAGCAGCCATGTGTTAAAGGCCATCAGCATCGCACGGATGCCAATACCGATAATGATCAGCCGGAAAGTGTCGATGCCGTTGCGCCAGGCCAGCGCCCAGATGAGTAAGGACGTCAGAATGCCGCCCGCCATCGCCGTAAAGGTGATGGCCGTCAGGTGCTGCCCGAACAGCACCATCGCCACCAGCACGCCGCTCCAGGCCCCGGTATTGAGGCCCATCACGTCCGGGCTGCCGAGTGGGTTGCGCATCAGCGACTGGAAAATCGCACCGCTGACGCCGAGCGCCGCGCCCACCAGAATGGCCATCGCCACGCGCGGCAGTCGCCATTCGGTGACAACCAGGGTGATATTGCGCGGCGCGCTGCCGGTGAGGGCGTTAAACACCTGGGTGAAATCGAGCGTCACCGCGCCGCTTCTGAGGCTCCACGTTGCCAGCAGCAGAATGGCGATAACCAGCAGGGAGACGCAGGCGACTAAACGCCGGGACGGGGCCATCATGCGCCACCTCCGCGTCTGCGTCGTACCAGGAAGATCAGCACCGGCGCACCGATAAAGGCGCTGACCACCGAGACGCGCAGCTCGCCCGGCACCAGCAGGCGGCCCAGCACGTCGGCAAACAGCAGCAGGGCAGGGGTCGCCAGCAGCGTGACCGGCAGGGACCAGCGGTGATCCGCCCCCACCAGCCAGCGCGCCATATGGGGCATCATCAGGCCGATAAAGGCAATCGGGCCAACCACGGCGGTCGCGCTGCCGCACAGTACGGTGATGGCCAGCAGGCCCGTCAGCTGCGTGCGCGCCACGCGGTTGCCGAGGGCGGTGGCGGTGTCGCTGCCGAGGCTCAGGCTGTTCAGCGCCCGGCTTAACGACAGCGCTACGGCGGCGGCAACCATCACCGGGATCGCCACCACTTTCAGGGTTTCAAGGGTGCGGATATCCAGCGAGCCGGCCTGCCAGAAGCGCAGCTGGTCGTAAACGTCCGGGTTGAGCAGGGCGATGCCGTTGGACAAGCCTTCCAGCACCGCGGCAAGCGCCACGCCCGCCAGCGTCAGGCGTACCGGGCTCAGCTGTCCGCCGCCCTGGCTGCCGGTAAACGCCACCACCAGCGAGGCGACCAGCGCGCCGCAGAAGGCCATTACCAGCTGCTCAGACGGAGAGGTGAAGCCGAACAGCGCCGCGCCGAGCACGATGGCAAAGCTGGCACCGGAGTTCACGCCGAGAATGCCGGGGTCCGCCAGCGGGTTACGGGTAAGGGTTTGCATCAACGCACCGGCAAGGCCGAGCGCGCCACCGGCCAGCAGTCCGGCAAGGGTGCGGGGCAGGCGGGCGTCGAGCACGATGACGCAGTCGGCGCTCTGACAGGTGCCTGAGAGCGCATCAACGATAACGGAGGCGGGCAGCGGCTTGGCGCCGACCAGCAGGCTGAGCGCAATCGCCAGGCTCAATAGCAGCAATAAAACGGGCACGGCAATGGCGCGCACCGAAGAAGAGGAAAACGACATAGCAACATCCATGACTTGATAATGATAGTGATTATCGTTATCTATCTTATTTGGCTATGTTAGCATGTGCGCCCATGGAATGGGTAGAATTACACTCAAGGCTTTGTCATGAATCAAAAATCCTGGCTGCTCAACCTCAGCCTGCTCAAAACGCACCCGGCGTATCGCGCCGTCTTTATCGCTCGTTTTATCTCCATTTTATCCCTCGGCCTGCTCGGCGTGGCCGTACCGGTCCAGATCCAGACTATGACGCACTCCAGCTGGCTGGTGGGGTTATCGGTGACGTTAACCGGCGGGGCGATGTTCATCGGTCTGATGGTCGGCGGCGTGCTGGCGGACCGCTACGAGCGTAAAAAGCTGATCCTGCTGGCGCGCGGCACCTGCGGCGTGGGCTTTATCGGGCTGTGTCTGAACGCCATGCTGCCGGAGCCGTCGCTGATTGCCATATATGCCCTCGGGCTGTGGGACGGTTTCTTTGCCTCCTTAGGCGTGACGGCGCTTCTGGCGGCGACGCCCGCGCTGGTCGGGCGAGAAAATCTGATGCAGGCGGGGGCAATCACCATGCTCACCGTGCGCCTCGGCTCGGTGATTTCGCCGATGGTCGGCGGCCTGCTGCTGGCAACTGGCAACGTGGCATGGAACTACGGCCTGGCGGCGGCGGGGACCTTTATCACCACGTTGACGCTGCTGCGCCTGCCGCTGCTGCCACCTCCGCCGCAGCCGCGCGAGCATCCGCTGACATCACTGATGGCCGCTATTCGTTTTCTGTTCAGTAACCCGCTGATTGGCGGCATTGCGCTGCTTGGCGGCCTGCTGACCATGGCGAGCGCCGTGCGCGTGCTGTATCCGGCGTTAGCGGGAGAGTGGCGGATGAGCGCCTCGGAGATTGGCCTGCTGTACGCCGCGATTCCGCTCGGCGCGGCCTGCGGGGCGCTGACCAGCGGCAACCTGGCGCAGAGCGCGCGTCCGGGGCTGATTATGCTGCTTGCCACGCTGGCCTCGTTTATCGCCATTGGCTTCTTTAGCCTGATGCCGGTCTGGGCGCTCGGGGTGATGTGTCTGGTGATCTTTGGCTGGCTGAGCGCCATCAGCTCGCTCTTGCAGTACACCCTGATCCAGACCCAGACGCCGGAAGGGATGCTCGGGCGCATCAACGGCCTGTGGACCGCGCAGAACGTCACGGGCGATGCCATCGGCGCGGCGATCCTCGGCGGGCTGGGGGCGATAATGAGCCCGGTGGCGTCGGCGAGCAGCAGCGGGTTTGTGTTAGCGATGGTTGGTGTGATCTTATTGGTGGCGCTGGTGGAGTTGCGCCGGTTCAGGCAGGAGAGTGCCCCTGTGTGATTTGCCGGGTGGCGGCTGCGCCTTACCCGGCCTACATTTTGCACCCGTAGGCCCGGTAAGCGAAGCGCCACCGGGCGCATACATTACCCGAAAATTGCCTCTAAACGCTGCAACACCAACATCGCGCTGTAATAATCCAGGCGGAACGTCTCAGTTCCTAACGCCCACACGCGCTTGTTTTTCACCGACGGCAGGTGCGCCAGCAGCGGGTTAGCGTAAATCGCCGCCACGTCTTTCTCGTCACCGGCAAACACAAACAGCCCTTCGCCGTTCAGTCCCGTCGCCAGGTTTTCACCGCCCAGCTGGATAATGTCGTGGCGCTTGCCCTGGCTTGTTGAGGTCTGCAACCCGGCAGGCAGGTCCGCCAGCGTAAAGCCCAGCTGGTGCAGCAGCTTGCCCTGCGCCGATTCGGCGGTCCACAGGTTGGCGGAATGCGCGGCGGCGGTGTAGACGATGGCGTTCACCGGCTGCGGCGGCAGCGTCATTTGCTGTTTCACCTGCGCGAGCTGCGTATCAAACGCGGCTATGCGCCCGGCGGCCTGCTTTTCGTGTCCGGTTATCGTGCCCAGCTGGGTCAGCAGCGCCTGCCAGCTCTTGTCGTCGTAGTTGATGATAAGCGTCGGTGCAATGGCGGAAAGCTGATCGTACAGCGCCAGCGCGGAATCCCCGCCGGTAGCGCTGATCAAAATCAGGTCCGGCATTTGTGCGGCCACCGCTTCGGCGCTCGGCTCGCCAATGTACAGCCGCGCTACCTTGCGCTGCTTCGCGATATCGCCCCACTGGCGCAGGAAACCCTGTCCATCCGCCACGCGGTTGTTCGGCGTGGTTGCGCCGCTGGCGACGACCGGTGCGTCAATGGCCAGCAGGGAGCCGGTTAAGGTCACGCTGGTGGAGACAATGCGCGTCGGTTTGTGCTCAAGGGTATGAACCCCGCGGCTGTCAGTCACCTGACGCGGCCAGTCGGCGGCAGCGGCTGAGGTAAGTCCTAAAACAAAAAGCACGAATAAAAGCAGGGGATTACGGAAAACGGCAGGGAATTTCACAGCGCGGGATCCTGTTTTCGTTGAAGATAATGCTTCTCATTTTCATAGTTACCGCACCGGGATGCAAGCTTTTGTCGCACAAGTTATTTGCCCGACGGTTGACAGCGAAGCGATGTGGGATTAGGTTAGCCGACGAAAATATAAATGATAATCATTATTGCTTCTTTTATCATTTTGAGGAGGATGATATGGATACGTCCCTGGCTGAGGAAGTTCAGCACGCCGCAACCACGCTGGAATCAGACCGTTTTTTCTTTATGTCGCCTTACCGCAGCTTTACCACGTCCGGCTGCTTTGCCCGCTTCAGTGAACCCGCCGTCGGCGGTGACGATCCGGCGGGTCGCTTCCAGCAAAAATTAGCCCAGGCCTTCCGCACGGCAAAAGCCAGCGGTATTGCTCACCCGGTGATGGTGGGGGCGATCCCGTTCGACACCCGCAAGCCCTCGTCGCTGTTTATTCCGCAACGCTGGGAAACCTTTTCCCGTCCCGCACGTCAGCAGTCCGCACGTTATTTTTCCGGCGCGCAGGCGCTGAAGGTGGCACAACGCACCGAGATCCCGCCGCAGCCCGTCTTCGAAGAGATGGTCGCTCGCGCCGCGTCGCTGACCGCCACGCCGCAGGTGAACAAGGTGGTGCTGTCTCGCCTGATTGATATCGCGACCGACAAACGCATGGACAGCGGCGCCCTGATGGAGCGCCTGATCGCCCAGAACCCGGCGAGCTTCAACTTCCACGTGCCGCTGGAAGACGGCGGCGTGCTGCTGGGCGCCAGCCCGGAGCTGTTGCTGCGCAAAGAGGGGGCGCACTTTAGCTCGCTGCCGCTGGCAGGCTCCGCGCGCCGTCAGCCGGACGACGTGCTGGATCGCGAAGCGGGCAATAAGCTGCTGGCCTCCGAAAAGGACCGTCACGAGCACGACCTGGTCACCCAGGCGATGAGGGCCATTCTGGCACCGCGCAGCCACCATCTCAGCATGCCTGATTCTCCTCAGTTGATTACCACGCCGACGCTGTGGCATCTGGCGACGCCGGTGGAAGGCGAGGCGCGTGAAAACGAGAACGCCCTGACCCTGGCCTGCCTGCTGCACCCGACCCCGGCGCTGAGCGGCTTCCCGCATCAGGCCGCGAAAGAGCTGATTGCCGAGCTGGAGCCGTTCGACCGCGAGCTGTTTGGCGGCATCGTTGGCTGGTGCGACAGCGAAGGCAACGGCGAGTGGGTGGTGACCATCCGCTGCGCGCGTCTTCGTGAAAATACCGTTCGCCTGTTTGCCGGTGCGGGCATTGTGCCTGCCTCCTCCCCGGTGGGCGAGTGGCGCGAGACGGGCGTGAAGCTCTCCACCATGCTCAACGTGTTTGGTTTGCACTAAGGAAGACTCATGACCATTCCCTTTACCCGCTGGCCTGAGGCATTTGCCCGCCGCTACCGTGAAAAAGGCTACTGGCAGGATCTGCCGTTGACCCACATCCTGACGGATCGGGCGGACAGCGATGCGGTGGCGATTATCGATGGCGATCGCCACATTACCTACCGCGCGCTGAATCAGGCCGTGAACAACCTGGCCTCAGCCCTTCAGGCGCGTGGGCTGCAGCGTGGCGAGACGGCGCTGGTGCAGCTTGGCAACGTGGCAGAGTTCTACATGACCTTCTTCGCGCTGCTGCAAATCGGCGTCGCGCCGGTCAACGCGCTCTTTAGCCACCAGCGCAGCGAGCTGAACGCCTATGCGGCGCAGATCAACCCCGCCGCGCTGATCGCCGATCGCGACCATGCGCTGTTTGCGAGCGATGATTTTCTTCATGCCTTTGTGGATGAGCATCGCTCGGTGCGCGTCGTGCTCCTGCGCGGCGATAAGGGTGAATATGCCCTGGACGCGGCGATTACGCGTCCGGCGGACAATTTTATCCCTAACCCGACGCCCGCCGACGAAGTGGCGTTCTTCCAGCTCTCCGGCGGCAGCACCGGCACGCCGAAGCTGATCCCGCGGACGCACAACGACTACGACTACAGCATTCGCCGCAGCAACGAGATCTGCGGTATCACTGCGCATACCCGGTATCTGAACGCGCTGCCCGCGGCGCACAACTACGCCATGAGCTCGCCGGGGTCGTTAGGCGTCTTTACCGCGGGCGGCTGCGTGGTGCTGGCGAACGATCCGAGCGCCACGCTCTGCTTCCCGCTGATTGAACGGCATCAGATTAACGTCACTTCGCTGGTGCCCCCGGCGGTAAGCCTCTGGCTACAGGCGATTGCCGACGGCGCGGGCAACGCGCAGCTTGCGTCGCTGAAGCTGCTCCAGGTGGGTGGCGCACGCCTCTCCGCCACGCTCGCGGCGCGCATTCCGGCAGAAATCGGCTGCCAGCTGCAGCAGGTGTTCGGCATGGCAGAAGGGCTGGTGAACTACACCGCGCTCGACGACGCGCCGGAACGCATCATCAACACCCAGGGCCGACCGATGTGCCCGGACGACGAAGTGTGGGTGGCGGACGAGCACGGCAACCCGCTGCCGCGCGGGGAAGTCGGGCGCCTGATGACGCGCGGCCCGTACACCTTCCGCGGCTATTTCAACAGCCCGGAACACAACGCCAGCGCCTTCGACGCCGACGGCTTTTATTGCTCCGGGGATCTGATCGCCATTGACGAGCAGGGCTACATCACCGTGCAGGGGCGCGAGAAAGATCAGATCAACCGCGGCGGAGAGAAGATTGCTGCCGAAGAGATCGAGAACCTGCTGCTGCGCCATGAGTCGGTGATCCACGCCGCGCTGGTGAGCATGGAGGATAGCCTGCTGGGTGAGAAGAGCTGCGCGTATCTGGTGGTGAAACAGCCCCTGCGCGCGGTTGAGGTGCGTCGCTTCCTGCGCGAGCAGGGCGTCGCCGAATTCAAGCTGCCGGACCGCGTGGAGAGCGTGGATGCGCTCCCGCTGACGCCGGTCGGCAAAGTCGATAAGAAACAGTTGCGCCTGCGGCTTGCTGAACGCGCCCGGGGCTGAGGAACAGAGTATGGCCATTCCAAAATTAACCGCTTACGCGCTGCCGACCGCCGCAGAGCTGCCGACCAGTAAGGTGAACTGGGCGTTTGAGCCCGAGCGCGCGGCGCTGCTGATCCACGATATGCAGGAGTATTTCCTGAACTTCTGGGGCGAAAACAGCGAGATGATGCAGCAGGTGGTGGCGAACATCGCCAGACTGCGCGCCTGGTGCAAAGAACACAATATCCCGGTGTACTACACCGCGCAGCCAAAAGAGCAGAGCGATGACGATCGCGCCCTGCTGAACGACATGTGGGGCCCGGGGCTGACCCGTTCGCCGGAGCAGCAGCGCATCGCCGCCGAGCTGGCGCCGGACGAAGCGGACACGGTGCTGGTGAAGTGGCGCTACAGCGCGTTCCACCGCTCGCCGCTGGAGCAGATGCTGAAAGAGACGGGCCGCAACCAACTGCTGATTACCGGCGTCTACGCCCACATCGGCTGCATGACCACCGCCACCGACGCCTTTATGCGCGACATTAAGCCGTTCTTCATTGCCGACGCGCTGGCGGATTTCACCCGTGATGAGCACCTGATGTCGCTGAACTATGTAGCCGGCCGCTCGGGTCGCGTGGTGATGACCGACGAACTGCTGCCGTCCGTTCCGGCCTCGAAGGCCGCGCTGCGCGAGCTTATTCTGCCGCTGCTGGATGAGTCCGACGAGCCGATGGATGACGAAAACCTGATCGACTACGGCCTGGATTCGGTACGCATGATGGCGCTGGCCGCCCGCTGGCGCAAAGTACACGGCGATATCGACTTCGTGATGCTGGCGAAAAATCCGACCCTCGACGCCTGGTGGGCGCTGCTTTCCCGCGAGGTGAAGTGATGCGTTTTGATTTCACCGGTAAAACCGTCTGGGTGACGGGCGCGGGGAAGGGGATTGGCTACGCGACCGCAATAGCGTTTGCCGAAGCCGGCGCGCAGGTGACTGGGTTCGATTTGGCCTTCGCGCAGGATCACTATCCGTTTGCCACCGAAACGCTGGACGTGGCGGATGCCGCGCAGGTGCATGAGGTGTGCGGGCGCGTACTGGCTTCGCTCGAACGGCTGGACGTGCTGGTCAACGCGGCGGGCATTCTGCGCATGGGGGCGACGGACCAGCTCTCGCAGAAGGACTGGCAGGACACCTTTGCGGTCAACGTTGGCGGCGCGTTCAATCTGTTCCAGCAGACCATGGGCCAGTTCCGCCGTCAGCAGGGCGGGGCGATTGTGACCGTGGCGTCCGATGCGGCGCACACGCCGCGCATCGGCATGAGCGCCTATGGCGCATCGAAAGCGGCGCTGAAAAGCCTGGCCCTGACCGTCGGGCTGGAGCTGGCAGGCAGCGGCGTGCGCTGCAATCTGGTGTCGCCGGGCTCAACGGACACCGATATGCAGCGCACCCTGTGGAAAAGCGACGATGCGGAGCAGCAGCGCATTCGCGGCTTCGGCGAGCAGTTTAAGCTCGGTATTCCGCTGGGCAAAATTGCCCGTCCTCAGGAGATAGCTGCGACCGTGCTGTTCCTTGCCTCCGATGCCGCCAGCCATATCACCCTGCAGGATATCGTGGTGGACGGCGGCTCCACGCTGGGGGCGTAAATGATCTGGAAACGTCATTTATCGCTTGAGGAACTGAACGCCACCAGCGTGAATACCCTGGTGGCGAACCTGGGCATTGTCTATACCCACCTCGGGGATGACACGCTGGAAGCGGAGATGCCGGTGGATGCGCGTACCCATCAGCCGTTTGGCCTGCTCCACGGCGGGGCCTCGGCGGCGCTGGCGGAAACGCTCGGCTCAATGGCCGGATTTCTGATGACCCGCGACGGGCAGAGCGTGGTGGGAACGGAGCTGAACGCCACGCATCATCGGGCGGTATCCCACGGCACGGTTCGTGGCGTGTGTCAGCCGCTGCATCTTGGGCGTTCGAGCCAGAGTTGGGAGATTGTGGTTTTCAACGAGCAGGGGCGGCGGTGCTGTACCTGCCGGTTGAGTACGATGGTGCTGGGCTAACTCAGATCAAAGTGATCGGCTTAACACTGTGGTGTAAATCTCTGGTTTGACCACGCATTATTGCGTTTCAAAGTTGTTAAATTTTTCCGGTTGTTCTAGAAACAAAATGTAACATCTCACTGTTTCACAACAACGGACAACAACTATGAACAACTCAGGGAAATACCTTACATGGGCAGGGCTCTCCGTTGTGGGAGCCTTTGCCCTGGGCTACATCGCCCTCAACCGGGGGGAGCAGATCAACGCGCTCTGGATCGTCGTTGCCTCGGTCTGCGTTTACCTGATCGCCTATCGTTTTTATGGCCGCTATATCGCTAAAAATGTTCTGGCGGTCGATAGCACCCGCATGACGCCTGCCGTCCGCCATAACGACGGTCTGGACTACGTGCCGACCGACAAGAAAGTGCTGTTCGGTCACCATTTTGCGGCGATCGCCGGAGCAGGCCCGCTGGTGGGCCCGGTGCTGGCGGCGCAAATGGGCTACCTGCCGGGGATGATCTGGATCCTCGCCGGGGTGGTGCTGGCGGGGGCGGTGCAGGACTTTATGGTGCTGTTCGTCTCCACCCGCCGCGACGGACGTTCGCTGGGGGAGCTGGTGAAAGAGGAGATGGGGGCCACTGCCGGGGTGATTGCGCTGGTGGCGACCTTTATGATCATGGTGATCATCCTCGCGGTGCTGGCGATGATCGTGGTGAAAGCGTTGACCCACAGCCCGTGGGGAACGTATACCGTAGCCTTTACCATTCCGCTGGCGCTGTTCATGGGGATCTACATCCGCTACCTGCGTCCGGGCCGCATTGGTGAAGTGTCGGTGATTGGTCTGGTGTTGCTCGTGTTCGCCATTATCTCCGGCGGCTGGGTGGCGGAAAGCCCGACCTGGGCGCCGTTCTTCGACTTTACCGGCGTACAGCTGACCTGGATGCTGGTGGGCTACGGCTTTGTGGCGGCGGTGCTGCCGGTGTGGCTGCTGCTGGCCCCGCGCGACTACCTTTCAACGTTCCTGAAAATCGGCACCATCGTCGGGCTGGCAATCGGTATTCTGATTATGCGCCCGACCCTGACCATGCCAGCATTAACCAAATTTATCGACGGTACCGGCCCGGTCTGGACCGGGAATCTGTTCCCGTTCCTGTTTATTACCATTGCCTGCGGTGCGGTGTCGGGCTTCCACGCGCTGATCGCCTCCGGGACGACGCCGAAGATGCTGGCGAATGAAAATCAGGCCTGCCTGATCGGCTACGGCGGCATGCTGATGGAGTCCTTCGTGGCCATCATGGCGCTGGTCTCCGCCTGCATTATCGACCCGGGCGTCTACTTCGCGATGAACAGCCCGATGGCGGTCCTGGCTCCTGCCGGTACCGTTGACGTGGTGGCATCTGCCGCGCAGGTGGTGAGCGGCTGGGGCTTCGCGATTACCCCTGATACGTTGACGAGCATCGCCAGCGAAGTGGGCGAGCAGTCCATAATCTCCCGCGCGGGCGGGGCGCCGACGCTGGCGGTGGGCATGGCGTATATTCTCCACGGCGCGCTGGGCGGGCTGATGGACGTGTCGTTCTGGTATCACTTCGCCATTCTGTTTGAAGCGCTGTTTATCCTGACGGCGGTGGATGCGGGAACCCGTGCGGCGCGCTTTATGCTGCAGGATCTGCTGGGCGTCATCTCCCCGAACCTGAAGCGGACCGACTCGCTCCCGGCTAACCTGCTGGCGACGGCACTGTGCGTACTGGCGTGGGGCTATTTCCTGCATCAGGGCGTGGTCGATCCGCTGGGCGGGATTAACACCCTGTGGCCGCTGTTCGGTATCGCCAACCAGATGCTGGCGGGCATGGCGCTGATGCTCTGCGCGGTGGTGCTGTTCAAGATGAAGCGCCAGCGCTATGCGTGGGTGGCGCTGGTGCCTACCGCGTGGCTGCTGATCTGTACCCTGACGGCGGGCTGGCAGAAGGCCTTCAGTCCGGATAATAAGGTGGGCTTCCTGGCAATTGCCAACAAGTTCCAGGCGATGATCGACAGCGGCAAGATCCCGGCACAGTACACCGAATCACAGCTGTCGCAGCTGGTGTTTAACAACCGTCTGGACGCCGGGCTGACCATCTTCTTTATGGTGGTGGTCGTGGTGCTGGCGTTGTATTCTCTCAAGACCGCGCTGGCGGCATTGAAAGTCGACACGCCAACGGCGAAAGAGACGCCGTATGAGCTAATGCCTGAAAACCTGGAAGAGATTGTGACCCAGGCGAAAGGGGCGCACTAACCTTTGTGCCGGGTGGCGGCTTCGCCTTACCCGGCCTGCATTCCCTGTGAGATCAGAATCATGTTTGACACCCTTTCCAAAGCCGGTAAGTACCTGGGCCAGGCCGCCAAAATGATGATTGGCGTGCCGGACTACGACAACTACGTCGAGCATATGCGTGTCAATCATCCGGACCAGACGCCAATGACCTACGAAGAATTTTTCCGTGACCGCCAGGACGCCCGTTACGGCGGCAAGGGCGGGGCGAAGTGCTGTTAACCCTCTTTCGGTAAATAGAGGCTGATCTGCTCCTGCTTGCAGCCGTAGATCGCTGCCAGCTTTTCACGGGTGCGCTTTTGCGGACGGGAGTCCAGCGCTTCCAGCTGCGACACGGCGGACTGGCTGATGCCCAGTTTCTCCGCCACCTCCTGCTGGGATAGCCCGCGTAGGATACGCCACGCGGCCTGCAGGCTGACGTTCTGCCAGGTCATGATGCTGCACACTTCTCCGGGCAATTCCACGTCATCCAGACTATCGTGTTCGACCTCAATATCCTCCAGATCGTCATCGGTTTCGTCGTCAATTTCTGACATCTGTAAGAGCATACGAAAATATTCGTGATAGGGAATAACGGCGTACTGCGTTTTCCCGTTATCGTCCTTGATTAGCTGTACAGCCATAGGTGGCACTCTCCTCATGCAGGTAAGTCGTTGAAGTTCTGCGCTTGACGGCTAAAACATAACAATGGTTATCGGGATCGTCCCGAAGCGTATAGATGATGCGGTAATCGCCAACGCGTAGCCGGAAATGATTTTCGGTCGCCGATATTTTTTTGATATCGGGCTGGGGAGCTGAACGGTCATCCAGCTCATTAAGCTTTACCTCAATGCGGTGCTGATACCGCTCGTCAATCTTTGAAAACGCCTTCTTTGCACCATTGGACCAGACAATCTTCATCCGTACCTCCACTGTACGCCCACACAAAATATAAGGAAATAATAAGACTATTAGATAAATTCCGAATTTCTTATGGGTACTGTAGAGCGGAGAAAAAAAACAGGTAAGAGGCAAAACGCAAACCGTCGAGGCGGCTTGAGAAGGCCTCTGCCGGGCGACAGAGGCTTGCAGGAAATATGCGATCAGGCGTTCAACCCGCCGTCGACATCCAGCCCTGTGCCGGAGATCTGCCCCGCAGCCGGGCTGGCAAGGAAGGTGACCGCCGCCGCGATGTCTTCCGGCTGGCCGTAGTGGCCGACTGCGATCATCTGGCGCTGGGCTTCCGCCTGTTCGCCGTCTTCCGGGTTCATATCGCTGTTGGTGGGGCCGGGGTGGACAAGGTTAACGGTAATACCGCGCGGGCCCAGATCGCGCGCCAGGCCGCGGGTGAGGGAGTTAAGGGCAGACTTGGTCATCGAGTAAACGGCAATACCCGGCATCGCCACGCGGTTGGCCAGACAGCTGCCGATGTTGATAATGCGCCCGCCGTCGGACATGTGCACCAGCGCTTCCTGAATGGCGATCACCACGCCGCGAATGTTGACGTTGATGAGCGCGTCAATGTCCGCCAGGGTCATGGACTCAAGCGGGCCGCCGCGCGCGATACCCGCGTTGTTGACCAGAATGTCCAGCCCGCCAAGGGAACGCGCCGCATGGGTAACGGCATCCTGAATCGCCTGCGCGCTGGCGCTGTCGGCCTGCACAGCTTCGCTGTGTCGTCCCAGCGCCTTAATCTCCTCAGCGACCGCCTGGGCTTTATCGGCAGATTTTTCATACGTAATAATCACATCCGCACCGGCGCGTGCCAGCGACAGTGCAATAGCCCGACCCAACCCGCGGCTGGCACCGGTAACCAGCGCCTTTTTACCTGTTAAATCGATCTGCATGATGACCTCGTGACGAGAGTGGTAAGAATCATCATTAGGTATAGACGGTCAGGGAGATTAACGGCTGAAGTATTCCACCTTCTCAAACGCCGCGCGCAGAACCTCAGGCGTTAACGTCACCGGCAGATAATGAATTGACTCCACCGGACGCAGGGTGTGGGCAATCACCCTATCCAGCTCGTCGCGGTTGTGAATATCGACCTCCAGCGCGCGAAGCGTGGTCGGCAGGTTAAAACGTCGATACGCTGAGACCAGCTGTGCCAGCACGTCGTCCTGGCCGAGCAGGGCGCTTTGCACCAGAATGCCGTAGGCCACCTTGGTGCCGTGGAGGTATTTTTCCGTCTGCGGCAGCACGGTTAAACCGTTGTGTACCGCATGCGCCGCCGCCACGCGGGTATAGCGCTCACCCAGACCGCCGACCATCCCGCCGCCGGCGATTATCGCATCCACCACGTCCCGAAAGACCTGCGTCTGTTCGCCGCGCTGCTGGTCGGCCAGCGCTTCCTCACTGTGCTCCAGCAGCACGTCGCGGATCGCCAGCGCGCCGTTGATGCCCAGCCGCACGGTCAGCGGCAGGTTTTCAGGCTGCGGAGCAAGCACTACCGCTTCGTACCACTTCGCCAGCGTATCGCCGATACCCGCCAGCAGGTATTCCGCGGGTGCGTTGAGAATGATCTGTGGCTCTACCAGCACCAGGAAGTTGGCGTCATCGAAGATCTCAAAATGCAGCGCCTGCCCGGCATCGTTGTACCAGACGGAGAGCGGGGTCCATGCCGCGCAGGTAGCGGCAATGGTGGGGATACCCACGAACGGCACGCCCAGACGACGCGCCACGGCCTTGACGGTATCCAGCACCGCACCGCCGCCGACGCCAATCACCACGCTGGCGTCACTGCCGGATTCGTTCACCAGATGGATGACGTCGCGCTCGCTGCAGTGGCCTTTAAACAGCAGGTGTTTCGCCCCCGGCGCGTGAAAGCTCTCCGGCAGGAAAGGGCGCGCGCCGTCGATAGCGCGCTCGCCGTAAATCCACACCGCGCGGGAAAGCTGCTCCTGGGTAAAGAAGTCATTCAGATGCGCAAGGCTTCCGGGATGGGAGAAGTAGTTCGCCGGGCCAGGCACGACGCGGATATCGGTGTTGCTCATGGTGTTGTCCTTTTTTAGCAAGCGCTAACCCGATGTTATGTCTGGACATCCGGATGGCTAATAATATTTCGCTTTAACTTATGCCTTTTCCGTCGTTGTCAGTCAACCGGAGCTGTGAAAAATTCGATAAATCAGAAGAGTTATGAAGGATTTACGCGGATGGTTTCCAGTCGCCTTGAAATGCGCGGTATCAGCCTGGCCTTTTCCGGGTTTCAGGCGCTGTCGCGCGTGAACTTCACCTTAACCGGCGGATCGGTACATGCGCTGACCGGCGCCAACGGCGCGGGGAAATCGACGCTGATGGCGGTGCTGTGCGGGACGCACGACCACTATGAAGGCGAAATATCCATCAATAACCAGCCGGTAAGCATCCGCGAACCGCTCGACGCCAAACGGCTGGGCATCCACCTTGTGCAGCAGGAGGTGGACGTGGCGCTGATCCCGGGGTTAAGCATCGCCGAGAACATCATGCTCGACCAGCTGGCGCAGCCGGGGCATCGCTTCCGCTGGCGCACCGTCCGCCAGCAGGCGAGACAGGCGCTGGCGCAGCTGGATGTTGCTCTGGACGTACGCCGTTCCATCGACACCTGCACGCTTGCCGAAAAGCAACAGATTTTGCTGGCGCGCGCCCTGTCCCACCACTGCCGTTTTCTCATTCTTGATGAGCCCACCGCGCCGCTGGACGCGCACGAGAGCGAGCGCCTGTTTGCGGTGGTGAGACGGTTAAAGCAGCAGGGCATCGGCGTGGTGTTTATCTCCCACCGCATTCACGAGCTGAAGGCCATCTGCGACACCCTGACGGTGCTGCGCGACGGCAAGCTGATCGAGTCCGGCCCGATGGCCGATCTCAGCGGCGAAGCGATCGTCGAGAAGATGCTCGGCCACGTGCTGAGCGATATCTACCCGCCCGCGCGGCCGCCGCACGGCGACGAAACGTTGCTGCGGGTAGAAGGGCTGCACGACGACGCGCTGCTGAAAGATATCTCCTTGCACCTGCGTAAGGGCGAAATTCTCGGTATTGCCGGGCTGGCGGGCGCGGGCAAAACCGAACTCTGTAAGGCGCTGTTTGGCGCCAGCAAAAGCCGCGTGTCGCGCGGTGAGTTGAATCAACAGCCCTGGCAGCCGCGCGATCCGGCGGACTCGGTGCTGCGCGGCCTGGCGCTGGTGCCGGAAGAGCGGCGTAAAGAGGGCATTTTTATCGACGAGCCGGTGAGCATGAACCTTGCCGTGTGCGCCGATAACAGCTTCTCGCGCTGGAGCCTGTTCGGCCATCGTCAGGCGTGGCGCTGGGCGGAGGAGGTGATCGCCCGCGTCGGCGTGCGCGCCCGCGGTCCCGGACAGGTTTTGCGACGTTTGTCCGGCGGCAACCAGCAGAAGGTCGCCATCGGCAAGTGGCTGCGCAATGACGCGAGTGTGCTGATCTTCGACGAGCCGACCAAAGGCGTGGACGTGAAGGCCAAAACCGATCTGTTCCAGTTGATCGACGGCCTGGCGCGTGAGGGCAAAGGGGTGATTTACGCCTCCGGCGAGTTTGCCGAGCTGGTCGGGCTGTGCGACCGCATCTGCGTGCTGTGGGACGGGCGCATCGTGGCGGAAATCGCCGGGGCCGAGGCCCGTGAAGAGACACTACTTTATTATTCAACCGGAGGAACGGCGTCGTGAGCAAGGCCCTTTCAGTAAACGCGACGGCGTCTGGCCGTCAGCAGATTTTCGATTTTCTCTACAAGTGGGGCATGCTGTTAACCGTCGTCGCGCTGGTGGCCGTCTTTGGCCTGGCGTCGGACAGCTTCCTCGATCCAAACAACATCATCAATATTCTGCGTTCGATTGCCATCGTGACGGTGATAGCCATCGGCGTGTCGATATCGCTGACCATCGGCGGGTTCGATCTCTCCGTAGGATCGACCGCGTCGCTGGCGAACGCGCTGGTGATTTCCCTTTTCGTCTGGCACGGCTTCGGCACCACCGAGTCGATTCTGATCACCCTCGCGCTCTGCACGCTGGTGGGTCTGTTTAACGCCTTTCTGATCGTCATCCTGCGCATTCCGGACATGCTCGCGACGCTGGCCAGCCTGTTTGTGATCCAGGGCGTGGCGATGACCTACAGCTACGGCGGGTCGATTACCGAGAACATGGTGCTGCCGAGCGGTGACATGGCGGAAGGCACCATTCCGGCGACGTTCAGCCTGCTGGGGCAGGTGCCGACGATCGTGATCATCATGCTGGTGGTGACAGTTCTGGCGCAGCTGGGGCTGTCGCTCACCACTCACGGTCGTCGGATGTACGCCATTGGCGGCAACCCGGAGGCGGCGCGCCTCTCGGGGATTCGCACCACCCGCTACAAGGTGGCGGCCTACGTGATTGCCTCCCTGCTGGCGGGCCTGGGCGGGATTTTGCTGGCCTCGCGCATTGGCTCGTCGCAGGTAAACGCGGGCGGCGGTTACCTGATGGATGCGGTGGCGGCGGCGTGGATCGGCTTCTCGCTGGCCGGGTCCGGCAAGCCGAATGCGCTGGGGACCCTGGTGGGGGCGGTTATTCTCGGCGTGCTGTCGAACGGGCTGGTGATGCTCTCCGTGCCGTATTACGCCATGGACATTATAAAAGGGCTGGTGCTCGCGGTAGCGCTGGCGATTACGTACATACAAAAAAGCTGACAACACAACGGGATAAAAAATGAAAAAGATTGCACTCTCTTTGGTGGCATTAGGGTTATTCACCGCTCTGCCTGGCTTCGCGGCCACGCCCGCACCGCTTCCGGCGGCCATTGCCAACCACGACGGCCCCATTCGCATCGCGGTGATCCGTAACCTCGGCTCAGACGACAACACCACGCAGTTTATTGCCGGAGCCATTCAGGAAGGGAAGAAGCTTGGCTTTAAGGTCAGCACCTTTTTAAGCAACGGGGACGACGCCAAATTCCAGGACTTCGTGAACCAGGCCATCAGCCAGAAGTACGACGGGATTATCTTGTCTCAGGGCCGCGATCCGTACTCCACCGCGCTGGTGAAGAAGGCGGTGGACGCCGGGATTAAGGTCGCCGTCTTTGATACGGCAGTTAATGGCGAGATCCCGGGTGTGACCGTCACCCAGCAGGACGATGCCTCCCTGACGAACCTCTCCTTCGGCCAACTGGCGAAAGATTTCAACGGCAAGGCCAATATCGTCAAGCTGTGGGTGGCGGGCTTCCCGCCGATGGAGCGTCGTCAGGCGGCGTATAAAGAGTTGCAAAAACAGTACCCGGACATCAAAGAGCTGGAGTCTATCGGCGCGGTCTCCTCTGACGTGCAGGGCGACACCGCCAACAAGGTGGGTGCGATCCTCGCGAAATACCCGAAAGGTAAAATCGACGCCATCTGGGGAACCTGGGACGCCTTCAGCCAGGGCGCGTACAAAGCGCTGAAAGAGAACGGGCGTACCGAGATCAAACTCTACAGTATCGACATCTCCAACCAGGATCTGCAGCTGATGCGCGAGCCGGGCAGCCCGTGGAAAGTGAGCGTGGCGGTGGATCCGAAGCTGATTGGCGCGACCAACGTGCGTCTGGTGGCGAACAAGATTGCCGGGGAAGCCACGCCTGCGACCTACGATTTTAAGGCTGCCGCTATTCCACAGGCGCTGCTGACCGCCCAGTCGGGTGCGGTGAACGTGGCGTCGCTGGGGAAAATCATTCCGGGCTGGGGCCAGACGGAAGATTTTATCGCGCCGTGGTTTGCGACGCTGGAAGCGAAGAATAAATAAAACCCAGCCGGGTGGCGGCTGCGCCTTACCCGGCCTACATTTCGCACCCGTAGGCCCGGTAAGCGCAGCGCCACCGGGCGAAAGGAGCTCAAGGTGACTCATTTACCCCCTCCCGAATACAGCCGCAACATGCGGCTGATTGGCCATAGCGATCAGGGCGGTCGCCCGGACGGCGTGCAACTGATGGTGCACCGCGGTTTCGCTTATATCGGCCATATGGTGTCGCAGGGCTTTTCGATTGTCGACGTGCGCGACCCGAAAAAACCGAAAGCGGTGGGCTACGTGCCCGCGCCGCCCGGCACCTGGAACGTGCATCTGCAGGCGCATGATGACCTGCTGCTGGTCATCAACGCCCGGGATCTGTTTGCCGATGCCCGCTTTGCCGACGAAAAGGTCTACTACACCCGCCAGGTGGGCGAGACTGTCCGCGACGTGCAGGACAAAGGCTGGAGCGCCGGGCTGCGCGTGTTTGATATCTCCACGCCGGACAGGCCGCGCGAAATCGGCTTTCTGTCGCTGAGCGGAATTGGCATTCACCGCATCTGGTACGTCGGTGGCCGCTGGGCGTACGTGTCGGCGCTGATCGACGGTTTTACCGACTACATCTTTCTGACGATCGATCTGGCCGACCCGCGTAAGCCTGAGGTGGCAGGGCGCTGGTGGCTGCCGGGGATGAACCAGGCCGAAGGTGAACAGCCGAACTGGCCGGAAGGGAAACGCTACGCGCTCCACCATGCGATTATTGCCGGCGATACTGCGTACGGCAGCTGGCGCGACGGCGGCCTGACGCTGCTGGACGTGAAGGATCGTACCCGGCCTAAGCTCATTAGCCACCGTAACTGGAGTCCGCCGTTTGGCGGTGGCACGCACACCGCGCTGCCGCTGCCGGACCGCGATCTGCTGGTGGTGCTGGATGAAGCGGTGCTCGACAACCAGGAGGACGGGGAGAAGCTCATCTGGCTGTTTGATATCCGCGAGCCGTCGAACCCGATAAGCATCTCTACCTTCCCGCAGCCGGACGAAACTGACTACGTGGCGAAAGGGGCGCATTTCGGGCCGCACAACCTGCACGAAAACCGGCCGGGGAGCTTTGTCAGCTCCACGCTGATTTTTGCCACGTATCAGAATGCGGGCGTGCGCGCGTATGACATTTCCAATCCGTATCGTCCGGTTGAAACGGGGGCGCTGGTGCCTGCCGCGCCGGCGAAAATGATGGATACCCGCCCGAATCGCCCGCAGGTGATCCAGTCGTGTGACGTGTTCGTGGATGCGCAGGGAATTATCTACAGCACGGATTATAACGGTGGGCTGTCGGTGATTGAGTATTTGGGATGAGTTTTTGCCGGGTGGTGGCTTCGCCTTACCCGGCCTACATTTTGCAGCCGTAGGCCCGGTAAGCGCAGCGCCACCGGGCACAAAGCCGGCACTCAGCTGTACTGCCGCACTCGCGCCACCAGATCTTCCGCGCTGTCGATACGGTCGGCAATAACAATCAGCGCCTTGCCGAGCGTTATCGCGTGGCGAAGGCATTCGTGGCGCATCGCCTCGTCCTGAATGGTGTCGATATCCGCGACGTGGGAAAGCCCGACGCTGCGGCGAATCAGCTCGGTGCCGCAGAAACCGATGGCATCATGCCAGACCTTTTTCAGGAAGGCGGAGGCATAGCCCGGCGCGCTGAGCGCGGCGTCGCGTGTTTTCTCGTGTGCCAGCGCCTGGAAGCGCTCCGCGAAGGTGTTCCACAGTTCCTGAATATCGGTCAGGCGCTGTTCGCGGGCGGCGGCGGCATCGCGAATGCCCAGGTGCCCCGGCAGGCCGCAGAAGTTAAGCAGCAGGTTGCCGATGGCGGTGCCGACGTCAAAGCCCATCGGGCCGAAATAGCCGAACTCGGCGTCGATGGCCTTTAGGCTACCGTCGGCCACAAAAATCGAGCCGCTGTGAATGTCTCCGTGCAGCAGGGCTTCAGCCTGAGAAAAGAAGCGATGCTTCAGGGAGGCCACGGCAATTTTCAGCTGGGCGTCGTCGCGCAGCGCGGCGACGTCATTTTCCAGCTCTGCCGGGTAGCTGTTGCGTTCGTGGATCTGGTACGGATCGTTGAAGAACAGATCTTCGGTGATCTCGCACATCTCCGGGTTGATGAATTTCGCCACCTGCGCTTTTTTCTCGTGCGGGTGCAGGTAGAAATCGCTGGTGTGGAACAGCGCGTGCGCGAGGTATTCACCCAGCTGACGCGCCGCCTGAGGGTAATAATTATTTTTGATCAGCTCGCCGCGCCAGATGCGATGGCTGGAGAGATCTTCCATCACCATCACCGCCAGTTCCGGGTCAAAGTGGTGGATTTTCACCGTGTGCTGCGGGCTGTGCCGGTAGTGCTCGACCAGGGTTTGCGCCTCCAGACGGGCGCGGTCCAGCGTCAGCGGCCAGGACTCTCCGACGCAGCGCACGTAGGGCAGCGCCTGCTTAACGATGATGCGGCTCACGCCCGCGCTGTCGAAGATTTTGAACACCAGATTGAGGTTGCCGTCGCCTACCTCCTGCGCCTCCACCAGCGATGAAGGATCGTCAAGGCCGCCAAACTGCCTGGCATATTCCACGGCGTCCTGAGCGGTAAAGGTACGGTATTGCGACATGGCCTGCTCCTCACGGGTTTGCTAATAAAGACATGTAGACGTCTATACATCTGGATTTCATCCTGACACAATGTGCTACAACAACGCAACAGGGAATTAACGACATGCAGACATTACAGACGACCAGCCTGCGGGTAGCGGATAATCAGCTCTTTATTCTCGACCAGCAGGCCCTTCCGCAGGAGAAACGCTGGCTGGATGCCTCAACGGTAGAGGCGCTGGTGGGGCATATTCACGCCCTGCGGGTGCGCGGCGCGCCGCTGATCGGTCTCTCTGCAAGTCTGCTGCTGGCGCTGCTGGCGGAAAACGGCAAAAGCCGTGACGAGCTGGCGGTTGCGCTGGAAACCCTGCGCGCATCCCGCCCGACGGCGGTGAACCTGATGAACAACCTTGACCGCATGAAGCTGGCGCTGTGGCAGGAAGAGTATGTTCCGGCGCTGGTGGCGGAGGCGCTGCGCCTGATCGACGAAGACAAACGACTCTGTGACGCCATTGCGAGAGCGGGCAGCGCGCTGGTGAAGCCCGGCAGCCGCCTGTTGACCCACTGCAACACCGGCGGGCTGGCAACGGCGGGTGTCGGCACCGCGCTGGGGGTGATTGCTCGCGCGCACCAGGAAGGCAAGGTCAGCAACGTCTGGGTCGATGAAACCCGTCCGCTGCTGCAGGGCGGTAGATTGACCGCGTGGGAGCTCGGCGAGCTGAGCGTGCCGTATCAGCTGATTACCGATTCTATGGCCGCCAGCCTGATGGCGAAAGGGCAGGTGGACGCCGTGTGGGTGGGTGCAGACCGCATTGCTGCCAACGGCGATGTAGCGAACAAGATTGGCACCTATTCCCTGGCGGTGTTGGCAAAATTCCACGGCATCCCGTTCTACGTGGCCGCGCCGCAAACGACCCTCGACCCGGATTGCCCAAACGGCGACGCGATCCCGATTGAGCAGCGCGCCGCCAGCGAGGTGACGGGCGTCGCCGGAAGCTTTGGCGCGGTGCAGTGGGCGCCGGAAAACGCGCAAGTTTACAACCCGGCGTTTGACGTAACGCCCGCCTCGCTGATTAGCGGCTGGGTGCTGGATACGGGTGTGGTCACGCCGGAATCGGTGGCAAACGGCAAATTCGCCTGAGTCCGGCTATCCTTTAAGGGGTTCCCTTAAGAGGACAATATCGTGACGCTCGATCCTGAAACAGACTTAAAACTGGAGCGCGTGGTGGATGCCCCGCGCGACCTGCTGTGGCTCTGCTGGACTACGCCCGAGCATATCAAAAACTTCTTCATTCCTGCTCCCCATAAGGTGACCGAATGCGACCTTGACCTCCGCGTGGGCGGACGGTTCAACACCGTGTTTGAGGTGGACGGTCAGCGGATGGATAACCGGGGTGTGTTCCTTGAAATCGACCCGGGAAAAAAGCTGGTCTTTACCGACGGCTATACCGAAGGCTGGAAACCGGCCGAGAAGCCGTTTATGACGGCGATCCTGCTGCTGGAAGAGGTGGGCGAGGGCAAAACCCGCTATACGGCGATTGCGCGCCACCCCACGAAGGAAATCCGCGAGCAGCACGAGCAGATGGGCTTCCACGAAGGGTGGGGGATAGTGCTGGATCAGCTGGTGGAGTATGTGAAGTCTCTTCGACCCCCTCTCCCTTGAGGGAGAGGGTTGGGGTGAGGGGGAGAATTCATTGATCAAGTCGAAGAAAGGTTTCTCTTTTTGGTATTCCTCATCTGACGAAATACTGGCGCTCCCTTTTCGTCAAAATATCTTTCCGGCCATATCACATCGGGTGGAATGTCTAGCGCCTGAGCGATAAGCAATTCACCTTTGGGCCACGGTCGGGTAAGCGCGTTTGCCAATGTGGATGAGGAAAGGCCAGCCTTTCGGGACAACGCAGCCAGGCTTGTTCCATGTTTCTTTAGTGCGGCAATGATATCGGCAGGATGCCAGTTCTGATGACGCATAGTGTCCTCCTTACGTGTGCTCATTACGCGCTCAATTATCCTGTTTTGGGATAAAAAGGCAATAGGAGGATATTCGATTTCAGGATATTTGTATGGAATCGGAACAATGGCCTCAGTTTATTCGGATGAATATCAGCGAGTTATCAATGCGTTGAAGAAAGCGCGTAAAGAGAAGGGCATTACTCAGGCGCAGCTTGCTGAGGCGCTGGGTAAACCACAATCGTTTATTGCAAAAGTGGAAAACGGTGAGCGCAGGTTAGATGTGGTGGAGTTTGTGCATCTGGCGAGGCTGGTTGGCGCTGATGTGCAGAGGATCATCACCAGTATTTAATTAATGCCTGAATATGGAACTGACCACCTGAGCCGTATGTTCCCCTCACCCTAACCCTCTCCCCGGAGGGGCGAGGGGATAGCACAGTGCTCGCATGACTTTGTGTGGTTCCCTCAGTTCACAGTGAGAGGGCGAAAAGATCAAGCGAGGCGCGGATACGCATCCGCAATGGCGTTACCGGTAAACTGGGCCACCCAGCCTTCCGGGTTATCGAAAATACGAATGGCGGTAAAGTTCGGCTCTGAGCCCATATCAAACCAGTGCGGCGTGCCTGCGGGCACGGAGATCAGGTCGTTTTTCTCGCACAGCACCTGATACACCTCATCGCCAATGTGCAGGCAGAACAAGCCCGCGCCTTCTACGAAAAAGCGTACTTCGTCTTCGCCGTGGGTGTGTTCGTTCAGGAACTTCGCGCGCAGCGCGTCTTTCTGCGGATTATCGGCGCGCAGGCTGATCACGTCCCAGCTCTGGTAACCCTTCTCTGCGACCAGTTTGTCGATCGCATGTTGATACGCCGCGATCACGGCTTCAGGGGCGGGATCGTGTCCTAAATCGCGATCCGCCGCCCAGCGTTCAAACCGCACGCCTTTCGCGTTGAGCTGTTGGGCAATCTCGGCGGCGTCGGTGCTGTGCCACTGGTGTTGACTGGCGTCTTTGTCGGAATAAATGGTCAATGTGCTCATGAAGGGATCTTCTCCGGGTTAATCTCGTCAAACTGGTGGACCTGATGGTGGTGGCTTGCGCCGTCATCATCACCGCGAATCAGCTGCAGGGTACGAAAACCTGCCTGTTCAGCCGCGTCCAGCTCCTGATGAATATCGGAGAGGAAGAGGATCTGCGACGGGGCTATGCCCGTTTGCGCCGCAATGTTCTGATAAGACTGCACCTCGCGCTTGGCGCCGATGTGGGTGTCGAAATAGCCGCTGAACAGATGAGTAATATCACCTTCGTCGCTGTAGCCAAATAACAGTTTCTGCGCAGCGACGGAGCCAGAGGAATAAACATAGAGATCAATCCCTTGCGCTTTCCATTTTTCCAGCGCGGGCAGCACGTCCGGGTAGAGATGGCCGGTAAAGTCGCCGTTGACGTAGCCGTCATGCCAGATGATCCCCTGCAGCGCTTTGAGCGCGGTCGATTTGCGGTCTTCATCCATAAAGGCAAACAGGGCGTCGATAAGCTCGCTGACGCTGGCGTGTGGGTTAGCGATTTCATCACGCAGGTTGTCCAGAATGGATTTCACCGGCTCGGCGTACTGCTGAGCGGTCACGAAGGCCGCCAGCCGCTCACGCGCGTAGGGGAACAAAACATCATGGACAAAACGAATATCGCTGGTGGTCCCTTCAATATCCGTCACAATCGCGCGAATCATACTCTCTCCAGTTGTCGTAAACGCATTTCACATTCAAACAGGAATTCCAGTCCTTCCAGATGACGGCGGGCTTCGGCCACATCGCGTCCCCAGCAGGTTAAGCCATGGCCACGCAGAAGAAAACCATAATTAAGCGGACGTTCCTGCGCGTAATGGGCGATTCGTGAGGCGAGGGCGTCAATATCCTGGTCGTTATCGAAGACCGGAATAGCCACCGTGTCCAGATGCGTAGTCTGTCCGGTGAGGGATTTTTGCATCTCAAAGCCGCTGATGCTGAGCTCGGCTTCTTTGACCAGACGGGACAGCACCGTGGCGTTAACCGTGTGAACGTGCAGGACGGCGTTGGCCTCAGGGAACAGACGATAAATCAGCGTGTGCAGCCCGGTCTCCGCCGACGGTTTACGACCGGACGGCGCGCGGTTGGTGGCGATCTCCACCTGCAGAAAGTCATCGGTTGTGAGGCTACCTTTGTCTTTGCCGGATTCGCTGAGCCAGCAGAGATGTTCGTCCTGACGCACCGACATGTTGCCGCCAGTGGCGGGTGCCCAGCCTTTGGCGCCGATCCAGCGGCAGGCGTCGACCAGATGCGTGAGTTGCAGGTTGTCTGTCATTTTCCTTTTACCCTCTCGGACAGGAATATTCATATTGTTTAGACGTCTAAGCGTCTTGATTGCCAAAGACTAACATCGTGTTATAGTGGCAGCAACATAAGTATTACAAGCAGGCACAACACAATGAGCATTAACGCCTTGATTCCGCAAAGTAAACTTCCCAATCTCGGTACCACCATCTTTACGCAGATGAGCGCTCTGGCGCAGCAGCACAACGCCATTAACCTTTCGCAGGGGTTCCCGGATTTCGACGGCCCGGCTTATCTGCAGGCGCGTTTAGCGTATCACGTGGCGCAGGGGGCGAATCAGTATGCGCCAATGACGGGCGTACAGGCGCTGCGGGAAGCCATTGCCGACAAAACGGCTGAGCTGTATGGTCATAAGCCCGATGCGAACAGCGACATCACGGTGACGGCAGGGGCGACCGAAGCGCTGTACGCGGCCATCACCGCGCTGGTGCGCGCGGGCGATGAAGTGATCTGCTTTGACCCGAGCTACGACAGCTATGCGCCTGCGGTTGAACTTTCCGGCGGCGTGGTGAAACGCGTGGCGTTACAGCCACCGCATTTCCGCCCTGACTGGCAGGCATTTGCTGCGCTGCTGAGTGATAAAACCCGTCTGGTGATCCTGAATACCCCGCATAACCCGTCCGCGACGGTATGGCAGAAAACGGACTTCGCCGCGCTGTGGCAGGCCATTGCTGAACGTGAAATTTACGTGCTGAGCGATGAAGTTTACGAGCACATCTGCTTTGCAGAAGAGGGACACGCCAGCGTGCTGGCCCATCCGCAGCTTCGCGAGCGCGCTATCGCCGTCTCGTCGTTCGGTAAGACCTACCATATGACCGGCTGGAAAGTGGGCTACTGCGTCGCACCGGCCGCCATTAGCGCTGAGCTGCGCAAGGTACATCAGTACCTGACCTTTGCCGTGAACACGCCGGCTCAACTAGCCCTGGCGGATATGCTGCGCGCGGAGCCCGAGCATTATCGCGCGCTGCCGCGTTTCTACCGTGAACGTCGGGATCTGTTCGTGACGGCGCTGAGTCAAAGCCGCCTGGAAATTTTGCCGTCTGAAGGAACCTATTTCCTGCTCGCGGACTACAGTGCGATTTCCGATCTGGATGACGTCAGCTTTTGCCAGTGGTTGACAAAAGAGGTGGGAGTGGCCGCCATTCCGCTGTCGGTATTCTGCGCCGATCCCTTCCCACACAAGCTGATCCGTCTTTGCTTTGCCAAGCAGGAATCGACGCTGCTGGCGGCGGCAGAGCGTTTGAACACGCTCTGATTATTTCACCGTCCAGGCTTCGGAATAGCGACGGTCTGCAAACAGCGCCAGCAGACCGTTGATTTGCTTGAGGCGCAGCACCTCGTCGCTGTCCATTCCGAGCTCTTTGCCAATTCGCTCATCATTCCAGCCGAGCTGTGCCAGTTCGCGCACGATCTCTGACATGGCGTTAATCTGGTGCCGACCCCGCGCCCGGTTGTGACGGATCGTGGCGGCCATACGGTCATGCTTTTCCTGTCGGTCCTGGCGCAGGCAGGTGACGGGGAGATATCCCTTGAGCTGACGCTTTAACGCCGCCCGATTTTTGCCGATTTCATGGCGATGGAAACCATCCACAATTTCGTAATGTTGCGGTTCACTTTCCGTTACGACAAGAGGTTGGGTGAAGCCATCGAGTTCCAGCGACCTGGTGAGCAGCCGTTTTTCTGGAGGGGCAACGTTATTGGGGTTGTAGTCGTTAGCGATAATCGCGTCCTGTTTGATCCAGAGCACGCAGTCTATCGGTTGCTCACGAAAAGGACTGTGTCGATGGATCGCTTCACGAAAGGCATTGATGGCGTTAATCCGATCCTCTTCGGAAAGTGACTGCAGGTACGTTTCGATCTCGGTAATTATTCTTTGTCGCATAAAATGCCCCACTCCTTGCGTTTCGCCTTCACTCTGTCGCTGTAGCGCTGATAATGTTTGGGTTTATTTGGGCTGAACGACAGCGCCCTGCACCAGTAGTCATTATTAAGTAAAACCTTACAAATACGGCGCCATGAGGGGATGTCTTTGGCGCCGATATCGCCCTCCTGCGTCTCGGGAATATCCGGCATGCCTCTCTTTTGATACCAGTGCAGATAGATCGCGATTTTATTGCGGTAATGCTCAGCCGTGTTTTGCGGCATGCTGTCCAGCAGGAGCATGGCGTAGTCGCGCCAGCCGAGGTGCCCGGGTTTGAGGATTTTGCGGTGGCCGTAAAAATGGTTGTCCTGCCCGGCGTAGATACCGCCGCTGCGCACGCCGCTGACGCGCTCGCACATCGCGGCCCAGCGCTCGGGCTCGAGAACGTGATAGAGCCAGAGCCCCTGGCGCTGTTCCGGGCCGAAGGGTTCGCAGATGCGCATATAGCGCGGCGGGACGCCCGCCTGAAACATGAGGTTGTAGAGCGGGTTATAGCTGCACCCGGATTTTGCAAACCATGTCCAGATGTCTGCGGTTTTCCAGTCGTAGAGAGGATAGACGTACCACGCGTGCCCGCCGGGGGCGGTGGTTGTCCAGGGCTTATCGTCCGCGAAGCGCTGCTTGCGGTTGTTGGCAATGGTCAAAAACCGGTTGTAGGATTCATCGGCGCGGATGCCTACCAGCATGGCTGCTGGCCGGTGCAGGGCAAACCAGTCGGAAAACGAGCGGACAAACGCTTCAAAGGTCATTCCCGCCTGGTAAAAATCAAAATAATCGGCAGCGGTGATGGCATCTTCCGGCGGCTGGCGCACCCAGTGCACGCCCGGCGCCCAGCACTGCCATTCCGGCTGATACTGTGAGAGCGAATTCTGCGTGGTCAGCGGAAGCGCCACCCAGTAAAAGTGCTCGATGACGTCCCGGTAGCATTCGCGTAGCGCATTAACGTGCTCAATGGTGCAGGAGAACTGAGCCTCCCAGTCTATAAACAGCACGCTGATTTTTCGCTTTTGCGCCCGGGCCATTTGCGCGGTGAGATGCAGCATGACGGTGGAGTCTTTGCCGCCGGAAAAGGAGACGCAGATGCGGGAAAAAGTGGCGAACGTCCAGTCGATGCGCGCCTGCGCGGCCTCCAGCACGTTAAGCTGCAGGGGATGTTTATACAGTGACATGTGCAATCTCTTCCTGAGGATGACTGTCGGGGCTTTTATTTACGCTAATTAAACATGAATAGTAAAGATATTAAAGCGAAACCGGAATAATGCGATTTATCCATGCCTGGATTGTTGCCCAAATGTAATTAAAAAGTATTCGGGCAATATCGGAAATTATTCCACTTCGATTTTTTCAATGAATTGCGAAAACACGCTGCTGTTTAACGCTGAACGATTATATAGCATAAAAATATCTAATTTCGGAACCGTGAAAGGCAAGGCGACGCGCTTCAGGTTGAGAATGTCTTTATATCGCTCAAACATTGCGGTTGGAACAAAACCGACTAAATCACTCATGCCAATAATATTCATAATCGAAATCAGCGAGTCGCTGCGGAAGCAGAAATTCCGTTCCGGAAGGAGAACGTTCGATTGCTGCTGGAAGTCCTTTATGCCGTTCTCCTGGCTGCGCATCAGCGTGAATTTTTCCTGGCAGAGCTCCTCAAGCGTTGCGCTATCGCCAAGGCGGGGGTGCTCTTTGCAGCAGACCAGCTGTGCCGAAAACTGGATAAAGCGGGTACAGACGATAGAGCGGCTGTTAACCGGCGCAAAACTAAACACCAGATCGGCCTTGCGGTAGGCGAGCAGATCCTCGGCCGACTCAGGCGATAAGACCACATCATTATGTTCTATCTCGTAATTTCCGTCCGCAAGCAGAGACCTTAGCAGGTCGCCCAATCGCCCCTGGACCAGAATCTGCGGGCAGTAGATGACAAAGCTCTTTTTGATCTGCGCGTTATTCAGGATATTGATGGTCTGTTCAATATGATTAAGGTTTTCTTCCAGATGATGATGCAGGTTGATCCCCACGGTCGTCGGGGTGATACCTTTACCTGAACGAATAAAAAGCGGGTCATTCAGCTGCGTACGCAGGCGTTGCAGTGACTGGCTCACCGCAGAGGGCGTGATATAGAGTGTTTCCGCTGCCTTGCTAATGCTGAGGTGCTGATAAATGCACTCAAAAATGACTAACAGATTGAGATCGAATTTTTTAAGGTCATAAAGATTTGCCATGGATCATCCTGAGTGTGTTGTTGTCATCTCATAACTGATAACTATAGTTCGAAGTTAATCATTTACAATCCTTGTGATTAACCTGCTTATTATATTTTGAATTCAAGCTTAATATATCACGAGGCTGGATTATTGAAATAGAACTTCAGCCGTTATTAAGATATTTTTATCTTTAAAACGTGCGGCGTTGTGCTCAAATAAGCACTCCCGGTTATACATTCGCTGTGACGCATTATTGCCACTTTAGCGCTGGCTACCAGTCTGACCACTTATTGCAATCCATTCTCATTATTAATTCTTTCGTTGCGTCGGGCAGACGCGAGCGTTATTCGGTAAAACCTATCGCAGCCATAGGGCGGAATGCCGGCGTGACGGATTGCCCAAACTGAAAACCGGTGCTGTAATCAAACCGCTGTTACGGCCTGATATAAGGTATGTAGAGCGCAACGCAACGCCAGTCCAGGCTGGCACTGAAAGTTCCTGTGGAAAGTTCAGGTATCAGGGCCGCCCACCAGGGCGGCCTTTTTACGTTCAGGCTTTCCGTTAATTCAGTTCACAACGTTGTCTTGTTGGAGTTGTAAGGTTTGGCTGATTGATTTGATAAAGCATACGCATTAGCCCCGATGGATAAAGTTGGTTACCTTACATCTCAACGAAAACACGGAGGAAGTACAGATGTCTTTGATTAACACTAAAATTAAACCTTTCAAAAACCAGGCGTTCAAAAACGGTGAGTTCATCGAAGTAACCGAGAAAGATACCGAAGGTCGCTGGAGCGTCTTCTTCTTCTATCCGGCTGACTTCACCTTCGTTTGCCCGACCGAACTGGGCGACGTGGCTGACCATTACGACGAACTGCAGAAGCTGGGCGTAGACGTTTACTCTGTGTCTACCGATACCCACTTCACCCACAAAGCGTGGCACAGCAGCTCTGAAACCATCGCCAAAATCAAATACGCGATGATCGGTGACCCGACTGGCGCCCTGACCCGTAACTTCGACAACATGCGTGAAGATGAAGGCCTGGCAGACCGCGCGACCTTCGTCGTTGACCCGCAGGGCATTATCCAGGCTATCGAAGTTACCGCTGAAGGTATCGGCCGTGATGCGTCTGACCTGCTGCGTAAAGTGAAAGCAGCGCAGTATGTCGCTTCTCACCCAGGTGAAGTGTGCCCGGCTAAATGGAAAGAAGGCGAAGCAACGCTGGCACCATCTCTGGACCTGGTCGGCAAGATCTAAGTCTGTAAAGCCTGGCGGCGCTACGCTTGCACAGGCCTACAGTATCGTAGGCCGGGTAAACGAAGTGCCACCCGGCAATCAATGGGCGCACCCGCGCCCATTTTATTCCAGCACCATGATGCAAGTTGCATTCAGGCCGCCCGCATAAGGCAGCTTGCATGATGACGTCTTAAGAGAGGGAAGAATAATGCTCGACACAAATATGAAAACCCAGCTCAAGGCCTACCTTGAGAAACTGACTAAACCCGTTGAGCTGATTGCCACGCTGGACGACAGCGCGAAATCGGCAGAGATCAAAGAACTGCTGGCTGAGATCGCCGAACTGTCGCCAAAAGTGACCTTCAAAGAAGATAACTCGCTTAACGTCCGTAAGCCTTCTTTCCTGATTACTAACCCAGGCTCTGAGCTGGGGCCGCGTTTTGCCGGCTCGCCGCTGGGGCATGAATTTACCTCGCTGGTGCTGGCGCTGCTGTGGACCGGCGGTCATCCGTCGAAAGAGGCGCAGGCGCTGCTGGAGCAGATCCGCGATATCGACGGTGATTTTGAGTTTGAAACCTATTACTCGCTCTCCTGCCACAACTGTCCGGACGTGGTGCAGGCGCTGAACCTGATGTCGGTCCTCAACCCGCGCATCAAGCACACGGCAATTGACGGCGGTACCTTCCAGAATGAAATCACCGATCGCAACGTGATGGGCGTTCCGGCGGTGTATCTGAACGGTCAGGAATTCGGTCAGGGTCGTATGACGCTGACGGAAATCGTCGCCAAAGTGGATACCGGTGCCGAAAAACGTGCCGCAGAAGCGCTGAACAAACGTGATGCCTATGACGTGCTGATTGTCGGTTCCGGTCCGGCGGGCGCGGCGGCGGCAGTGTACTCCGCGCGTAAAGGGATCCGTACCGGCCTGATGGGCGAGCGCTTCGGTGGCCAGGTACTGGATACCGTGGACATTGAAAACTATATCTCCGTGCCGAAAACCGAAGGCCAGAAACTGGCCGGCGCGCTGAAGGCGCACGTCAGCGATTACGACGTAGACGTGATCGACAGCCAGAGCGCCAGCAAGTTGGTACCTGCTGCGGTTGAGGGGGGGTTACACCAGATTGAAACCGCCTCCGGCGCGGTGCTGAAAGCACGCAGCATCATCATTGCCACCGGGGCGAAATGGCGCAACATGAACGTCCCGGGTGAAGATCAGTATCGCACCAAAGGCGTGACCTACTGCCCGCACTGCGACGGCCCGCTGTTCAAAGGCAAGCGCGTGGCGGTGATCGGCGGCGGAAACTCCGGCGTGGAAGCGGCTATCGACCTGGCGGGGATTGTTGAACACGTCACCCTGCTGGAGTTCGCGCCAGAAATGAAAGCCGACCAGGTGCTGCAGGACAAAGTTCGCAGCCTGAAAAACGTCGACATCATACTGAACGCGCAGACCACGGAAGTGAAGGGTGACGGCAGCAAGGTGACCGGTCTGGAATACCGCGACCGCGTGAGTGGCGACGTGCACAGCGTGCAGCTTTCAGGGATCTTCGTGCAGATTGGTCTGCTGCCAAACACCACCTGGCTGGAAGGCGCGATTGAGCGCAACCGCATGGGCGAAATCATCATTGATGCGAAGTGTGAAACCAGCGTGAAGGGCGTGTTTGCGGCGGGCGACTGCACCACCGTGCCGTACAAACAGATCATTATCGCCACGGGTGAAGGGGCGAAGGCGTCTCTGAGCGCGTTTGACTACCTGATCCGCACCAAAACCGCATAAGAAAAGAAAGTAAGGCTACACCTGCAATAGCGAGAGGCCACCGAAAGGTGGCCTCTTTTTTTATCTGACGACCATCACCGGTATATGCGTGTGGCGGATCACGCTGGAGGCGTTAGATCCCAGCAGATGCGTGGTAATAGAAGGGTTGCGCGAACCGATGACCACCACGTCTGCTTTCAGCTCGTTCGCCAGTTCATTTACCGCATCACGTACGCTGCCGAATCTGACGTGCGTTTTGATCCGTGAAGGGTCGATACTGAAGTGGCTGACCATGGTTTGCAGGCGCGTTTCCGCCTCGTGCTGCAGATGCTCTTCGAAGCGGCGCACATCGGCAGCAAAGCGGTGCAGGCTCAGGCTGGCGGAGCCCGGGAGCACGTGCAACAGATGGATGACCCCGTCCTGCTGCGCCAGGAACTCCGCGTGGCGTACGGCCTTGTCGCTCAACTCCATCTCAAAAACATCAACCGGCATAATGATTCTCTGATACATACCCGTTTCTCCTTGTTTATAAACGCTGTACTCATTCAACCACAAAATAGTCATGGTTTCTGTAAGCGCCCCGTCAGTTTTCTTATCTTGCCAGGATAAATCTCAAAAGAACCGTATTCACGGGCAGACCTTCAGGGGTAGCTACCCTTATACACTTACCTGGAACCTTTCGGAGGTCGCATGAAAGCACTTACGTATCACGGTCCACACCATGTTCGCGTCGAGAATGTCCCCGACCCCATCATCGAACAGCCCGACGATATCATTCTGCGCGTCACGGCCACGGCTATCTGCGGCTCCGATTTGCATCTCTACCGCGGAAAGATCCCGAAGGTGCAGCACGGCGATATTTTTGGCCATGAGTTTATGGGGGAAATCGTCGAGTGCGGTGCAGAGGTCAAGAATTTGCAAAAAGGGGATCGCGTGGTGATCCCTTTTGTCATCGCCTGCGGAGACTGTTTCTTCTGTCGTCTGCAGCAATACGCGGCCTGTGAGAATACCAACGCCGGGCAGGGTGCTGCACTGAACAAAAAGCAAATCCCCGCGCCGGCAGCGCTGTTTGGCTATAGCCACCTCTACGGCGGTGTGCCGGGGGGACAGGCGGAATACGTTCGCGTGCCAAAGGGGAACGTCGGGCCGTTTAAAGTCCCGCAGCTTCTTTCTGATGATAAAGCGCTTTTCCTTTCCGACATTTTGCCCACGGCCTGGCAGGCGGCAAAAAATGCACAGATTGAAAAAGGCTCAAGCGTAGCCGTTTTCGGTGCCGGGCCGGTGGGGCTACTGACCATTGCCTGTGCGCGGCTGCTGGGGGCTGAGCAGATCTTTGTCATCGATCACCATCCTTACCGGTTGCGATTTGCCGAGGCACGATACGGTGCAATTCCCATCAACTTCGATGATGACAACGACGCCGCGGAAAAAATCATCGAGCAGACCGCGGGCCAGCGCGGCGTTGACGCTGTGATTGATGCGGTCGGGTTTGAAGCGAAAGGCAGCACCACGGAAACGATCCTCAGCAATCTTAAAATTGAAGGCAGCAGCGGCAAAGCGTTGCGTCAGTGCATTGCTGCCGTGCGGCGCGGCGGGGTGGTCAGCGTACCCGGCGTATACGCAGGGTTTATCCATGGCTTCCTGTTTGGCGATGCCTTTGATAAGGGGCTGACGTTTAAGATGGGCCAGACGCACGTCCATGCCTGGCTGGGGGAACTTTTACCGCTGATCGAAAAAGGGCTGCTTACGCCGGAAGAGATCGTGACCCATTATCTCCCCCTTGCGGATGCGGAGCGTGCCTATAAGATTTTCGAAAAACGGGAGGAGGAGTGCCGGAAGGTGATTCTGGTCCCGGGGGCAGACACGCCCGAAGCCGCAGAGCAGACCGTTAAGGGACTGGTGAACGCCTTCCCGGGTGGGGTGGCCTGAGAATGTTCGCTTACCAGTGGCGTTCAAGATAGAGCACGGCCGTGACGATAATCGCCACAAAAATCAGAAAGATAAGTGTGATAACGCCTATCTCACTCATGACCGTCCCCGCGGCACCAAAACAGATTAAGCGTGGATTAAGGCCATTTTGCGCGGTATAGGAAAATCGGGTGAATTTGCGGAAAGAGGATGCGGCTGCATCCTCTGTGCAAAGCGGGTAGGCGCTTATTCAGAAGAGATTAACGCAGGTAATCGCCCGCGGCTTCTGGCTGGTAGAGCAGCTCCAGCACTTCCAGATGGGTCGAGGCACCGCCCGGCAATTCCCAGTGGATCGTATCCCCCGTACGCAGCCCCAGCAGTGCGGCACCCACAGGCGCCAGAACAGATAGCTGTGCGCTGCTGTCGGTCATCTGAGCGGGGTAAACCAGCGTACGGGTCAACTCTTCACCGGTGGTCAGGTTGCGGAATTTCACCTGGCTGTTCATGGTGACCACGTTATGCGGCATCGTCTCAGGCGTGCACATCTGTGCCCGGTCGAGCTCCTCATTCAGGGCGTCGGCCACGGGGAGCGAGGCGAACTCCGCTTTTTCCAGCAGCCTGTCGATACGTTCTGCGTCGAGCTCATTGATGATAATGGTAGGTCTGGACATTTTTTACTCCATGTCGTTAATGCTGCGTCTTACGCAGAAACTGATCCAAAAGAAAACCCTCGCCGTCTGGCAGCGAGGGTTTAACTCTCCCGATGATACTGGCTGAGCGCGCAAGTTTGAAGTGATGAAAGTCACATTCATGGGCCATATGAATTTTGCTGAAATTTATTCAGTCTTCATTCCTGGCGGAATACGTTACGCTGAGTGTCCTGAATCCGGGCGTTGCCCGCCAACGAGAGAGAATTATGTACTTCTATCAACCGTCTCAGGGACACGGCCTGCCGCATGACCCGCTGAACGCCATTATTGGTCCGCGTCCGATAGGCTGGATCTCCTCATGCGATAAGGCCGGTCAGCTGAATCTCGCACCGTACAGCTTCTTTAACTGCTTTAACTATCGCCCACCGATCATCGGCTTTTCCAGCAATGGCTGGAAGGACAGCGTGCGTAATATTACTGAGACAAAAGAGTTTGTCTGGAATCTGGCAACGCGCGATCTTGCCCAGGCGATGAATCAAACCTCCGCGATGCTTCCCCACGACCGGGATGAATTTAGCTTTGCCGGGCTCACGACAGCGGCCAGCCAGCTGGTGAACGCCCCTCGCGTTGCAGAAAGCCCGGTGAATTTTGAGTGTCGCCTGTCGCAGTGCATTCAGTTGACGGGGGCTGACGGTACGCCGGTAGACACGTGGCTGGTGCTGGGGGAAGTGGTCGGTATCCATATTGCCGAAACGCTGCTGGAAGAGGGGATATACCAGACGGCGAAAGCGCAGCCCATCCTGCGTGCGGGTGGGCCGACGGCGTACTATGGCATCAGCGATGAAAACCGGTTTGATATGGTGCGCCCAACGGTGGATCAGTAGCCGGCTTTATCAATCACAAATTGTTTACCGCAGTTACCCGGATGTGGCTGCGGGGCAAATGAGGTCGCAGAAAGCGGGTTGTTAATGGTGTCTGCCTTCAGCGAAATCTGCATCTCAGTCAGATAAGCCGGGTTGCCGCTGCAGGTCAGCTTGAACGCTTTGACGTTCTTTTTGCCCCAGCTCCTGGCCACGGCACTGTCAAAATCGCTGCGAGTGACGGTTTTCCCGTAGTGACCGGCAAGGAATTTACCGACCGCACTGTTTTTAATTTCCTGATTCATCCGCACCATCGTGCCGAAATAGGCATCGGGATCGAAACCAAAGCAGACGCCGTGTTTAGCGTATTCGTAACGCTCCAGGCAGGAGTTACCGCCCGCGCCCGGCATCACGTCGTTGAGCTTTGCGGCAGCGGAAAGCGACAGCCCGGTTTCGGCGGCTTCGCATTTGCGGCTGGCCTTCACTTCCGGCATGTTCGGAATGGGACGCGTGGCGCAACCGAAACGCATCCAGCGACGCTCATCTACCCCGCGTGCGGCAATGGATTTCGGCAGGCCGGGCCATAATCCGTGAACGGTCAGAAAATCGGCTTTATTTTCGCGCTCTTTTTGCAGGCGACATTCGTCAGGTTCATTGCGGTTGCGCTCGACCATGCTCTGGCAAAACCCGGTTTGCCAGGACAGAGCCAGCACATAGCGATCGAAATCGCCATACTGGGTTGCCTTGAGCGGTTCTGCCTGTGTGGAGAAGACACAGAGTGCAAGCGCGATTGCGCCAGACGGGATAACAATATCCTTCCTGAACATATGATTTCCTGATCGAATGAGCGTGATTAATTTCTGGGGGTTATTAAAGCACAAAAAGCGCCCGCAGGCGCTTTCTGGATATCCCTAATTTAGGTTAGGCTGCGCCGGGAACCAGCACCTCCGTGGCGATAATTACGATAATCAGCCCAACCAGAACGGGTACGGAGGTGCGTTTTACCACTTCGAATGGTGAGATTTTTGCCATCCCGGCAACGGCAACCACCACGCCTGATACCGGGGAGATGGTACGGCCCAGGTTTGACGCCTGCAGCATGGGAATGGAGAGATAGGCCGGGTTAATACCGGAGGAGTGGGCCAGTTTCGGGATCATCTCAACGAAAGCGTAGAAAGGCGCATTACCGGAACCGGTGGTCATCGCCGCCAGCATGGTGAGTACCACCAGGACCAGCATCAGGATAATACTGGCCGATCCGAACGAGGTGGCGATAGAGATCAGGCTCTGGATAAAGCCGATGGTGCTCAGACCCTGGGCAAAAACGCCCGCGGCCACCAGCAGCATCACCACGCCAGCGAAGGCATCCGCCATGCCGCGATAGGCAACTTCCAGACCCGAGAACACCTTTTGCGTGTTAAAACCACGCACAAATTCCAGCACGGCAGCCAGCAGCATGCAGATAACCAGAATGGTGATAATGTGCAGTTGCGGGCCCCATTTGCCGTCAAAAATCAGCACCCCAATAATCGGCGTGAAGGGCAGAATGGCATAAAACGCGGGAGCGGTGGTGGTGATTTCACTCACGTCCATCATTTCATGGCTGATGTTTTCTTTCTTATCGAGATAGCGCTGCCAGAAGAAATGCGCGATACCCATGCCCACTATGGCAACGATTGAGATCGGCAGCGTGGTTTTAAAGGCGAAGTCGATGAGCGACATCTCCGCAGCCTTTGCCGCCAGCACGACGTCGCCGGAGGTCGGAGAGAGAATAATCGCAGCCGGAGACGCGCAAATGGCTGCTGCCGCGCCGCGGCTGATACCAACGTTCACCATGACCGGGAACAGCGTGGCCATCAGCAGTACGCCAAGTCCGGTAGCCGACGAAACGGCCAGTGACATCAGGCAGGCGAGGAAATAGGCGGCGACCATCAGCAGATACGGCGAGTTGATGTATTGTAGGGGTTTGGAGGCAAGCTTAACGACCATGTCGTTGGCGCCGATATGAGTCATGTAGGCCGCAAAACCGCACAGCATCATGATCATCATGCCCAGGTCACCGCCGCGGCTCATGAGCAATATTTTAATATATTCCACAATATCGGTGGCGGTGTAACCGGTGCTGGTTGCGCTGGCAGGCAACACCTGATGCCCCATCAGTGCGCTGATAATCAGCAGCGTTAAACCGCCAACAAATAATACGCCCGTGGCCGAGTAGCCTTTAATGATGTAGCGTGCGACACCGACAATGACGACGACTCCAATAAGGAGCTCGAATAACGTAAGCATGATTTCCCCTGTATCTCTGCTGCTATGGAGCACAAAAAATCAATAAAAAAAAGAAGGATGAAAATGTGCCGAATAAATGGCCTGTTCTTGCTGATTAAAATCAATAAACAGACGACTAGAGAGCAGAACAACCGTGTTTTTGCCATGGCTCATACATTTATGCCATGCGGGTCTTGACCGTCAGAAATAGCGCAATATGTCCTTACAATGATAACAGATTGTTAATATTTTGTATAATGCGGCATGTTGCTGATAAAGAAGGTGAAACAGGCTAAAGGCCCACCCTGTATGTGCTTATTCGACCTTGCTGTCCGGTTTTATTAAGAATATTCCCGGAAAAAGGCCGAATAATTAGGAATAACGCTGATGCCGTTAAGCTTCGATTCAACTATTTTATGGTAAACTTTGCCTCGAATACTAAGAATGGTAATTGCATTGTGATCGTACGTAATACATTTTTCTCAATTTTATTGTTTATTTTTGGGCAGTTAACGTTTTCTTCTGTTGCACAGGCAGAGGACAACGCGACGGATAAAGGATGGTTCTCAACCTTTACGGATAATGTCTCCCAGACCTGGACGTCGCCGGAACATTATGATCTCTATGTTCCGGCAATAACGTGGCATGCGCGTTTTGCATATGACAAAGAGAAGACCGATAAATACAACGAGCGTCCGTGGGGCGCCGGTTTTGGTCAGTCGCGCTGGGACGAAAAGGGAAACTGGCATGGCATCTATCTGATGGCCTTTAAAGACTCCTTTAATAAATGGGAGCCGATTGGAGGCTACGGCTGGGAGAAAACCTGGCGCCCGCTAGCCGACGAGAACTTCCATGTTGGGTTGGGCTACACCGCGGGGGTCACCGCGCGTGACAACTGGAACTACATTCCGATCCCGGTGCTGCTGCCTTTGGCTTCTATCGGCTACGGTCCCGCAACGTTCCAGATGACCTACATTCCGGGCACGTATAACAACGGTAACGTTTACTTCGCCTGGATGCGTTTTCAGTTTTAACTGAAAAAACGTCATAGTCTGGTGAAAAAACGTGCAGGCGTTGATTCATAAACGATAAAAATCGGCCAGTGAAAATTAACGCGACTTTAGTCACTTTTTATCAAAGATCCGCTGGACAAAAGGTCTCACAATTGATGTACTGGTAACCGACACAGCATTTGTGTCGTTTTTTAATGTAAAGGTAATTTTGATGTCTAAGATTAAAGGTAACGTTAAGTGGTTTAATGAGTCCAAAGGATTCGGTTTCATTACTCCTGAAGATGGCAGCAAAGACGTGTTCGTACACTTCTCTGCAATCCAGTCTAATGGTTTCAAAACTCTGGCTGAAGGTCAGCGTGTAGAGTTCGAAATCACTAACGGTGCCAAAGGCCCTTCTGCTGCTAACGTAATCGCTCTGTAATTCAGACGCGTCAGCAAGAATTTCAAAACCCGCTCACTGAGCGGGTTTTTTTCGTTTTGAATCAGCCAAGCAGATACATTTTCAGGAAGCTTGCAACGATCAGCACGCTCAACAACACCATGCCTGCGCTCATCAGACTCTGTTTCATTCTGTCACCCTCGTTCAGTACTGCACTCAGAGTGACAGAGAAAAATTAAGCCAACATTAACGGTCCGTCTGTTAATGCGTGCTTGCGGAGGAAAAAAGCCAAAATGCGATCCCCGTCATCGCAAACGAGCCGAGCATGTTAATTGCGATATTCGCCAGCGCCCAGCCGATACGGCCTTCCTGAAAGAGAAACACCACTTCCGCAGAGAACGTCGAAAAGGTGGTTAATCCGCCGCAGAAGCCGGTGGTAATCAGGACTTTCCACATTGGATCAATGTGCGTCATTCGGTTAAACCAGGCCAGCCCCATGCCAATGATAAAGGCACCAATCAGGTTTGCAGCCAGTGTCCCCATGGGAATCGCCTGATGCAGCGGGTTAAACCGCATACTCAGAAACCATCGCGCAACGCTACCCGTTCCCCCACCAATAAAAACGGCTAAAAGTAGTTGTAACACGCTAAATACCTGCTATTTGATGTGTAAGAGAAGCGAGTTTAACGCCGTTTATGATGAGGGGACAAATATGTATGTTGCGGTAGGGCAATTTGCGGTCACGCCAGACTGGCAGGCGAATGCGATGACATGCGTCAACCTGATGATGCAGGCCCGGCAGAAAGGCGCATCGCTGCTGGTGCTCCCCGAGGCGCTGCTGGCCAGGGATGATAATGATCCGGATTTATCGGTGAAGTCCGCGCAACCGCTGGACGGTGAATTTTTACAGCAACTGCTCGCCCAGAGCGGGGGCAATACGATGACGACGATCTTAACGATCCATGTTCCCTCAACGCCGGGCCGTGCAGTGAATACGCTGGTGGCGATTCGCGGCGGAGCCATTGTCGCACGTTACGCCAAGCTGCATCTCTATGATGCGTTCAGCATTCAGGAGTCGCAGCGCGTTGACCCCGGAGACAGTATCCCACCGCTTCTGGAGATTGACGGATTCAAGATCGGGCTGATGACGTGCTATGACCTGCGTTTTCCGGAGCTGGCGCTCCATCTGGCGCTGCAGGGCGCGGACGTACTGGTACTGCCTGCCGCGTGGGTCAAAGGACCGTTAAAAGAGCACCACTGGGCAACGCTGCTGGCGGCACGCGCGCTGGATACCACCTGCTATGTCGTTGCTGCAGGAGAGTGCGGCACGAAAAACATCGGGCAAAGCAGGGTGGTCGATCCGCTGGGTGTGACGATTGCCGCCGCTGCGGAAGCGCCGGATTTGCTGGTGGCGGAGATAAACATAGACAGAATTGCGCTTGCACGTCAGCAATTACCTGTTCTTCGCAATCGTCGGTTTGCGCCACCGCAATTATTGTGATGTTTTTTTCAACAATGCTTGATTCACCTTGTTACAGATTGCTATTGTGTGCACGCGCTAAATGACCGTTAATACAATCAGGTTTTGGCGCTGAATGCAGCCTGTTTTAAGTAAAGAAGGTATCTATGGGTGAGATTAGTATTACCAAACTGCTGGTGGTTGCCGCACTGGTCGTCCTGCTGTTTGGTACCAAGAAGTTACGCACGCTGGGTGGTGACCTGGGGGCTGCCATCAAAGGCTTTAAGAAAGCGATGAACGACGATGATGCAGCCGCGAAGAAAAGCGCTGAGGATGACGTCCCGGCAGATAAGCTTTCTCACAAAGAGTGACAGCAACGCCTGAGTGCTTGCGAAAAAAAACCGGCTCATGAGGCCGGTTTTTTTGTATTACTGTAAATGAATATTACAGCTTTATTTAACTTCTTCGCCTTTAGCCTGCATATCGGCATGGTATGAGGAGCGAACGAATGGGCCGCAGGCTGCGTGGGTGAAGCCCATCGCCATCGCTTCGGCTTTCATTTCATCAAACTCGTCCGGGCTCACGTAGCGCTGTACCGGCAGGTGGTGACGGCTTGGCTGCAGATACTGGCCCAGGGTCAGCATGGTCACACCGTGGCGGCGAAGATCGCGCATCACCTCGATGATTTCATCGTTAGTTTCACCCAGACCCACCATCAGGCCTGACTTGGTCGGAATATGCGGATGCGCTTCTTTGAAACGCTCCAGCAGTTTCAGAGACCAGTTATAGTCAGCGCCCGGGCGCACCTGACGGTAGAGACGCGGCACGTTCTCCAGGTTGTGGTTAAACACATCCGGTGGCGTCGCGGTCAGGATATCCAGCGCGCGGTCCATACGGCCGCGGAAGTCAGGCACCAGCGTCTCGATTTTGATGTTTGGGCTTTTCTCGCGAATGGCCGTAATACAGTCAGCGAAGTGCTGCGCTCCGCCGTCGCGCAGATCGTCACGGTCAACGGACGTGATAACCACATAGCGCAGCGCCATGTCGGCGATAGTCTGCGCCAGCTTCTGAGGTTCGTTAGCATCAGGTGCGACCGGACGGCCATGAGCAACATCGCAGAACGGGCAGCGGCGGGTACAGATCGCACCCAGAATCATAAACGTCGCGGTACCGTGATTGAAACATTCAGCAAGGTTCGGACAAGAGGCTTCTTCACAAACGGAGTGAAGGCCATTCTTGCGCATCGCCGCTTTGATCCCCTGGATACGCGAAGAGTCGGCCGGAAGTTTGATTTTCATCCATTCCGGTTTTCTTAACAGCGCCTCGCGCTCTGTAGCCACGTTTTTAACCGGGATAAGGGCCATTTTATCGGCATCGCGGTATTTAACACCGCGTTCCATCACAATGGGTTTACTCATAGCGTGCGTGTTCCAGTTGCGAATATCGAAGGAAAGCGTTTCAATTCAAGGGAATGTTGTATTTATCAACTATTTTTGAACGAACGACAGGCAGTATATCATTGAAACGGTCGTTAAAGCAGCCTGCCAGATCGCCAATTTGTAAAATAGTTGTTGTTTTGTGCCTTTTGCCCTGCCTGTCACAGGGGCTTATGCTGGCTCAACCTGTCAGAAGGCCTGACGGATAATGCGGATGACGTTTTCCAGGACCGGATCGCGCAAACTCAGCTTGTTGTAATGCAGTGAAATCTCAACTGATTCCGCATTAAGCTGACTGAGGGGAATGCTGTCCAGCGGCCAGCACTTCCGGAGCAGGTTATACAGGCGTGATGGCATCACGCACAGCATATCGCTGCTGCCGATCAGAGAGGCGGTGGTGAACATATTGTAACTGCTGAAGCTGATCTGACGTTCCGGGAAAATTTCATCAATACGCTGACGAAGGGCATGGTTAGACTGCCCTTCGGTCATAAAAGACGAGTGGTCGTAGTTGCGCAGGTTTTCGAGGGTCAGTGGTTCGCTGAGAACCGGATGCTGCTGCCGGCAAACCAGCACCAGGTTATCCGTATAGAGCACATTTTGTCCCAGCGCTCTGGCGCTGAAGCTGCCGCTTTCAATAATCAGGTCCGTCTGGAACTGGGCAAGCTGAACGTCAGGTTCATGGAGAGGCACATTGCGAAGCAGGAGCTGCGGAGCATGCTCTTTCACGGCCTGGAAGATCGCAGGCATGACCAGCACACCCACCGAAGGGGAACAGCCGATGGTGATGGTTCTCTGCTTATCGTAGCTCCCGGTTAAATCCAGTGCGCCCAGAATCGACTCCAGCCCCTGGCTGATGTACTCATGGAGATGCGTGGCGTAGGCCGTCGGCGTTACCCCCTGGCCCTTACGGATAAATAACGGGTCAGGAAATATAGCGCGTAGCTTTTGGATGGACTGGCTAATTGCTGATGGCGTGAGATTAAGAATTTTCGCAGCGTTAACGATACCCTTATGGACATATACTGCCTCAAAAATAGTCAGTAAATTGAGATCAATATTACGTAAAGTCCGAAAAATTTGCGGCTTGTCTTCGCCACCAGGTTCATTCAGTCGTTTGGCTGGTAAATTATTATACTCCACGCTTTCACTCCGTATACATTCACAATATGAATGATAGTTGAATTTATTTATTATGCTTGTAGAGATTCGTAAAGTGTTGGTTTTGTTTCACTTGTTTATCAAAAGCAAACTCTTGTGTGATAATTGCTCACGTTACTTATGCCGTGTTTGCCGTGCTTGCTGGAGGCTAAATAATATGTAGCGGTAATATTCGGGCGCTTCGAAAATATAGAATCTGTGGATTATTGTAAAGTGCAAAAACGGTAAATAAACGGTGGCCCGCCAAATTAGCGAGCCCTGTTGTGGGATATATTAAGCAGGGATATATTCGTGCGGGGGATTGTTAAGTAGCGCTAACACGTTCTTCAAAAGCACGGGGCGAATAGTGTCTGGCGTAGCGGTTTCAACCCACTGGCGCACTTGCGTCATTTCCATACCGGCGTAGCCGCAGGGGTTTATGCGCTGGAAAGGGGCAAGATCCATATTAATATTCAATGCCAGGCCGTGGAATGAGCAGCCTTTACGAATACGCAGCCCCAGAGAGCAGATCTTCATTTCCCCAACGTAAACCCCAGGCGCATCGGCACGCGGATGCGCATTAATACCATATTCCGCCAGCGTGTTGACGACGGTTTGTTCCAGTAGGGTAACCAGCTCACGGACGCCCAGCTTTCTGCGCTTCAGATTGAGCAGGACGTACATCACCTGCTGCCCGGGCCCATGGTACGTGACCTGGCCGCCGCGATCGCTCTGGATAACCGGGATGTCGCCCGTCATTAATAAATGTTCTGCTTTTCCCGCCTGACCCTGCGTAAAGACCGGCAGGTGTTCGACCAGCCAGATCTCATCGGGGGTTGTATCATCGCGTGAATCGGTGAAGTCATGCATAGCCTGGGAGACAGGCTCGTAAGGTTGCAGCCCGAGGTGACGGACCAGAATTTTATCCTGATACAAAACTGCGTCTCCGAAGACGAGGGACAAAAGGTATGCGGGAGTATATCACAGCGGGGAGAGGGGTTACCCGGCAAACCGGGTAACCGCAAAGGGACTACAGCACCATACGAACGATTTCGATATTGCCGAGCTCTTCGTAAAGCGTCTCAACCTGCTCAATGTGTGTCGCAGTGATGGTAATAGAAACCGAGTGGTAGTTGCCCTTGCTGCTTGGTTTTACTGACGGAGAGTAGTCACCCGGCGCATGGCGCTGTACCACTTCAACCACCTGATCAACCAGCTCAGGTTTCGCCAGACCCATTACTTTGTAGGTAAATGGGGTAGGGAATTCAAGCAGTTCGTTAAGTTTGGTTTTCATGTCAGCTCCGGCGTAACGTCAAAAAATAATAACTCCCACGTCAGGTGGGAGTTATCAGGATACTTAGTATATGGGGATCAAAATCACACTTTCAAGTGTTCAATTTTTAACCAAACCAGTGGTGGAACATCAATTTAATGTAATCAATGATTTTGCCGAAGAAATTGCCTTCAGGAATTTCTTGCAGGACCACCAGCGGACGCTGATCGATCGTTTTACCATCCAGCTGGAAGTTGATGGTACCCACAACCTGGTTTTTCTGCAGCGGGGCGTGCAGCTCGGTGCTGTTCAGTACGTAGCTGGCTTTCAGATCCTTCATACGACCGCGCGGAATGGTCAGGTAGAGGTCTTTATCAACGCCGAGAGAAGCACGGTCGTTGTCGCCGAACCAGACGGGTTCAGACGCAAACTCTTTGCCTGCTTTCAGTGGATTCACGGTTTCGAAGAAACGGAAGCCCCAGGTCAGCAGCTTCTTGCTTTCTGTTTCACGGCCTTTAAAGGTGCGCCCCCCCATCACGGCAGAGATCAGACGCATCTGGCCTTCAGTGGCGGAGGCGACCAGGTTGTAGCCCGCTTTGTCGGTGTGACCGGTTTTGATGCCGTCAACGTTCAGGCTGTTATCCCACAGCAGGCCGTTACGGTTGGTCTGACGGATACCGTTGAAGGTGAACTCTTTCTCTTTATAGATAGAGTACTCATTAGGGACATCGCGGATCAGCGCCTGGCCAATCAGCGCCATATCACGTGCGGAGCTGTACTGACCGTCTGCGTCCAGGCCGTGTACGGTCTGGAAATGGCTGTTTTTCAGACCCAGCGCGTTCACGTAGCTGTTCATCAGGCCCACGAAGGCATCCTGGCTACCGGCGGCGAAATCGGCCATCGCCACGCAGGCATCGTTACCCGATTGCAGGTTGATACCGCGAATCAGCTGGGAAACAGGAACCTGCATACCCGGTTTCAGGAACATCAGAGAGGAACCTTTAAAGACCGGGTTCCCGGTCGCCCACGCATCGTTACCAATGGTGACCAGATCCGTTTCTTTGAATTTACCTGCCTTCATCGCCTGGCCGATAACGTAGCTGGTCATCATTTTGGTCAGGCTGGCCGGGTCACGGCGGGCATCGGCATTCTGTTCTGCCAGCACTTTGCCAGAGTTGTAATCGATCAGGATGTAGGATTCCGCGTCGATTTGCGGAACGCCAGGGATCATGGTCTTGATATTCAGGTCATCGGCGTGAGCTGCAGAGAGCGCAGCCGCGCAAAGGGCCGTGGTCAGCGCCATGCGCTGCACAAAACGAGCAGAAAAAGTGGTCTTCATGGTCAGAACTACGACATCCGTGATGGAATTAAAAAAAGTGCCTTACTATAGCAAATGCTATTCAGGCAGGCATCCGACTTTAAGCATGAGTTTGTGAATGTGTTTTACACAAACTGACAATTCGGATACCGCCGGTTAATTATTTCGCAACAGCGATAAATGACTGAAGCTGAGCTTCATTCTGCAGACGCTGCTGCAGGGAGGCTGCCTGCGATTTGCTGGCAAACGGCCCCATCTGAATGCGCCAGACCGCACCGTTCTGCTCAACGCGTCCTGGTACGCCAAACTGCTGGCTCAGACGCTGTTGATACTGTTTGGCCCGGGCCTGATCGCTCACTGCGCCGACCTGAACCACATAGCTGCCGCTGGCCGCTGTTGGAGCCGTCACCGCTGCACTTTGCGTGGCCGCGGGCGCCGTTACGGGAGCCGACTGGGTCGCTGGCGCAGCAACGGGAGCGGGGGCTGGGGTAGGCTCACTGCCTTCCAGCACGCCCGAGGCTAAGGTCGTCGGTGCGCCAAGAAAGCCGCTACTCTTTACCGGTGCGCCCGTTGAATCGTCGCTTTGCAGCGTGTCATTGCTGATTGGGCGTATTTCTCCCCCCGGCTGAGCAGGCTCGGCCGGAGAAGAGACGCTGCCCATTCCGCCGTCAAGATTTGGGCGGTCGGGCAGGGCATAGGTCTGTTTCGCCACCGTCGTACACGCTGTACCTGGCCCGGACAGCGAACCATCCTGTGCCACGATAATCGGGTCAATACGGACTTTGGTGTTGTTCGAGGTATTCAGACGATCGGCTGACGCGCGAGACAGGGAGATCACCCGGTCATTTCCGTACGGGCCGCGGTCGTTGATACGCACGACAATCATACGGCCGTTTGCCAGGTTGGTGATACGGGCGTAGCTCGGGATCGGCAGCGTTGGGTGTGCCGCCGTCAGCTGCATAGGGTCGAACGTCTCCCCGGAGGCCGTCAGGTTACTGCCTGGCTCGGCATCGTAAATGGCGGCAAAGCCCGCCTGACTGAAACGGGAAGGATCCTGAACAATTTTATAGCTTTTGCCGTCGCGCTCGTAATCCTGATTGGCACTGGCATTCAGCGGTTCATAAACGGGATCGGCACCGCTGATTTCAACGATTGGGCCATTACACACCGCAGGCTGCGGCGGCGCGACGGTTGCCTGTTGCTGACCATCATCACTTGTGCAGGCCGCAAGTAAACTTGCCGCAATGCAGATCCCCAGCCACTGCTTACGCATTCCGATCCCCTTATTTTTATACGCTTTTTGACAACATTTTTCTGTGGGTATGGATCGACATCACGATACCAAACCCGGCCATCAACACGATCAGTGCCGAGCCCCCGTAACTCACCAGCGGCAGCGGTACGCCTACCACCGGCAGAATACCACTCACCATACCAATATTTACGAAGACATAAACGAATAAAATCAGCATCAACCCGCCAGCCATGACGCGACCAAAGGTCGTTTGCGCGCGTGCTGCAATCCACAATCCCCGCATGATCAGCAGAACGTATAGCGCCAGGAGTATTAAGATGCCCACCAGCCCCAGCTCTTCCGCCAGTACGGCAAAGATAAAGTCGGTGTGGCGTTCCGGTAAAAATTCCAGCTGCGACTGCGTACCGTGCAGCCAGCCTTTCCCGCGCAGGCCGCCGGAGCCAATCGCAATCTTGGACTGAATAATATGATAGCCCGCGCCCAGCGGATCGGTTTCCGGATCGAGCAGCATCATGACGCGCTGGCGCTGGTAATCATGCATCAGGAAGAACCAGAGAATAGGGATGAACGCCGCAATCAGCACCACCGCGATGCCAATCAGGCGCCAGCTCAGGCCCGACAGGAAGAGGACAAACAGGCCGGAGAGCGCGATAAGGATTGAGGTGCCAAGGTCAGGCTGTGCCGCAACCAGCAGCGTTGGCAGGAAAATCAGCACCAGCGCGATAGCGGTATTCTTCAGAGACGGCGGACAGACGTCGCGGTTGATAAAGCGTGCCACCATCAGTGGAACGGCGATTTTGGCAATCTCCGAGGGCTGGAAGCGGACAATACCCAAATCCAGCCAGCGCTGCGCCCCTTTTGAAATGGCACCAAACGCATCGACCGCAACCAGCAAAATAATACAGAAGATGTAGAGATAGGGCGCCCAGCCTTCGTAAACGCGCGGCGGGATCTGCGCCATCACCACCATAATGATCAGGCCCATGGCGATCTGGCCGATTTTGCGCTCCATCATCCCGATGTCCTGGCCGCTGGCGCTCCAGATAACCAGCGCACTGTAAACCAGCAGAGCCAGCAGGATCAGCAGCATGGCTGGGTCGATGTGGATTTTGTCCCACAGCGATTTTTTATTTGGATTATCCGTCATGATTATTGGTCCTCCGCCGCAGCGGCGGCCGGGTTTTCAGCCGGCAGTTCGGTGTTGTTATCACCCAGCATGATGTGGTCAAGGATCTGGCGCATGATGGTCCCTACTGCAGGCCCGGCACCGCCGTTCTCCAGAATCATTGCCACCGCGACCTGCGGGTTGTCATAAGGGGCAAACGCCGTCATCAGCTTATGGTCACGCAGACGTTCGGCAATGCGGTGCGCGTTATAGGTTTCGTTGGCTTTCAGGCCAAATACCTGCGCAGTACCGGACTTAGCCGCCACTTTGTACGGCGTCCCGGCGAAATACTTGTGTGCGGTACCGTTCGGGCGGTTTGCCACGCCGTACATACCGTCTTTCGCGATTTCCCAGAAGCCGGAATGAATGTCACCCACTGGGGCTTCGTGCGGCTGGTTCCACGGCACTTTTTTGCCGTCTTCAACCGTACTCTGCAGCAGATGCGGCACTTTCACCACGCCGTCATTGATGAGGATCATCATGGCTTTGTTCATCTGAAGCGGCGTTGCCGTCCAGTAGCCCTGACCGATACCCACCGGAATGGTGTCGCCCTGATACCACGGCTTTTTAAAGCGCTTCAGCTTCCATTCGCGCGTCGGCATGTTGCCGGAGCGTTCTTCCGCAAGGTCAACGCCGGTGTAGTGTCCGTAGCCGAATTTGCTCATCCACTCTGACAGGCGGTCGATCCCCATGTCATACGCCACCTGATAGAAGAAGGTATCCGCAGACTCCTCCAGCGATTTGGTGACGTTCAGATGACCGTGGCCCCATTTTTTCCAGTCGCGATAGCGCTTATCTGAACCCGGCAGCTGCCACCAGCCCGGGTCAAACAGGCTGGTATTGCGGTTGATGACGCCAGCACTCAGAGCAGAGACCGCCACGTACGGTTTAACCGTTGATGCCGGTGGGTAAACCCCTTGCGTCGCGCGGTTCACCAGCGGCGTGTTGGGGTCATTCAGCAGACCGGAGTAGTCTTTACTGGAAATGCCGTCAACAAACAGGTTCGGGTCATAGCTTGGCATTGACACCATCGCCAGGATGCCGCCGGTTCGAGGATCGGTGACCACAACGGCTGCACGGCTGCCCGCCAGCAGGGTTTCAATATACTGCTGCAGCTTAAGGTCGAGGGTCAGATAGACGTCATGCCCCGCCTGCGGCGGTACCTCTTTAAGCTGGCGAATCACGCGGCCACGGTTATTAACCTCAACCTCTTCATAGCCGGTTTGCCCGTGCAGGACATCTTCGTAGTAGCGTTCAATGCCCAGCTTACCGATATCATGCGTTGCGGCGTAGTTCGCCAGCTTGCCGTCTTTATCGAGGCGGTCGACGTCTTTGTCGTTAATCTTGGAGACGTAGCCAATCACATGCGTCAGCGCGGAGCCGTAGGGGTAGTAGCGACGCTTGTAACCTTTTACTTCCACGCCGGGGAAACGGTACTGGTTCACCGCAAAGCGGGCCACCTGGACTTCCGTCAGGTTGGTTTTAACCGGGATGGAGGTGAATCGGTGTGAGCGGGCGCGTTCTTTTTTAAAGGCGGCGATATCGTCGTCGTTAAGGTCAACAACGCTTTTCAGCGCTTCCAGCGTATCCTGAACATTATCGACTTTTTCCGGCATCATCTCGATTTGATAGATGGTGCGGTTTAACGCCAGCGGGGTGCCGTTACGATCGTAAATAATGCCGCGGCTGGGTGCGATAGGTACCAGCTTGATACGGTTTTCGTTGGAACGCGTCTGGTAATCGGTAAAGCGGACAATTTGCAGATTATAAAGGTTGGCGATCAGCACGCCGGTAAGCAGCAAAATCCCGGTGAAGGCGACCAGCGCCCGGCGCACAAACAGCGCGGACTCAGCCGTATAGTCGCGAAAAGAATTCTGTAGTTTCATCCGCTGCTTAATCTACCCTGGTCAGTCATTACTCGCGGTGATAGGGGTGGTTGGTAGTAATGCTCCACGCGCGATACAGGCTTTCTGCCACCAGTACCCGAACGAGCGGGTGGGGAAGCGTCAGCGCGGAGAGGGACCAACTTTGTTCTGCTGCCGCTTTGCAGGCAGGGGATAACCCTTCAGGCCCGCCAATCAACAGACTGACGTCACGACCATCCTGCTTCCAGCGCTCCAGTTCGTGCGCCAGCTGCGGCGTATCCCAGGGTTTTCCTGGAATATCGAGGGTGACGATGCGGTTCTTGCCTGCGGCAGCCAGCATCAGTTCGCCCTCTTTATCGAGAATACGTTTGATATCGGCGTTCTTGCCGCGCTTACCGGCGGGAATTTCCACCAGTTCGAACGGCATGTCTTTTGGAAAACGACGCAGATATTCAGTAAAAGCGGTTTGTACCCAGTCCGGCATTTTGGTGCCGACGGCGACCAGCTGCAACTTCACGCATTAACCCCAGAGTTTTTCCAGTTCATACAGGCGACGACTCTCGTCCTGCATGACGTGGACAATCACATCGCCGAGATCGACAACCACCCAGTCAGCCGTCGCTTCACCTTCAACACCCAGCGGTAACAGCCCTGCTGCACGCGATTCCTGAACCACGTGATCGGCAATCGAAACAACATGACGCGTGGACGTACCGGTGCAGATAATCATGCAGTCGGTAATACTGGATTTACCCTTCACGTCAATCGCGATGATGTCCTGACCTTTCAGGTCATCAATTTTGTCAATAACAAAATCCTGGAGTGCTTTACCCTGCAAGTTTTCCCCCTGGGGTGAATGAGATTGTAAAACTTTGAATTCGTAGCCAGGCAGTATACCTGAACTCATACCTGTGTCGGGACAAATGTCTCCGGCCAGGCTTTTGAAGGCGGGTATCATCCCACCCTCCGCCTGAGATTGCATCGCCATTTTTGTAAAACAATTTCTGTAAAGCAATGACTGGCGGGAAAGTCTGGCAGCGGAGAATAACAGTATGGCTTACCCTGTCAAGGCAGGATAAACAATAAGCCGCTTTTTATGCCTTCCCGCTATTCATCTGCGCTTTTCTGATACAAACCGTGCGTATGGATATAGGCCAGCACCGGTGCGGGGAGCAGATCGTCACATGCTAAACCCTGCTGTAAACGCTCGCGAATGAGAGTCGCAGAGATATCGAACCACGGCGTTTCCGCCAGATAAATCTTCCCGGCAGGCTGATTGTGGAGATCTTCAACATTGGCGGTGAGATGATCTTCCAGCCACTGCTGGTACTGTGCTTCGCGCATGGTCAGCGGATAGCCAGGACGGCGGCAGACGAGCAGATGGCTGTTCTCCAGAATGGTTTCATATTTATGCCATGTGGGGAAGTTCAGCAGGGAATCCTGACCGATGATAAAAGCCAGCGGCTGGTCTGGCCCCTGTTCTGCGCGCCACTCCTGAAGCGTCTGCGAGGTCCAGGAGGGTGTGTCGCGACGCAGCTCACGCTCGTCAAGCCGGAAGAGCGGCTTATCTGCGATGGCCAGGGCAAGCATCTCTTTTCGCTGCTCGCTGGTCGCCTCGGGCTGTGGACGGTGGGGCGGGACATTATTGGGCATGATGGTAACGCGCTGAAGGCCGATCAGATTCGCCAGAATTTCAACCGGCTTCAGATGCCCGTAGTGTACCGGGTCGAAGGTGCCGCCATACAGGGCCTGTAAAGAATGCATACTATCCATCAATAAAAACGTCTGCCAGCGCCTTGTGGCAGAGCAGCAGAGAAAGGCTTTCCAGCTCCGCCCAGACCGACTGGCCGTAATCTTGCTTGAGCGTAAGCTCGGCGCGCATCAGAAGCTGTACCGCCTGGCGAAGCTGTTCATGACTCAGGCGGTTGATGGCCTCGGTGGTCAAAGCCCGGCGATTTTGCCACACCCGGTGTTTATCAAACAGCGAACGCAAAGGCGTATGGGCAGACTGACGCTTGAGCGTAATCAGCAGCAGTAATTCGCGCTGCAGGGTTCGCAGCAGAATAACCGGTTCGCTGCCTTCGAGGCGCAGCTGCTGCAGAATATGCAGGGCGCGTTTACTTTTTGCCGACAGCAGCGCGTCCACCCAGTGGAACGGCGTGAAGTGCGCCGCGTCGTTAACGGCCTGCTCGACGCGCGGCAAGGTCAGCTTGCCGTCCGGCCAGAGCAGGGAGAGTCTGTCAAGCGCCTGCGCCAGGGCCAGCAGGTTACCTTCATAGCAGTAGCAGAGCAACTGATTCGCCGCGTCATCCAGCTGAAGGTTGTGCTGTTTCGCTCTCGCGGCGACCCATTTAGGCAGATGTGCCTGCTCAGGCGTCTGACAGGTGACCAGCACCGCGTGGGTCGCAAGTTGGGTAAACCAGGCCGCGTTTTCCTGCGCTTTGGTCAGCTTGTTGCCACGCGCAATAAGGAGCAGATCGCTGTGTAAGAGGCTGACCAGCGTTGCGAGCTGCTCGTTTATCGCCGCGTTAGGGCCGTTCTCCGGCAGCAGGATCTGAATTGTCTGGCGCGATGCGAACAGGCTCATCGCCTGACAGAGCGAGAAGAGAGCGTTCCAGTCGGTGTTGTTATCCAACTGGACGGTGTGATGTTCATCAAAGCCCTGCGCGGCGGCGGCATGCCGCACGGCATCCAGGCTTTCCTGAAGCAATAACGGATCGTTTCCAAGAAGCAGATACGCCGCGCGCAGCCCTTCATTGAGCTGCGCGCGGAGTTGTTCAGGATACAGCCTGATCATCATTTACCCAGAGAGTTAGCAGCAGGAAGCGTGCCATCAACCGGTTTATCAACAATGTCAGATCCTTGTTTGGTTGACGCTGCAATACTAGGCAGTTTACGGATCAGCTGTTCCGCCGCCTTGTCGTACATTTCGTTGATGATAATCTGCTGTTCGGCATCTTTAGCCAGCGCCGTCTGCGGGTTATCGAAGAACGAACGGTACACTTTCGTACTGATCGGATAGATGTCTTTACCCGGGATCAGAACTGCCGCGTTGACCGTCAACACCATTTGATACTCTGCGGTACGGCCATCCTGGAAGATAGACGCGGTATCTCTCGACAGACCACTTCCTGTCACACGCAGAGACGGTACATCCTGACGCAGCGTCTGTTTCTCAACAAGCTCAACGCCGTTGAGGCGCAGCTGATTGCGAATTGCCCGGCTGAGTGGACCATTCGGATCCCCGGAATCAAAGATCATGGTTTTCATCTGAGCAGGCACCGCCGTGGTATTGCGCAGGTGCCAGCCACAGCCAGCGGTGACAAGCACCGCCAGAGATAAGAGTATTGTTGCCAGTTGTCGCACGTTTCCTCCCGCGCTTAGCCAACGACCAGATTCAGCAGTTTACCCGGTACGTAGATCACTTTACGTACGGTAACGCCCTCAAGATATTTAGCGACCAGTGGTTCCTGGCCCGCGCGCTCGCGAACCTGTTCTTCGGTTGCATCGACCGCCACGGTAATTTTACCGCGGACTTTGCCGTTCACCTGGACTACGACCAGCGTGGTGTTTTCCACCATCGCGGCTTCGTCAGCCTGCGGCCACGGCGCGTTGTCGATATCGCCTTCGCCTTTCAGTTCCTGCCACAGGGTAAAGCTAACGTGCGGCGTGAACGGGTTCAGCATGCGAACGACGGCCAGCAGTGCTTCACGCATTAAGGCACGATCCTGCTCGCCGTCCTGCGGGGCTTTCGCCAGCTTGTTCATCAGTTCCATAATAGCCGCAATTGCGGTATTGAAGGTCTGACGACGACCAATATCATCGGTCACTTTCGCAATCGTTTTATGAACATCACGACGCAGCGCCTGCTGATCTTCAGTCAGTGCGGCGGCGTTCAGCGCCGGGGCATCGCCCAGTGAGGTGTGCTCGTAAACCAGTTTCCAGACGCGTTTCAGGAAGCGGTTTGCGCCTTCTACGCCAGACTCCTGCCACTCCAGCGTCATGTCTGCCGGAGATGCAAACATCATGAACAGACGCACGGTATCCGCACCGTAACGCTCAACCATCACCTGCGGATCGATACCGTTGTTTTTCGACTTAGACATCTTGCTCATGCCGGTGTAGACCAGCTCATGACCTTCGGCGTCTTTGGCCTTCACGATACGGCCCTTCTCGTCGCGTTCAACGATCGCGTCAACCGGAGAAACCCAGTTACGCTCGCCGTTTGCACCGACGTAATAGAAGGCATCCGCCAGCACCATGCCCTGGCACAGCAGCTGTTTTGCAGGTTCGTCAGAGTTCACCATGCCCGCATCGCGCATCAGCTTGTGGAAGAAGCGGAAGTAGAGCAGGTGCATGATGGCGTGTTCGATACCACCGATGTAGATATCTACCGGCAGCCAGTAGTTCGCCGCGTTGGAATCCAGCATGCCATCCTGATACTGCGGGCAGGTGTAGCGTGCATAGTACCAGGATGACTCCATAAAGGTGTCAAAGGTGTCGGTTTCGCGCAGCGCAGGCTGGCCGTTGACGGTGGTTTTAGCCCACTCAGGATCGGCTTTGATCGGGCTGGTGATGCCGTCCATGACGACGTCTTCCGGCAGGATCACCGGCAACTGATCTTCTGGCGTTGGCATCACGGTGCCATCTTCCAGCGTCACCATTGGAATTGGCGCACCCCAGTAACGCTGACGGGAAACACCCCAGTCGCGCAGACGGAAGTTAACTTTACGCTCGCCCACGCCAAGGGAGGCCAGCTTGTCGGCGATGGCGTTGAAGCCCTCTTCGAAGCTCAGACCGCTGAACTCGCCGGAGTTGAACAAGGTCCCTTTTTCGGTCAGCGCGTGTTCGGACAGGTCTGGTTCAGAACCGTCAGCCGCCAGAATAACTGGCTTGATGGTCAGGCCATATTTGGTGGCAAATTCGTAGTCGCGCTGGTCGTGACCCGGAACGGCCATCACGGCGCCCGTGCCGTATTCCATCAGTACGAAGTTGGCGGCCCAGACAGGGATCGCTTCGCCCGTCAGCGGGTGAATGGCTTTAAAGCCGGTATCAACGCCTTTTTTCTCCATCGTTGCCATATCGGCTTCGGCCACTTTGGTGTTGCGGCATTCGTCGATGAAGGTAGCCAGTTCCGGATTGTTTTCTGCCGCTTTCTGCGCCAGCGGGTGACCTGCGGCCACGGCCAGGTAGGTCGCGCCCATGAAGGTGTCCGGACGGGTGGTGTAGACGGTCAGGGTCTGGTCGTAGTTCTCAACGTTGAAGGTAATTTCCACGCCTTCAGAACGGCCGATCCAGTTGCGCTGCATGGTCTTAACGGTATCTGGCCAGTGGTCCAGATTATCCAGATCGTTCAGCAGCTCATCAGCATAAGCGGTGATTTTGATAAACCACTGCGGGATCTCTTTACGCTCTACTTTGGTGTCACAGCGCCAGCAGCAGCCATCGATAACCTGTTCGTTCGCGAGAACGGTCTGGTCATTCGGGCACCAGTTAACGGCAGAGGTCTTCTTGTACACCAGGCCTTTTTTGTACAGCTCGGTGAAGAACTTCTGTTCCCAGCGGTAGTATTCCGGCGTACAGGTTGCCAGCTCGCGGCTCCAGTCATAGCCGAAGCCCAGCATTTTGAGCTGGTTTTTCATGTACGCGATGTTGTCATACGTCCACGGTGCCGGCGCCGTATTATTTTTTACCGCCGCGCCTTCCGCAGGCAGACCGAACGCATCCCAACCGATGGGTTGCAGAACGTTTTTACCCAGCATGCGCTGGTAACGCGCAATCACATCACCAATGGTGTAGTTACGCACGTGGCCCATGTGTAGTCGACCAGAAGGATAGGGAAGCATCGACAGGCAGTAATACTTCTCTTTGCTCTCGTCTTCGGTTACTTCAAAGGTGCGCTTCTCGTCCCAGTGTTGCTGGACTTTTGATTCTATCTCTTCCGGGCGGTATTGCTCTTGCATGGCAGCCAGTGGTCCTGTTTTCAATACAGCTACAAATGTAGCCAATGGATGTGGTAATTCAGATCCGCATAGCATAGCCCAAACGCCCGCGTCAAAACAGCCTTTCGCACAAATGCGCTTTGCAGGAATTTACCGGGTCTGTGCTTCACCTGACAAAGCGGCGATGAAATAAGGTCTATTATTAGAAATAGTTACTTACCCGGGAGGCAAAATGATGAACAAGGTTGCTCAATTTTACCGCGAACTGGTGGCGACACTGACGGAACGGCTGCGTAACGGCGAGCGCGATATCGATGCGCTGGTGGAGCAGGCGCGTGCCCGCGTGTCGCAAACGGGTGAGTTAACGCGAACCGAAGTGGAAGAGGTGACGCGTGCCGTGCGTCGCGATCTGGAAGAGTTCGCGCGCAGCTACCAGGAGAGCCAGGAGGAGGTCACGGACAGCGTTTTCATGCGGGTGATCAAAGAGAGCCTGTGGCAGGAGCTGGCCGATATCACGGATAAAACGCAGCTGGAGTGGCGTGAAGTCTTTCAGGATTTGAACCACCACGGTGTGTACCACAGCGGTGAGGTGGTCGGGCTGGGAAATCTGGTGTGCGAGAATTGCCACCACCATATTGCGGTGTATACGCCGGAGGTTCTGTCGCTGTGTCCGAAATGCGGCCACGATCAGTTCCAGCGTCGGCCGTTTGAGCCCTAGGTAAAAGCGCAGGTTTGCGCCCTCTCCCGTGGGAGAGGGCCGGGGTGAGGGCATCAGGCCGCAAAAGGTAAAAGCAAAACGGCAACCCCGTTGCCGTTTTTAGTGTTTGCTCCCTCTCCCCGTGGGAGAGGGTAGGGGTGAGGGCATCAGGCTGCACTATAGTAATCCAGCCTCTCCGCCAGCAAATCCACAAACGCCTCACGTTCAATATCCACCATCACCGTGGTATTCGGCTTATTTCCCGTCAGCGAGAAGTAGTCCACCACCGTCATCCCCTGGGTGTATTTCCCCTGAGTTTCAACGCCAACCCACCTGTGGACCGTGGTAAACATCTCCGGCTTTAATAGCCAGGCAATGGTGCATGGATCGTGCAGCGGCGCGCCGTGGAATCCCCATTTCTCGGCTTTGTGATACTCCATAAAGAAGTCGAGCAGCTCAGCCACGGTTGTCGCGACCGGATTACCCACGGCACGGAAGCGCTCAATGTCGTCAGCCATAATCTGCGCGCGATGGGTCACGTCCAGCCCCGCCATCACGACGGGCAAACCGGACTGGAAGACGATCTCCGCCGCTTCCGGGTCGACAAAAATGTTGAATTCTGCGGACGGCGTCCAGTTTCCCAGACCCATGGCCCCGCCCATGATGACGATACGGGCGATTTTGCTGTGCAGTTCAGGGTGGCTGTTCAGCAGCAGCGCGACGTTGGTTTGCGGCCCGGTAGCCACCAGCGTCACGGGTTCCGCGCTCTCGCGCAGCACCTTCGCCATCAGCTCCACGGCGGTGCAGTTTTGCGGCGTGAAGCCCGGCTCAGGCAGCGCCGGACCGTCCAGCCCGCTTTCACCATGCACGTTATCCGCGATAATTAACTCACGCATCAGGGGCTTGAGGGCGCCACCGGCGACGGGAATATCGGTGCGCCCGAGCAGCGTCAGCATGCGCAAAACGTTACGCAGGGTTTTATCCGGCGTCTGGTTTCCGGCGGAAGAGGTGACGGCTTTGACGTCGAGTTCAGGGGAGGCAAGTGCAAGAACGAGCGCGATCGCGTCATCATGACCCGGATCGCAATCGAAAATGATGGGTTGTGCCATAGCGTTCTCCATTCATAGCGTTATTTTGTGACAAGGTTAACGCTGCAATGTGACGCCGAATAGATAAAGAGAGCTAAAGCGTGAAGCAGTGCGCAATCCGCAGATTGCGCACCGAGAAGATTAGTGCAGGATTTTGGCGAGGAAATCTTTCGCACGTTCGGATTTCGGGTTGGCGAAGAACTCCTCTTTCGGGGAATCTTCGACAATTTTCCCTTCGTCCATAAAGATCACTCGGTTGGCCACCTTACGGGCGAAGCCCATTTCGTGGGTCACCACCATCATGGTCATCCCTTCGTGCGCCAGTTCGACCATTACGTCCAGCACTTCGTTGATCATCTCCGGATCGAGCGCCGACGTTGGCTCATCAAACAGCATGGCAACCGGATCCATGCACAGTGCGCGGGCGATCGCCACACGCTGCTGTTGGCCGCCGGAGAGCTGCGCCGGGAACTTATCGGCATGCGCAGAGAGGCCAACGCGTTCCAGGAGCTTCAGACCTTTCTCGCGCGACGCTTTTTTATCACGCTTGAGCACTTTCACCTGGGCCAGGGTCAGGTTCTCAATAATGGAGAGGTGAGGGAACAGCTCAAAATGCTGGAACACCATACCAACGTGAGAGCGAAGCTGGGCAAGATTGGTTTTCTTGTCGTTGACTTTGGTACCGTTGACGACGATCTCGCCCTGCTGGACCGGCTCCAGACCATTGACGGTTTTGATCAGCGTCGATTTACCGGAACCGGACGGTCCGCACACCACTACCACGTCGCCTTTTTTCACTTCGGTGGAGCAGTCGGTCAGCACCTGAAAGTGCCCATACCATTTAGAAACATTTTTCAGGGAAATCATTGTACCGTCCTTTTCTTCAGCCAGCTGACCAACAGCGACGCGCTTAAACTAATCACAAAATAGACCGCACCCGCAAAGAGCACCATCTCAACCTGCGTACCATCACGCTCACCGATGGTTGACGCGGTACGGAAGAAGTCTGCCAGGCTCAGCACGTAGACCAGAGAGGTATCCTGGAACAGCACGATACCCTGGGTCAGCAGGAGCGGAACCATGGCGCGAAACGCCTGCGGCAGAATAATGAGCTGCATGGACTGCCAGTGCGTCATCCCCAGCGCCAGCGCGGCGCTGGATTGCCCGCGGGAGATACTCTGAATGCCCGCACGGATAATCTCCGAGTAGTAAGCGGCCTCAAACATCGAGAACGCCACCATCGCCGAGATCAGACGGATATCGGTTTTCGGCGACAGCCCCAGTACGTTTTGCAGGAAGCCGGGCACGATCAGGTAAAACCACAGCAGCACCATTACCAGCGGGATGGAGCGGAACACGTTAACGTAGGCGGTCGCGAACCAGGCGAGCGGCTTAAAGCTCGACAGGCGCATGACGGCCAGCAGGGTGCCCCAGACAATACCGACGACGATGGCAATGACGGTGATTTTTAAGGTAATCATCAGTCCATCAAGCAGATAAGGCATGGATGGAACGATAGAACTCCAGTCAAATTCGTACATTATTTGCCCCCCATGTTGCCCGGCAGGCGAATTTTGCGTTCAACCAGGTTCATCACCAGCATGATGAAAGCGTTAATCAGAACGTAGGCGAGCGTGATCGCGGTGAAGGATTCCCACGCGTGAGCGGAGTAATCCAGCAGCTTGCCCGCCTGTGCAGCCATATCGACCAGGCCGATGGTTGAGGCGATGGCCGAGTTTTTCACCAGGTTCATCATCTCGGAGGTCATCGGCGGAACGATGACGCGGTAGGCGTTAGGCAGCAGCACGTAGCGGTAGGTTTGTGGCAGGGTTAATCCCATCGCCAGACCCGCATTTTTTTGTCCACGGGGTAATGACTGAATGGCGGCACGCACCTGCTCGCAAACGCGCGCAGCGGTAAACAGCCCCAGACACATCATGGAGGAGACAAAGAACTGCACATTCGGATCCAGTTCCGACTTGAACCACATGCCAATATTTTCCGGCAGCAGTTCCGGGATAACCAGATACCAGGTAAAGAATTGCACGATCAGCGGAACGTTACGGAACAGTTCCACATAGAGGGTGCCAAGCGTTGAAAGAAAACGGTTAGGGACGGTGCGCAGAATACCGAACAGAGAACCGACAAGAAACGCGATGATCCACGCCGTTATCGATAATGCCACGGTGACCTGAAAGCCGCTCCACAGCCAGCCAAGATAGGTGGTGTTGCCGAACGGGGCTTGTTGCAGAAATATGCCCCAGTTCCAGTCGATTGACATAATAAACTCCAGAAAAAAAAGGGTAGCAGCGCTACCCTCGAAGATTGGTGAGAAGCTCATTTTTCGCGCTGAGTGGGGAACGACCACTCAACGTATAGTCTGTCCATGCTTCCCGACAATCGAGAGGGCAGGAGATCCCGCCCCTGTTGTTCTAATTAGTTAAGAGCCTTGTCATTTGGAGATTTGAACAGCGCTTTCATGTCTTCAGACAGTTCAAAATTCATGTTCAGGTTTTTAGGTGGAATTGGGTTCTTGAACCATTTGTCGAACCATTTTTCCGCTTCGCCGGAGGTCTGCACCTGAGCGATGGTGTCATCGATCAGCTTTTTGAACTGCGGATCGTCTTTACGCAGCATACAGCCGTAGGCTTCTTTCGACTGCGCGGTGCCGACGATATCCCAGTTGTCAGGTTTCTTCGCTTTCGCACGCTCGCCCGCCAGCAGGGCATCATCCATCATAAACGCGACGGCACGGCCGCTTTCCAGGGTACGGAAGGAGTCGCCATGGTCTTTCGCGCTGATGATGCGCATATCCATTTTCTTCTCGTCGTTCAGCTTGTGCAGCAGCACTTCAGACGTGGTACCGGAGGTGACAACGACCGCTTTGCCTTTCAGGTCAGCGAAGTCTTTAATCTCACCGCCTTTCTTCGTCAGCAGGCGGGTGCCTACAACAAAGATGGTGTCAGAGAAGGCTGCCTGTTTCTGACGCTCGAGGTTGTTGGTGGTGGAGCCACACTCGAAATCAAAGGTGCCGTTTTGCAGCAGTGGAATACGGTTCTGTGAAGTGATTGGGATCAGCTTCACCTGCAGGTCAGGTTTGTTCAGCTTTTTCTTCACGGCTTCAACGATAGCGTTGGAGTAATCCTGTGAATAGCCCACGACTTTTTGCGTGTTGTCGTAGTAAGAGAACGGGACAGAAGATTCACGGTGGCCGACCACGATGACGCCGTTTTTGGCAATCTTGTCGAGAGTGCTGCCTGCTGCTGGCGCATCTTCAGCGTGAACCACGCCTGCAGACATTCCCATAACCAGCATTGCTGTGGCCAGTTTACGTAATTGCATACCCAACTCCTTTCTTATCAGCGCCAGAGACGCATTGATACCCATTGTGATGTTGTTATATCTCGCGCAATGCGAGTGCAGTGTTATGCAAGCTTGTTAACATTTAGTCTGGCTTAATGTAAAGATTTTGCTGCGTTATTGTTTATTTTTGCGAAGCGCGCCGCACCATTCAGAGGCAAATATCTCCCGTTGCACCGTTTCGGTGCTACCGATGATCTACGCTGGTGCGACAAAGTTGCACGTTAAGCCAAACTGCGTTTACCTGAATAAACAAAGCAATAGGCGTGCCAGAATTGAAGTCTGGAGGGAATTGTCGGGTGGCGGCTGCGCCTTACCCGAGCTACGGGAACGGAAATGTTGAAGGTAGGCCGGGTAAGGCGTAGCCGCCACCCGGCAACAGAAGGGAAGGTTATTTACGACGCTGGCGCAGGCTCATCAGCACCGCGCCAAAGCCGAACAGCGCGGTCAGGATCCACAGCGGCCAGTTGCCGGTACGGGCGTATGGCGTCAGCCCCGTGGTCGGGGTGACGTGAGTGGTCAGTACCTCACGGGTGAACTGTGGGATCATGGCCTGGATTTCACCCTGCGGGCCAATCACGGCGGTGATACCGTTGTTGGTGCTGCGCAGTAACGGACGCGCCAGCTCCAGGGAGCGCATGCGTGCCATCTGGAAGTGCTGCCACGGGCCGATTGACTTACCAAACCAGGCATCGTTAGAGATGGTCAGCAGATAGTCCGTATCCGGACGGAAGTTATCGCGCACCTGCTCGCCGAGGATGATTTCGTAGCAGATGGCCGCCGTCAGGGCAACGCCGTGCGCGTGCAACTGAGGCTGAACGTACGGGCCGCGGCTGAAGGAGGACATCGGCAGATCGAAGAACGGGGCCAGCGGGCGCAGAATCGACTCCAGCGGCACAAATTCACCAAACGGCACCAGGTGGTTCTTGTTGTACCGGTCAGTGGAGTGGTAGCTGTATTCGCTGTCTTTGCCGAGCGTAATGATGGTGTTGTAAGTGTCGTAGCGGTTCTGCTGATTCAGACGCGCATCGACAATCCCGGTGATCAGCGTGCTGCCACGCGAGAGCAGCAGGTCGTTCATCATGTTGAGGAACGGCTGCTGGTTGATCTCCAGATCGGGAATGGCAGACTCCGGCCAGATAATCAGCTGCGATTTACCCATCACCTCTTCGGTGGCGTTGGCGTAGATCTTCAGCGTATTCAGCAGCTCTTTCTCGTCCCACTTCATAGACTGCGGGATGTTCCCCTGAACCATGGAAACCTGCATAGCGCGCGCGGGCTCAGGCGTGAACCACTGGATATAGCGCAGCGGGAAGGGAAGAGCGAACAGCACCAGCGCCACAGCCAGCGGCTTCCAGCCGCGCGTGACCAGCGCCAGGACCAACAGGCCGCTGACCACCATGAGCAGGAAGTTAATGGCCTCAACGCCCATGACCGGCGCCAGGCCTTTGAGCGGGCCGTCAATCTGACTGTAGCCGAACTGCAGCCACGGGAAGCCGGTCAGCACCCAGCCGCGCAGGAATTCCGTGATTTGCCAGACCACCGGTGCGGCAATCGCGACGCGCAGCCAGCTGGTTTTGGGCCACAGGCGAGAAAGGATGCCGGCGAACAGGCCAGTATAGAGCGAGAGATAGGCGGCGAGCAGTACCACCAGGAAGACGTTTACCGGGCCCGGCATACCGCCAAACTGGGCGATGCTGACGTAGACCCAGTTAATACCTGAGCCAAACAGCCCCAGTCCCCAGAAGTAGCCGATAGCTGCAGCCTGTACCGGACGACGGTTCAGGGTCAGACCCTGAAGCCCCATCAGGGAGAGTATGGCCGCAGGCCAGATATCGTAAGGAGAAAAAGCCAGCGTACCGCTGGCTCCGAGTAACAGCGCCAGCAGCAAACGGACGCGCTGGCGTTCAAGCAATGGGGCAAATGCCATTTACATTAATCTTCCAGTTTTGGCACCGGTGAGTCGTCCGGCGTTCTGACATGAACCTGTATAATACGTCGGCTGTCGGCCATAGCTACTTTGAACTGGTAACCGTCGATGTCAACGGTCTCACCGCGCGCCGGGAGATGGCCAAAGGCCTGCATCACCAGCCCGCCAATGGTATCGACCTCTTCGTCGCTGAAGTGGGTTCCGAAGGCGTCGTTGAAGTCCTCGATGGAGGCCAGCGCACGCACGGTCCAGGTGTGGCGGCTGAGCTGACGGAAGTCGATATCCTCTTCTTCGTCATACTCATCTTCGATTTCGCCCACGATCAGCTCAAGGATATCCTCGATCGTGACCAGACCGGAGACGCCACCAAATTCATCAATAACAATCGCCATGTGGTAACGCTGAGAGCGAAATTCTTTCAGCATCCGGTCCACACGTTTACTTTCCGGCACAACCACGGCCTGGCGTAACACTTTTTCCATGCTGAAGGCTTCGGCATCGCTGCGCATAAACGGCAGCAGATCTTTCGCCATCAAAATCCCTTCGATGTGATCTTTATCTTCGCTGATGACCGGGAAACGCGAGTGGGCGGATTCGATGATCACATCGAGGCACTCGTCCAGGGTCTGGTTACGTTTCAGGGTGATCATCTGCGAGCGGGGGATCATGATATCGCGAACGCGCTGGTCGGCGATGTCCATAACCCCTTCGAGCATTTCGCGCGTATCTTCGTCGATAAGGTCGTTCTGCCCGGAATCACGAATCAGCTCCAGCAGTTCATCACGGTTTTTGGGTTCGCCGTGGAAAAGCTGGTTCAGAATGAGGGAGAAAAATCCCTTTTTACTGGTTGTCGTGTCGCTACTGTGTGAATTGTCGTCGCTCATGGCGTTTGTTAAGGGTTCTCTTGTTAGTTCAACGTTTACCGCCACGCGATGTCCTTTCGTGGCGGCGGGTTAGTCAGTCAGGTGACGGACTATTCTTTCTCGGCAATGTACGGATCCTCATAGCCCAGAGCAAGCATTATCTCTGTCTCGAGGGACTCCATCTCTTCCGCTTCGTCGTCTTCAATATGATCGTAGCCGAGCAGATGCAGGCTGCCGTGTACCACCATGTGCGCCCAGTGGGCTTCAAGGGGTTTCTGCTGCTCTTTGGCTTCCTGTTCAACCACCTGACGGCAGATGATCAGATCGCCCAACAGCGGCATCTCGATGCCCGGTGGGGCTTCGAACGGGAAAGAGAGCACGTTGGTCGGCTTATCTTTCCCGCGATAGGTCAGGTTAAGCTCATGGCTTTCTGCTTCATCCACCAGGCGAATCGTGACTTCTGATTCTTCCTGAAACTGCGGGATAACGGCATCCAGCCATTTCTGAAACTGTGCCTCATCTGGCATGCCGGAATTGTCTTCACAGGCCAGCTGTAAATCGAGGATCACCTGACTCATTTCTGTTCTTGCTCCTGCGCTTCGCGCTTACGTTCTGCGGCCAGTTCGGCCTTACGCTTCTGATCCGCCTCTTCCCAGGCTTCATAAGCGTTAACGATACGCGCGACCACCGGGTGGCGTACCACGTCTTCACTGTGGAAGAAGTTAAAGCTGATTTCGTCGACCTCGGCCAGCACTTCGATGGCGTGGCGCAGGCCCGATTTGGTGCTGCGCGGCAGGTCAATCTGGGTGACGTCGCCGGTAATCACCGCTTTCGAGTTAAAGCCAATACGCGTCAGGAACATCTTCATCTGTTCGATGGTGGTGTTCTGGCTCTCATCGAGAATGATGAACGCATCGTTCAGCGTGCGGCCGCGCATGTAGGCGAGCGGGGCCACTTCGATCACGTTACGCTCAATGAGCTTCTCGACCTTCTCAAAGCCCAGCATTTCGAACAGCGCATCGTATAAAGGACGCAGATACGGATCGACCTTCTGGCTCAGATCGCCCGGCAGGAAGCCCAGTTTTTCACCGGCTTCAACGGCAGGGCGGGTCAGCAGGATACGTCGGATCTCCTGACGCTCCAGCGCATCGACCGCTGCGGCAACGGCAAGATAGGTTTTACCCGTACCCGCCGGCCCCACGCCGAAGGTGATGTCGTGGTCGAGAATATTGGCGATGTACTGCGCCTGGTTTGGCGTACGCGGCTTGATGACGCCACGCTTGGTCTTAATGTTGATCGCCTTGCCATAGTCCGGCACGCTCTCCGCGCTTTGCTCAAGCACGCGCGCCTCTTTAATGGCGAGGTGAATCTGCTCCGGTTCGATATCCTGAATTTCGCCGCGCATGGGGGAGGTGTCGACATACAGGCTACGCAGAATGTCCGCAGCGGCGTTGACGCAGATAGGGCGTCCGGTGAGTTTGAAATGATTATCGCGACGATTGATTTCGATACCCAGACGTCGCTCCAGTTGTTTGATGTTGTCATCAAACGGCCCGCACAGGCTCAGCAGGCGAGCGTTGTCTGCTGGCTCAAGGCTAATTTCACGCGTATCTATGTTCAAACTGTTCCTCTTTGATTGGTTAACTGATCCGTTGCGACAGGCGTAATAAAACGGTCATTACCGAAATTATTCACGCCACAGAATAAAGGCGCAAGCGTTGCGGAAGATATTGGGGGCGATGAGAGGAAATACAAGGCCTGCCAAAAGAGGCAGGCCTGAAGGATTAGGGCTGGTAAATCCCAACGCCAGAATCGTTTTCTTTGCGGGTACGCGAGATCACGGATTGCGGTGACTGTGCGATACGCAGGCCCATTTCGTCTTCGGTGCGGACGACCTTCGCGCGCAGCGAGTTGGTCAGCACTTCGACAATCTCGACGTCCACAAACTTACCGATCATATCCGGGGTGCCTTCAAAGTTCACCACGCGGTTATTTTCGGTACGACCAGAGAGTTCCATAATGCTCTTGCGGGAGGTGCCTTCCACCAGAATGCGCTGAACGGTGCCGAGCATGCGGCGGCTCCAGGCGTTGGCCTGCTGGTTGATACGCTCCTGCAGAATATACAGACGCTGCTTTTTCTCTTCTTCCGGCACATCGTCAACCATATCGGCCGCCGGTGTTCCAGGACGCGCGGAGAAGATGAAGCTGTAGCTGACGTCAAAGTTCACTTCGCCGATGAGCTTCATGGTGCGCTCGAAGTCATCAGCGGTTTCGCCAGGGAAGCCGACGATAAAGTCAGAGCTAATCTGGATATCCGGACGCGCTTCACGCAGCTTGCGGATGGTGGATTTATACTCCAGCACCGTATGCGGGCGGCCCATCAGGTTCAGCACGCGGTCCGAGCCGCACTGGATCGGCAGGTGCAGGAAGCTCACCAGCTCTGGCGTATCGCGATAGACGTCAATAATGTCGTCGGTAAATTCCATCGGATGGCTGGTGGTAAAGCGAATGCGGTCGATGCCGTCAATCGCGGCCACCAGACGCAGCAACTCGGCAAAGCTGCCGGTCGTGCCGTCGTAGTTCTCACCGCGCCAGGCGTTAACGTTCTGGCCCAGCAGGTTCACTTCTCGCACACCCTGCGCTGCAAGCTGCGCGATTTCAAACAGAATGTCATCTGCCGGGCGGCTGACCTCTTCACCACGGGTGTACGGCACCACGCAGTACGTGCAGTATTTGTTGCAGCCTTCCATGATGGAGACGAAGGCGGTCGGGCCATCGGCACGTGGCTCAGGCAGACGGTCAAATTTTTCGATTTCCGGGAAGCTGACGTCAACGACCGGGCTACGGTTACCGCGAACCTGATTGATCATCTCCGGCAGACGGTGCAGGGTCTGAGGGCCAAAGACAATGTCCACATACGGGGCTCTCTGGCGGATCAGCTTGCCTTCCTGCGACGCGACGCAGCCGCCCACGCCGATGATCAGGTCCGGATTTTTTCGTTTAAGAAGTTTCCAGCGGCCTAACACGTGAAAGACTTTTTCCTGCGCTTTTTCACGAATTGAACAGGTGTTCAGCAGCAGCACATCGGCTTCTTTCGCATTTTCAGTCAGCTGGTATCCGTGGGTGGTGTCCAGCAGATCGGCCATCTTGGATGAATCGTATTCGTTCATCTGACAGCCCCAGGTTTTTATATGGAGTTTTTTAGTCATCGACTTGCTCAGCTCAGGATTGCAAGCCGCGTATTGTAATGCTTTGGTGGGGTTGTGACCAGTATGAAGGTTGTGTGTCTCAGGACCGCAAAAATCCGGTAAACTTAAGGGATTCTCCAATAAGGAAAATTGACCATGACACTCCAACACACCGAAGTTGCCATTGTCGGCGGCGGTATGGTCGGCGGCGCGCTGGCGCTGGGGCTGGCGCAGCAGGGATTTGAGGTAACGGTAATCGAACAGGCGGCTCCGCCAGCCTACGATCCTGCCAGTAAACCGGATGTGCGCATATCCGCTATCAGCGCGTCGTCCGTCGATCTGCTGCGCGGGCTGGGCGTCTGGGAGACGGTGCTGGCGATGCGCGCTCATCCTTACAGCCGTCTTGAAACCTGGGAATGGGAAAATGCCCACGTCGCGTTTGATGCCGCTGAGCTGAAGCTGCCGCGCCTGGGCTATATGGTGGAAAACAACGTGCTCCAGCTGGCGCTCTGGCAGGCGCTGGAGGCGCACCCGAAGGTGACGCTGCGCGTTCCTGCGTCGCTTAAGGCGCTGCATCCTCACGAGAGCGGCTATCTACTGACGCTCGACAGCGGCGATGAGCTGTCCGTGAAGCTGGTCATCGGGGCGGATGGCGCTAACTCGCAGGTCAGACAGATGGCGGGGATCGGGGTTCATGCCTGGCAGTATGAACAGTCCTGTATGCTGATTACCGCCAGGTGCGAGAATGCGCCGGGTGAAAGCACCTGGCAGCACTTTACGCCGAACGGCCCGCACGCCTTTTTACCGCTCTTCGATAACTGGGCGTCGCTGGTGTGGTACGACAAACCGGCGCGCATTCGCCAGTTGCAGGGAATGAACATGGAACAGCTGCAGCGCGAAATTCTGCTGCACTTCCCGAGCCGTCTGGGACACGTCACGCCGGTCGCCGCCGGGGCGTTCCCGCTCACGCGCCGTCATGCGTTGCAGTATGCCCGCGAAGGCTTAGCGCTGGTGGGGGATGCGGCACACACCATTCATCCGTTGGCCGGGCAGGGCGTGAACCTGGGGTATCGCGATGTCGATGCCTTACTGGATGTGCTGGGCAGCGCCCGCGGACACGCGGAAAACTGGGCCAGCCATCAGGTGCTGAAGCGTTATCAGACGCGGCGTATGGCGGATAACTTCCTCATGCAGTCGGGAATGGATCTGTTCTATGCCGGGTTTAGCAATGACGTAGCCCCGGTGCGTATTCTGCGTAACATAGGTCTGATGGCAGCGGAACGCGCCGGTGGCCTGAAGCGTCAGGCCCTGAAGTACGCCCTCGGACTTTAATCTTTGCTCCGACTTTTCCCTCGCCCCTTTGGGGAGAGGGTTAGGGTGAATCAGGTCGCACAATTTTGTACAAAAACAAAAAAGCCCGCAGAGCGGGCTTTTTTGTTACTAAGTGGCTGGGGTGCAGGGATTCGAACCCCGGAATGCTGGTATCAGAAACCAGAGCCTTACCGCTTGGCGACACCCCAATTGCGTTAAACAAGCTGCTTAACGACTTTTTAAATTGGCTGGGGTACGAGGATTCGAACCTCGGAATGCCGGAATCAGAATCCGGTGCCTTACCGCTTGGCGATACCCCAACAATTTTTTTCATTACCGAACAACATCGATAATCTAAATTTGGTGGCTACGACGGGATTCGAACCTGTGACCCCATCATTATGAGTGATGTGCTCTAACCAACTGAGCTACGTAGCCAGTACTGCAATCTTCGATGGCTGGGGTACCTGGATTCGAACCAGGGAATGCCGGTATCAAAAACCGGTGCCTTACCGCTTGGCGATACCCCAATACCGCGGAGAACCGCAAAATCGAAGAAATATGGCTGGGGTACCTGGATTCGAACCAGGGAATGCCGGTATCAAAAACCGGTGCCTTACCGCTTGGCGATACCCCATCCGTGCAACGCTTACCCGGGAATGGTGCGGGAGGCGAGACTTGAACTCGCACACCTTGCGGCGCCAGAACCTAAATCTGGTGCGTCTACCAATTTCGCCACTCCCGCAAAAAAGATGGTGGCTACGACGGGATTCGAACCTGTGACCCCATCATTATGAGTGATGTGCTCTAACCAACTGAGCTACGTAGCCATCTTTTTTCGCGTTACCTTATCGGCGTTGCGGGGCGCATTATGCGTATAGACCCTTGCAGCGTCAACACCTTTTTCAACGAAAATAGCCGGAATGTGACTGTTTGGTTAGGTTGCGAACAGCGTGACCGAATATTCGGCAATTATTGGTTATTAATCGGTTTTAGCTGTGCAAAAGCGGGGCAAAAAAAATCAGGCCCCGCAGGGCCTGATGATGAAATACACGATTATTTGTAGGCTGACTGGTGAACGCCTACCGCACGTCCTGACGGATCGTTCATGGATTTGAACGATTCATCCCATTCGATCGCTTTGGCAGACGAGCAGGCGACGGACGGGCCACCCGGCACACACTCCGCAGCGCTCGGTACCGGGAACAATTCTTCAAAGATTTCACGGTAGAGATACGCTTCTTTCGATCCCGGCGTGTTGTACGGGAAGCGGAAGCTTGCGGTTTCCAGTTGTTGGTCAGAAACCTGTTTCGCCGCCACCTCTTTCAGGGTGTCGATCCAGCTGTAGCCTACGCCATCGGAGAACTGCTCTTTCTGACGCCATGCCACGCTCGCTGGCAGGTAGGATTCAAAACATTCACGCAGGATATGTTTTTCCATTTTTCCATTGCCGCACATCTTGTCCTGCGGGTTGATGCGCATCGCCACGTCGAGGAATTTCTTATCCAGGAACGGCACGCGCGCTTCGACACCCCATGCCGACATCGCTTTGTTGGCACGCGCACAGTCAAACATATGCAGCGCCTGCAGTTTACGCACGGTCTCTTCGTGCAGCTCTTTGGCGTTTGGCGCTTTGTGGAAGTACAGGTAGCCACCAAACACTTCGTCAGAACCTTCACCGGAGAGCACCATCTTGATGCCCATCGCCTTGATCTTACGCGACATCAGGTACATCGGCGTTGAAGCGCGGATGGTCGTTACGTCATAGGTTTCGATGTGATAGATCACATCGCGGATCGCATCCAGGCCTTCCTGCACGGTGAAGTGAATTTCATGGTGCACGGTGCCAAGGTGGTTTGCGACTTCCTGCGCGGCTTTCAGATCCGGCGCGCCTTCCAGGCCCACGGCAAAGGAGTGCAGCTGTGGCCACCAGGCTTCTGAGCGCTCCTGATCTTCCACGCGACGGGCCGCGAATTTCTTGGTGATTGCGGAGATCACGGAGGAGTCCAGACCGCCAGAGAGCAGTACGCCGTAAGGTACGTCTGACATCAGGTGGCTTTTCACGGAGTCTTCCAACGCCTGACGCAGCTCGGCTTTGTCCGTGACGTTGTCTTTTACCGCGTCGTAATCGAACCAGTCACGCTGGTAGTATGGACGGATCTCGCCGTCTTTACTCCACAGGTAGCTACCCGCCGGGAACTCTTTGATGGTGCGGCAGACCGGCACCAGGGCTTTCATTTCAGAGGCAACGTAGAAGTTGCCGTGTTCATCGTGGCCCATGTACAGCGGGATAATACCGATGTGGTCACGGCCAATCAGGTAAGCGTCTTTTTCGCTGTCGTACAGGGCAAAGGCAAACATACCCTGCAGGTCATCCAGAAACTCTGGACCTTTCTCCTGATACAGCGCCAGGATCACTTCACAGTCGGACCCGGTCTGGAACGCGTAGCGGTCGCCGTACTCGGCGCGCAGTGCCTGATGGTTGTAGATCTCACCGTTGACAGCCAGCGCGTGCGTTTTTTTCTCGTTATACAGCGGCTGTGCACCGGCGTTGACGTCAACAATAGACAGACGTTCGTGAGCCAGAATCGCTTTGTCACTGGCGTAAACGCCTGACCAGTCCGGTCCGCGATGGCGCATCAGGCGGGACAGTTCGAGTGCCTTTTTACGCAGTTCGCCCGCGTCAGTTTTAATATCCAGTACGCCAAAAATTGAACACATAACCTTCTCCGTTAACCCTGTTGCTTTGTAATGTTGCTTGCTTATGAAAATGCCGCAAAGGGGCAGGGCGCGCAAGCGTTTTACGGGTGAAAACGGAAATAGTGCAATGGTGGTTGCGGATCGGTGAAAAATGCGTATGCCAAGAGCGCTTTTATTGATGATTATGCAATGAAGGTGCTTTTTCTTTAGATGTGGACGTGTTTTGCAGGCGAGAAAATAAAAAACCACGCCCTGAGGCGTGGTTCGGTATCAGATGATGTCAATTTCATCGACGGAGGGGTAAATCCAGCTTGGACGGAACGGCATTGAGTCAATGTCATCAAGCTGAGAGACGCCTGACAGGACCAGAATCGTCTCCAGACCTGCCTGGAAACCGGCAAGAATATCGGTGCGCAGGTTGTCGCCGACAATCACGGTCTCTTCTGAGTGGGCCTGCATCTTGTTGAGTGCGGCACGGATGATCCACGGGCTGGGCTTGCCGACGTAGAACGGCTTGCGCCCGGAGATCTTCTCGATACCGGCACACAGCGCACCGCAGGCCGGATAAAAACCACGACCGTGGGTATCCGGGTTGGTCGCAATAAAGCGCGCGCCGTTAGCCACAAAGAAGGATGCCTTATGCATCATCTCCCAGTTGTAGGAGCGCGTTTCACCCACAATCACAAAATCCGGGTTGACGTCGGTGATGGTAAAGCCCGCTTTATACAGCTCATGGATCAGCGCGCCTTCACCGACCACATAGGCTTTTTTTCCTTCCTGACGTTTCAGAAAATCCGCCGTGGCCATCGCCGAGGTATAAAACACGCTGTCCGGGACGTCGACCCCTGCCGTGGCAAAGCGGTTTGCCAGATCCTGACCGGTCTGAGAAGGGTAGTTCGTGAGAAGAACCAGAGGCATTCCTTTGTCGATGATGCGGTGAAGAAACTCCGCAGCACCCGGCACGGCAACGTTGTCGTGCATCAGCACGCCGTCGATATCACAAATTACATTCTTAATGGTCATGGACAGTCCGACATTAAAAAAAAGAAGGCGTTACTATAAGGTCCGATCAACTTTCCAGCAAATGCTGCAGCAGAATTCCGTTGAGCATGGCGCGTTTGACCAGCGCGAACGCGCCAATCGCCGATCGATGGTCAAGCTTTGAACGAACCACCGGAAGATTCTGGCGGAATGCTTTCAGCGCCTGGGTGTTAATACAGCCTTCAATCGCGGGGAGCAGCACCTTTTCCGCTTCCACAATTTCACCGGCGATCACCACTTTTTGTGGGTTAAACAGGTTAATGGCGATGGCGATGGTTTTCCCCAGATGGCGCCCCACCTGCTCGATCACTTCACAGGCCAGCGCGTCGCCTTTATTAGCGGCTTTGCAGATGGTGCCTATCTTGCAGTCGTCCAGCGTGACGCGGCTTTGATAACCCTGTTCAAGCAGATGGCGAACGCGCTGCTCGATGGCCGTGTTGGCGGCGATGGTTTCAAGACAGCCAAAGTTGCCGCAGTGGCAGCGCTCCCCGAGGGGCTCAACCTGAATGTGGCCGATCTCACCGACGTTACCGTTGCGCCCAATAAAGATTCGGCCGTTAGAGATAATGCCTGCACCCGTACCGCGGTGGACGCGCACCAGAATAGAGTCTTCGCAGTCCTGGCTCGCACCAAAGTAGTGCTCTGCCAGCGCCAGAGAGCGGATGTCATGGCCCACAAAGCAGGTCACCTTGAAGCGCTTTTCCAGCGCGTCGACCAGCCCCCAGTTTTCAACCTGAATGTGCGGCATATAGCGGATCACGCCGCTTTCCGGGTCGACCAGACCGGGCAGTATCACCGAGATGGCGATGAGTTCGCGGATCTTGCGCTGACAGCTTTCAATAAACTGCGCGATAGTATTCAGCAGCGCATGCTCCAGCGTCTCCTGGGTGCGCTCCGGAAGGGGATAATGCTCTTCCGCAATGGCTTTGCTGCTCAGATCGTACAGCGTGAGCGTGGTGTCATGACGGCCGAGCCGGACGCCAATCGCCTGGAAATTGCGGGTTTCGGTAATAATAGAGATGGCGCGGCGGCCCCCGGTGGAGGCCTGCTGATCGACTTCTTTGATCAGACCGCGCTCAATGAGCTGGCGGGTAATTTTTGTCACGCTGGCGGGAGCAAGCTGGCTTTGTTCGGCTATCTGAATCCGCGAGATGGGTCCGTGTTGGTCAATCAGGCGATACACCGCCGCACTGTTAAGTTGTTTAACGAGATCGACATTACCGATTTGAGCTTGTCCGCCAGGTGTCATACTTTTACTTACTCAGTGACGACCTCGTTACCATTAACGATGGTCTTAATAATTTTATAATCGTGTGTGAATACCGTCAGGTTTGCAACCATACCTGGTGCAATTCCGCCGAGCTGTTTATCCACGCCGATTGCGCGGGCCGGATAAAGGGTTGCCATGCGCAGGACTTCCTCAAGCGCAATCCCGCAGTGCTCAACCAGGTTACGTACCCCTTCAATCATGGTCAAAGAGGAACCGCTCAGCGTACCGTTTTCATCCACACACAGTCCATTGCGGTAGTATATTGTTTTACCGGCAAAAATGAACTGCTCAATATTTGCACCTGCCGGCGCGGTAGCGTCCGTCACCAGGCAAAGCTTGTCACCTTTCAGCCGCTTGGCATTGCGAATGTTGGTGTAATCGACGTGTAAGCCGTCCGCGATAATGCCGCAGTAGACGTCTGGCTCATCCAGAATCGCCCCGACCAGACCCGGTTCACGCCCCGTGATATACGGCATGGCGTTATACAGGTGCGTCGCGAAGGTAATGCCCGCGCGGAAACCGGCTTTCGCTTCTTTCAGCGTGGCGTTTGAGTGGCCTGCTGAAACCACAATTCCGGCAGCGGCCAGCTTGCTGATGACGTCCGTGCCGGTCATTTCCGGTGCCAGCGTCACTTTGGTGATCACATCGGCGTTGGCACACATGTAGTCAACCAGCTCCGCATCGGGCTTACGCACGTAATCCGGGTTATGCGTTCCTTTCTTGACCATGTTCAGCCATGGCCCTTCAAGGTGCAGACCGAGCGCCTGATTCGGGTGTTTGGCCAGATATTCGCGCATCACGCGGATACCCTGCTTCATCAGGTCATCACTGCTGGTGATGAGCGTCGGCAGATAGCTGGTGCAGCCCGATTTCTCGTTGGCTTTCTGCATGATCTCCAGCGTTTCGACCGTTACCGCATCGGCGGTATCATTGAATTGCACACCGCCGCAGCCGTTGAGCTGTACGTCGATGAAACCGGGGGAGATTACTGCTCCATTGAGTGAGCGCTGTTCAATCTCCGGCGGCAGTTCTGCCAGCGGGCAAACACGTTCAATCAGGCCATTCGCGATAACAATCGCGTGGTCATCCAGAATTTCATGGCCGGTATAAATCCGACCGTGGGTTAAAGCGTACATAACGACCCCCGGTTAAAAAAAGCGGCCGCCTCTTGAGAAAGAGGCGGTTATTCAATTACAGACCTTTGATGTTCTCGGCTTCTAACTCGTTGAAGTATTTCAGCGTCTTAACCTTCAGCTCCATCGTGGACGGCTCGTCGCAGACGATGACGGATTTAGGATGCAGCTGCAGACAGCTGATGGTCCACATATGGTTAACATTGCCTTCAACAGCAGCCTGGAGCGCCTGCGCTTTCACGCCGCCCAGCACCAGAATCATCACTTCTTCGGCATCCAGCAGGGTGCCTACGCCTACGGTCAGGGCGTATTTTGGAACCTGGTTAACGTCACCGTCAAAGAAGCGGGAGTTTGCCACGCGCGTGTCATGGGTCAGCGTTTTAATACGGGTACGAGAAGCCAGAGAGGACGCCGGTTCGTTAAACGCGATATGACCGTCATTACCTACGCCACCCATGAACAGATGGATTTTACCGTAGGAACGGATTTTTTCTTCATACTGACGGCATTCTGCGTCAATATCCGGCGCGTTTCCATTCAGCAGGTTAATATTTTCAGCAGGGATATCAACGTGATCAAAGAAATTGCGGTGCATAAAGCTATGGTAGCTTTCCGGATGGTCTTTCGGTAAGCCAACGTATTCATCCATATTGAAGGTCACAACATGTTTGAAGCTAACCTGGCCTGCTTTATGCATCTCAACCAGCGCCTTGTAGGCGGTCAGCGGCGTGCCGCCGGTTGGAAGGCCAAGAACGAAAGGACGATCGGCGGTCGGCTTGAACGCGTTAATGCGGTTTACGATATGGCGAGCGGCCCATTTACCGACTTGTTCAGCAGTTGCCAGGGGAATCAGTCTCATTGTTCACCTCAAAGTTTAAGTAGAAGAGTGGGCGGATGGCTTCGGAACCTGATACTAAAGCGTAACCTGGAAACTTTCAGGCCGGATCAATCCGTCTTGATTTTTTGAATGATAAAATAAGTTTTCGCTGTTAGCCAGTGTAAGGGAGGGCTGAATACGATATTTGGTGACAAAAATCACAAAAAATAGGTGTTTAATTTGCGATACGAATTAATTTTTCACACACTCAGACTGCCAGTGAATTATCAACGGTATCTATCGTTCGTGACACAATAAAAACATAGTTTATGCGCGAGCCTGAAAAACGGGTCTCGTAGGGGGAATAGGATGAATATTTTAGGTTTTTTCCAGCGCCTCGGTAGGGCTTTGCAGCTCCCTATCGCCGTGCTACCGGTTGCAGCATTGCTGCTGCGATTCGGGCAACCCGATCTTCTTAACGTACCGTTTATTGCTCAGGCTGGCGGTGCTATTTTTGACAACCTGGCGCTGATTTTCGCCATCGGTGTTGCCTCAAGCTGGTCAAAAGACAGCGCGGGTGCTGCAGCGCTGGCAGGGGCAGTCGGTTATTTCATCCTGACGAAAGCGATGGTAACGATTAACCCAGAAATCAACATGGGCGTGCTGGCAGGTATCATTACCGGTCTGGTCGGTGGTGCTGTGTACAACCGCTGGGCAAACATTAAGCTGCCAGACTTCCTGAGTTTCTTTGGCGGCAAACGTTTCGTGCCGATCGCGACGGGCTTCTTCTGTCTGGTTCTGGCCGCTATCTTTGGCTACGTCTGGCCACCGGTACAGCATGCGATCCATGCGGGCGGTGAGTGGATTGTTTCAGCGGGTGCAGTGGGCTCAGGTATCTTTGGTTTTATCAACCGTCTGCTGATCCCAACCGGTCTGCATCAGGTGCTGAACACTATCGCATGGTTCCAGATTGGTGAGTTCACCAATGCTGCGGGCACCGTATTCCACGGCGACATCAACCGCTTCTACGCGGGTGACGGCACCGCAGGCATGTTCATGTCTGGCTTCTTCCCAATCATGATGTTTGGTCTGCCGGGCGCTGCGCTGGCAATGTACCTGGCTGCGCCAAAAGCGCGTCGCCCAATGGTTGGCGGCATGCTGCTGTCCGTTGCGATTACCGCGTTCCTGACCGGCGTAACCGAGCCGCTGGAATTCCTGTTCATGTTCCTGGCGCCGGTGCTGTACCTCATGCATGCGGTACTTACCGGTATCAGCCTGTTTGTGGCGACCCTGCTGGGTATCCATGCTGGCTTCTCCTTCTCTGCAGGCGCGATCGACTACGTGTTGATGTACAACCTGCCGGCGGCAAGCAAGAACGTCTGGATGCTGGTGGTAATGGGTCTGGTCTTCTTCGTCATCTACTTCGTGCTGTTCACTGCGGTTATTCGTATGTTTAACCTCAAAACGCCGGGCCGCGAGGACACCAAAGACGAAGTAGTCACCAACGAAGCCAACAGCAATACCGAAGAGGGTCTGACTCAGCTGGCGACCAGCTATATTGCTGCCGTCGGGGGGACTGACAACCTGAAAGCCATTGACGCCTGCATCACCCGTCTGCGTCTGACGGTGGGTGACTCTGCGCGCGTCAGCGACGCAATGTGTAAACGCCTTGGTGCATCGGGCGTGGTTAAACTGAACAAACAAACTATCCAGGTTATCGTGGGCGCCAAAGCGGAATCCATCGGTGACGAAATGAAGAAAGTGGTTGCCCGTGGACCGGTCGCGGCGGCATCAACCGACAGCGCACCTGCGTCGACGGCTGCCCCGGTAGCGAAGCCGCAGGCCGTGCCTAACGCCGTGACGGTGGTCGCGCTGGTCTCTCCGGTAACGGGTGACGTGGTTGACCTTGAGCAGGTCCCTGATGAAGCGTTCGCCAGCAAAGCGGTCGGTGACGGTGTGGCGGTGAAACCAACGGATAAAACCGTGGTGTCTCCTGCTGCCGGTACCATCGTGAAAATCTTCAACACCAACCACGCGTTCTGCCTCGAAACCGAAAAGGGCGCGGAGATCGTTGTCCACATGGGTATCGATACCGTTGCGCTGAATGGTCAGGGCTTTACTCGCCTGGTGGAAGAGGGCGCTGAAGTGGTGGCCGGGCAGCCGATTCTGGAAATGGATCTGGACTTCCTGAATGCCAACGCGCGTTCCATGATTAGCCCGGTGGTTTGCAGCAACATCGACGACTTCAGCGGTCTGGTCATCCAGGCGAAAGGTCAGGTTGTTGCGGGTCAAACCCCGCTGTACGAGATTAAAGGCAAGTAATCGCTCCTGAGTAGAGTCATGCCTTAAGCGGCGGGGGATATCCTCCGCCGCTTTTTTTTGCAGCAAAAGCCCCCATTATTTTCTTCAGAGACGTTTTAAGGGTTGTCACTACGTCCGGCTTATAAGATCATATGCCGTTATACGTTGTTTACGCTTTGAGGAATCCACGATGAGTGAGGCTGAAGCCCGCCCGAGTAACTTTATTCGTCAGATCATCGATGAAGATCTGGCCAGTGGTAAGCACACCACAATTCATACCCGTTTCCCGCCGGAGCCGAACGGCTACCTGCATATCGGGCATGCGAAGTCCATCTGCCTGAACTTTGGTATTGCACAAGACTACCAGGGACAGTGCAACCTGCGTTTCGATGACACCAACCCAGTAAAAGAAGACATCGAATACGTTGAGTCCATCAAGAATGACGTGCAATGGCTGGGCTTCAACTGGTCTGGCGATATCTGCTACTCCTCTGACTACTTTGATCAGCTGTATGCCTACGCGGTAGAGCTTATCAACAAAGGTCTGGCGTATGTTGACGAACTGTCTGCAGATGAGATCCGTGAGTACCGCGGCACGCTGACCGCGCCGGGCAAAAACAGCCCGTTCCGCGATCGCAGCGTGGAAGAGAACCTGGCGCTGTTTGAAAAAATGCGTGCCGGTGGTTTCGAAGAAGGCAAAGCCTGCCTGCGTGCCAAAATTGACATGGCATCGCCGTTCATCGTGATGCGCGATCCGGTGCTGTATCGTATTAAGTTCGCTGAACACCACCAGACTGGCAACAAGTGGTGCATCTACCCGATGTACGACTTCACCCACTGCATTAGCGATGCGCTGGAAGGCATCACCCACTCGCTGTGTACGCTGGAGTTCCAGGATAACCGTCGTCTGTACGACTGGGTGCTGGATAACATCACCATTCCGGTGCATCCGCGCCAGTACGAGTTCTCTCGTCTGAATCTGGAATACACCGTGATGTCCAAGCGTAAGCTGAACCTGCTGGTGACCGACAAGCACGTTGAAGGCTGGGATGACCCGCGTATGCCGACCATCTCCGGTCTGCGCCGTCGTGGTTACACCGCGGCGTCAATCCGTGAATTCTGCAAGCGTATCGGCGTGACCAAGCAGGACAACACCATTGAGATGGCCTCGCTGGAATCCTGCATTCGCGAAGATCTCAACGAAAACGCCCCGCGCGCGATGGCCGTTATCGATCCGGTAAAACTGGTCATCGAGAACTATCCGCAGGGCGAGAGTGAACTGGTCTCCATGCCTAACCATCCGAACAAACCGGAAATGGGAAGCCGTGACGTGCCGTTCAGCGGCGAGATCTGGATTGACCGCGCTGACTTCCGTGAAGAAGCCAACAAGCAGTACAAGCGTCTGGTGCTGGGTAAAGAAGTGCGTCTGCGTAATGCTTACGTCATCAAAGCCGAGCGCGTTGAAAAAGATGCGGAAGGGAATATCACCACCATCTTCTGTTCTTATGACGCTGAGACGCTGAGTAAAGATCCGGCGGATGGCCGCAAGGTGAAGGGCGTTATCCACTGGGTGAGCGCAACCCACGCGCTGCCGGTCGAGATCCGCCTTTACGATCGTCTGTTCAGCGTGCCTAACCCAGGTGCGGCGGAAGACTTCCTGGCGACCATCAACCCGGAATCGCTGGTGATTAAGCAGGGTTATGCGGAGCCGTCCCTGAAAGCGGCTGAAGCGGGCAAAGCGTTCCAGTTCGAACGTGAAGGTTACTTCTGCCTGGACAGCCGTTACAGCACGGCGGAAAAACCGGTATTTAACCGTACCGTAGGCCTGCGTGATACCTGGACGAAGATCGGCGAATAATATTCCTGCTCTGGTCAATGAGAGACAAACGCCGCATTATGTGGCGTTTTTTTATTTAACGATCAGAGTATTAAGCCAGGGACTAAAGAGGCGTTCTGAAAATAACAGGTCAATGAGGTGCTACTTATTTTTTAAAAAAAAGTTTGTGTCATTGCCAAAATTAAAAAGGTGATAAAAAAGGAGCGCAATCTCACGCCTGGCCACTGAAAAACCTGAGAATTACCCGTCATTCCTCGCCTTCCTGTAAATGTAACAAAGCACTACCAATTATGTGCACTTCGTCATAATCCTGACTTTTGCCCGCTGAAAAGCATTGATAATTCGCGTCGCGAAAAATAACCTAAAGACGGTAGTTAATTCGAGGGTATTTAAAACTACCCCTGACCATTTGGTCTTTTTTATTTACGCCGTTTCAGGCGTTTTAATTCGTCAAAGAGGAATAATCTATGCGTACGTTCAGTGGCAAACGTAGTGCGCTGGCGCTGGCTATTGCCGGTGTGACAGCAATGTCGGGGCTGGTGATTGCGCCAGAGGCAAAAGCAGCGGGTTTCATCGAAGATTCTACCCTCACGGGCGGTATTTATTACTGGCAGCGTGAGCGTGACCGTAAAGACGTCACTGAGGATAAATATAAAACCAACCTCTCGCACTCCACCTGGAACGCCAACCTGGACTTCCAGTCAGGCTACGCCGCGGATATGTTCGGTTTGGATATTGCCGCGTTCACCGCGATCGAAATGGCGGAAAACGGCGACAGCGGCCACCCGAACGAAATCGCCTTCTCCTCCAGCAACAAAGCCTATGATGAAGACTGGTCCGGGGATAAGAGCGGTATTAGCCTTTACAAAGCCGCAGCGAAATTCAAATACGGCCCGGTCTGGGCGCGTGGGGGGTATATTCAGCCAACTGGCCAGACGCTGTTAGCCCCACACTGGAGCTTTATGCCGGGTACCTATCAGGGGGCGGAAGCAGGGGCTAACTTTGACTACGGCGATGCGGGTGCGCTGAGCTTCTCCTATATGTGGACCAACGAGTACAAAGCACCGTGGCACATTGAGATGGACAAGTTCTACCAGAACGACAAGAAAACCAAGGTCGATTACCTCCACTCGCTGGGGGCGAAATACGACTTCAAAAACGATCTGGTTCTCGAAGCGGCATTTGGCCAGGCGCAAGGGTATATCGATCAATATTTTGCCAAGGCCAGCTATAAGTTCGATATCGCGGGTAGCCCGTTGAGTACCAGCTACCAGTTCTACGGTACGCGCGACAAAGTCAGTAACGGTGGTGTCAACGATATCTACGACGGCACCGCGTGGCTGCAGGCGCTCACCTTTGGCTACAAGGTCGGTCAGGTTGATTTGCGTCTGGAAGGCACATGGGTGAAAGCGGAAGGGCAGCAGGGCTACTTCCTGCAGCGTATGACCCCGACCTACGCCTCCTCCAACGGTCGTCTTGATATCTGGTGGGATAACCGCTCCGACTTCAACGCCGACGGTGAGAAAGCGGTCTTCTTCGGCGCAATGTACGATCTGAAAAACTGGAACCTGCCTGGCTGGGCGGTGGGCGCGTCTTACGCTTACGCCTGGGATGCAAAACCTGCCGACATGGCAACACCGGATGCTTACTACGATCCAAACTATCGCCTGAAAGAGTCTTCCTACAGCCTGGATGCAATCTATACCCTGCAGGATGGCCGCGCGAAAGGCACGATGTTCAAACTGCACTTCACCCAGTACGACAACCACTCCGATATCCCGAGCTACGCGGGCGGTTACGGCAACATCTTCCAGGATGAACGTGATGTGAAATTCATGGTTATCGCACCGTTCACCATCTTCTGATGAATCGTCCGGCGGGTCAGCTCCTGCCGGACCGGAGACTGCATATGATGAAAAAAATCGTAATCGTCGCGCTGTTGGCATCGGGGCTGGTGGCGTGTGCCCAGACTCAGGCACCGAAAGAGGACTCCCGTCTCAGGGAGGCCTACAGCGCCTGTATTAATACTGCGGAAGGCTCGCCGGAGAAAATTGAAGCCTGCCAGAGCGTGCTGAATGTGCTGAAGAAAGAAAAAGCGCACGAGCAGTTTGCGACGCAGGAAAATGTCCGGGTGATGGATTACCAGGCCTGTATCCAGGCGCGTAAAACCGGTAACGATCAGGAAGTGGCGAAGCGTTGCGACAAGATCTGGAACGAGATACGCAATAACAATAAATAAGTTGCTTTACGCCCGGTGGCGCTGCGCCACCGGGCTTTTTTCTGGCAAAAAAAAGCCAACCTTGCGGCTGGCTCAGAGTATGAATACTCGCTTATTTTGCGTCGTGCGCGTGGTCATCTTCACGGCAGTCGCCTTCAGCGCAGTGACCGTAAAGGTACAGGCTGTGGTTGGTGAGGCGGATACCGTGACGCGCGGCGATTTCACGCTGGCGCGCTTCGATGGAATCATCGCTAAATTCAATGACCTTGCCACAGTCGAGGCAGATCAGGTGATCGTGGTGCTGCTGCTGGGTCAGTTCGAAGACAGATTTACCGCCTTCGAAATTATGACGGGTGACAATGCCCGCGTCATCAAACTGGTTCAGCACGCGATAGACGGTAGCCAGCCCAATCTCTTCACCCATGTCGATAAGACGTTTATAAAGGTCTTCCGCACTGACATGGTGATTGTCTGGACCCTGAAGCACTTCGAGGATTTTTAACCGAGGAAGCGTAACTTTCAGGCCAGCCTTCTTTAATGCGGTATTGTTGTCAGTCATGCGGAATCTGTCCTGTTGCTAAACGATTCACTTCTGTAGGAAGTGACAGAAAATGCACCTGGGATAATGCGTCTCATTATAGAACTGCCATGGCTAAATGAAAACTGCAAGTCTCAGGCAAAATATGCTTATAAAAATGGGGTATCACCAACAAACTTGCTCGATGGAAAACCACATTTTATCAGGGAGACATTGTACAGGTCTGGGCGAAAAAGTTAAAAGATTGTAGCAATTAATTTAATCGGTTTGACCTGGTGCACGGGCGCAACCGCCGTTGCGCCGCGAAAAAAATCAGGCGTTAAGAATATCGTCCAGGTGCAGTTCTTCACGGATCTGCTTAACCCATTTCTCAACGCGCTCTGCGGTCAGTTCTGGCTGACGGTCTTCGTCGATGGCCAGGCCCACGAAGTGATCGTCATCGGCCAGGCCTTTAGACGCTTCGAAGTGGTAACCGGCGGTCGGCCAGTGGCCGACGATCACTGCGCCATTCGGCTCAATGATGTCGCGGATGGTACCCAGCGCGTCACAGAAGTATTCGGCGTAGTCTTCCTGATCGCCGCAGCCAAACAGGGCGACCAGCTTACCGTTGAAGTCCACTTCTTCCAGCGTCGGGAAGAAATCATCCCAGTCACACTGGGCTTCACCGTAGTACCAGGTCGGAATACCCAGCAGCAGAATGTCATAGCCTTCGAGATCTTCTTTGCTGCTCTTGGCGATGTCATGCACATCAGCAACGTCTTTACCGAGCTGTTTTTGAATGTTTTTCGCGATATTTTCGGTATTGCCGGTATCACTGCCAAAGAAAATGCCGATGATTGCCATGAGTAAAATAACCTCTTGAAACTTAATAGTATGGTGGCGCAATTCGGCCACGGATAAGGGCAATAATAGCAGAACTGGCAACCCTGCGGAAACAGCTATCGCGCAGGACTGCACTCTGTGCTACATGAAAAGGGTAATTAAGGGAATTTTCAGACTTATGCCTGGCCGCGCAATGTCTCAAGCTGGGCGATCAGCATCTCTTCAATGAGCTCGCTGCGGCTGATATTTCGCGCCTCGGCCAGCTCGTTAAGTGCATCGACCGCGTCAGCGTTGAGCTTCAGTTCGACACGCTTAAGCCCACGATTTTTATCGCGTTTAAGCTGATTGCGTTTATTGATACGCAGCTGTTCATCGCGCGAAAGCGGATTCGTCTTCGGTCGTCCCGGGCGACGCTCATTCGCGAACAGATCTAGTGTCGTACGGTCCGTTTGTTCTTTGGCCATGATTCTGAGACTTCGGGGGAAACACGCCGCCCTGCTAATGCCCGGGCGATAAGCGCGCCATCATACATCACCAAAAACGGCGCGCCAACGACTGGAAGCCCGCAGCCATCCAGTCGCTCTCTTTTTAATCAATTTGCAGTATCAGTAAGATAGCGGCGAATGGCGCGCAGTACGGCGTCAGGTTTTTCCGCATGCACCCAGTGCCCGGCTCCGGCAATGACGTGGGCGCGAGCCTGCGGGAATTGCGCCAGTATGGCGTCGCGGTACGCGTCGGTAACGTAAGGGGAGTTACCGCCGCGAATAAAGAGGGTAGGGTGCGGCCAGGCGGGTACGGTTTGCCAGCCCACAATATTGTTGTACTGGTTCCAGAGCACCGGCACGTTAAAACGCCACTGGCCGTCAACAAACGACTTCAGCAGGAACTGCACGACGCCTTCTTCATCAAGATGCTCACGCATGACGGTAGCTGCCTGCTGGCGGGTCGCGACACCCGCTTCGGTGACCGCATTGATGGCGGCAAAAATCTCGTCGTGACGGCGCACGTCGTAATCCACGGGCGCAACATCAATCACCACCAGGCCGTTAATACGCTCCGGGGCCAGCGCCGTCAGGGCCATCACCGCTTTGCCGCCCATTGAATGCCCGATGAGGGTGACCTTTTGCAGATCGTTGGCATCCAGCGTATCCAGCAGATCCTGCGCCATCGCGGCGTAGGTCATCTCGTCGGAACGGCCGGAAAGACCGTGATTGCGCATATCGACCTGTAAGATATCGTGATCGGTAACCAGATCGCGCGCCAGCACGCCCAGGTTATCCAGGCTGCCAAAAAGCCCGTGAACCAGTACGATGGGAGAATTATTGTTCGGCGATTGTGCAGTTTGCGCTCGGGTATTCAATTTCATGGCAAAGTTCTTTTTTTACGTATGTCAGGTTAGGGTATCATGTTGACCATTCTGCCGCCCGGCTGCAAGGTTCCAGTTTAATCTGACTTTTGCCGCCAACCTGGTTTGACGCTATCCGCTGTTGGGATTTGACCTTATAATCCCAATGACTTGTATTCAGATAAGATATCGCACTGGATTAAGATGAAAACAATCGAAGTTGATGACGAACTCTATCAGTATATTGCCAGCCAGACGCGGCATATCGGGGAGAGCGCGTCCGACATTTTACGGCGCATGCTTAAAATTTCCGCCGCTTCACAGCCTGCTACCCCAGTCACTAAAGATGTCGTGTCTCAGCCAAGCGTTGTTGCACAAGCAAAACCTGCCGTGACGCCGGCAAAAGATAAAGTGCGCGCGATGCGCGAGCTGCTGCTCTCCGATGAATACGCGGAGCAGAAAAAGGCGGTTAACCGCTTTATGCTGGTGCTGTCTACACTTTATTCACTGGATAACAAAGCGTTTGCTGAAGCGACCGAGTCGCTGCATGGTCGTACTCGCGTCTACTTCGCGGGCGACGAGCAGACGCTGCTGCAAAATGGCAATCAAACCAAACCCAAACATGTTCCTGGCACCCCGTACTGGGTGATCACCAATACCAATACGGGCCGCAAGTGCAGCATGATTGAACACATCATGCAGTCCATGCAGTTCCCGGCGGAATTGATTGAAAAGGTTTGCGGTACAATTTAACCCTTGCATCAGAAGGACCCGGTAATGGCAAATCACAGCCGTGCAGGCCAACCTGCACAACAAAGCGATTTGATTAACGTCGCTCAGCTGACCGCGCAGTATTACGTGCTGAAGCCGGTCGTGGGCAACGCAGAACACGCAGTGAAGTTTGGTACATCTGGTCACCGCGGCAGCGCGGCGCGCCACAGCTTTAACGAACCGCATATTCTGGCCATTGCTCAGGCCATTGCGGAAGAGCGCGCTAAAAACGGCGTTACCGGTCCGTGCTACGTGGGGAAAGATACCCATGCCCTGTCTGAACCGGCCTTTATTTCCGTGCTGGAAGTTCTGACAGCGAACGGCGTTGATGTGATTGTTCAGGAGAACAACGGCTTCACCCCAACGCCTGCGGTGTCTAACGCCATCCTGGTACACAACAAAAAAGGTGGCGCGCTGGCTGACGGTATCGTTATCACGCCATCCCACAACCCACCGGAAGATGGCGGCATCAAATACAACCCGCCTAACGGTGGCCCGGCAGACACCAACGTCACCAAAGTGGTTGAAGATCGTGCGAACGCCTTGCTGGCCGACGGTCTGAAAGGCGTGAAGCGCATCTCTCTGGATGCGGCCATGGCGTCCGGCCACGTAAAAGAGCAGGATCTGGTTCAGCCGTTCGTGGAAGGTCTGGCGGATATCGTCGATATGGCGGCCATCCAGAAAGCTGGCCTGAAGCTGGGGGTGGATCCGCTGGGCGGCTCCGGTATTGAATACTGGAAACGTATTGCCGAGCACTACAAGCTGGATCTGACCATCGTGAACGATCACGTCGATCAGACCTTCCGTTTTATGCACCTGGACAAAGACGGCGCGATCCGCATGGACTGCTCCTCCGAGTGCGCAATGGCGGGCCTGCTGGCGCTGCGTGATAAATTCGATCTGGCGTTTGCTAACGACCCGGATTACGACCGCCACGGTATCGTCACTCCTGCCGGGCTGATGAACCCGAACCACTATCTGGCAGTCGCGATTAACTACCTGTTCCAGCACCGTCCGCAGTGGGGCAAAGAGGTGGCTGTCGGTAAAACGCTGGTTTCCTCCGCGATGATCGACCGCGTGGTGGACGCGCTGGGCCGCAAGCTGGTGGAAGTGCCGGTGGGCTTCAAATGGTTTGTTGACGGTCTGCACGACGGCAGCTTTGGCTTCGGTGGTGAAGAGAGCGCGGGAGCTTCTTTCCTGCGCTTCGACGGCACGCCGTGGTCAACCGATAAAGACGGCATCATCATGTGCCTGCTGGCGGCGGAAATCACCGCGGTCACCGGTAAAAACCCGCAGGAACATTACAACGACCTGGCGGCACGCTTTGGTGCGCCAAGCTATAACCGTATTCAGGCCAGCGCAACGTCAGCCCAGAAAGCAGCCCTGTCCAAACTCTCTCCTGAGATGGTCAGCGCAAGCACCCTGGCCGGTGACCCGATCACCGCGCGTCTGACGGCGGCACCGGGTAACGGCGCCTCCATTGGTGGGCTGAAAGTAATGACCGAAAACGGCTGGTTCGCTGCGCGTCCATCCGGCACGGAAGATGCGTATAAAATCTATTGCGAAAGCTTCCTCGGCGCTGAGCATCGTCAGCAGATTGAGAAAGAAGCGGTAGAGATTGTCAGCGAAGTGCTGAAAAACGCGTAAGTGGTGTTCGGGTGCGGGCTGATGCCCTCACCCCCGGCCCTCTCCCACAGGGAGAGGGAGAAAACACTAAAAACGGCAACCCATGGGTTGCCGTTTTGCTTTTACCTAACTGTGCTTATTCTTCAATTCAAACCGCGGTGACACCAGACCGTACAGCGTCCAGCCCATAAAGGTCACCATCGCGCCATACAGCATCGCTTCCTGGCCGGAGGAATAGAGCGCGTAGAAGCTATAGATTGCCCCAATCAGCGCCACGATATTGGCCGCACGCGCTTTGCGTGGATCCACCTTCGCGACTTTCTGAATAATCACCAGCGCCGCCATCGACAGGATATACGGAATGATATTCGTCACGACCGCCAGGTTGACCAGCACGTTGAACTGGCTGTTCAGCGACGGGCTAATGGTCATCAGCGACAATCCACTCTGGAAGATGACAATCGCCAGCATGCCCTGCACCGGCGCATCGGCTTTGGTGACGCGGGAGAAGATTTTTGGGAAGTAACCTTCATCAGCCGAGGATTTAAACACCTGCGCGATGGTGAACTGCCAGCCAAGGAGTGAACCGCAGCACGACATGACCATCAGACCCATAATCACTTTCCCGACTTCCGGCGTGAACATCTGCGCGAAGGCCAGCCCGAACGGCGCAGTGGAGTTGGCCAGATCCATGTTCGGAACGATGCCCGCAATGACGTTCGTCGAGACGATATAGATCACCGCCGCGCCCAGCGTACCGCCGAGGACTGCAATCGGGACGTTCTTTTCCGGATTATCAACGACTTCTGCGTTCGCGCAGGCGGATTCCAGACCGAGGAAGGCCCAGAGCGTCATGGCGATAGAAGAGCCGACTGCGCTGAAGAACGGCACATGGTGCGGGTTCCAGGAGTTGGCGTACAGGGTCGGGCTGAACCAGAACCAGCCGATGATGCACAGGCCGACAACCGGAATAATCACGCCCCAGACAGTGATGCTGCTGAGCTGTCCGGTGATACGCGCGCCGCCAAAGTTAGCCACGGTGCAGATCCACAGCACGCCGATGGTGGCTAAACCAATCTGTACCGGGCTGAGCGTCGCGCCAAACAGCTCCGTACCGTAGCCCACGGCGGAGATGGCAATCGCCACGTTGGCGATCAGCAGTGATACTCCATAGGTATAGTTGGCCATAAAGTTGCCCGACTTGCCAAAGGCATACTCGGCGTAGCCTCCCATGCCGCCTGACTTGCGGCTGAACATCCCGCACTTGGCAAATGCCCACGCCAGCGCCATCGAGCCGACGGCGGTCACCAGCCAGGAGATGATTGAAATGGTTCCTACTTCGGCAAGCTTGGTGGGCAGCATGATGATGCCGGAGCCCATCATGTTCACCATGGTGAGGATGGTCAGCTGCACCACGCCCATCTTATTGGACTTACTCATAATTTCTCTCCTTTCAGCAGCGCGGGCTGAGCGGCGGGTTGTTTGATGACGTTACAGCGAACCTGTTTACGGCCCTCACACTCCTCGACGTACACACCCTGCAGCTCCGGCGCAAAGCCCGGCAGCAGGTTGATGCCTTCTTCCAGCGCGGTGAAGTAGCGCAGCACGGAGCCGCCCCAGACCTCCCCAGGGACAACGCATAGCACCCCCGGCGGATAAGGCAGGGCGCCTTCCGCGGCGATGCGGCCTTCCGCGTCGCGAAGGGAGACCAGTTCCACTTCTCCGCGCAGATAGGCATAGTTCGCGTCCTGCGGGTTCATCATCACGCGTGGGAAATGGGACTTGCGGAACATCTCTTTCTGCAGCTGTTTCACGTTGTGACGGGCGTACAGGTCATGCATCTCCTGGCAGATCTGACGCAGGGTGTAATCCGCGTAACGTTCCGGATGTTGTTTGTAGAGAGAAGGCAGGACGTCTTTCAGCGGAGCATCGCACTCGAGCAGTTTTTCGAAGCGCACCAGCTGCGCCACCAGCTGCTGCAGTTTGCCCATATCTTCCGCAGGCGTGAGCAGGAACAGGATCGAGTTGAGATCGCATTTCTCCGGCACGATGCCGTTTTCACGCAGGAAGTTGGCGAGGATGGTGGCGGGCACGCCGAAATCGTCATACTCGCCAGTGCGGGCGTTAATGCCCGGCGTGGTCAGCAGCAGCTTGCACGGGTCGATAAAATACTGATGCTCAGCGTAACCTTCAAAAGCGTGCCAGTTTTCACCCGGTACGAAGTGGAAGAAGCGCAGATTGGTCGCAATCTCCGCCGTGTCCCAGCTTTCCCACGGACGGCCATCCACTGTCTCCGGCACGAAGGGGCGCAGATACCGGCAGTTCTCCAGGATTAGCTTACGCGCTTCAATACCGTTCACCACGCAGTCCATCCACATGTTGCGGCCGCTCTGGCCTTCATGCATACGGGCGTTGATGTCCAGCGCGGCAAACAGCGGATAGAACGGGCTGGTGGAGGCGTGCATCATAAAGGCATTATTCAGCCGCTTATGCGGGACATAGCGCTGCTGGCCTTTGATGTGGCTGTCTTTCTTGTGAATTTGCGAGGTCTGCGAGAAGCCAGCCTGCTGTTTATGCACGGACTGGGTAACCAAAATCCCCGGATCGTTTTCGTTCAGCTCCAGCAGCAGCGGAGAGCAGTCGGCCATCATCGGGATAAACTGCTCGTAACCCACCCAGGCGGAGTCAAACAGGATGTAATCACACAGATGCCCAATCTTATCCACCACCTGACGGGCGTTGTAGATGGTGCCATCGTAGGTGCCCAGTTGGATCACCGCCAGACGGAACGGACGCGCATCGCGCGCACGGCCAGGCGCCACCTCTGCCACCAGCTCGCGTAGATAGCTTTCTTCAAAACAGTGGGCGTCAATGCCGCCGATAAAGCCGTACGGGTTGCGCGCCGTTTCCAAATAGACCGGCGTTGCGCCTGCCTGGAGGAGGGCACCGTGATGGTTGGATTTGTGGTTGTTACGGTCGAACAGCACCAGGTCGCCGGGGGTGAGCAGGGCGTTAAGCACCACTTTGTTAGATGACGAGGTGCCGTTAAGCACGAAGTAGGTCTTATCGGCATTAAAGACCTTCGCCGCATGTTGCTGCGCAATGCACGGCGCGCCCTCGTGAATCAGCAGATCGCCCATTGCGACGTCGGCGTTGCACAGATCGGCGCGGAAAAGCGTCTCGCCAAAGAAATCAACGAACTGATTACCGGCAGGATGGCGGCGGAAGAACTGGCCGCCCTGATGGCCCGGGCAGTCAAACGCGCTGTTGCCCTGCTTCACGTAGTCGACCAGGGCGCGGAAAAACGGCGGGCGCAGCTGGGTTTCATACCGCAGGGCAGCCGCTTCCAGCTGGCGTCCATAAAAGTCGTTGCTGGTGTCTGAATACTCAAATACGCCATGAATGCGCGATAAATAGTCTGCCGGAATGATCTCTTCTTTATGCGTCGCAACAAAAACAGGAATGCCAAATCCGGTGGCTTCTATTTCCTCCAGTATCCCGTCGGTAATATCACTGACCGCCAGCACAATAGCGGCAACGTCGATATAATCAGAGGTTCTTACATCCACCAGTTCACGCTGGGTGGTAAAGCAATCCGGGCATGCACGGCTGGCTGCGATTTTTAAACTTTTCATCTTTCTCTCTTTATTTTAGGTAATAAGCGTCCCTCGATTTCTTGCAAGAAAGAAATCGATAATTTTCCGGAAAAAAAGCAAAGGGTGGCCGCTGATTAAAATCAGTACATTGCTTTTTTGATGATTGAAATTCAGTCCGCCCGGTGCGGATGAGTCTGAATCAAAATGAATGAGCGCACGAATTCACAGGCAATAGCCTGTAAAATAAGATGTTTCAGGGTAACCTGTAAGCGAGTGCGCCAGAAGTCGAAGGACTACCGGGCATTAAAGAGATGAAAGTCAAAGCAGTTTCGGTGGGCAAACATCATGATATGTGTTGTCCGCCTTATATGGGGCATTAAACGATTGTTGTTTTCCATGATTCATTTTCCTTTCAGTAATTGAAAGCACGGTCATTTTATCCAGGAAAAGGCGATTAACTGTGAAGAAGATCACCGTTAACCGATCATTTTAGAAATAAATAGTCGTTTTTGATGAATATCGCAGATCAAAACTCTGATTTGTTATCGACGAGTTAACAGGATGTTTTATCAATGTTTTAAAAGGGCATAAATAATCCGAATAAACACTAACTGGATTATTTTTGACATATTTTCTGAGAGGTTTAAATTCTATTTAAAAATAAAATGAATAGTTATTCAGAGCATAAACCGATAACCGATACCGGTTTCAGTTAATAAATGGCGAGGGCGAGCGGGGTCGACTTCGAGTTTCTGACGAAGGTGTCCCATATATATGCGTAAATAGTGACTATGTTCCACGGCGTTGGGTCCCCACACCTGACTTAACAGCTGGCGCTGGGTGAGAACCTTGCCGTGATTGTTAAGCAGCACGGCGAGCAGGCGAAATTCAATGGGCGTGAGGTGAATTTCCTCTTCGCCGCGCACAATGCGCCGCGCGGCCAGGTCAACCCGGATATCCCCAAACGTGTAGGTTGGATCGGCAGGCGTGGTGGCGCTGTGGCGGCGCAGCGCCACGCGAAGGCGAGCCTGTAGCTCGCCGATACCAAATGGTTTAATCAGATAGTCATCCGCCCCGGCATCCAGCGCGGCGATTTTATCCGTCTCTTCCGTACGTGCGGAGAGCACGAGGATCGGCATCTGGCTCCACTGCCGGACTTCACGAATAAAATCGATGCCGTCGCCGTCCGGGAGTCCAAGATCGAGGATCACCAGGTCCGGCTTGCGGGTGGCGGCTTCAATTAAACCCCGCTGAAGCGTACCCGCATCATGGACGCGCAGACCGTCTCCTTCCAGCGCAGCGCGCAGAAAACGGCTAATGGCGATCTCATCTTCAACAATCAGAACGTTGATCACAAATCCTCTGGTAATTCATTAAGTTCTGGCGGGGTTTCCAGAGGAAGTGTAACACAAAAACGTGCGCCGCCTTCGGGACGATTCTCTGCGGAAATGGACCCGCCGTGAACGTCAATGATCGCCTGACATATTGCCAGCCCCAGCCCCACGCCCGGAATGGCCGACTCCTTATTGCCGCGTGCAAATTTCTCGAAAATAGCCAACTCCTGCCCGGCTGGAATGCCGGGGCCGGTATCCCAGACGTTAAGGCGAAGCGTGCCATCTTCCACCGTCGCATCCACCCCAATCTGAGCACTGGCACCCGCATATTTGGCGGCATTTTCCAGCAGGTTGATCAGCACCCGCTCGAACAAGGGTCCATCAACGTGAATTAAGGTCAGGGGCTCGGGCATGTTCAGCGCAATATGCCGCCCGCCCAGGCCCGGCTCGAGCATTTTCAGCGCGCTGCCCACCACCTCTTCCAGCGTGAGCCACTCTTTTTTGAGGTTAAATCCGCCCGACTGGATACGCGCCATGTCGAGCAGGTTATTCACCAGGCGCGTGGTATTCAGCACATGCTGGCGGATCTCGCTGGCCTGAAGGGCATGCTTCGAGCCTTCCGCCGCCAGGTCCAGCGTCAGAATTTCTGACTGACCGAACAGGACGGTGAGCGGGGTACGCAGATCGTGAGACAGCGCCGCCAGCAGCGAGTTACGAATGCTTTCACGCTCGCTCGCCAGCCGGGCCTGTTCCTCGCTGGCGGTGAGGGCCAGTCGTTCCAGCGCGCTGGCAACCAGCAGCGTAAACGTCTCCAGTAAACGCTGCTGTTCGGGGATCATCAGCTGGCGCAGGTTGGAAGGCTCCACGATGACCAGCCCCTGATTTTTATCGGCACTGCGCAGCGGCAGAATTTGATAGGGCACGCCGGGGAGGGTGTCCGTCCCCGCGCCCGCCGGTAAGCCTTTGTCAAAGCTCCAGCGCGCGATGGCCTCGTCCCAGGGGGTCATGCCAGTGGCGGACGTGAGCGGGCGCAGCTTGCCGTGTTCGTCCGGAAGTAAAATCAGGTTGCTGGCATGAAACGTCGAGCGAATAAACTGCTCGCTGGTCTGCACGATATCCAGCGGCGTACGGCCCACCGCCAGCGATTTCGACATCTCGTAGAGATGGCGCGTACGCTGTTCGCGATAGCGGGCGATACGCGCCTGATAGCGCACGCCCGCCGTCAGATTCCCGATCACCAGCCCGACGGTGAGCATCACCGCGAAGGTGAGGATGTACTGTACGTCCGAGACGGCCAGCGTCCCGCGGGGGGCAATAAAGAACAGATCGAAGCTGATGACGTTAACAACCGTCGCCAGGACCGACGGCCAGCGCCCGTAAAAGAGGGCCACCACCACCACGCCCAGGAGGTAGATCATCACCAGGTTGGCGGCATCAAACGCGATCAGCCACTGGCTGGCAATCACGGTAATCAGGGCGCAGAGCACGACGGCGACAAGACAGCCGCGGAGCTGAATGCGCCATTTATCGCTGAAGGTGCGGCTGTCCGGCGCGCGATTGGGCAAGGGGGTAGGTTTGTCGTCCAGCGCCACGATCACCAGATCCAGATCCGGCGCACGACGGGCCAGCTTGTCGGCAAAGGATTCGCGGCTAAACCAGCGGCGATGCTGGCGACGGCCAATGACGATTTTCCCCAGGTTATGCTCGCGCGCGTAGCGCAGAATCGCTTTATCTTCCTGCGGATCGGAAAGGGTGGCGGTCTCCGCGCCCAACTCCTGCGCCAGGCGCAGCGAACTCAGGATCGCGCGACGCTGGTTTTCGGGCAGCGCGTGCAGCTGCGGCGTTTCGACATACACCGCATGCCAGACGCTGCCAAATTTGGCCGCCAGGCGTGCGGCGGTGCGGACAAGCTTTTCGTTGCCGCTGCCGTGGCCCACGCACAGCAGGATGGCATCCCGCGTGTGCCAGACGCGTTCCTGGCCCTGCAGGTCGCGCCAGGCGCGCATCTGATCGTCCACCCGGTCGGCGGTTCGGCGCAGGGCCAGCTCGCGCAGGGCTATCAGGTTGCCTTTACGGAAGAAATGTTCGATGGCGCGCTCGGCCTGACCGGCGATATACACTTTGCCTTCGTGCAGGCGCTGGCGCAAATCATCGGGCGGAAGGTCGACCAGCACCACCTCGTCCGCGGAATCAAAGAAGGGATCGGGCACCGTCTCGCGCACCTGAATGCCGGTCACGCCGCTGACCACGTCGTTCAGGCTTTCGAGATGCTGAACGTTTACCGTGGTGAACACATCGATACCGGCTTCAAGTAATTCTTCAACATCCTGCCAGCGTTTTGGATGGCGTGAGCCAGGCGCATTGCTGTGCGCCAGCTCGTCCATCAGGATAAGCGCGGGACGGCGGGCGAGGGCGGCATCGAGATCGAATTCAGTGACTAACCGACCGCGATGGCTGATGCGGCGGGGCGGCTGGGTAGCCAGCCCCTTCAGCAGTGATGCTGTCTCTTTACGTCCGTGGGTTTCAACCACGCCGATCAGAATATCGAGCCCCTGCGCCCGAAGCCGCTGGGCTTCCGTCAGCATGGCGAAGGTTTTCCCGACGCCCGCGCAGGCGCCGAAGAAAATTTTCAGTTTGCCGCGATGGGCTTCAGCTGTTTGTTCGAGCAGCCTGTCCGGATCCGGGCGCATGGGCTCGTCGGTCATTTAGTTTTTCCTTAGCGCGTCCAGCGCCAGATTCAGCTCAACAATATTTACCACGGGCATGCCGATGAAGCTGACCAGCGGCTTTTGCGTGTGCTCTGCCACCAACTGGCTCACCTGTTCGACGGTCAGCTGACGGGCAGCGGCAACGCGCGGGATCTGCCATGCAGCCGCTGCCGGCGTCAGGCTGTAGTCCAGCCCGCTGGCCGAGGCGGTCACCAGCTCCACGGGGACGTCACGGCTGGCCTGCGGATTCGCGGCGCGCAGGGCTGCTACGCGCTCCGCGACGGCTTTGTCCAGTTCAGGGTTGCTGCCCGCCAGGTTGCTGCCGCCGGATGCCATCGGATTATACGGGCTTTCGGCAGTGGCGGAAGGGCGTCCCTGGAAGTAGCGGGCATCCGTAAAGTTCTGACCAATCAGGCGAGAGCCGCGGTTTTCACCGTTTTGCAGTATCAGCGAGCCGTTAGCCTGATCCTTAAACCACCACTGGCCCAGCGCGGTGGTCACCAGCGGGTACAGCCCGCCGGTAATGAGAGACAGCAGAATAAACAGAAGTATAGCGGGGCGTAACATGGTCATTTGATTCACCTTTTAAACCAGGCCGAACAGCGTCAACAGCAGGTCGATAACCTTGATACCGACGAAGGGCACCACCAGCCCGCCCAGGCCATAAATCCACAGGTTACGGCGCAGCATGGCGGCCGCCGTGAGCGGCTTGTAGCTCACGCCCTTCAGCGCCAGCGGGATCAGGAAGACAATAATCAGGGCGTTAAAGATGACTGCGCTCAGAATGGCCGAGGCCGGAGAGTGCAGGTGCATCACGTTCAGGGCATTTAATTGCGGATAGGTCGCGGCAAACGCGGCCGGAATGATGGCGAAATATTTCGCCACGTCGTTTGCGATGCTGAACGTGGTCAGCGACCCGCGCGTCATCAGCATCTGCTTGCCGATGTGCACCACCTCAATCAGCTTGGTCGGGTTAGAGTCGAGGTCGACCATGTTGCCCGCCTCTTTTGCTGCCTGGGTTCCGGAGTTCATCGCCACCGCCACGTCGGCTTGTGCGAGGGCAGGGGCATCGTTGGTCCCGTCGCCGGTCATCGCCACCAGACGGCCTTCCGCCTGATACTGACGAATCAGTGCCAGCTTGGCTTCCGGGGTGGCTTCGGAAAGGAAATCATCCACGCCCGCTTCGGCAGCAATCGCCGCGGCGGTAAGACGGTTATCCCCGGTGATCATCACCGTTTTGATCCCCATCTTACGCAGCTGGGCAAAGCGCTCCTTGATGCCGCCTTTGACGATATCCTTCAGCGCAATCACCCCGAGCACGCGCGCGCCTTCGGCCACCACCAGCGGCGTCGCCCCCTGACGGGCCACGCTTTCGACCAGACTGTCCACTTCCGGCGGGAAGTGACCGTTGTTGGCCTCAATGTGGCGGCGAATCGCGTCAACCGAGCCTTTACGGATCATGCGATCCTGAATGTTAATTCCGCTCATGCGGGTTTGCGCCGTGAAGGGAACGAAGGTGGCGTGCAGGCTCTGAACGTCGCGCTGGCGCAGGTTAAAGCGCTGCTTGGCGAGGATCACAATACTGCGGCCTTCCGGGGTTTCATCGGCAAGGGATGAGAGCTGGGCGGCATCCGCCAGCGTTTTTTCATCCACGCCCGGGGCGGGTAAGAAATCAGACGCCTGGCGGTTACCGAGGGTAATGGTGCCGGTTTTATCCAGCAGCAACACATCCACGTCACCGGCGGCTTCTACGGCACGCCCGCTGGTGGCTATGACGTTGGCACCGAGCATACGGCTCATGCCAGCCACGCCGATGGCCGACAGCAGGCCGCCGATGGTGGTAGGGATCAGACAAACCAGCAGCGCCACCAGCACCGTGACGGTGACCGCGGTGCCGCCATAGGCGGAGAATGGCCACAGCGTGGCGGTTGCCAGCAGGAAGACAATGGTCAGGGCCACCAGCAGGATGGTCAGGGCAATCTCGTTTGGCGTTTTACGGCGCTGTGCGCCTTCCACCATGGCGATCATCCGGTCGAGGAAGGTTTCACCCGGGTTAACGCTGCACTGGATCACCAGCCAGTCGGAGAGAATGCGCGTCCCGCCCGTCACGGAGGCGAAATCGCCGCCGGACTCACGGATCACCGGCGCGGATTCGCCGGTGATGGCGCTTTCATCCACCGATGCGCCCCCTTCAATGACTTCGCCGTCGCAAGGGATGATGTCACCGGCTTCCACCAGCACCACATCGCCTTTACGCAGTTCATCCGCCGGAACGTGGTCCATCTGGGAACCGTATTTCGGTTCACGTAACTTGCGCGCGAAGGCGGTTTTTTTCACCCCTTTCAGGCTGTTGGCCTGGGCTTTACTCCGGCCTTCCGCCAGCGCTTCCGCAAAGTTGGCGAACAGCACGGTAAACCACAGCCACAGGCTGATGGCGCCGGTAAACATCGCATTTCCCGGCATATGGCCCGTTCCCATGGCAATCGCCAGGGCGGTGGTCAGGACGCTTCCCGCCCAGACGATAAACATCACCGGGTTGTGCCACTGCACGCGCGGGCTCAGCTTTTTCACCGCATCCATGAGCGCCTGGCGAACTAATGACGGTTCGAACAGGGCCAGTTGTTTACGACTCATGACAATTTCTCCGCAAAATCAGCGTAAAGAGAGGTATTCCGCGACCGGGCCTAACGCGAGGGCGGGGATAAAGGTCAGGGCGCCGACCAGCAACACGGTGCCCGTCAGCAGGCCGATAAACAGCGCGCCGTGGGTCGGTAATGTCCCGGTAGTGGTCGGTTGGATTTTTTTGTTCACCAGCGATCCGGCTATCGCCATAACCGGCACAATGATCCCGAAGCGGCCCACGAACATGCAGAACGCCAGCAGACAGTTCCAGAACGGAGAGTTGGCGCTTAAGCCTGCAAAGGCGCTGCCGTTGTTGTTGGCGGCAGAGGAGACGGCATACAGCACTTCACTAAAACCGTGAATGCCGGGGTTAAAGATGCCGCTGCGTCCGGCCTCGGTCATCAGCGCCAGCGCGGTGCCGAGCAGCACGAGAGTCGGGGTGACCAGGATTGCCAGCGCGGTTAATTTCATCTCGCGGACGTCGATTTTTTTACCCAGATATTCCGGGGTGCGGCCAATCATCAGACCGGCAATAAACACCGCCAGCAGCACGAACAGCAGCATACCGTAAAGACCGGAGCCCACGCCGCCAAACACCACCTCGCCAATCTGCATCAGCCACATCGGGATCATGCCGCCCAGCGCCGTAAAGGAATCATGCATGGCATTGACGGCCCCGCACGACGCTGCCGTGGTGACCACCGCATACAGGCTGCTGGCGAGAATGCCAAAGCGGCTCTCTTTACCTTCCATATTGATTGCACTATCGGCCCCGAGTGAGAGGAAGTGCGGATTACCCTGCCATTCGGCCCACATCACCAGTGCAACACAGACCACAAAGATAAGCGACATGGTCCAGAGCAGGGTACGCCCCTGACGGCGATCGTTAACCACGTCGCCAAAGGCAAAGCAGAGCGCGGCGGGGATCAGGAAAATCGCCAGCATCTGCACAAAATTGGTCAGGGCGGTAGGGTTTTCAAACGGGTGCGAGGAGTTGGCGTTGAAGAAGCCGCCACCGTTCGTCCCGAGCATTTTGATGGCTTCCTGCGACGCCACTGGCCCCATCGGCAGGAGCTGTTTTGCGCCTTCCAGCGAGGTATAAGGTGCGTAAGGCAGCAGGTTTTGCAGGCTGCCCTGCTGAATGAAGAACAGCGCGATCAGCAGCGCAATCGGCAGCAGGATCCACAGCGTAATGCGCGTCAGGTCTACCCATGCGTTACCTAACGTACTCACTTTCTGACGTGCAAACGCACGCGTCAGCGCGAAGATCACCGCAATACCGCTGGCGGCAGAGAGGAAGTTCTGCACGGTTAATCCGACCATCTGGCTGAAGTAGCTGAGCGTGGTTTCACCGGAATAGGACTGCCAGTTGGTGTTGGTGACAAAACTGACTGCCGTGTTCAGCGCAAGATGCCAGGACAGGCCCGGTAATTGTTGCGGATTCAGCGGCAGGATACCCTGCAACATCAGCATGGCAAAAAGCGCAATGAGTCCGACAATGTTCAGCAGCAGAATGGCGATCAGATAGTCACGCCAGTTCATCTCCCGATCGTCTACACCCAGTACGCGCCAGATCCCTTTTTCAACGCTTCCCGTGCCGGGCAGGGGAACGTTATTGATCAGCCGTGCCAGCCCCGAGCCCAGTGGTCTTGCCAGGACGAACAACACCACTAAGAAACTGGCAATAAGCAAAAACGCCTGAGCAGCCATCAGAATGCCTCCGCATTAATCAGGGCATAAACCAGATAACCCAATAACAGGAACACCAGCACGATGCCGGCAATAAGACCTGCACTCACAATCCACCTCCGGGTGACTTTTGTTGTTGTGCTAACGGTAGGATTTATGGCGCAAAGATTTCGCAAAAATGAGAAGGGTGGGTGTAAAAAAAGTATAAAAATGGCAAAGCCCACAATTTAACTATTGATAAGTAAATCGTTAACTTTTTTGTAACTTAATTACGGCGTGAATGTAAATTTTGGCTAAACGGACGAAAATAAGTGGTCGGATGAGTAGTAAAATTACAAACAAAGCGATATTATTTTAGCCAGGTCACAGATTTTGAATTTTCCGGATGACGTTTCCGGCCAACTATAGGGGAGAAAAATATGGATCTTTATAAAGAGTTTCCGGCTCATATCGTGTTCATGCGCCGCGCTTTCGCCGTAGTGGCTGGCGTGCTGGCTCTGCCGGTGATGCTGTTCTGGAAAGATCGTGCACGTTTTTATAGCTATCTGCACCGCGTCTGGGCGAAAACCAGCGAGAAGCCGGTATGGATGGATCAGGCCGAGAAAGCGACCTGCGACTTCTACTAAGAGTACACACAGCAATAAAAAAACCGCCAACAGCAATGTGGCGGTTTTTTTATCCCTCGGGATTCGCGGTCCGTTGGGTGGTTTTCAAGCTCTCGTCAGAGGCTTAAAAGAATATCTCGGGTCCTTAAGTAATCAAACTGCAACTCCCTAAATATATTCTTAAAAACCTTTTCGGTGGATTACGTTTTACGCCAGGGCCAACTACTATGCAGCGTCCCTTTCCGCCATCTCGCACATGAGCACCGGTCCCGGGAAAGGCGTGACCACAACCGTAAGTCAGGCTCTCGTCAGAGCTTGTGTCCACCGACTTATCACCGGTGGTGAACGGTGGAGCGGTTAGCAGCAGGGACCGCATAATGAAACGCTATTTTTGCATCGCGTTCATTGTCGCCAGCGTACTCGTTGTCAAAAGTGATGAACCGATCGGGTTTGTTGCATTTAGCACGATAGCGCAGGACAAGTAGCGTTAAGGCCGCCTTGGGCGGCCTTTTTTATTTCATCCCGTCTACACTTCATGGCAAAGTAGTTCAATGCATGCTTTTTCCTTTTACGGCATGCCCTTACGGACATAATGGATATTTGCCTGGAGTTTTATGCCCACCCATCTGGTTTGGTTTCGCGCGGACCTGCGCGTACATGACAACATCGCCCTAGCGGCGGCCTGCCGCGCCAAAGACGCTAACGTACTGGCTCTGTTTGTGGCTACGCCCGAGCAGTGGCGGCAGCATGATATGGCGCCACGCCAGGCGGCCTTGCTGCGTGCGTATCTGACCGATCTGCAGCATTCGCTTGCCGGAAAAGGCATACCGCTGATTTATAAAGAGGTAAGTGATTTTGCCGCACAGCTGCAGACGGTACAGGAGACCTGTAAGCAGCACAACGTCACGCATCTTTTTTACAACTATCAGTACGAATTCAACGAGCAGCAGCGCGACCGTCAGCTGGAGAAGATACTGGAAGATGTGGTCTGTGAAGGATTTGATGACAGCGTGATGCTGGCGCCGGGCAGCGTGATGACCGGCAACCGTGAAATGTATAAAGTTTTCACTCCGTTTAAAAATGCCTTTATCAAGCGTCTGAAAGAGTCGCTGCCGGAGTGCGTTGCCGCGCCTGCCGCGAGGGGCGAACCCCTGAAGGACCTGTCTGAACTGACGTTTGACTACCCACAGGAGCCGTTTGATAAAGCGCTGTTCCCCGCCGATGAAAAAGCGGCCATCGCGCAGCTCCGCCAGTTCTGCAAACAGGACGCGGCCAACTACGACGCGCGGCGGGATTTTCCGGCCATCGAGGGCACCAGCCGCCTGTCGGCCTGTCTGGCGCTGGGCGCGATCTCTCCTCGCCAGTGTTTACACCGTCTTCTGGCCGAGCAGCCGCAGGCGCTGGATGGGGGCACCGGTACTGTCTGGCTGAACGAGCTTATCTGGCGTGAGTTCTACCGCCATCTGATGACGTATCATCCCGATCTCTGTAAGCATCGTCCGTTCATTCCCTGGACCGACAACGTAAAATGGCAGCATGATGAGGCACTTTTACAGGCCTGGAAAAAAGGGGAGACGGGCTATCCGATTGTTGATGCCGCGATGCGTCAGCTCAATGAGACGGGGTGGATGCACAACCGCCTGCGAATGATTACCGCGAGTTTTCTGGTGAAGGATCTGCTTATCGACTGGCGTATCGGAGAGCGCTATTTTATTTCTCAGCTGATCGACGGCGATCTCGCCGCGAATAACGGCGGCTGGCAGTGGGCGGCCTCTACGGGCACCGATGCGGCTCCCTATTTCCGGATTTTTAATCCAACCACTCAGGGACAAAAATTTGATGAGAACGGCGAGTTTATCCGCCGCTGGCTCCCTGAACTAAAAGAGATACCGGCTAAAGCGATCCACGAACCGTGGGCATGGGCGGATAAACAGCGTGTAAAACTGAATTATCCCCGTCCGATCGTTGACCATAAACAGGCGCGTGTCGCCACGCTGGCAGCGTACGAAGCGGCCCGCAAAGCATAAGAGAGTGATGATGAAAAACAGCGAACTGGAACGCCTGATTAACGAAAAACTCAATACTGCCTCCTTTAGCGACTACGGTCCAAATGGCCTGCAGGTAGAAGGGCGCGAAACGGTGCAGAAAATTATCACCGGCGTCACGGCAAGCCAGGCACTGCTGGACGAGGCTGTCCGTCAGGAAGCCGATGCGGTGATTGTCCATCACGGTTACTTCTGGAAAAACGAATCACCGATTATTCGCGGCATGAAGCGCAACCGCCTGAAAACGTTGCTGGCAAATGACATCAACCTGTACGGTTACCACCTGCCGCTGGACGCGCACCCGGAGCTTGGCAACAACGTTCAGCTTGCCCGACTGTTGGGGATCACCGTAATGGGCGAAATCGAGCCGCTGGTGCCGTGGGGCGAGCTGGCGATGCCGGTTCCCGGACTGGAGCTGGCCTCGTGGATTGAAGCGCGCCTGGGGCGTCGTCCACTGTGGAGCGGCGATACCGGTCCGGATACGGTGAAGCGTGTTGCCTGGTGCACCGGGGGCGGGCAGGGCTTTATCGACAGCGCCGCGCGCTTCGGTGTCGATGCCTTTATCACCGGCGAGGTTTCCGAGCAGACCATTCATTCGGCACGTGAACAGGGGCTGCATTTCTACGCGGCCGGGCATCATGCCACCGAGCGCGGCGGTATTCGTGCCCTCAGCGAGTGGCTGACGGAAAATACCGATCTGGATGTAACCTTTATTGATATCCCTAATCCGGCCTGATGAGAGGTGCCTGAGTGCAGCGAGCGCGTTGTTATCTTCTGGGAGAAACGGCAGTGGTTCTGGAGCTCGAGCCGCCGGTAACCCTTGCCACGCAAAAGCGTATCTGGCGGCTAACCCAGCGTCTGGTCGATCTGCCGGACGTGGTTGAAGCCATTCCGGGGATGAATAACATCACGGTGGTGCTGCGTAGTCCGCATACGCTGGCGCTGGATGCCATTGAACGTTTACAGCGCTGGTGGGAAGAGAGCGAGGCGCTGGAGCCGGAATCGCGTGCCATTGAGATCCCGGTCGTTTATGGCGGTACGGGGGGACCGGATCTTGGTGTGGTCGCAGACCATTGCGGACTCACCGAAAAGCAGGTTGTTGAGTTGCACAGTTCGGTGGATTACGTCGTCTGGTTCCTGGGATTCCAGCCCGGATTCCCGTATCTGGGGGGATTATCTCCCCGGCTGCATACGCCGCGCCGCGCTGAACCGCGTCTGAGCGTACCGGCGGGGACGGTCGCGATTGGTGGCGAGCAGACTGGCGTATATCCGCTGACTTCGCCCGGTGGTTGGCAGCTTATTGGGCATACCGCCACCCCGTTATTTGACCCCGGGCTGGCGTCGCCAATACTCCTGCGCCCGGGCGATACCCTTCGCTTTATCCCGCAGAAGGAGGGGGTATGTTAACGCTTATTCGCGCCGGGCTTTATACCTCCGTACAGGATGCCGGCCGCTTTGGCATGCGCCAGTCGGGCGTGAGCTATTGTGGCGCGCTGGACCGTCCTGCGCTGGAAATCGCTAACGTGCTGGTGGGCAACCCCGGCAGCACGGCGGCGCTCGAAATTACGCTCGGCCAGTGTGTCATTGAGTTTGGTCAGGAGACCTGGTTCGCACTCACCGGTGCAGGCTGTGATGCCACGCTGGACGGCAAAGCGGTGTGGACCGGCTGGCGTCTGCGGGCGAAAGCCGGACAGCGTCTGACCTTAAAGCGTCCTTTGCACGGCGTGCGTAGCTATCTCGCGGTGGCTGGCGGCATTGATGTGCCTGAGGTGCTGGGCTCATCCAGTACCGATCAGAAAGCCGGGATTGGTGGTCACGAAGGACGTTTGTTGCGCGATGGCGATCGCCTGGCGATTAAGCCCTCCTCGCGTCACTTCTCGACGGCGCAGGGGGTGAAACAACTTCTCTGGGGAAACCAGATCCGCGCCTTACCGGGGCCGGAATATCATGAGTTCGAAGAGGCCTCAAAAGAGTCCTTCTGGCGCTCGCCGTGGAAGCTCAGTCCGCAGAGTAACCGTATGGGCTACCGCCTGCAGGGGCAACCGCTGATCCGGACGACCGACAGGGAACTGCTTTCCCACGGTTTACTGCCTGGGGTTATTCAGGTGCCGGGCAACGGGCAACCGATCGTCTTAATGAACGACGCGCAGACGACGGGCGGTTATCCGCGAATTGCCTGCATTATTGAAGCCGATCGCTACCATCTGGCGCAAATTCCCCTTGGACAGCCGATTCACTTCGTGCAGTGTTCGCTGGAGGAGGCGCTAAAGGCGCGGCAGGATCAGCAGCGCTATCTCGAACAGCTGGCGTGGAGGCTCGATGGTAAAGATTGATTTGAATGCCGATCTGGGCGAGGGCGGCAGCGCCGATGCGGCGCTGATGACGCTGGTCTCCTCGGTCAATATCGCCTGCGGCTTTCACGCAGGCGATGCGCAAACCATGCTAGAGAGCGTGCGTCATGCCATCAAAAATGGCGTGGCGATTGGCGCTCACCCGAGCTTCCCTGACCGGGAAAACTTTGGCCGCACCGCGATGGACCTGCCGCCTGAGACGGTCTACGCTCAGGTGCTCTACCAGATCGGCGCGCTGGAGGCGATGGTTCGCGCCGGGAAGGGCGTGCTGCGCCACGTGAAGCCGCACGGCATGCTCTATAACCAGGCGGCAAAAGATCCGGCGCTGGCGGAGGCGATTGCCCGCGCGGTACGTGATTGCAACCCGCAGCTGATCCTTGTGGGGCTGGCAGGCAGCGAGCTTATTCGCGCCGGCGAGCGCCTGGGGTTAACCACGCGGCAGGAGGTCTTTGCCGACCGGGGTTATCAACCCGATGGCAGTCTTGTACCGCGTACGCAAGCTGGTGCGTTGATAACGGACGAAGGTCAAGCGCTGGCGCAGACGCTGGAGATGGTGCGCGCCGGGCGAGTGACCGCCGTGGATGGCACATCGGCGCACGTTCAGGCTGATACGGTATGTTTACATGGTGATGGCGAGCATGCGCTCCAGTTCGCGCGCCGCTTGCGGGCAGCGTTCTCTGAAGAGGGCATTCTTGTCAGCGCAGACTAATCATGAAAGGACAGAAAAATGCCAGAAGGCCCGGAGATCCGCCGCGCGGCGGATAGCCTCGAGGCGGCGATAAAGGGCAAACCCCTGACGGAGGTCTGGTTTGCTTTTCCTCAACTGAAACCGTTTGAATCACAGCTGGTGGGGCAGTCGGTAACGCATATTGAAACGCGCGGCAAAGCACTGCTCACGCATTTCTCCCATAACCTGACGTTATATAGCCATAACCAGCTTTACGGCGTCTGGCGAGTGGTGGAGGCGGGTGAACAGCCGCAGACTACCCGCGTGCTGCGCGTCAGGCTGCAAACGGCCGATAAGGCGATCCTGCTCTATAGCGCCTCTGATATCGAAATGTTAACGCCGGAGCAACTCCTCACGCACCCGTTTCTACAGCGAGTGGGGCCGGACGTGCTGGATATGCGTCTGACGGCGAGCGATGTGAAAGCCCGACTGCTATCGCCCACATTCCGCAACCGGCAGTTTTCCGGCCTGTTTCTTGACCAGGCGTTTCTGGCCGGGCTTGGCAACTACCTGCGGGTGGAAATCCTCTGGGAAGTCGGGCTGGCGCCGCAGCATAAAGCCTCTCAACTGAGCGATGAACAGCTGGAGGCGCTGTCCCACGCGCTGCTGGACATCCCGCGACTATCGTACAACACGCGCGGCATCGTAGATGAAAACAAGCACCACGGGGCGCTGTTCCGGTTCAAGGTGTTTCATCGGGCGGGGAAAAAGTGCGAGCGGTGCGGCGGTGTGATTGAGAAGGCTACGATCTCTTCCAGACCGTTTTACTGGTGTCCAGGATGCCAGATGTAAAAAAGCCGGGTGGCGGCTACGCCTTACCCGGCCTACGTTTCGCATTTGTAGGCCCGGTAAGCGGTAGCGCCACCGGGCTTAACTTTTAGCGCTTCAGGTCAGACTTAAAATCACGCTGCTCGTAGCCGGTATACAGCTGACGAGGACGGGCGATCTTCATGCCTTCGCTGTGCATTTCGTTCCAGTGCGCAATCCAGCCTACGGTACGGGCCATCGCGAAGATGACGGTGAACATGGAAGACGGAATGCCCATCGCTTTCAGAATAATGCCAGAGTAGAAATCGACGTTCGGGTAGAGTTTCTTCTCGATGAAGTACGGGTCGTTCAGCGCGATGTGTTCCAGCTCCATCGCCACTTCCAGCAGGTCATCTTTGGTACCCAGCTCTTTCAGCACTTCGTGGCAGGTCTCACGCATCACGGTGGCGCGTGGGTCGTAGTTTTTGTAAACACGGTGACCGAAGCCCATCAGGCGGAAGGAATCATTCTTGTCTTTCGCGCGACGCACGAACTCAGGAATATGCTCAACGGTGCTGATCTCTTCCAGCATCTTCAGTGCCGCTTCGTTCGCGCCGCCGTGCGCCGGTCCCCACAGGGAGGCGATGCCCGCAGCGATACAGGCGAACGGGTTCGCGCCTGAAGAGCCTGCGGTACGGACGGTGGAGGTAGAGGCGTTCTGTTCGTGGTCAGCATGCAGGATCAGAATACGGTCCATCGCGCGTTCCAGAACCGGGTTCACTTCGTACTCTTCGCACGGCGTGGAGAACATCATGCGCAGGAAGTTGCCCGCGTAGGAGAGGTCGTTGCGCGGATACACAAACGGCTGACCGATGGAGTATTTGTAACACATTGCCGCCATGGTAGGCATTTTGGACAGCAGACGGTAAGCGGCGATTTCACGGTGACGCGGATTATTCACGTCAAGGGAGTCGTGGTAAAACGCTGCCAGTGCACCGGTAATCCCACACATCACCGCCATTGGGTGAGAGTCACGACGGAACGCATGGAACAGACGGGTAATCTGCTCATGGATCATGGTGTGACGGGTCACGGTGGTTTTAAATTCATCGAACTGGGCCTGCGTCGGTTTTTCGCCGTTCAGCAGGATGTAGCACACTTCCAGATAGTTGGATTCGGTGGCTAACTGATCGATAGGGAAGCCGCGATGGAGCAGGATACCTTCGTCACCGTCAATGAAGGTGATTTTGGATTCGCAAGATGCGGTAGAGGTAAATCCAGGGTCAAAGGTAAACATCCCTTTGGAACCCAGCGTACGGATATCAATAACATCCTGACCGAGCGTGCCTTTTAGCACATCCAGTTCAATAGCAGTGTCACCATTTAGGGTGAGCGTTGCCTTTGTATCAGCCATTTACGGTCTCCTTAGCGCCTTATGCTTAAGACTGCGCTTTACCGGATTTGCTTTCAGCTGTTAATCACCGTTACCAGATTGTTATTTGGCTTACCGCTCAGCTCACGAGGACAAACCAGGGTACAGAGCTATGGCGCCTTGCAGGTAAACGAATGAAATATCAGTGAAACAACAGCAAATCAGCGTTTTTGCAGTCCGAATTATTCAAACCTGTATATCACTAATAACTGTCCTGATAACTTCGGTCAATACCATCACACTGTTACATAACTATTTGTCAGGTGAAAGAGAGACCTCATAACTTTTGCGCATTATATGCCTTTTCTGATGACGTTTGTAACAATATTGTTTAACATTTGTCAAATCAGATGATTAAAAATTAAAAAGATGTTGTTATCGTGACCCTGATCACTGTTCCAGAGAAAACCCGACAAACTGTATGTAGGTTAATTGTAATGATTTTGTGAACGGCCTATACTGCCGCCAGGTCTCCGGAACACCCTGCAATCCCGAGCCACCCAGCGTTGTAATGTGTCGTTTAAGCATCTGGAAGCACTGTTTTGCATGACGCGCAGTTATAGAAAAGGAACGCTGTCTGACCCGCATCGCAGTCCGGAGGAAGGAAACAATAAGAACAGCATGTGGGCGTTATTCATGATAAGAAATGTGAAAAAACAAAGACCTGTCAATCTGGATCTCAAAACGATCCGGTTCCCCGTAACAGCAATAGCGTCCATTCTGCACCGTGTTTCTGGTGTGATTACGTTTGTGGCGGTCGGTATTCTGCTGTGGTTACTGGGCACCAGCCTCTCTTCCCCTGAAGGATTCCTCCAGGCCTCAGCCATCATGAACAGCTTCTTCGTGAAATTCATCATGTGGGGCATTCTGACCGCACTGGCGTACCACGTTGTGGTGGGTGTTCGCCATATGCTGATGGACTTTGGCTACCTGGAAGAGACCTTCGAAGCCGGAAAACGCTCCGCTAACATTTCATTTGTGATTACAGTCGTGCTTTCACTTCTCGCAGGAGTTCTCGTATGGTAAGCAACGCCTCCGCATTAGGACGCAACGGCGTACATGACTTCATTCTGGTCCGTGCTACCGCCATCGTTCTCACTCTCTACATCATCTATATGATCGGTTTCTTCGCGACCAGCGGCACGCTGACGTGGGAAATCTGGAGTGGGTTCTTCGGATCCGCCTTCACCAAAGTGTTCACCCTGCTGGCCCTGTTCTCCATCCTTATTCATGCCTGGATTGGCATGTGGCAGGTGTTGACCGATTACGTTAAACCGCTGGCGATTCGCCTCCCACTGCAGCTGGCCATTGTCGTTGCACTGGTGGTTTACGTTATTTATGGATTCGTTGTGGTGTGGGGTGTGTAATGAAACTGCCAGTCAGAGAATTTGATGCTGTTGTGATTGGTGCCGGTGGCGCAGGTATGCGTGCCGCACTGCAAATTTCCCAGAGCGGCCAGAGCTGTGCGCTGCTCTCTAAAGTTTTCCCGACCCGTTCCCACACTGTATCCGCGCAGGGCGGTATCACCGTTGCGCTGGGTAACTCCCATGAAGATAACTGGGAATGGCACATGTATGACACGGTAAAAGGTTCCGATTACATCGGCGACCAGGATGCCATCGAATATATGTGTAAAACCGGCCCGGAAGCGATTCTGGAGCTGGACCATATGGGTCTGCCGTTCTCCCGTCTGGAAAATGGCACCATCTATCAGCGTCCGTTTGGCGGCCAGTCGAAAAACTTCGGCGGCGAGCAGGCGGCACGCACCGCGGCGGCGGCTGACCGTACCGGTCACGCGCTGCTGCACACCCTGTATCAGCAGAACCTGAAAAACCACACCACCATCTTCTCCGAGTGGTATGCGCTGGATCTGGTGAAAAACGCCGATGGCGCAATTGTTGGCTGTACCGCGCTGTGTATCGAAACCGGTGAAGTGGTTTACTTCAAAGCCCGCGCTACCGTGCTGGCGACCGGCGGTGCAGGCCGTATTTACCAGTCCACCACCAACGCCCACATCAACACCGGTGACGGTGTCGGTATGGCTATCCGCGCGGGCGTGCCGGTGCAGGATATGGAGATGTGGCAGTTCCACCCAACCGGTATCGCTGGTGCGGGCGTTCTGGTGACGGAAGGCTGCCGTGGTGAAGGTGGCTACCTGCTGAACAAACACGGCGAGCGCTTCATGGAGCGTTATGCTCCGAATGCGAAAGATCTGGCGGGTCGTGACGTGGTGGCGCGTTCCATCATGATCGAAATCCGTGAAGGCCGCGGCTGCGACGGCCCATGGGGTCCACACGCGAAGCTGAAACTCGACCATCTGGGTAAAGAAGTGCTGGAGTCCCGTCTGCCGGGCATTCTGGAACTGTCCCGCACCTTCGCGCACGTCGATCCGGTGAAAGAGCCGATTCCGGTTATCCCAACCTGCCACTACATGATGGGCGGTATTCCTACCAAAGTGACCGGTCAGGCGCTGACCGTGAACGAGCAGGGCGAAGACGTGGTCATTCCTGGCCTGTTCGCGGTGGGCGAAATTGCCTGCGTATCCGTACACGGGGCAAACCGTCTGGGCGGCAATTCGCTGCTGGATCTGGTGGTGTTTGGTCGTGCGGTGGGTCTGCATCTGCAGGAATCCATTGCCGAGCAGGGCGCGCTGCGTGACGCAACCGACGACGAAATTGATGCCTCTCTTGAGCGCCTCAACCGCTGGAACGGCAACCGTAACGGCGAAGATCCGGTGGAAATCCGCAAAGCGCTGCAGGAATGCATGCAGCACAACTTCTCGGTATTCCGTGAAGGCGACGCGATGGCTAAAGGTCTTGAGCAGCTGAAAGCGATCCGCGAGCGTCTGAAAAATGCCCGTCTGGACGATACCTCCAGCGAGTTCAACACCCAGCGCGTTGAGTGCCTGGAGCTGGATAACCTGATGGAAACCGCGTTCGCGACCGCGATGTCGGCAAACTTCCGTACCGAAAGCCGTGGCGCGCATAGCCGCTTCGACTTCCCGGATCGTGATGACGAAAACTGGCTGTGCCATTCCCTGTATCTGCCAGAGTCGGAAACCATGACGCGTCGTAGCGTCAACATGGAACCGAAACTGCGTCCGGCGTTCCCGCCGAAGATTCGTACTTACTAATGCGGAGACAGGATAATGAAACTCGAATTCTCAGTTTATCGTTATAACCCGGATGTAGACGACGCTCCGCGCATGCAGGATTACACGCTGGAAGCGGAAGAAGGTCGTGACATGATGCTGCTGGATGCCTTAATCCAGCTGAAAGAAAAAGATCCAACCCTGTCGTTCCGCCGCTCCTGCCGTGAAGGGGTGTGTGGCTCTGACGGTGTGAATATGAACGGCAAAAATGGCCTGGCCTGCATCACGCCAATTTCAGCGTTGCAGCGTCCTGGTCAGAAAATTGTTATCCGTCCTCTGCCAGGCCTGCCGGTCGTGCGTGATTTGGTGGTAGACATGGGGCAATTCTATGCACAATATGAGAAGATTAAGCCTTACTTATTGAATAATGGGCAAAATCCACCTGCTCGTGAGCACTTACAGTCTCCTGAGCAGCGTGAAAAACTCGATGGTCTGTACGAGTGTATTCTCTGCGCATGCTGTTCTACGTCCTGCCCGTCGTTCTGGTGGAACCCGGACAAGTTTATCGGCCCTGCCGGTCTGCTGGCTGCCTATCGCTTCCTGATCGATAGCCGCGACACGGAAACCGACAGCCGTCTGGAAGGACTGAGTGACGCTTTCAGCGTATTCCGCTGCCATAGCATCATGAACTGCGTCAGTGTGTGTCCGAAGGGGCTGAACCCGACGCGTGCCATCGGCCATATTAAGTCGATGCTGCTGCAGCGCAGTGCGTAAGTAAATTTGCCGGATGGCGCTGCGCTTATCCGGCCTACGAAACTGTAGGCCCGGTAAGCGTAGCGCCACCGGGCAAAATGCAGAAACCTTTAAAAACTGCCCTGAAGTCTAGACAGTTTCTAAAGGTTCCTTCGCGGGCCACAAAGAGCTCGCAGGTGAACCCCGGCACGTACACGTGGTGTGCGTGGTAGTTTCTACGGCGAAAGTAAGCATAAAAATGCTTAAGGGATCACGATGCAGAACGGCGCAATGAAAGCCTGGCTGGACTCTTCTTACCTCTCTGGTGCCAACCAGAGCTGGATAGAACAGCTCTATGAAGACTTCTTAACCGATCCTGACTCAGTGGACGCAAACTGGCGTTCCATGTTCCAGCAGTTGCCTGGTACAGGGGTCAAACCGGATCAATTCCATTCCAAAACACGTGATTATTTCCGTCGTCTGGCGAAGGATGCCTCACGTTACTCTTCTGCGATTTCCGACCCTGACACCAATGCGAAGCAGGTTAAAGTCCTGCAGCTTATCAACGCTTATCGCTTCCGTGGTCACCAGCATGCGAATCTCGATCCGCTGGGACTGTGGAAACAAGATCGTGTGGCCGATCTCGATCCGGCGTATCACGATCTGACCGAGGCCGATTTCCAGGAAAGCTTTAACGTAGGTTCCTTTGCCATCGGCAAAGACACGATGAAGCTGGGCGATCTGATTGACGCGCTCAAGCAAACCTACTGCGGCTCCATCGGCGCGGAATACATGCACATTACCTCTACCGAAGAGAAGCGCTGGATCCAGCAGCGCATCGAATCCGTGGCGGGCCACGCGACCTTCTCGGCTGACGAGAAAAAACGCTTCCTCAGCGAACTGACCGCAGCGGAAGGCCTTGAGCGCTATCTGGGTGCGAAGTTCCCGGGCGCGAAACGCTTCTCGCTGGAAGGCGGTGACGCCCTGGTGCCGATGCTGAAAGAGCTGATTCGTCACGCAGGCAAGAGCGGCACCCGTGAAGTGGTGCTGGGCATGGCACACCGTGGTCGTCTGAACGTACTGGTCAACGTGCTGGGTAAAAAACCGCAGGACCTGTTCGACGAATTCGCGGGCAAACATAAAGAGCACCTCGGCACTGGCGACGTGAAGTACCACATGGGCTTCTCGTCTGATATCGAAACCGAAGGCGGTCTGGTTCACCTGGCGCTGGCGTTTAACCCGTCACACCTGGAAATCGTCAGCCCGGTGGTTATCGGTTCCGTGCGCGCGCGTCTGGATCGTCTGGACGAGCCAAGCAGCAATAAAGTTCTGCCAATCACCATCCACGGTGATGCGGCGGTCACAGGGCAGGGCGTGGTGCAGGAAACCCTGAACATGTCCAAAGCGCGTGGTTATGAAGTGGGCGGTACCGTTCGCATCGTAATCAACAACCAGGTGGGCTTCACCACCTCTAACCCGCTGGACGCGCGTTCTACCCCGTACTGCACCGACATCGGTAAGATGGTGCAGGCGCCGATCTTCCACGTTAACGCGGATGACCCGGAAGCCGTGGCTTTCGTTACCCGTCTGGCGCTGGACTTCCGTAACACCTTCAAACGCGATGTGTTCATTGACCTCTTCTGCTACCGCCGTCACGGCCACAACGAAGCGGATGAGCCAAGTGCAACCCAGCCGCTGATGTACCAGAAAATCAAAAAACACCCGACCCCGCGCAAAATCTATGCTGACAAGCTGGAGAGCGACAAAGTGGCGACGCTGGAAGATGCGACCGAAATGGTCAACCTTTACCGCGACGCACTGGATGCGGGTGAGTGCGTAGTGAAAGAGCTGCGCCCGATGAACATGCACTCCTTTACCTGGTCGCCGTACCTCAACCACGAGTGGGATGAGAGCTACCCGAACAAGGTGGAGATGAAGCGCCTGCAGGAGCTGGCTAAACGCATCAGCACCGTGCCGGACGCTATCGAAATGCAATCTCGCGTAGCGAAAATTTATGCTGACCGTCAGGCCATGGCGGCAGGCGAGAAGCTGTTCGACTGGGGCGGCGCGGAAACGCTGGCTTACGCGACGCTGGTTGACGAAGGCATTCCTGTGCGTCTGTCCGGTGAAGATGCGGGCCGTGGAACCTTCTTCCACCGTCACGCGGTCGTTCACAACCAGTCTAACGGTTCAACCTACACCCCGCTGCAGCACGTGCACAACGGTCAGGGCCAGTTCAAGGTCTGGGACTCCGTGCTGTCTGAAGAAGCGGTACTGGCTTTCGAGTACGGTTACGCCACGGCAGAACCGCGCACCCTGACCATCTGGGAAGCGCAGTTCGGCGACTTCGCCAACGGTGCGCAGGTGGTTATCGACCAGTTCATCTCCTCCGGCGAGCAGAAATGGGGCCGTATGTGTGGCCTGGTGATGCTGCTGCCGCACGGCTATGAAGGCCAGGGTCCGGAGCACTCCTCCGCGCGTCTGGAACGTTATCTGCAGCTCTGCGCTGAGCAGAACATGCAGGTTTGCGTACCGTCCACCCCGGCTCAGGTTTACCACATGCTGCGTCGTCAGGCGCTGCGCGGTATGCGTCGTCCGCTGGTGGTCATGTCGCCGAAATCCCTGCTGCGTCACCCGCTGGCGGTGTCCAGCCTGGAAGAGCTGGCCAACGGTACCTTCCTGCCAGCCATCGGTGAAATTGACGAGCTGGATCCGCAGGCCGTGAAGCGTGTGGTGATGTGTTCTGGTAAGGTTTATTACGACCTGCTGGAACAGCGCCGTAAGAACGATCAGAAAGATGTCGCCATCGTGCGTATCGAACAGCTTTATCCGTTCCCGCACCAGGCGGTGCAGGAAGCGCTGAAACCGTACGCTCACGTTCATGATTTTGTCTGGTGTCAGGAAGAGCCGCTCAACCAGGGCGCATGGTACTGCAGCCAGCATCATTTCCGTGAAGTGATTCCATTTGGGTCAGCCCTGCGCTATGCAGGTCGCCCGGCCTCCGCCTCTCCGGCGGTAGGGTATATGTCCGTTCACCAGAAGCAGCAACAAGATCTGGTCAATGACGCGCTGAACGTCGATTAATTAAAGGATACATAATGAGTAGCGTAGATATTCTTGTTCCCGACCTGCCTGAATCTGTAGCAGATGCGACCGTCGCTACCTGGCACAAAAAACCAGGCGATGCCGTTAAGCGCGATGAAGTGCTGGTAGAAATCGAAACTGACAAAGTGGTACTGGAAGTACCGGCTTCGGCGGATGGCGTTCTGGACGCGGTGCTGGAAGATGAAGGTACCACCGTGACTTCTCGTCAGATCCTGGGTCGCCTGCGTGAAGGCAACAGCGCGGGCAAAGAGTCCAGCGCGAAATCTGAAGAGAAAGCGTCTACGCCAGCGCAGCGCCAGCAGGCCTCTCTGGAAGAGCAGTCTAACGACGCCCTCAGCCCGGCGATCCGTCGCCTGCTGGCGGAACACAGCCTTGACCCGGCAGCCATTAAAGGCACCGGTGTGGGCGGTCGTCTGACCCGCGAAGACATCGACAAGCATCTGGCGAAAGCGCCAGCTCAGGCAGAAGCGAAAGCCCCTGCGGCAGCACCGGCAGCACAGCCTGCGCTGGGCGCACGCTGCGAAAAACGCGTGCCAATGACCCGCCTGCGTAAGCGCGTGGCCGAGCGTCTGCTGGAAGCGAAAAACTCTACCGCGATGCTGACCACCTTCAACGAAGTGAACATGAAGCCAATCATGGACCTGCGTAAGCAGTACGGTGACGCGTTTGAAAAACGTCACGGTATCCGTCTGGGCTTTATGTCCTTCTACGTGAAGGCGGTGGTTGAAGCGCTGAAACGCTACCCGGAAGTGAACGCGTCCATCGATGGCGATGACGTGGTTTACCACAACTACTTCGACGTCAGCATGGCGGTTTCGACCCCACGTGGCCTGGTGACCCCGGTTCTGCGTGATGTGGATACCCTGGGTATGGCTGACATCGAGAAAAACATTAAAGAGCTGGCTGTGAAAGGCCGCGACGGCAAGCTGACCGTAGACGACCTGACCGGCGGTAACTTCACCATTACCAACGGCGGCGTATTCGGCTCGCTGATGTCTACCCCGATCATTAACCCGCCGCAGAGCGCGATCCTGGGTATGCATGCCATTAAAGATCGTCCTATGGCGGTAGACGGTAAAGTTGAGATCCTGCCGATGATGTACCTGGCGCTCTCTTATGACCACCGCCTGATCGACGGCCGCGAGTCCGTGGGCTTCCTGGTTGCCATTAAAGAGCTGCTGGAAGATCCAACGCGTCTGCTGCTGGACGTCTAGTCACGATTTAGCATCACCTGCCCCGTGGACCGGCACACGCTGCGCCGGTCTACAGGTTTGAAGATAACGATTACCCTGAAGGATGGATAGAACACATGAACTTACATGAATATCAGGCCAAACAGCTGTTTGCCCGGTATGGCTTACCGGCTCCGGTGGGTTATGCCTGTACTACCCCGCGTGAAGCAGAAGAAGCCGCATCTAAAATCGGTTCCGGCCCGTGGGTAGTTAAGTGTCAGGTTCACGCTGGTGGCCGTGGTAAAGCGGGCGGTGTGAAGGTTGTTAAGAGCAAAGAAGAGATTCGTGCGTTTGCTGAACATTGGCTCGGTAAGCGTCTGGTAACGTACCAGACAGATGCGAACGGCCAGCCGGTTAACCAGATCCTGGTGGAAGCGGCGACCGATATCGCGAAAGAACTTTATCTGGGCGCGGTGGTTGACCGTAGCTCCCGTCGCGTGGTGTTCATGGCGTCTACCGAAGGCGGCGTGGAAATCGAAAAAGTGGCGGAAGAAACCCCACACCTGATCCACAAAGTGGCTATCGATCCGCTGGCAGGCCCAATGCCTTACCAGGGTCGCGAGCTGGCGTTCAAGCTGGGTCTGGAAGGCAAACTGGTTCAGCAGTTCACCAAGATCTTCATGGGTCTGGCGACCATCTTCCTGGAGCGCGATCTGGCGCTGATCGAGATCAACCCGCTGGTGATCACGACCCAGGGCGATCTGATCTGCCTCGACGGCAAGCTGGGCGCTGATGGCAACGCGCTGTTCCGCCAGCCGGATCTGCGCGAAATGCGCGACCAGTCTCAGGAAGACCCGCGTGAAGCGCAGGCGGCACAGTGGGAACTGAACTACGTGGCGCTGGACGGTAACATCGGCTGTATGGTTAACGGTGCGGGCCTGGCGATGGGCACCATGGACATCGTTAAGCTGCACGGCGGTGAGCCAGCAAACTTCCTCGACGTGGGCGGTGGCGCAACCAAAGAGCGCGTAACCGAAGCGTTCAAAATCATTCTCTCCGACGACAACGTGAAGGCCGTTCTGGTTAACATCTTCGGCGGTATCGTCCGTTGTGACCTGATCGCCGACGGTATCATCGGCGCAGTAGAAGAAGTAGGTGTTAACGTTCCGGTGGTTGTGCGTCTGGAAGGTAACAACGCTGAACTCGGCGCGAAAAAACTGGCTGACAGCGGCCTGAATATTATTGCAGCGAAAAGTCTGACGGATGCAGCTCAGCAGGTTGTTGCCGCAGTGGAGGGGAAATAATGTCAGTTTTAATTAATAAAGATACCAAGGTTATCTGCCAGGGCTTCACCGGTAGCCAGGGGACTTTCCACTCCGAACAGGCGATTGCCTACGGCACGCAGATGGTTGGCGGCGTAACGCCAGGTAAAGGTGGCACCACCCACCTGGGCCTGCCGGTGTTCAACACCGTGCGTGAAGCCGTAGAAGCGACGGGCGCAACCGCGACCGTGATCTACGTTCCGGCGCCGTTCTGCAAAGACTCTATTCTGGAAGCGATCGACGCAGGCATCAAACTGATCATCACCATCACTGAAGGCATCCCGACGCTGGATATGCTGACCGTGAAGGTGAAGCTGGATGAAGCTGGCGTGCGCATGATCGGCCCGAACTGCCCAGGCGTTATCACCCCGGGCGAATGCAAAATCGGCATCATGCCGGGCCACATTCACAAGCCGGGTAAAGTGGGCATCGTGTCCCGTTCCGGTACCCTGACCTATGAAGCGGTTAAGCAGACCACCGACTACGGCTTCGGCCAGTCCACCTGCGTGGGCATCGGCGGTGACCCAATCCCGGGTTCTAACTTCATCGACATCCTGAAACTGTTCCAGGAAGATCCACAGACCGAAGCGATCGTGATGATCGGTGAGATCGGTGGTAGCGCGGAAGAAGAAGCGGCTGCTTACATCAAAGAACACGTGACCAAGCCAGTAGTGGGTTACATCGCGGGTGTGACCGCGCCGAAAGGCAAGCGTATGGGTCACGCTGGCGCGATCATCGCAGGTGGTAAGGGTACGGCTGATGAGAAATTCGCAGCGCTGGAAGCCGCAGGCGTGAAGACCGTTCGCAGCCTGGCGGATATCGGCGAAGCACTGAAATCCATCATTAAGTAAGTCCTCTCTGCTCCCCGAAAGGGGGGCGTTGCAGTATAAAAATGTCCGTTTCGACATGGTTGGCCGCTGTAAAGCGGCCTTTTTTATTGCCTGCCGGGTGTCATGCAATAGTCACAAAGTGGTGTTAATTACAGAGGATGCAAAAGTAAAATAATTGTTATTTATTTGCCTTTAAGAGGGCAGATGGAAAAAAATGAAAAACGCACTAAAATTTATGTCCTGAATAAATCAGTCATTAAGCGCTACTGAGTTAATAAAAATCACTTCTGTTTATATTCATCATTCGATTCGATAACCTTAATTGTATTTCATATACATATCTTTAACATGGTTTTTACCATGTTCACCACATCAAAACACAATTAACATAACGGATTGTTTTTGATTTAAATCAATGTTTAATCCTTGGAAAAAGGTGCTGAAAAGCGCTAAATTGTCCCCGATCAAAATGGCCGAAAAGTGGTAATTTTGCTATAAATTGATCACCGTCGAAAAACGTAAATGTGACTCTATAAAAACCTGTTTATTGTAAGGGTTTTGCAGCGTATTATATTTGCGGGATCAATTTGAGTTTTTTATTAACGTATTTGTAACCTCACGTCATCGTTTTTATCCTCCCTCAGGGTAATAACGACGACAAGGATGCGAATAATTTTTATTGGGGCATGCGTGTGGATCGCTTTGATGGGGTTCACTCTCGGAGTCTTCATGCGATGAGCAAGGAGTCATAATGTTAGATATAGTCGAACTGTCGCGCTTACAGTTTGCCTTGACCGCGATGTACCACTTCCTGTTTGTGCCACTGACGCTCGGTATGGCGTTCCTGCTGGCCATCATGGAAACGGTATACGTTCTCTCCGGCAAACAGATTTATAAAGATATGACCAAGTTCTGGGGCAAGTTGTTTGGTATCAACTTCGCACTGGGCGTGGCAACCGGTCTGACCATGGAGTTCCAGTTCGGGACTAACTGGTCTTACTATTCCCACTATGTCGGGGATATCTTCGGTGCGCCGCTGGCCATTGAAGGTCTGATGGCATTCTTCCTCGAATCCACCTTTGTAGGTCTGTTCTTCTTCGGTTGGGACCGTCTGGGTAAAGTCCAGCATATGGCGGTGACCTGGCTGGTGGCATTAGGTTCGAACCTGTCCGCGCTGTGGATCCTGGTCGCGAACGGTTGGATGCAGAACCCTATCGCGTCTGATTTCAACTTCGAAACCATGCGTATGGAGATGGTCAGCTTTGCCGAGCTGGTCCTGAACCCGGTTGCTCAGGTTAAATTCGTTCACACCGTCGCTTCTGGCTATGTGTGCGGCGCGATGTTTGTACTGGGCATCAGTTCTTACTATATGCTGCGCGGTCGTGACTTCGCGTTTGCTAAGCGCTCCTTTGCTATCGCTGCAAGCTTCGGTATGGCTGCCATCCTCTCCGTTATCGTTCTGGGTGATGAATCCGGTTACGAAATGGGTGACGTGCAGAAAACCAAACTGGCCGCCATCGAAGCCGAATGGGAAACCCAGCCGGCGCCTGCTGCCTTTACGCTGTTCGGTATTCCGGATCAGGACGCGCAGGAAAACCGCTTCGCCATTCAAATCCCTTACGCGCTGGGTATCATCGCCACCCGTTCTGTTGATAAGCAGGTGACGGGTCTGAAAGAGCTGATGGTGCAGCACGAAGAACGTATCCGTAACGGTATGAAAGCCTACTCGCTGCTGGAACAGCTGCGTGCCGGTTCTACCGACCAGGCCGTTCGCGACCAGTTTAACGATGTGAAGAAAGATCTGGGTTACGGTCTGCTGCTGAAGCGTTATACCCCGAACGTGTCTGATGCGACGGAAGCGCAAATCCAGATGGCAACCAAAGACTCGATTCCACGCGTTGCGCCACTGTACTTCGCATTCCGTATCATGGTGGGCTGCGGCATCATCATGCTGCTGATCATTGCGGCGTCCTTCTGGTCCGTGATTCGCAACCGTATCGGCGAGAAAAAATGGCTGCTGCGCACTGCGCTGTACGGTATTCCACTGCCGTGGATCGCAATTGAATCCGGCTGGTTTGTGGCGGAGTATGGCCGTCAGCCATGGGCGATCGGTGAGGTGCTGCCAACGGCGGTAGCGAACTCGTCCCTGACCGCAGGCGACCTGATCTTCTCCATGCTGCTGATTTGTGGTCTGTACACCCTGTTCCTGGTGGCTGAACTGTTCCTGATGTTCAAGTTCGCGCGCCTTGGCCCAAGCAGCCTGAAAACCGGTCGCTATCACTACGAGCAGTCCACTGCGACTACTCAGCCGGCACGCTAAGACAGGAGTCATCAAATGATCGATTATGAAGTATTGCGTTTTATCTGGTGGCTGCTGGTTGGCGTTCTGCTGATCGGTTTCGCCGTCACGGATGGTTTCGACATGGGGGTGGGGATGCTCACCCGTTTCCTCGGTCGTAATGACACCGAGCGTCGAATCATGATCAACTCCATCGCCCCGCACTGGGACGGTAACCAGGTGTGGCTGATCACCGCAGGCGGCGCGCTGTTCGCTGCCTGGCCGATGGTCTACGCGGCTGCGTTCTCCGGTTTCTATGTGGCGATGATTCTGGTGCTGGCCTCTTTATTCTTCCGTCCGGTCGGTTTCGACTACCGTTCCAAGATTGAAGATACCCGCTGGCGTAACATGTGGGACTGGGGCATCTTCATCGGTAGCTTCGTTCCACCGCTGGTGATTGGCGTGGCGTTCGGTAACCTGCTGCAGGGCGTGCCGTTCCACCTGGACGAATACATGCGTCTTTACTACACCGGTAACTTCTTCCAGCTGCTGAATCCGTTTGGTCTGCTGGCCGGTGTTGTGAGCGTGGCGATGATCATCACTCAGGGCGCAACCTATCTGCAGATGCGTACCGTGGGTGAGCTGCATCTGCGTTCTCGCGCGACGGCTCAGGTTGCTGCGCTGGTTACGCTGGTCTGCTTCGCGCTGGCCGGTGTGTGGGTGGTGTACGGTATTGATGGCTACGTGGTGACGTCTGCGATCAACCACACCGCACCGTCTAACCCGCTGACCAAAGAAGTGGCGCGTCAGGCGGGGGCATGGCTGGTGAACTTCAACAATACCCCTGTGCTGTGGGCGATCCCGGCGCTGGGCGTGCTGCTGCCGCTGCTGACCGTGCTGACGTCTCGTCTGGAAAAAGGCGCGCTGGCGTTCGTGTTCTCTTCACTGACCCTGGCATGCATTATCCTGACGGCGGGTATTGCGATGTTCCCATTCGTCATGCCATCCAGCACCATGCTGAATGCTAGCCTGACCATGTGGGATGCAACGTCCAGCCATATGACGCTGAACCTGATGACGTATGTTGCTTGCGTGTTCGTTCCGATCGTTCTGGCCTACACCATCTGGTGTTACTGGAAAATGTTCGGTCGTATCACGAAAGAACATATCGAAAGCAACACCCACTCTATGTACTAAGTAAGGAGCTGAATATGTGGTATTTCGCATGGATTTTAGGGACGCTTCTTGCCTGTGCATTTGGTGTCATCACTGCCCTGGCGCTTGAGCATGTAGAAGCGACCAAAGCGGGTGAAGAAAAACACTGATGAATATTATCGCGAAACTTTACGCGGTAATGGACAAGCGCCCGTTACGGGCGCTTTCTTTAGTGATGGCATTACTGCTGGCAGGTTGTATCTTCTGGGACCCTTCGCGCTTTGCAGCGAAAACCAGCGAGCTTGAAATCTGGCACGGCTTCCTCATTATGTGGGCGGTGTGCGCAGGTGTGATCCACGGCGTAGGCTTTCGTCCGAAAGCCGTTCACTGGCAGGGAATTTTCTGCCCGTTGATTGCCGATCTGGTGCTTCTCGCCGGTTTGATTTTCTTCTTCTTCTGAATAAGAAATGTCCGTTAACGTTATGGGCTTACCCGAGCCCATAAAAATTTACTCTCCGTTTACTTTCCCCCATTCCAAACCATCTTTCCCGCGCGTATAGTAGCGAAGTTTAAAAGCTCTAACTTTTGTTGCATTACTGGGATGTAAAGTGAATACAACGCTGTTTCGATGGCCGGTTCGTGTCTATTACGAAGATACCGATGCCGGTGGTGTGGTTTACCACGCCAGCTACGTTGCTTTTTATGAACGGGCACGCACAGAGATGCTGCGCCATCATCACTTTAGTCAACAGGTGCTGTTGGCTGAGCGAGTTGCCTTTGTGGTACGCAAGATGACGCTTGAGTATTTTGCGCCTGCCAGACTCGACGATATGCTCGAAGTCCAAACTGAAATTACATCAATGCGCGGAACCTCACTGGTTTTCACGCAGCGGATAGTCAACGCAGAGAACACCGTACTGAACTCAGCTGAAGTACTGATTGTTTGTGTTGATCCAACCATAATGAAGCCTCGTGCGCTTCCTAAGTCTATTGTCGCGGAGTTTAAGCAGTGACTGACATGAATATCCTTGATTTGTTCCTGAAGGCAAGCCTTCTGGTTAAACTTATCATGTTGATTTTGATTGGTTTTTCAATCGCATCCTGGGCCATCATCATCCAGAGAACGCGTATCCTCAATGCCGCTGGCCGTGAAGCAGAAGCGTTCGAAGATAAGTTCTGGTCGGGCATTGAGCTTTCTCGTCTGTATCAGGAGAGCCAGGGGCGCCGTGAAAACCTGACCGGCTCCGAGCAAATTTTCTATAGCGGTTTCAAAGAGTTCGCCCGTCTGCATCGTGCAAACAATCATGCGCCGGAAGCGGTGGTGGAAGGTGCCTCGCGTGCGATGCGCATCTCGATGAACCGCGAGCTGGAAAACCTTGAAACGCATATTCCTTTCCTCGGTACTGTCGGTTCCATCAGCCCGTATATCGGTCTGTTTGGTACCGTGTGGGGGATCATGCACGCCTTTATCGCGCTGGGCGCGGTGAAGCAGGCGACGTTGCAGATGGTTGCACCGGGTATCGCTGAAGCACTGATTGCGACCGCTATCGGTCTGTTTGCGGCAATTCCTGCGGTTATGGCCTATAACCGTCTGAACCAGCGCGTGAACAAACTGGAACTGAACTACGACAACTTTATGGAAGAGTTCACTGCGATTCTGCACCGTCAGGCGTTTACCAGCACCGAGAGCAACAAGGGGTAAACCATGGCCAGATCGCGTGGACGAGGTCGTCGCGAGCTCAAGTCCGAAATCAATATCGTTCCACTGCTGGACGTCCTGTTGGTTCTGCTGCTGATCTTCATGGCAACAGCGCCAATCATTACCCAGAGCGTGGAAGTGGATCTGCCGGATGCGACAGAATCACAGGCGGTGAGCACCAATGACGATCCTCCGGTTATCATTGAGGTTTCCGGCGTAGGGCAATACAGCGTCGTGGTAGAGAAAGATCGTATGGATCAACTGCCACCTGAGCAGGTTATTGCCGAAGCGCAGCGTCGCCTGGAGTCAAATCCGAAAACGGTCTTCTTAATCGGTGGCGCGAAAGACGTACCCTACGATGAAATTATTAAAGCGCTGAACTTGCTACATAGTGCGGGTGTTAAGTCAGTTGGCTTAATGACCCAACCTATTTGATCATCCGCGTAGTTTTTGGGAACCGATAGTGTCAAAGGCAACCGAACAGAACGACAAGCTTAAGCGAGCGATAATCGTCTCCGCAGTGCTGCACGTTATTCTTTTTGCAGCGCTGATCTGGAGTTCGTTCGACGAGCATATTGATGCATCAGCCGGCGGCGGTGGAGGGTCTTCCATTGACGCCGTGATGGTGGATCCCGGTGCGGTAGTACAGAACTATAATCGCCAACAACAGCAGAAGGCGAGTGCAAAACGGGCTGAAGAGCAGCGTGAAAAACAGGCGCAACAGCAAGCGGAAGAACTGCGTGAAAAGCAGGCCGCAGAGCAGGAGCGTCTGAAGCAGCTTGAGAAAGAACGTTTGCAGGCGCAGGAAGCCGCGAAAGCGCAGGCAGAACAGCAGAAACAAGCCGAAGAGGCCGCGAAAAAAGCACAGGAACAGCAAAAGCAGGCGGAAGAGGCGGCAGCAAAAGCCGCAGCGGACGCGAAAGCACAGGCTGATGCCCAGGCGAAATTAGCGGCAGAAGCGGCGAAGAAAGCGGCTGCTGATGCCCAGAAGAAAGCGGAAGCCGAAGCCGCGAAGAAAGCCGCCGCTGATGCTCAGAAGAAAGCGGAAGCCGAAGCCGCTAAGAAAGCCGCAGCTGATGCTCAGAAGAAAGCAGAAGCGGAAGCCGCGAAGAAGGCCGCTCAGGAAGCAGAGAAGAAAGCTGCTGCCGAGGCCGCGAAGAAAGCGGCTGCTGCCGAGAAAGCTGCAGCAGAAAAAGCCGCGGCAGAAAAAGCGGCAGCCGCCGAAAAAGCCGCTGCTGACAAAAAAGCTGCAGCTGAGAAGGCCGCTGCCGATAAGAAAGCAGCAGCTGAAAAAGCGGCTGCTAAAAAGGCTGCCGCCGCTGAAAAAGCCGCTGCCGCCGCAGGGGTTGACGATCTGCTGGGCGATTTGAGCTCCGGTAAGAATGCGCCGAAAACGGGCGGTGGGGCGAAAGGAAGTGGTCAGCCGTCTAAAGATAGCGGTACTTCGGGTGCCAACGGCGGTGCTACGGGGGCAGATATCAGCGCTTACGCTAGGCAGATTCAGGTGGCTATTCAGAGTCGCCTGTTTGATGCGAGCCTTTATCAGGGCAAACAGTGCGTGCTGCATATCAACCTTGCGCCAGATGGCCGATTGAAAAATGTGACGTCTGAAGGGGGCGATCCTGCGCTTTGTCAGGCAGCATTGGCCGCAGCAAGATCGGCGAACATTCCTAAACCGCCTAGTGAGGCTGTTTATGAAAAGATAAAAGATGCCAAACTGGACTTTAAGCTGTAATCGACTCTCCTTACGGAAGTATGAAAAACAGTCTATTGTCGTAACCGGGCTTTGTAGTTTTGTCTATTTGAGTTTGTTAACATTCTGCTAAATTATCGTGGGTAAGGTTACCCGGATAAGGGAGATATGATGAAGCAGGCATTACGTGTAGCATTTAGTTTTTTAATGCTGTGGGCAGCAGTACTGCACGCAGAAGTACGTATCGAGATCACCCAGGGGGTGGACTCGGCACGCCCAATCGGTGTTGTTCCGTTCCAGTGGGCCGGTCCTGGCGCTGCACCTGAAGATGCCGGTGGCATCGTGGCGGCTGACCTGCGTAACAGCGGTAAATTCAACCCGTTAGATCGTTCTCGTCTGCCTCAGCAGCCGGGTAGCGCGCAGGAAGTACAGCCTGCAGCATGGTCTGCACTGGGTATTGATGCCGTGGTTGTGGGTCAGGTTACCCCTAATCCAGACGGTTCATACAACGTGGCCTGGCAGCTGGTGGATACCGGCGGTGCACCAGGTACTGTTCTGGCCCAGAATTCTTACAAGGTCACTAAGCAGTACCTGCGCTACGCAGCACACGCTGCCAGCGATGCGGTATTTGAAAAACTGACCGGCATTAAAGGTGCGTTCCGTACCCGTATCGCGTACGTGGTGCAGACCAACGGCGGTCAATTCCCGTATGAGCTGCGCGTATCTGATTACGATGGCTACAACCAGTTCCTGGTGAAACGCTCTTCGCAGCCACTGATGTCTCCAGCCTGGTCTCCGGACGGTTCTAAGCTGGCGTATGTCACCTTCGAAAGCGGCCGTTCTGCGCTGGTTATCCAGACGCTGGCAAACGGTGCGGTTCGTCAGGTGGCGTCTTTCCCACGTCACAACGGTGCGCCTTCGTTCTCTCCAGACGGCTCTAAACTGGCGTTTGCGTTGTCTAAAACCGGTAGCCTGAACCTGTACGTGATGGACATTGGCTCTGGCCAGATCCGTCAGGTGACCGACGGTCGCAGCAACAACACCGAACCTTCATGGTTCCCGGACAGTCAAAACCTGGCGTTTACCTCTGACCAGGCCGGCCGTCCACAAATCTATAAAGTCAACATCAACGGCGGTGCTCCGCAGCGTATTACCTGGGAAGGTTCACAGAACCAGAACTCAGACGTGAGCAGCGACGGTAAATTTATGGTAATGGTCAGCTCTAACGGTGGGCAGCAGCACATTGCCAAACAAGATCTGGTAGCGGGTGGCGTTCAAGTTCTGTCGTCAACGTTCCTGGATGAAACGCCAAGTCTGGCACCTAACGGCACGATGGTAATCTACAGCTCTTCTCAGGGGATGGGATCTGTGCTGAATCTGGTTTCTACAGATGGGCGTTTCAAAGCGCGTATTCCGGCTACTGATGGACAGGTAAAATCACCTGCCTGGTCGCCGTATCTGTAAATAATAATTAATTGATTACTAAAGGAATCATAGAAATGCAACTGAACAAAGTGCTGAAGGGGCTGATGATCGCTCTGCCTGTAATGGCAATCGCAGCGTGTTCTTCTAACAAGAACGCCAGCAATGACCAGAGCGGCGAAGGCATGATGGGTGCCGGCACCGGTATGGACGCGAACGGCAATGGCAACATGTCTTCTGAAGAGCAGGCGCGTCTTCAGATGCAGCAGCTGCAGCAGAACAACATCGTTTACTTCGATCTGGATAAATACGACATCCGTTCTGACTTCGCTGCGATGCTGGATGCGCACGCTAACTTCCTGCGTAGCAACCCATCTTACAAAGTCACCGTAGAAGGTCACGCGGACGAACGTGGTACTCCAGAGTACAACATCTCCCTGGGTGAACGTCGTGCTAACGCTGTTAAAATGTACCTGCAGGGTAAAGGCGTTTCTGCTGACCAGATCTCCATCGTTTCTTACGGTAAAGAAAAACCTGCAGTACTGGGTCACGACGAAGCGGCTTACTCCAAAAACCGTCGTGCCGTACTGGTTTACTAAGAGAATTGCATGAGCAGTAACTTCAGACATCATCTGTTGAGTCTGTCGTTACTGGTTGGAATAGCGGCCCCCTGGGCCGCTTTTGCTCAGGCACCAATCAGTAGTGTCGGCTCAGGCTCGGTAGAAGACCGGGTCACTCAACTCGAGCGTATTTCTAACGCTCACAGCCAGCTTTTAACCCAACTCCAGCAACAACTTTCCGATAACCAGAATGATATTGACTCTCTCCGCGGTCAGATTCAGGAAAGCCAGTATCAGCTTAACCAGGTTGTGGAACGTCAGAAGCAAATCTTGTTGCAGATCGATAGCCTGAGCAGTGGTGGTGCAGCAGCACAGCCAGCCGCAGGCGATCAGAGCGGTGCGGCGACGTCTACGCCAGCGCCATCTGCTGATACGTCAGCCTCAACAGGCGCGCCTGTACAGAGCGGTGACGCGAATACGGACTACAATGCGGCCATTGCCCTGGTGCAGGATCAATCTCGTCAGGATGACGCGATTGCTGCGTTTCAGAGCTTTGTTAAGAAATACCCTGATTCCACTTATCAGCCAAATGCCAATTACTGGCTCGGTCAGTTGAATTACAACAAGGGTAAAAAGGACGATGCGGCGTTTTATTTTGCCTCAGTGGTGAAAAATTACCCAAAATCGCCGAAAGCGCCAGATGCAATGTATAAGGTTGGCGTGATCATGCAGGACAAAGGCGACACCGCGAAAGCCAAAGCGGTTTATCAGCAGGTGGTCGCAAAATTCCCGGGTACCGAAGGTGCTAAGCAGGCGCAAAAACGTCTGAATTCGATGGGATGATTATCGCATGACCAGAAATCGCGTTATTTCTGGTCGTGCAGCATGATTACTAAGCAGTTAAGTGATCTTCATCGAAATTTTTGTTGCGCAGAATTCTTAAATCAGTAATATATGCCGCCGTTGCCACGGGATATCAAACAACGTGAAAGCAGCATAAAAGTGGGTCGTTAGCTCAGTTGGTAGAGCAGTTGACTTTTAATCAATTGGTCGCAGGTTCGAATCCTGCACGACCCACCACTAAGTCAGGTGGAAGTAGTAGTAAAACGTGAAGGATAACGTTGCGTCAGCAACGGCCCGTAGGGCGAGGCGAAGCCGAGTCATCCTGCACGACCCACCACTTAACGCAGTTCCGGCAGTACAGAGTGGGTGATTAGCTCAGTTGGTAGAGCATCTCCTTTACACGGAGGGGGTCGGCGGTTCGAGCCCGTCATCACCCACCACTCGGGTCGTTAGCTCAGTTGGTAGAGCAGTTGACTTTTAATCAATTGGTCGCAGGTTCGAATCCTGCACGACCCACCACTTTAAAGTGGTACCGAGTAAAAATCTTCGAAGTCAGCACCCGAATGGGTCGTTAGCTCAGTTGGTAGAGCAGTTGACTTTTAATCAATTGGTCGCAGGTTCGAATCCTGCACGACCCACCACTTCGAAGAAAAAAATCCCGCAAGGGGTCGTTAGCTCAGTTGGTAGAGCAGTTGACTTTTAATCAATTGGTCGCAGGTTCGAATCCTGCACGACCCACCAGTGTAGAAAGGCGCCCTAAAGGCGCCTTTTTGCTATCTGCGGTACAACAAATGCTCCGCCCATCTATTCCCGGTGACTTTTCACGCCAGATTCGCTATCTTGTTTAGTATACAAAACACAATTGCCACGCGTTTTGCTATGTCAGGCAAATGAAAGGCAATATTGTTAAGCCCGTAAAACGAGAAGCCATAATGAGTGTGATGTTTGATCCTGAAGCCGCAATCTATCCGTTTCCGCCAAAGCCTGTCCCGCTGAGCCAGGACGAAAAGCAGTTCTACCGCGAGAAGATCAAACGTCTTCTTAAAGAGCGCGATGCAGTAATGGTGGCCCATTACTACACCGACCCGGAAATTCAGCAGCTGGCGGAAGAGACCGGCGGCTGCATTTCTGACTCACTGGAGATGGCGCGCTTCGGTGCACGACATCCCGCTTCCACGCTGCTGGTTGCCGGCGTGCGTTTTATGGGCGAGACGGCAAAGATTCTGAGCCCGGAAAAAACCATTCTGATGCCCACGCTTAACGCGGAGTGTTCCCTGGATCTGGGCTGTCCGATTGACGAATTCACGGCCTTCTGTGACGCTCATCCTGACCGGACCGTGGTGGTCTACGCTAACACCTCTGCGGCGGTAAAAGCGCGGGCTGACTGGGTGGTCACGTCGAGCATCGCCGTTGAGCTGATTGAACATCTGGACAGTCTGGGGGAGAAAATTATCTGGGCACCTGATCGTCATCTCGGCAATTATGTTCAGAAGCAGACGGGGGCTGACGTTCTTTGCTGGCAGGGTGCCTGCATTGTGCATGATGAATTCAAAACTCAGGCGCTGGCGCGCATGAAGGCGCTTTATCCTGACGCCGCCATTCTTGTTCACCCCGAGTCACCGCAGTCAATTGTCGACATGGCGGATGCCGTGGGCTCAACCAGCCAGCTTATCAACGCGGCCAGGACGTTGCCTCACAAGCAGCTCATTGTCGCGACCGATCGCGGTATCTTCTATAAGATGCAGCAGGCCGTGCCGGAGAAAGAGCTGCTTGAAGCACCAACGGCGGGCGAGGGCGCAACGTGTCGCAGCTGCGCGCATTGTCCCTGGATGGCGATGAACGGCTTGAAAGCAATTGCCGAAGGGTTAGAAACCGGTGGTGCGGCGCATGAAATCCACGTGGATGCCGCCCTGCGTGAAGGCGCGTTAATTCCGCTTAACCGCATGCTGGATTTTGCGGCTACACTACGTACTTAATTCAACTCGCCCCGGGGAAAAGATGGATTTTTTTAGCACACATAACATTCTGGTTCATATACCGATTGGTGCAGGTGGCTATGACCTGTCATGGATTGAGGCCGTTGGTACACTGGCGGGCTTATTGTGTATCTGGCTGGCAAGCCTGGAGAAGATCAGCAACTACGCGTTCGGGCTGATTAACGTCACGCTGTTTGCGATTATCTTCTTCCAGATCCAGCTGTACGCCAGCCTGCTTTTGCAGCTGTTCTTCTTTGCCGCCAATATTTACGGCTGGTATGCCTGGTCGCGTCAGAACAGCCAGCAGGAGGCCGAGTTGCAGATCCGCTGGCTGCCCCTGCCGAAAGCCATCGCCTGGTTCGTCGCCTGCGTGGTGGCCATTGGCTTAATGACCGTTTACATCAACCCGGTGTTTGCCTTCCTGACCCGCGTTGCCGTTTCGGTCATGTCCGGCATCGGCCTGAACGTGACGATGCCAGAACTCCAGCCGGATGCTTTCCCGTTCTGGGATTCCTGCATGATGGTGCTGTCGATTGCGGCAATGATTCTGATGACCCGTAAATACGTCGAGAACTGGCTGCTGTGGGTCATCATCAACGTGATCAGCGTGGCGATCTTCGCCCTGCAGGGCGTCTATGCCATGTCGCTGGAATATCTGCTGCTGACCTTCATCGCGCTGAACGGCAGCCGAATGTGGATTAACAGCGCGCGTGAGCGAGGCTCTCGCGCGCTTTCAAGCTAGTGGTCATGATGATGTGAATGACCGGACTGCGCCTCGTTAAGGTGGCAGTCCGGTCCGCTACAGGGCTGATACTCCATCTGGACGGTAGCGTGGCTAATGTCGTAGTGGTGCTCCAGGAAGTGCTGAATGCGATCGAGCAGCGCATCGTGGTCGTGAGGTGGGATCACCTGGACGTGCAGCGTCATGACCGGTTTCTCTCCCACCAGCCAGACGTGCACGTGATGGACATTACGGACTTCCGGGACAGTACGGCGCAGGTTACGCTTCAGCTCGTCGATGTCCAGGGATGCTGGCGCCCCTTCAAGCAGTTCGTTCACGCTCTCCTTCAGCAGCCGCCAGGCGCTACGCAAGACCAGACACGACACCAGTACGGACAGAATCGGATCGACAGGCGTCCAGCCGGTATAGAGGATCACCAGCGCGGCGACAATCGCCCCGACTGAACCGAGCAAATCCCCCAGCACATGCAGTGCCGCCGCGCGCACGTTGAGGTTCTTTTCCCCGCTCCCGCGGTGCAGGATCCAGAAGGCCAGAATATTCGCCAGCAACCCTGCCACGGCAATGACCATCATTGTCGCCCCGGCGATCGGCTGTGGATGTCGAAAGCGCTGTATGGCCTCCCAGACGATAAGCATGGTAATGACCACCAGCGCAATGGCGTTAACAAACGCGGCCAGGGTGGTCAGCCTCAGCCAGCCGAAGGTGTGGCGCGTATTCGGAGGACGACGCGCAAACTGCACGGCCAGCAGGGCGAAGAGCAGGGCGGCGGCATCGGTCAGCATATGTCCGGCATCGGCCAGAAGCGCCAGAGAGCCGGAAACCAGGCCGCCAATGACCTCGATAATCATAAACGTTGCCGTGACGCCAAAGGCCAGCATCAGCCGTTTAGCGTTGTCGTTGCCGGGTGCATGCGAGTGGGAATGGGAGTGCGCCATGTCTGCTTTCCTGAAGTGTTATTGTTTTTAGTGTAGCGTTTTTAATAGGTTACTCCAAAAAGAAAGGAGAGCCTGGGCTCTCCTTTTTCTGACGGTGAATACAAATTACTGGGTGGTACCATCCGTTTTGGTATTGGCGTCGTCACCCACTTTGTCGTTAGGGTCCGGGCATTTGCCATCCTTACACATGGAGTTCTTATGGACCTCGTCTGAACTCATATTGTCATGGTTCATGGTGCCGGAACCGCTACCGTCTGGATGCAGCATGGTGCCGCTCGTGTTGGTATTGCCGGTATTGATCTGGCCGTTGTCGACGTTATTCGGGGCAATATTCTGTTTTGCATCAGGCGCAGGCTGACCTGCCGCCGCAGCCGCATTCGCGTCACCGTTGCTCTCTGAGGTGCCCGTTTCGGCGGCCAGGACGCTGCCGCTGGCAAGGGTAAGGGTGGCGGTCAGGAAGAGGGTTGCCAGTTTTGTCATTTTCATCATGGTGCTCCTGTTCTTGTCGTTACGCTGGATAACATTCTCCAACAGTGCATCTTTTTTGAGGCGAAAGATTCCGCCTTACGGACTTACGTCAGTACGGAATCGCGTTTAAGCGTTTAAAATTGGTTGTTACAGTTAAAAAGCTTAGGTTAGATCTCATTTTTCGCTATTTTGTGGCGATTTTTAGGCGAATTCCAGGAATTATCTGCGTGAAGTGTAAAACCGTGTTTACACTTCCTGGTCGACAAGATAGATTGAAAGGATTGCTTTCATTACTAAAGATATGGCAGAGCTGGAAAGAAAATGAATTATCAGAACGACGATTTACGCATTAAAGAGATCAATGAGTTATTACCTCCTGTAGCACTCCTTGAGAAATTCCCCGCCACTGAAAATGCCGCAAACACGGTTTCTCATGCTCGTAAAGCGATCCATAAGATCCTGAAAGGTAATGACGATCGTCTTCTGGTGGTGATTGGCCCGTGCTCGATTCACGATCCTGCTGCCGCGAAAGAATACGCAGCCCGTCTGCTCACCCTGCGTGAAGAGCTGAAGGACGAGCTGGAAATCGTCATGCGCGTCTATTTTGAAAAACCGCGCACCACCGTGGGCTGGAAAGGACTGATTAACGATCCGCACATGGATAACAGCTTCCAGATCAACGACGGTCTGCGCATTGCGCGCAAGCTGCTGCTGGAGATCAACGACAGCGGCCTGCCTGCGGCCGGTGAATTCCTGGACATGATTACGCCGCAATACCTTGCAGACCTGATGAGCTGGGGGGCAATTGGGGCCCGCACTACTGAATCTCAGGTTCACCGCGAGCTGGCGTCCGGTCTCTCTTGTCCGGTGGGGTTCAAAAACGGCACTGACGGCACAATTAAGGTGGCTATCGACGCCATCAACGCAGCGGGCGCACCGCACTGCTTCCTGTCCGTGACCAAATGGGGTCACTCTGCCATCGTTAACACCAGCGGTAACGGTGACTGCCATATCATTCTGCGCGGCGGCAAAGAGCCGAACTACAGCGCAAAACATGTGGCCGAAGTCAAAGTCGGGCTGGAAAAAGCCGGGCTGCCACCGCAGGTGATGATCGATTTCAGCCACGCCAACTCCAGCAAGCAGTTTAAAAAGCAGATGGAAGTGGGCGCAGACGTCTGTCAGCAGATTGCCGGCGGTGAGAAAGCGGTAATTGGGGTGATGATCGAAAGCCATCTGGTTGAAGGTAACCAGAACCTGGAAGGCAGCGAGCCGCTGGTGTATGGCAAGAGCGTGACCGATGCCTGCATCGGCTGGGACGATACCGACGCCATCCTGCGCCAGCTGGCTAACGCAGTGAAAGCGCGTCGCGGTTAATTCTGACGGCTCAAATAAAAAAGCGCGGACGGTTCCGCGCTTTTTTTATGGTCAGCGAAATTACTTCGCTTTACCCTGGTTCGCAACGGCCGCCGCTTTCGCTGCGATTTCGTCCGCGTTACCCAGGTAGTAGTGTTTGATTGGCTTGAAGTTTTCGTCGAACTCATACACCAGCGGTACGCCAGTTGGGATGTTCAGTTCGAGAATTTCGTCTTCACCCATGTTGTCCAGGTATTTCACCAGCGCACGCAGGGAGTTACCGTGAGCCGCGATAATCACGCGCTCGCCGCTTTTCAGACGTGGCAGAATGGTTTCGTTCCAGTAAGGCACAACGCGGTCGATGGTCAGCGCCAGGCTCTCGGTGGTTGGCAGCTCAGCGTCGGTCAGTTTCGCGTAACGCGGGTCGTGGCCCGGGTAGCGCTCGTCATCTTTGGTCAGCTCTGGTGGGGTGACCGCGAAGCCGCGACGCCACTGTTTAACCTGCTCGTCACCGTATTTCTCAGCGGTTTCCGCTTTGTTCAGGCCCTGCAGCGCACCGTAGTGACGCTCGTTCAGTTTCCAGGATTTCTCAACCGGCAGCCAGGCCTGGTCCAGTTCGTCCAGCACGTTCCACAGGGTGTGGATGGCACGTTTCAGCACAGAGGTGTAAGCAAAATCAAAGCTGAAGCCTTCTTCTTTCAGCAGTTTACCTGCTGCTTTTGCTTCGCTTACGCCTTTCTCGGACAGATCAACGTCGTACCAACCGGTAAAGCGGTTTTCGTTGTTCCACTGGCTTTCGCCGTGACGCACCAGAACCAGCTTAGTAATAGCCATCTCTTACTCCTCAAGCATTTTTAGAATGATAACAATTCTCATTATATTGCCGTGGCCGTGCCAGCAGCAACGCTTAACCCTAACCATAGCGAAAATAGTCTCTGAGTGTAAGATGCTTGTGAATCCAGGGTTATGATTTTGTCTGCGATCGGCGCTATTTTCAGCAAGGCGCGCAGAAAAAAGCCCTCCAGAGGGAGGGCTGAAGATTAATGTGGAATAAAATGATATTCCGTCACGCTAACGTACTCTTCACCCGGGCGCAGCACGCAGTCCGGCTGCGGCCATTCCGGATGATTCGGGCTGTCCGGCAGGAACTCGCTCTCCAGCGCCAGGCCTTGCCAGTCGCTGTACTCTTCGTGTTCGCGCGCCGTTGTGCCGCCGAGATAGTTACCTGAGTAAAACTGCAGGGCAGGGGCGGTGGTATAAACCGTCATCTGCAGCTTCTCATCCGCAGACCAGACCTGTGCGGCAGGTTGTTTCACATCACCTTTGGCCTGCAGCAGGAACGCGTGATCGTAACCTTTCACCTTGCGCTGGTCGTCATCGCTCAGGAAATCCTGGGCGATGGATTTCGCGCTGCGGAAGTCAAAGCTGGTGCCGCTCACGTCTTTGAGGCCCTGGTACGGAATGCCCATCTCATCAACCGGCAGATACGCATCCGCCAGGATCTGCAGCTTGTGCTCACGCACGTCGCACTGGTTACCGTCCAGATTAAAGTACGCGTGATTGGTCAGGTTGACCGGACACGGCTTGTCGACCGTCGCCCGGTATTCAATGGCAATACGGTTGTCATCCGTCAATGTAAAGCGCGCAGAGGCGATAAGGTTACCCGGGAAGCCCTGATCGCCGTCCTGCGAATCCAGCGAGAACAGCACTTCGCCATCGTTTTGCCGAACAATTTTCCAGCGGCGTTTATCAAAGCCTTCCGGGCCGCCGTGCAGCTGGTTTTCACCCTGGCTTGGAAGCAGAGTGTACTGCACGCCATCGAGCTCAAAGCGGCTCTTCGCGATGCGGTTAGCATAGCGTCCTACGGATGCGCCCAGATAGGCGGACTGATTAACATACTGCTCGGGCGATGCGCAGCCGAGCAGGGTTTCGCGCACGCTGCCGTCCGGCATCGGTACGCGGGCTGAAAGCAGGGTTGCACCCCAGTCCATAAGCGTAACCACCATCCCCGCGCGGTTGCGCAGGGTTAACAGGCGATACGGCAGACCATCCGGTGCGAGGGTAGGTGTTTCGTTTAGCACTGTCCGGCTCCTTGTGATGCTTTGCAAACATAGAAGGTTTCTTTGATACCTGTTTTCGCTTCGTACTGCTTCGCCACGGCGTCCTGTACGGCAGGGACCAGCTCTTCCGGGACCAGCGCAACGATGCAGCCGCCAAAACCGCCGCCCGTCATGCGTACGCCGCCTTTGTCGCCAATGACCGCTTTGACAATCTCCACCAGGGTGTCGATTTGCGGAACGGTGATCTCAAAATCATCGCGCATGGAGGCGTGAGATTCCGCCATCAGCTCACCCATGCGTTTCAGGTCACCTCTCGCCAGCGCGGAGGCGGCTTCAACGGTACGGGCATTTTCCGTCAGCACGTGACGAACGCGTTTGGCGACAATCGGATCCAGCTCGTGCGTCACTTTGTTAAATTCATTGAGCGTCACGTCGCGCAGAGCGGGCTGCTGGAAGAAGCGGGCGCCAGTTTCGCACTGCTCGCGGCGGGTGTTGTACTCGCTGCCCACCAGCGTGCGCTTAAAGTTGCTGTTGATGATCACGACAGCCGCGCCTTTTGGCAGGGGAACGGCTTTGGTGCCAAGCGAGCGGCAGTCGATCAGCAGCGCGTGTTCTTTTTTGCCCAGCGCGGAGATCAGCTGGTCCATGATGCCGCAGTTGCAACCCACGAACTGGTTTTCCGCTTCCTGACCATTCAGAGCGATTTGTGCGCCATCCAGCGGTAAATGATAGAGCTGCTGGAACACGGTGCCGACGGCGACCTCCAGAGACGCAGAGGAGCTTAAGCCCGCCCCCTGCGGCACGTTGCCGCTGATGACCAAATCGGCGCCGCCGAAGTTTTTATTACGCTTCTGCAGATGCTTCACCACGCCGCGCACGTAGTTAGACCACTGCTGGCTGTCGTGCGTCACAATCGGGGCATCGAGGGAAAACGCGTCCGTCTCATTACCGTAATCCGCCGCAATCACGCGAACCTGGCGGTCGTCGCGCTTCGCGCAGCTGATGACCGTCTGGTAATCGATGGCGCACGGCAGCACAAAACCGTCGTTGTAGTCGGTGTGTTCACCAATCAGGTTAACGCGACCAGGTGCCTGAATAATGTGGGTGGCAGGGTAGCCAAATTTCTCAGCAAACAGGGATTGTGTTTTATCTTTCAGACTCATTTTTAAACTCCTGATTCGCGATAGTGGACGTCGCTAACGGCACGCAGACGTTCTGCCGCCTGTTCCGCCGTCAGATCACGCTGGGTTTCCGCCAGCATTTCGTAGCCCACCATAAATTTACGCACCGTCGCAGAGCGCAGCAGCGGCGGATAGAAATGGGCATGCAGCTGCCAGTGCGGATTCTCTTCGCCGTTAAACGGTGCGCCGTGCCAGCCCATGGAGTACGGGAAGGAGCACTGGAACAGGTTGTCATAACGGCTGGTCAGTTTTTTCAGCGCCAGGGCAAGGTCGTCGCGCTGCGCATCGCTGAGTTCGGTGATGCGCAGCACGTGTGCTTTCGGCAGCAGCAGCGTCTCAAACGGCCAGGCGGCCCAGTAAGGGACGACGGCCAGCCAGTGTTCGGTTTCCACCACGGTACGGCTGCCGTCTGCCTTCTCACGCTGTGCGTAATCCACCAGCATCGGCGAGCCGTTTTCCGCGTAATACGCTTTTTGCAGACGGTCTTCACGCTCGGCTTCGTTAGGCAGGAAGCTGTTCGCCCAGACCTGGCCATGCGGATGCGGGTTGGAGCAGCCCATTGCCGCACCTTTATTTTCAAACACCTGCACCCATGGGTAAGTTTGACCCAGCTCGGCAGTTTGCGCCTGCCAGGTGCTGACCACCTCTTTCAGTGCCTCAACGCTCAGCTCCGGCAGCGTTTTGCTGTGATCGGGAGAGAAGCAGATCACGCGGCTGGTACCGCGCGCGCTTTCACAGCGCATCAGCGGATCGTGGCTTTCCGGCGCGTCCGGCGTGTCGGTCATCAGGGCGGCAAAATCGTTGGTAAACACGAAGGTGCCTTGGTAGTCCGGGTTTTTATCCCCGGTCACGCGCGTATTGCCCGGACAGAGGAAGCAGTCCGGGTCGTGCTGCGGTAAGGTCTGTTTTGCAGGCGTCTCCTGCGCCCCCTGCCAGGGGCGCTTGGCGCGATGTGGAGAAACTAAAATCCATTGCCCGCTTAACGGGTTAAAGCGACGATGCGGATGATCGACGGGATTAAATTGCGTCATGACGGATCCTTAGTCCGGATAGCCTTGCGGGTGGCGTGACTGCCAGTGCCAGGTATCCTGTGCCATTTCATCAAGCGTGCGCGTAACACGCCAGTTAAGCTCTTTGTCGGCTTTGGTGGCGTCGGCCCAGTAAGCAGGCAGATCGCCCTCACGACGCGGTGCGAAGTGGTAGTTCACCGGCTTGCCGCAGGCTTTGCTGAAGGCATTGACCACGTCCAGCACGCTGCTGCCGACCCCGGCGCCGAGGTTGTAAATATGCACGCCAGGTTTATCCGCCAGCTGCTGCATGGCGGCAACGTGGCCGTCTGCCAGATCCATCACGTGGATATAGTCGCGCACGCCAGTGCCATCTTCGGTGGGGTAGTCATTGCCAAAAATCGCCAGCGAATCGCGACGACCGACGGCAACCTGCGCGATATACGGCATCAGGTTGTTCGGAATGCCCTGCGGATCTTCACCCATATCGCCAGACGGATGGGCACCGACCGGATTGAAGTAGCGCAGCAGCGCGATGCTCCACTCCGGCTGGGCTTTTTGCAGGTCGGTCAGGATCTGCTCCACCATCAGCTTGCTTTTGCCGTACGGGCTCTGCGGTGTCCCGGTCGGGAAGCTTTCAACGTAAGGAATCTTGGGCTGATCGCCGTAGACGGTGGCGGAAGAGCTAAAGATGAAGTTTTTGACGTTAGCCGCACGCATGGCGGAGATGAGACGCAGGGTACCGTTGACGTTGTTGTCGTAATACTCGAGCGGTTTTGCAACGGACTCCCCGACGGCTTTCAGACCCGCGAAGTGGATCACCGCTTCAATGGCGTGGTCGTGAAGGATCTCGGTCATCAACGCTTCGTTGCGGATGTCGCCTTCCACGAAAGTCGGTTGTTTACCGCCAAGACGTTCAATCACAGGCAGCACGCTGCGCTTACTGTTGCACAGGTTGTCGAGAATGATGACGTCATGGCCGTTTTGCAGCAGCTGCACGCAGGTATGACTACCGATGTAACCGCTACCACCTGTTACCAGAACTCGCATATTTCGCTCCATTGGGCTTATGGTATGTAATAACCATAGCATAACAGAGACGCAAAAAGTGTGACATGGGATAAAATAGTGGAATCGTTTACACTGTTTTTAAAATCCGATTTTCAGCTGCCATGAGGCATTGTAGATCAACGGGATAGCAATGTATTAGTGCAGGTTATCTGAAAAACGGAGGGCGGTGCCCTCCGGAGGTCAATCGATTTTGCTTTGCAGATAACGATAGTGCTCACCATCCGGAACAAACTCCAGTCGATGCGTGATGCAGGAGGGGGCATCTTCGGCATGATGTGAAACAAACAGCAGCTGCGTTTCACCTTCGCTAATCAGCACGTCCACAAAGCGGCGGATAAGCTGTCGGTTCAACGGGTCGAGTCCCTGCAGCGGTTCGTCGAGGATCAGCAGCGTAGGGTGTTTCACCAGCGCGCGAACGATCAGTGCCAGACGCTGTTGCCCCCACGACAGGCTATGAAACGGCGCGTCAGCGACCCGGTTGTCCATGCCCAGGATATCCAGCCACTGCTGGGCCAGCTTGTGCTGTTTGTCCGACACCGCCTGATAAATACCGATGGAATCAAAATAGCCGGAGAGGATCACGTTGCGTACCGTGGTACTGACCCGGTAATCCAGATGCAGGCTGCTGCTGACATAGCCGATATGTTTTTTAATATCCCAGATGGTTTCGCCGCTGCCGCGACGCCGACCGAACAGCGTCAGATCGTTGCTATAACCCTGCGGGTGATCGCCGGTGATCAGGCTCAGCAGCGTGGATTTCCCCGCGCCGTTGGGGCCGACAATCTGCCAGTGCTCGCCCGGATTGACCGTCCAGCTGAGGCGGTTAAGGATCGGGCGATCGTCATAAGCGACCATCCCGTCACGCAGCACGATGCGCGGCTGGTGGGGATCAAGCGCGTGGCGCGCCGACGGGGCGTCGGGTTCCGGAAGAGTAATACCGTCGAGCTGTTCGCTGTGGGCGAGCTGGGCAATCAGCGCCTGCTTAAGCAGCGCGGTTTTTTCGCCGGTCTCTGTCAGGTTACAGTCGGCCAGGACGCCCGCGTGCTGGATAAATTCCGGAATTTCATCAAAACGGTTAAGCACCAGCACGAGGGTATATCCCTGCTGATTAAGCGACGCCAGCAGAGACGCCAGCTGCGCTCGGGACTGCACGTCAAGACCGTCAAACGGTTCGTCCAGAATAAGCAGTTCAGGTTGGCTCATCAGCGCCTGACAAAGCAGCGTTTTTCGCGTCTCGCCGGTCGAAAGGTATTTAAAGCGCCGGTTCAGCAGAGGGGTGATACCGAACTGTTCTGCCAGGCGCTCACAGCGGGCAGGGTCTTTCACCTCATCCTGTATAATTTCTGCGGTCGTACGGCCGGTATCCTCTTCGCCAGGGCTGAGCAAATCGGTGTTGTTGCGCTGCCACTCGTCGCTGACCAGCTTTTGCAGTTGTTCAAACGACAGGCGCGTCAGGCGCGTAAAGTCGCTCTGGTATTCGCCCTTGAGGAGGTTGAGCTCTCCCGCCAGCGCACGGGCCAGCGCAGATTTACCGCTGCCGTTGGTGCCGACAAACGCCCAGCTTTCACCCGCGCGTAGTGTCAAATCAGCAATCGTCAGCGTTCGGGTATCGCTAAGACGAAACGTGCCTTGCGAAATATGCAATGATGACATGATTTATCCCTGTTTTTGCAGCAATAGATATCAGGGATACGCACTGTCGGTACGATTGTCAATGCGCTCAGCACAAAGTGGCGATAATCACCCGGTCCGCGTTGAAATACGCGGTGACGACAGCACCTTCTTCTAAGTCGTCCGACTCGCTGAGCGGTAGGGTCGCGCAAAGCGGTTGCCCGTCTGCCAGGGTCAGGAGCACTTCGCACTGCGCCTGGCCGCGTTCGATGTGGCTGATTGTTCCCTGCAGCTGGTTATCTGCTGCCTTTGCCGCGTCGGGATCGCGCGTAATAGTGACCCACGGCGCTTTCAGCAGCACCAGCACCTCTTTACCTTCATCCAGTTCAAGACGTTCCGCGCTTTGCGCCGTTATGGCGGCTTTTAGCCGGGTGGTGCCATCGGCAAGCAGGATCTCAATATGCTGCTGTATCTGCAGATTATCGCGTGCCGTCACCGTTCCAAACCACTGATTGCGGGCGCTGGTTTGTAGCGAGAAGCGGGAAATGGCGGCCAGCAGACTGTCCAGTGGCACGTTATCGTCATCGCTTAACACATCGAACGCTTTTTGCTGAATCTGGGCCAGCAGATCGTAAAGCTGAATAAGGCGCTGTCCATAACGCGTCACGATCGCACCGCCGCCACCTTTGCCGCCCGTGGCTCTGTCCACCAGCGGCTGTTCGCTCAGGGTGTTCATTTCGTTGATGGCGTCCCAGGCGCTTTTATAGCTGATGCCCGCGTTTTTCGCCCCCTGGCTAATCGAGCCCGTTTGTTCTATTTGTTTAAGCAGGGCGATACGTCGTGGATCGGCGAAAAGCTTTTGCTGAAGTCGGAGTGTGAGGAGAATTTCGGCCTGCATAACAGTGTCCTGGCAAAAAGGGTATTGTGACCCAAATGGTGCAGGGCGCAAAGGGTACCGCACAAAAGGGGATGTTTTTCTCAGTTGAAAGGGTAGAATACGCTATTCACAATATCTGGAGAAAACCATGTTAGAGTTGTTGAAAAGTCTGGTATTCGCCGTGATCATGGTACCAGTAGTGATGGCCATCATCCTCGGTGCCATCTACGGCCTGGGTGAAGTGTTCAACGTCTTTTCGAACATTGGTCACAGAGACCAGGCTAAAAAGCAGCATTGATTCCCCCCAAAACGCCCGGCTTGCCCGGGCGTTTTGCTCTCAAGATTTTCCCGTTTTCGCCGATAATATTTAACGTATCACGCCGGTTTACCTCTTCAGCGGTACGATTTAACGCTGGGATCTCCCTGATGTTACCGTTATATTAATGTGTATATAACGCTACTCACAGGAGTTAAAAATGGCACGTACCTGGGTACGCCTTTTCGCAGGGGCAACGCTGACGCTTTCACTTACCGGCCACGCGCTGGCGGACGACGGTAAAATCACGGTCTTTGCGGCGGCGTCGCTGACCAACGCGCTGCAGGATATCGCGGCGGCGTATAAAAAAGAGAAAAACGTCGAGGTGGTCTCCTCGTTTGCCTCTTCCTCGACGCTGGCGCGCCAGATAGAAGCGGGCGCACCGGCGGATCTGTTCATCTCGGCTGACCAGAAGTGGATGGATTACGCGGTGGAGAAGAAAGCGATTGATGCGGCAACCCGCGAAACGCTGCTGGGGAATAGCCTGGTTGTCGTGGCGCCAAAAGCCAGCGTCCAGGCTGACTTCACCATCAACAAAGAGACCAACTGGATAAGTCTGCTGAACGGTGGGCGTCTGGCGGTGGGCGATCCGGAGCACGTTCCGGCCGGGATCTACGCCAAAGAAGCGCTGCAAAAGCTGGGCGCGTGGGAGACATTGTCGCCGAAGCTGGCTCCGGCGGAAGATGTCCGCGGCGCGCTGGCGCTGGTGGAACGCAACGAAGCCCCGCTGGGCATTGTGTATGGCTCTGATGCCGTCGCCAGTAAGGGTGTGAAAGTGGTGGCAACGTTCCCGGAAGACTCCCACAAGAAAGTGGAATATCCTGTTGCGATTGTTGATGGACATAAAAATGCGACCGTGACGGCTTTCCGCGATTATCTGAAGGGGCCGGAAGCGTCCGCAATCTTTAAACGTTACGGATTTACGACTCACTGATGATATTGACCGATCCTGAATGGCAGGCTGTTCTGCTGAGCCTTAAAGTCTCTTCCCTGGCGGTTGCGCTGAGTTTGCCCTTTGGGATCTTCTTTGCCTGGTTACTGGTTCGCTGTCAGTTTCCCGGCAAAGCGCTGCTCGACAGCGTGCTTCATCTTCCGCTCGTGTTGCCGCCCGTGGTGGTCGGTTATCTGCTGCTGGTTTCGATGGGGCGGCGCGGTTTTATCGGCGAGAAGCTCTACGACTGGTTTGGGCTGACGTTCGCTTTTAGCTGGCGCGGTGCGGTACTGGCGGCAGCGGTAATGTCATTCCCGCTGATGGTGAGGGCGATCCGCCTCGCGCTGGAAGGCGTGGACATGAAGCTCGAACAGGCGGCGCGTACGCTGGGTGCCGGGCGCTGGCGCGTCTTTTTCACCATCACGCTTCCCCTGACGTTACCCGGCATTATTGTCGGGACGGTACTGGCCTTCGCCCGCTCGCTGGGCGAGTTTGGCGCGACAATCACCTTTGTCTCGAACATTCCCGGCGAGACGCGAACCATTCCATCGGCCATGTATACCCTGATTCAAACGCCGGGCGGAGAGGGCGCGGCGGCGCGGCTGTGTATCATCTCAATCGTATTAGCCCTGGTATCGCTGCTGGTGTCGGAATGGCTGGCGCGGCTCAGCCGTGAGCGGATGGGGAAATAAGCATGCTGGAACTGAATTTCACTCAGACGCTGGGAAACCATACCCTGACGCTTAACGAGACGCTGCCTGCAAGCGGTATCACCGCCATTTTCGGCGTGTCGGGGGCGGGAAAAACGTCGCTGATAAATGCCATCAGCGGCCTGACGCGCCCGCAGTCAGGACGGATTGTATTGAATAACCGCGTTCTGAATGACGTGGAAAACAAGGTGTATCTGTCGCCGGATAAACGCCGCATTGGCTATGTTTTCCAGGACGCGCGTTTATTCCCGCACTACAGCGTGCGCGGCAACCTGCGTTACGGCATGGCGAAAAGCATGACCGGACAGTTTGATAAACTGGTGACGCTTTTAGGCATTGAGCCACTGCTCGACAGGCTGCCATCCTCGCTTTCCGGCGGAGAAAAACAGCGCGTGGCCATTGGCCGCGCGTTGCTGACCGCGCCCGAACTGCTGCTGCTCGACGAACCGCTGGCCTCACTGGATATTCCGCGCAAACGTGAGCTCCTGCCTTATCTACAGCGCCTGACGCGCGAAATTAATATTCCGATGCTCTACGTCAGCCATTCGCTGGATGAGATCCTCCATCTGGCCGACAAAGTGCTGGTGCTGGAAGAGGGCAGCGTCAAGGCCTTCGGCAACCTGGAAGAGGTGTGGGGCAGCAGCGTAATGCACCCGTGGTTACCCAGGGAACAGCAAAGCAGTATCCTGAAAGTGAGCGTGCTGGAACACCACCCGCACTACGCGATGACGGCGCTGGCGCTGGGCGATCAGCACCTGTGGGTCAATAAGATCGACAAGCCATTACAGTCCGCGCTGCGTATTCGTATTCAGGCATCTGACGTTTCGCTGGTGCTGCAGCCGCCGCTGCAAACCAGTATTCGAAATATCCTGCGCGCCAAAGTGGCGGAGTGTTTTGATGATAACGGACAGGTGGAAGTGAAGCTCGAGGTGGGAAGCCGCACGCTCTGGGCACGCATCAGCCCGTGGGCCAGGGATGAGTTAGGGATCAAACCTGGCCTGTGGCTCTACGCGCAAATCAAGAGCGTCTCGATCACCGCCTGATTACAGCAGGTGGGTATAAATGTACTGCGCGATGCTGTCGGTGGTGTTGTCGCCAATCACCACGTTAGCGCGCGCTTTTACCGCGTCGTCGGCATTGCCCATCGCCACGCCCGTACCGGCAGCTTCCAGCATGCTGATGTCGTTGTAGTTGTCGCCGAAGGCGATCGCGTCCTGCATTGACCAGCCCTGCGATTCCACATACTGCGTCAGACGCTTGCCTTTGCTGTTGCCTTTGTGGGCAATATCCACCTGATCGTGCCAGGACCATTCGCACTCCAGACCCAGCGTCTGTTCCACGTGTTTCGCGAAGGCATTCAGTTTGGTGGTGTCTTCATCCGTCAGAGCGAATTTCCAGATAGCCTCAACGTCCTGGGCTGCCTGACGCAGCGAGGATACCTGAGTAAAGACCGGACGCTGCGCTTCAGGCAGGGACAACGCCCAGTTGCTGGTGCGCACCACATGGCCGGTTGGGCGCTCGTACACCATTGCGTTATCCACATACATCAGGCCGTGAATGGCATGCTCATCCAGCAGATCAATCAGTTGCAGCGCCTGGGGAACCGGCAGCGGGTCGGAGGCTAAAACCTTTTTTGCCTGATAATCATACAAATAAGTGCCATTACAACAAATTGCAGGTGTATCTAACGCCAGTGCCTGATAAAAAGGGTGAATGGCAACGTGATGTCGACCCGTTACGATAAGGAGTTGATATCCCGCTTCCTGTGCGCGTTTAAGCGCTTCCAGAGAAGAGGGGAGAAGGGTTTTTTGCGGCGTCAGTAAGGTACCGTCTAAATCCAGAGCAATCACACGCGAGGTCATTTGTTTTTCCGGGTTAATATTGAATTTACGTTTTGATGGGATGGTACACCGAGAGGCGAACGCTTCAAAACTCCTGTCGACAATTCAGCATTCACCGTCAAAAGTTAACTACTTTCATGCGCAGTGAGGAGTGAATATTCATGAAACAAACCGTTTATACCGCCAGTCCTGAAAGCCAGCAGATCCACGTCTGGCGTTTAAATACCGAAGGGACACTCACGCTGGTTCAGGTTGTTGATGTGCCAGGTCAGGTGCAACCGATGGTTATCAGCCCGGATAAACGTTTCTTGTACGTGGGTGTGCGCCCGGAGTTTCGCGTGCTGACCTATCGCATCTCTCCGGACGACGGCGCGCTGACTTACACTGCCGAAGCCCCGTTGCCGGGCAGCCCAACCCATATCTCAACCGATCGTAAAGGCAACTTTGTCTTCAGCGGCTCTTATAACGCGGGTTGCGTCAGCGTAACCCGTCTTGACGATGGCATTCCGGTCGAAACCGTGGATGTGGTGGAAGGGCTTGAAGGCTGCCACTCGGCGAATATCTCTCCGGATAACCGCACGCTGTGGGTGCCTGCGCTGAAGCAGGATCGTATCTGCCTGTTCACCCTGAGCGACGATGGTCACCTGGTGGCGCAGAATCCGGCTGAAGTCACGACGGTAGAAGGTGCAGGCCCGCGTCATATGGTCTTCCATCCGAACCAGCAGTACGCCTACGTAGTCAACGAACTGAACAGCTCTGTGGACGTATGGGAACTGAAAGATCCAAACGGTCAGATTGAGTGCGTGCAGACGCTGGACATGATGCCGTCTGATTTCTCCGACACCCGCTGGGCGGCAGATATCCACATTACGCCAGATGGCCGTCATCTGTACGCCTGTGACCGTACCTCCAGCCTGATTACCGTGTTTAGCGTGTCCGAAGACGGCAGCGTGCTGGCGGTTGAAGGCTTCCAGCCGACGGAAACCCAGCCGCGCGGCTTTAATATCGATTACAGCGGCAAATACCTGATTGCGGCGGGGCAGAAATCCCACCACATCGCGCTGTATGAAATTAAAGGCGAGCAGGGGCTGCTGGAAGAGAAAGGGCGCTACGCCGTAGGCCAGGGGCCGATGTGGGTGGTGGTTAACGCTCACTAAGCGGCTTAAAACAAAAAACCTCGCGAATGCGAGGTTTTTTTATGCCCGGTGGCACTGCGTTTACCGGGCCTACATAACCTGTAGGCCGGGTAAGGCGAAGCCGCCACCCGGCAAAAGGACAGCTTACTGCTTCGGCTCAGCAACCACTTTGCTACCCAGACCGCGGTTGTTGTACTCCCACATGCGGTTGAAGTTAGCGTCGTTCAGGTTACGCTGCACGTTCCCTTTATTGTCCACCGCACCGGTATTGCCGGAGAACGGACGTTTGGAGATCGCCGCATCCGCCCACGGTTTCGCCATGTTGAAGCCTTCGTTGATCACGCTGTCGCGGATCACAACCTGACCGTTGGTCGCAGCGTCCACGTCCAGGGAGCGTCCCAGCTGCGCCACGCCGTCACCGGCAGCGTTAAAGCGGCTGTTCACGGCCAGGAAGCCGAAGAAGAGGTTCGACTGGGTTGCCGGAGCAAACACGTAACCTTCCTGCTGAGTGCGTGAGTTCACCACGCGGAAATCGGTGTTATCAAATACCACCGCGCCGCGGCCGGACACCAGATCCACATCACCTTCAACGTAGCTGTTGGTCACCAGCGTACGGGTCAGACGATTATTCTGCAGCGTGTTCTGTACACCGCTGTTGGTCACGAAGAAGGTGTTCTGACGACCCAGGATGTTGACGTTGTTAATCTGCACTTTATCGCCATCGCTGCGCAGCGCGACGGCCTGGTGGTTACCGGCGTCAACGCTGTCACCCAGGGTATTCTGGATGGTCAGGTTCTGCAGCTGCAGACCGTTATTCTGGGACCAGAACACCGCAGAGCACATCACGCCAATGGTGGCGGCACGCTTGCTCTGGCAGTTATCAAACATGTACCACGCCGGTTTACCCGGCATATATTTACCGGCCGGGTTCACCAGGTGACGCCAGGTGTTGCTGTCGATTTCGGAATCAATCGCCAGGCCAATTTTTACGTCGATCGCTTTTTCGCCCAGACCGTAAAGCGTAATGCTGCCCGGTGCCGCCGGAACATACACGGTGCCTTCATATTCACCTGGCAGGATCGCGATGTACTGGCGAGACGCGCTGTGTTTCGTGATGGCAGCATCTACCGCAGCCTGAATCGAAGTATGCGTTACGCCCTGCGCACCCGCCGGGCCAACCACGAAGTCAGGCTGTTTCGGCAGGTTAATCGAGGACGGGGTCCACGGCGCAGCGTTAGGATCCATCGACGAGAAGTAGTGCGCACGGTCGAAGTTCTTCGCTTCATCAGCGGACAAAATCGGGCGGGAGGCCGTACCTGGCGCGACCTGCTCAGAAGGTCGCTGATCCGGTGGGGTTGAACTGCATGCGGATAATGTCACGCCAAAGGCGAGTGCTAACGCCAGACGGGAAATCCTGGAAATGTTCAAGGTGAAGCTCCTGGGTATGCAAGTCTTTACGGGATAGACGAAATAGCCTGCTTTTTTATACTAAGTTGAGCGAAACGGGAAGATAAAAAGGGTAAAAGTTGCATTTTTAGCCCAGGGGCGGCGGGTAAGTGATCACAAATAAATAACATTTTCCGCAAAGTCGGTTGACAGCAGACAATAGATGAAAATAAATGTCTATACAACCTATGACAAGTGGAATGCCCATGCAGCAGATTCATCCCGACGATGTGATATGGCGAAATGCGCGACTGGCTACAATGGCGCCGGACGTCTGTGCGCCCTATGGACTGAAAGAGCAACATGCCCTGGTCGTACGCGGCCACACCCTTCTGGCCGTGATCCCTGAATCTGACATTCCGGCCGGACACCGTCACTGTGTCGATCTTCAGGGACGTCTGGTCACGCCGGGCCTGATTGACTGCCATACCCACCTGGTGTTTGGCGGCGATCGCGCGGCGGAGTGGGAGCAGCGTCTGAACGGTGTCTCTTATCAAACCATCAGCGCCCAGGGGGGCGGGATTAACGCTACCGTGACGGCGACGCGCAGCAGCTCACCCGAAACCCTGCTTAAGCTGGCGCAGCAGCGGCTTCAGCGTCTGATGAATGAAGGTGTCACCACGGTTGAAATCAAATCCGGATACGGTCTCAACGCCGAGGCCGAAGAGAAAATGCTGCAGGTTGCGCGCCAGCTGAGCCTCAATAATCCGGTTGATATCAGCCCAACGCTGCTGGCGGCTCATGCGGTTCCGCCGGAATACCGACAGGATCCGGATGCGTACCTCACGCTGGTCTGTCAGCAGATATTGCCCACGCTGTGGCAAAAAGAGTTATACGAATCAGTAGACGTGTTCTGCGAAAACGTCGGTTTTACGCCGTCGCAAACCGAGCGCCTCTATAAGGCGGCGACCGCGCTCGGTATTCCGGTGAAAGGGCACGTCGAGCAGCTGTCGAATCAGGGCGGTGCGGCGCTGGTCAGCCGGTATAAGGGACTCTCCGCCGATCATATCGAATATCTTGACGACGCAGGCGTTCAGGCGATGGCGCAAAGCGGCACGGTTGCGGTCCTGTTGCCGGGCGCGTTCTATTTTCTGCAGGAGCGCCAGCGTCCGCCGGTTGAACAGCTCAGAAAACAGGGCGTGCCGATGGCGGTCGCGACCGACTATAACCCCGGTACCAGCCCGTTTGCCAGCCTGCATCTGGCGATGAACATGGCCTGCGTCCAGTTTGGCCTGACGCCTGAAGAGGCCTGGGCTGGCGTCACGCGGCATGCCGCGCAGGCGCTGGGTCGCGGTGAAACCCACGGACAGCTGCGGGCCGGGTTTGTCGCTGATTTCATCGTCTGGGATGCACACCATCCGGTAGAGATGGTCTACGAGCCGGGACGCAATCCGCTCTATCAACGTATTTTCCGTGGGGAGGCAGTATGAGGTTATGGCGGCCCGTAGCCGAAACGGTCTGGCAGGGGCGCGACGACAGCGCTGAGGCCAGCAACGCAACGCGCATTTTCCAGACGATACGGCAGCAGGGAGCGTTCACGCCGCTATCATCCGGCATTGCGCTGATAGGCTTTGAATGTGATGCAGGGGTAAAACGCAATCAGGGCAGGCCCGGCGCCGTGCAGGCGCCAGATATGCTGCGAAAGGCGCTGGCGAATATGGCCAGCCATCAGGGACACGATCGGCTGGCGGATATGGGCTCGGTTTACGTTGAAGGTGACGAGCTTGAGGCGGCACAGCAGACGTTAAGCGATGCCGTGACAGCCTGCCAGCGCTCCGGGATGCGCACGCTGGTCTTTGGCGGCGGACACGAAACCGCGTGGGCGCACGGTCGCGGCGTGCTGGACGCCTTCCCGAATGAGCGGGTTGTCATTATCAACCTTGATGCCCATCTCGATCTGCGCAAGGCCGAGCGGGCGACGTCCGGCACGCCGTTTCGCCAGTTGGCGCATTACTGCGATGAGCGCGGGCGGGCATTTCAGTACGCCTGCTTTGGCGTGAGCCGGGCGGCCAACACGCAGGCGCTGTGGGATGAGGCCGAACGCCTGAACGTCACGCTGGTGGAAGATCTCCATTTCAGGCGCGATGCACTGTCCGCGCTGGAAAGTGTGCTGGCGCAGGCCGATCGCGTTTACCTGACGATCGATCTGGACGTGCTGCCCGCCAGCGAGATGCCTGCCGTTTCCGCTCCGGCTGCGTTAGGCATACCGGCACTGGATCTCCTCCCCGTCATCGAACATATCTGCCGTAGCGGTAAGCTCCAGGCCGCCGATCTGGTAGAGTTTAATCCGCAGTACGATCGGGACGGGCAGGGCGCTAAGCTCGCCGCCCGCCTGGCCTGGCAAATTGCTCACTGGTGGGCATAACACTATTCAAGGAGTCACGATGTTTTCACGCTCACCCCTGCCGCAGTCGAGCTCTCCCGCACCTTTCTACGAAAAGGTGAAGCAGGCGATCAGCGAAAAAATCGCCACCGGCGTCTGGCGGCCGCACGACCGCATTCCCTCGGAGGCCGAACTGGTGGCACAGTTTGGCTTTAGCCGGATGACCGTAAACCGGGCGCTGCGCGAGCTGACCGACGAAGGGCTTCTGGTGCGTCTGCAGGGCGTCGGGACGTTTGTGGCGGAACCGAAAGGGCAATCCGCCCTGTTTGAAATCCGCAGTATTGCGGACGAAATTGCCGCGCGTAATCATCAGCACCGCTGTGAGGTGCTGGTGCTCGAAGAGACCCAGGCCAGCGCTGAGCAGGCGGTAGAGCTGAACGTCAAAGAAGGAAGCCGCATCTTCCACTCCGTGATGGTGCATTTCGAAAACGACATTCCGGTGCAGATTGAAGATCGCTGCGTTAACGCCGAACGGATACCGGACTATCTGAACCAGGATTACACCCACACCACGCCGCATGCCTATCTTTCGCTTGTCGCACCGCTGACGGAAGGGGAGCACATTGTGGAAGCCGTGCGCGCCACGCCGCAGGAGTGCGAGCGGCTGCGCATTAAAGAGCACGACCCGTGCCTGCTGATCCGCCGTCGAACCTGGTCCTCGTCGCACATTGTGTCGCATGCCCGGCTGCTTTTCCCGGGTAACCGTTACCGGCTGCAGGGCCACTTTATGTCATAAGTTTTATAAGCGTGATCGCTAACGCAATATAACAAAATTGTATCTTTTTTGTTAAATCCGACCTTGTGTGTGCTTGTCTATACAAGTATATCTAAATGCATCATCTGTCCCGTATAGGAGCACACAATGTCGTCAGGTAAATACCGCCAGCAGGACGTCCGCGCCGCGCGCGGCACCACCCTTACCGCCAAAAGCTGGCTCACCGAAGCCCCGCTGCGCATGTTGATGAACAACCTCGATCCTGAGGTGGCGGAAAACCCCCACGAGCTGGTGGTTTACGGCGGCATAGGCCGCGCTGCGCGCAACTGGGAATGCTATGACGCAATTGTAAAATCCCTGACCGAACTCGAACACGACGAAACCTTGCTGGTGCAGTCCGGCAAGCCGGTGGGCGTGTTTAAAACGCACAAAAACGCCCCGCGCGTGCTGATCGCCAACTCTAACCTCGTGCCGCACTGGGCAACGTGGGAACACTTCAACGAACTGGACGCGAAAGGGCTGGCGATGTATGGCCAGATGACCGCCGGGAGCTGGATCTACATCGGCAGCCAGGGGATCGTGCAGGGCACCTACGAAACCTTCGTGGAGGCCGGTCGCCAGCACTACAACGGCTCGCTGAAAGGCCGCTGGGTATTGACCGCTGGTCTGGGCGGCATGGGCGGCGCGCAGCCGCTGGCCGCCACGCTGGCCGGCGCGTGCTCTCTGAACATTGAGTGCCAGCAGAGCAGCATTGATTTCCGACTGCGCACCCGTTACGTCGACGAACAGGCCGAGAATCTCGATGACGCGCTGGCGCGCATCAAAAAATACACGTCCGAAGGCAAAGCGGTGTCGATTGCTCTGTGCGGCAACGCGGCAGATATTCTTCCTGAACTCGTCGCCCGCGGCGTGCGTCCGGATCTGGTCACCGACCAGACCAGCGCCCATGACCCGCTGCACGGTTACCTGCCAAAAGGCTGGACGTGGGAAGCCTACCAGCAAAAAGCGGAAACCGATCCGGAAGGCACGGTGCTTGCCGCGAAACGCTCCATGGCCGAGCACGTCTCCGCCATGCTGACCTTCAGCCAGATGGGTATTCCGACCTTTGATTACGGCAACAACATTCGCCAGATGGCGAAAGAGATGGGCGTGAATAACGCCTTCGATTTCCCCGGCTTCGTTCCGGCCTATATCCGTCCGCTGTTCTGCCGCGGCATCGGTCCGTTCCGCTGGGTTGCCCTGTCCGGTGATCCGGAAGATATCTACAAAACCGACGCCAAAGTGAAGGAAATCGTCGCCGATGACGAACACCTGCACCACTGGCTGGACATGGCCCGCGAGCGCATTAACTTCCAGGGCCTGCCAGCGCGTATCTGCTGGGTAGGGCTGGAGTGGCGTCAAAAACTCGGCCTCGCCTTTAACGAAATGGTGCGCAGCGGTGAAGTCTCCGCGCCGATCGTCATTGGCCGCGACCACCTGGACTCCGGCTCCGTTGCCAGCCCGAACCGTGAAACGGAAGCCATGCGCGACGGCTCGGATGCGGTGTCCGACTGGCCGTTGCTGAATGCCCTGCTGAATACCGCCAGCGGCGCGACCTGGGTGTCGCTGCACCACGGCGGCGGCGTGGGGATGGGCTTCTCCCAGCATTCCGGGATGGTTATTGTCTGTGACGGAACGGATGAAGCAGCCGCGCGTATCGCTCGCGTGCTCCACAACGACCCGGCCACCGGCGTGATGCGTCACGCGGATGCGGGTTACGAGATTGCCATTGACTGTGCCAAAGAGCAGGGCCTTAACCTGCCGATGATCCCTGCCACACAAGGAAAGCATGAATGAACGCATTAACCCTCACTCCCGGCTCACTGACGCTCAAACAGCTGCGTAACGTCTGGCGTCAGCCGGTCACCCTTTCGCTGGATGAAAGCGCCCACGCCGCCATTAACGACAGCGTGGCCTGCGTTGAAGCCATCGTTGCCGAAGGGCGCACGGCTTACGGGATTAATACCGGCTTTGGGCTGCTGGCGCAGACCCGCATCGCGACGCACGATCTGGAAAACCTGCAGCGTTCGCTGGTGTTGTCGCACGCGGCGGGCGTCGGCCAGCCGCTTGACGATGAGATTGTCCGTCTGATGATGGTGCTCAAAATCAACAGCCTGGCGCGCGGTTTCTCCGGCATCCGCCTGAGCGTGATCCAGGCGCTGATGGCGCTGGTTAATGCGGAGGTCTATCCGTGGATCCCGGCGAAGGGCTCCGTCGGGGCCTCCGGCGATCTCGCGCCGCTGGCGCACATGTCGCTGCTGCTGCTGGGTGAAGGCAAAGCGCGCTGGCAGGGCGAGTGGCTTCCGGCGAAAGAGGCGCTGAAAAAGGCTGGCTTAACGCCGATCACGCTGGCGGCGAAAGAGGGGCTGGCGCTGCTGAACGGCACCCAGGCGTCGACCGCCTTCGCGCTGCGCGGCCTGTTTGAAGCGGAAGATCTGTTTGCCTCGGCGGTGGTGTGCGGTGCGCTGACTACCGAAGCGGTGCTGGGCTCGCGTCGCCCGTTCGATGCCCGCATCCACGAGGTGCGCGGTCAGCGTGGGCAGATTGATGCTGCCGCGATGTACCGTCACGTGCTTACCGACACCAGCGAGATCGCGGATTCACACCACAACTGTGAAAAGGTGCAGGATCCGTATTCCCTGCGCTGCCAGCCGCAGGTGATGGGCGCGTGCCTGACGCAGCTGCGCCAGGCGGCGGAGGTGCTGCTGGTGGAGGCCAACGCGGTGTCCGATAACCCGCTGGTGTTCGCTCAGGAAAACGAGGTGGTCTCCGGCGGTAACTTCCACGCCGAGCCTGTGGCAATGGCGGCGGATAATATCGCACTGGCGATTGCCGAAGTCGGCGCGTTGTCCGAGCGCCGCATCGCGCTGATGATGGATAAACACATGTCCCAGCTGCCACCGTTCCTGGTGCGTAACGGCGGGGTCAACTCGGGCTTTATGATTGCTCAGGTGACGGCCGCAGCGCTGGCAAGCGAGAACAAGGCGCTGTCGCATCCGCACAGCGTGGACAGCCTGCCAACCTCGGCGAATCAGGAAGATCACGTTTCGATGGCACCGGCTGCCGGGCGTCGTCTCTGGGAAATGGCCTCCAACACACGCGGTGTGCTGGCGGTGGAATGGCTGGCGGCGAGTCAGGGTATCGATCTGCGTGAGGGGCTCAAATCCAGCCCGCTGCTGGAGCAGGCGCGTCAGGTGCTGCGCGAGCACGTCACCCATTACGATGACGACCGCTTCTTTGCCCCGGATATTGATAAGGCGATGCAGCTTCTGGAAGAGGGAAGCCTTGTAGGACTGTTACCTTCGGTGCTGTGATTTTTTGCCCGGTGGCGCTGCGCTTACCGGGCCTACGCGTGCGAAATGTAGGCCGGGTAAGGCGTAGCCGCCACCCGGCTTTTTTCAGGAATACATCGCTGTAATCGATGCGCTCCCCAGGGAATGGAAATGCACGTTAAACCCGACCATTGCGCCGCTCGCGCCTTCATCGACCTCAATCTTCTCCACATCCAGCGCGTGCACCGTGAAGATATAGCGGTGAGTTTCCCCTTTTGGTGGCGCCGCGCCGCCGTAGCCCGCTTTACCAAAGTCAGTGCGCGTCTGAATGGCACCTTCAGGCAGGGCAACCAGGTCTGAACCGGAACCCTGCGGCAGCACGCGCGTGTCGGCAGGGAGGTTCGCCACAATCCAGTGCCACCAGCCGGAGCCAGTAGGCGCATCCGGGTCGTAGCAGGTCACGACAAAGCTTTTGGTGCCTGCCGGAACCTCGTCCCACGCCAGGTGCGGGGAGATATTGTCTCCCTGATACCCCATGCCGTTAAAAACGTGACGTTCCGGCAGTTTTTCACCGTCGCGCAGATCTTTACTGATGATTTTCATACGGTTTACCCTCGTTGATCGCTCGTTCAGCAAGTGTAATGCATAGGGTTAAATCGTGAAATGCGCGGGGATGTTAACGGCTGTTACGACCGCGTCGGTTAATTTACGCAGTTGCTCCGGAGTAATGCTGTACGGCGGCATCAGGTAGATAAGCTTGCCGAAAGGCCGTACCCACACGCCCTGATCCACGAAGAAACGCTGCAGCGCCGCCATATTCACCGGATGAGTGGTTTCAATCACCCCGATGGCGCCCAGCACGCGCACGTCCGCCACGAAATTCGCCCCCGAGGCGGCGCTCAGCTCCGCTTTCAGCTGCGCTTCAATCGCCGCAACCTGCGTCTGCCACTCGCCGCTCGCCAGAATCGCCAGGCTTTCGCTTGCGACCGCGCAGGCCAGGGGGTTGCCCATAAACGTCGGGCCGTGCATAAAGCAGCCTGCTTCGCCGTCGCTGATGGTGTCGGCGACCTGGCGGGTCGTGAGCGTGGCGGAAAGCGTCATGGTGCCGCCCGTCAGCGCTTTGCCGAGGCACAGAATATCCGGGGCGATACCCGCATGTTCGCAGGCAAACAGCTTGCCGGTGCGGCCAAAGCCGGTGGCGATCTCATCGGCAATCAGCAGAATGCCCTCGCGGTCGCACATTCTGCGAATACGCCTCAGCCATTCCGGATGGTACATCCGCATTCCGCCCGCGCCCTGCACGATCGGTTCAAGAATGACGGCAGCAATCTCGTGACGATGTGCCGCCATCAGCCGCGCGAAGCCGACCATGTCCATCTCGTTCCACTCGCCGTCGAAGCGGCTCTGCGGCGCCGGGGCGAACAGGTTTTCCGGCAGATACCCCTTCCACAGGCTGTGCATGGAGTTATCCGGATCGCACACCGACATCGCCCCGAAGGTATCCCCGTGATAGCCGTTGCGGAAGGTGAGGAAACGCTGGCGCGCTTCGCCCTTCGCATGCCAGTACTGCAGCGCCATTTTCATCGCCACTTCCACCGCCACGGAGCCGGAATCCGCCAGGAATACGCACTCCAGCGAGTCAGGCGTCATCGCTACCAGACGGCGGCATAAATCCACCGCGGGCTGATGGGTGATCCCGCCAAACATCACGTGCGACATCTGGTCAATCTGGGCCTTCATCGCCGCATTCAGGCGCGGGTGGTTGTACCCATGAATCGCCGCCCACCAGGAGGACATCCCGTCAACGAGGCGCTCGCCGCTGGCGAGGTGCAGCTCGCAGCCGTGGGCGGAGGCCACCGGATAAACGGGAAGGGGGCGGGTCGTGGAGGTGTAAGGGTGCCAGATATGCTGCTTGTCGAAGGCGAGATCGTCCTGGGTCATAATCGACTTGTAAACCATTTTGAAAAGTTTTAGGTTTACGAGTATAAACCGAACCGAAAATTAACAAAACCCTTTGGAGAAGCCCGATGGCTCACCACGCACGCTGGACGATGTCGCAAGTTACTGAATTATTCAACAAACCTTTCCTTGAGCTGATGTTCGAAGCCCAACAGGTGCATCGTCAGCACTTCGATCCCCGCCATGTTCAGGTCAGCACCTTGCTGTCGATCAAGACCGGCGCCTGCCCGGAAGACTGCAAATATTGCCCGCAGAGTGCGCGCTACAAAACCGGTCTGGAGTCAGAGCGCCTGATGGAAGTGGAGCAGGTCCTCGACTCCGCGCGCAAGGCGAAAAACGCTGGCTCAACCCGCTTCTGCATGGGCGCGGCGTGGAAGAACCCGCACGATCGCGACATGCCGTACCTGGAGCAGATGGTGAAGGGCGTGAAGGAGATGGGCCTCGAAGCCTGCATGACCCTCGGTACGCTCAACGAAGAGCAGGCGCAGCGCCTCTCGGCCGCAGGGCTGGATTACTACAACCACAACCTCGACACCTCGCCGGAATTTTACGGCAATATCATCACCACGCGTACCTACCAGGAGCGTCTGGATACGCTGGATAAAGTGCGTGACGCGGGGATCAAGGTCTGTTCCGGCGGCATCGTGGGCTTAGGCGAGACGGTGAAAGACCGCGCGGGCCTGCTGCTGCAGCTGGCGAACCTGCCGACCCCGCCGGAAAGCGTGCCGATCAACATGCTGGTGAAGGTCAAGGGCACGCCGCTGGCGGATAACGAGGACGTGGATGCGTTTGATTTTATCCGCACCATCGCGGTGGCGCGCATCATGATGCCAACGTCTTACGTTCGCCTCTCAGCGGGCCGCGAGCAGATGAACGAGCAGACCCAGGCGATGTGCTTTATGGCCGGGGCCAACTCCATCTTCTACGGCTGCAAGCTGCTGACCACGCCTAACCCGGAAGAGGACAAAGACGTTCAGCTGTTCCGCAAGCTGGGGCTGAACCCGCATCAGACCGAGGTGCTGACGGGCGATAACGAGCAACAGCAGCAGCTGGAGCAGCAGATTTTCAATGCCGACACCGACCAGTTCTACAACGCGGCAGCCGTATGACCTGGCAGGCACGTATCAACTCTGCGCTCGACGACCGTCGGGCGGCAGAGGCATTTCGCGTTCGCAGGGTGGTGGAAAACGGCGCGGGCCGTTTTCTTACCCGTGAAGGCCAGCGGTTCTGCAATTTCTCCAGCAACGACTATCTCGGGCTGAGCCAGCATCCGGCCATTATCCGCGCCTGGCAGCAGGGCGCGGAGCGGTTTGGCGTGGGCAGCGGCGGATCGGGACACGTCAGCGGATACACCACGGCGCATCAGGCGCTGGAAGAGGCGCTTGCCGACTGGCTGGGCTACCCGCGCGCGCTGCTGTTTATCTCCGGCTTTGCCGCCAACCAGGCGGTCATCACGGCCCTGATGGGGAAGGCGGACCGCATTGTTGCCGACCGCCTGAGCCACGCCTCCCTGCTGGAGGCGGCAAATTTAAGCCCGGCGCAGCTGCGGCGTTTTGCCCATAACGATGCGGGACAGCTTGCTGCGCTGCTGAATAAACCCTGCGAAGGACAACAGTTGGCGGTCACGGAAGGGGTGTTCAGCATGGACGGCGACAGCGCGCCGCTTGCCGCGCTGCACGAGGCCGCAAAGCGGCAGCAGGCCTGGCTGCTGGTCGACGATGCCCACGGCGCTGGCGTGATGGGCGACGAAGGGCGCGGGAGCGCGTATCAGCAAAACGTGAAGCCGGAACTGCTGATTGTCACCTTCGGCAAAGGCTTTGGCGTCAGCGGTGCCGCCGTGCTGTGCAGCGAATCCGTCGCCGACTATCTGCTGCAGTTTGCCCGACACCTGATTTACAGCACCAGCATGCCTCCGGCGCAGGCCGTGGCGCTGTCAGCGTCGCTGGCGGTGATACGCAGCGCGGAAGGGGATGAGCGTCGCCAGCGGCTGGCAGAGCATATCACCCGCTTCCGTCAGGGACTCGCGGCGCTGCCCTTTCGCAGCACCGATTCGCAGAGCGCTATCCAGCCGGTGATTGTCGGTGAAAATGCCCGCGCGCTGGCTCTGGCACAGGCGCTGCGCCAGCGCGGCATGTGGGTCACGGCCATCCGCCCGCCCACTGTCCCACCGGGCACGGCGCGGCTGCGCTTAACCCTGACGGCGGCGCATGAACGACAGGATATTGAGACGTTGCTGGAGGCGCTCCATGATGCCGGTGAATAAGCAGGCCATCGCGGCGGCATTTGGCCGCGCCGCGCAGAGCTATTCGCAGCATGATGAGCTGCAGCGTCTGAGCGCGCAGGGGCTTCTGGCCGCGCTTGGCGAGAACCGTTTTCCCCAGGTGCTGGACGCCGGGTGTGGTCCCGGCAGCAACAGCCGTTACTGGCGCGGGGCGGGAAGCCAGGTGACGGCTATCGATCTCTCAGCACAGATGCTGGAAGAGGCGCGCCAGCGGCAGGCAGCAGATCGTTATCTGCTGGCCGATATCGAGGCGATCCCGCTGGCGGACGCGCAGTTTGATCTGGTCTGGAGTCATCTGGCGGTTCAGTGGTGCAGCAGCCTGCCGCAGGCCTTGCGTGAGCTTTATCGCGTGGCGCGACCGGGCGGGAAGGTGGCGTTTACCACCCTGCTGGAAAGTTCGCTGCCGGAGCTGAATCAGGCCTGGCAGGCAGTCGATGAACAGCCGCACGCTAACCGGTTTTTATCGCATGATCAGGTGGCGCAGGCGCTGGCAGGCTGGCGCGCTCGCAGCGTGGTGCAGACCATCACGCTCAATTTTAGCGATGCGTTCAGCGCCATGCGTTCGCTGAAGGGCATAGGCGCCACGCACCTGCATACCGGACGCGAGAAAAAACCGCTCACCCGCGGTCAGCTGCAGCGCCTTGAGCTGGCCTGGCCGCAGCAGCGGGGTCAATTCCCGCTCTCCTATCAACTTTTTCATGGGATTATCGAACGTGACTGAACGTTATTTTGTCACCGGCACGGACACAGAAGTGGGCAAAACGGTGGCCAGCTCGGCGCTGCTGCAGGCGGCACGGCTGCTCGGGAAAAACACCGCCGGGTATAAGCCCGTGGCGTCCGGCAGCGAGATGACGGCGGAAGGGTTACGCAACACCGACGCGCTGGCGCTCCAGCGTAACAGCACGCGTGAACTCGCCTATTCCGCGGTGAATCCGTACACCTTTGCCGAGCCGACCTCGCCGCACATTATCAGCGCCGATGAAGGTCGTCCGATTGATTTCGCCGTGCTGTCTGCCGGACTGCGGACGCTGGAAAATCAGGCCGACTGGGTGCTGGTGGAAGGGGCTGGCGGCTGGTTTACGCCACTTTCGGACACGCAGACGTTTGCTGACTGGGTGCAGGCCGAGCAGCTTCCGGTCATTCTTGTCGTCGGCGTCAAGCTGGGCTGCATCAATCACGCCATGTTGACCGCGCAGGCCGTACAGCAGGCCGGGCTGCGTCTGGCGGGCTGGATAGCCAACGACGTGGTTGCGCCGGGTAAACGACACCTGGAGTATCTGGCGACGCTCAGGCGCGTCCTGCCCGCCCCGTGCCTCGGGGAGATCCCATGGCTTGCTGACGGCGCGGAAAATGCCGAAACAGGACGTTATCTCGATCTCAGCGTTTTGCTTCCCGCGACATCCAGTGAGCGATAAGCTCATCATCCAGTTCGTTAACGTGGCCCTGCGCCACGTTACGCCCGCGATAGAGCATACAGAAACGGTCCGCCACCCGACGGATAAACGACAGCTGCTGCTCCGCTAACAGCACCGTCATACCCAGCTCCCGGTTTAATCGCCCCAGCAGCTGCACCAGCTTCTGGGCAACGCTGTGCCCCGCGCCGTGCAGGGGTTCATCCAGGATCAGCAGGTGAGGGCGGTTTACCAGCGCATTAGCCAGCGCCAGCTGATACTGGTCGTCCGGAGAGAGCGTGTTAGCGCGGGTTTGCCGCACCCCATAGAGCCCCGGAAACAGGTCGTAAACGTCATTTTTCGCCTCCGGATTAGGTTTCCCCGTCGCCCGCATGGCGATATGCAGGTTCTCCTCAATCGTTAGCTGAGAGAAGATCCGCCTGTCCTGCGAGACATAGCCAATCCCCGGCCCGGAACGCTGTTCTGACGGCGGGTGGAGCAAATCACGCGGCGGCGCGCCCGCCTCATACCAGATGATGCTGCCGCTTTCGACGGGCACTTTCCCGGCGATGCAATTCATGAGGGTGGTTTTCCCCATCCCCGGCAGGCCAACGACGCCTGTACACATCCCTTGCGGAAAATCTAAATCCACATTCCATAGCGTATGTTGACTTCCGTAAAACTGATTCACTGCACGCAGACTCAACATCTTTCTCTCCTTAAAAATGTGTGTAGGTGTGGCTCGTGGATGAATCTGCAAAACCCCTGCCATAAAGCGGAAAGTGGTTAAAAAAGCGACTTTTTTAGGAATAAGTCACAGAAGCGCGGCGGATAAAAACCGGGCTTGCACATCGACGGTGCTGGCGGTGGTGAGTTGTGGTGCAGAGCCCGAAAGGGTGAAAATGTGAGCAAGATCGCATCGGTTGGTTATGAATGACGCAACTGTTAATCAGCAAAAAATAGCTATAAAAATTTTTTGCCGCCGTCTCGTGGGAAAATCCGGGAATTTGCGGAGCGCCAGTCTGTATGGGCTGGAAGCAGTTATCCACTATTCCTGTGGATAACCATGTGCATTAGAGTTAGAAAACACGCGATAAGCGAGAGAAGACGCGGCTTACGCCCAAATTGACGCGAAACGCGGCTTTAGAAAATATCGTTTAGTTTTTAATTGCTTAGATAAAAGCAATTCCCGTCATGAAAGTGTCACCGGTTGCCACAAAACTATCATTACCTGGCTTGACAAATGTTAAAAAAGAAAAAGTTCTGGGGATAACCTGACCTGACTGGTGTTTTATGTTGTCACAGTCCAAATTTTGGTCGCTATCGCGCTAATCATTCAGGCGCTACTCTAAATATCCTGACATGCTACTGGTTTTTCATCCAGTGTTTTTTACTGGCATTCCTGGCAACAAGGAGTAAAATTACTCACCTGCCGCTTATAACGTCATCAGGTTGTCGCCCATGAGTAAACCGTTCAAATTGAGTTCTGCTTTCCGTCCATCTGGCGATCAGCCTGAGGCGATCCGTCGTCTGGAAGAAGGACTGGAGGATGGGCTGGCGCACCAGACGCTGCTGGGGGTAACCGGCTCGGGTAAAACATTTACCATTGCCAACGTGATTGCGGATCTCCAGCGCCCAACGATGGTGCTGGCGCCCAATAAAACCCTGGCGGCGCAGCTTTACGGCGAGATGAAAGAGTTCTTCCCGGAAAACGCGGTAGAGTATTTCGTCTCCTACTACGATTACTACCAGCCTGAAGCCTATGTGCCGAGCTCTGACACCTTCATTGAGAAAGATGCCTCGGTGAACGAACACATCGAGCAGATGCGACTGTCGGCCACAAAGGCGCTGCTGGAGCGTCGCGATGTGATCGTCGTCGCCTCGGTTTCCGCGATCTACGGTCTGGGCGATCCGGATCTCTATCTCAAGATGATGCTGCACCTGACGCAGGGGATGATCATCGACCAGCGCGCGATTTTGCGTCGCCTGGCGGAGCTGCAGTACACCCGCAACGACCAGGCCTTCCAGCGCGGCACCTTCCGCGTGCGCGGTGAAGTGATCGACATCTTCCCGGCAGAATCGGACGATATGGCGCTGCGCGTCGAGCTGTTTGACGAAGAGGTTGAACGCCTGTCGCTCTTCGACCCGCTGACCGGACACGTTGAGTCGGTGATCCAGCGCTTCACCATCTACCCGAAAACGCACTACGTGACGCCGCGCGAGCGAATCGTGCAGGCGATGGAAGAGATCAAAGTGGAGCTGGCCGAGCGGCGTAAGGTGCTGCTGGCGAACAATAAGCTGCTGGAAGAGCAGCGCCTGAGTCAGCGTACCCAGTTCGACCTGGAGATGATGAACGAGCTGGGCTACTGCTCCGGCATTGAAAACTACTCCCGCTTCCTCTCCGGGCGCGGGCCGGGGGAGCCGCCACCGACGCTGTTTGATTACCTTCCGGCCGACGGTTTGCTGGTGATCGACGAATCCCACGTCACGATCCCGCAGATCGGCGGGATGTACCGTGGCGACCGGGCGCGTAAGGAGACGCTGGTGGAGTACGGATTCCGCCTGCCGTCAGCGCTGGATAACCGTCCGATGAAGTTTGAAGAGTTTGAGGCGCTGGCGCCGCAAACCATCTACGTCTCGGCCACGCCGGGCAACTATGAGCTGGAAAAATCGGGCGATGAGGTGGTTGACCAGGTGGTACGTCCGACCGGGCTGCTGGATCCGGTTATCGAGGTGCGTCCGGTAGCCACGCAGGTGGACGACCTGCTCTCTGAGATCCGCGCCCGTTCCGCCATCAACGAGCGCGTGCTGGTGACCACGCTCACCAAGCGTATGGCGGAAGACCTGACCGAGTATCTTGAAGAGCACGGCGAGAAGGTGCGTTATCTGCACTCGGATATCGATACCGTGGAGCGCATGGAGATTATCCGCGACCTGCGTCTGGGCGAGTTTGATGTGCTGGTAGGGATTAACCTGCTGCGAGAAGGTCTCGATATGCCGGAGGTCTCGCTGGTGGCGATTCTGGATGCGGACAAAGAGGGCTTCCTGCGTTCCGAGCGTTCGCTGATTCAGACCATTGGCCGCGCCGCGCGTAACGTCAACGGTAAAGCGATTCTGTACGGTGACAAAATTACCCCGTCGATGGCGAAAGCGATTGGTGAGACGGAGCGCCGCCGTGAGAAACAGCAGCGCTACAACGAAGAACACGGCATTACCCCGCAGGGGCTGAACAAGAAGGTGGTGGATATTCTGGCGCTGGGTCAGAACATCGCCAAAACCAAAGCGAAAGGCCGCGGCAAGGCGCGTTCAGTGGTGGAAGAAGATACCGTCGTGCTGACGCCAAAAGCGCTGCAGCAGAAAATCCACGAGCTGGAAGGGCAGATGATGCAGCACGCGCAGAACCTGGAGTTTGAAGAGGCGGCGCAGATCCGCGACCAGCTTCATCAGCTGCGGGATCTGTTTATCGCGGCGTCGTGAGTAAAGCATTGTTTTCTCCCTCTCCCCGTGGGAGAGGGCCGGGGTGAGGGCATCAGGCCGCAAATCTAACCCAGCGCCTGAATCGCCTTCTCCAGCGCCTCGCGCAGCAGATGGCGGTCGTGGCGATACTTGATGTCTGAGGCCTCCAGCGGCTCCTGCACCACCAGGCGATCGCCGATACCGGATACATCCACCTTCGGCCCTACCACCACGCCGTCAATGATCTTCTTACCGACGTAATGCTCCATCAAATTGAGTTTATCCGACAGCGACAGGCTTGCGGCTGCCGGGCTCAGTTCACGCCCGAGGTTACCGATGTAAACCATTGGCGCAGGGGTGCGACGCAGCGCCTGCGCCAGCTCTTTCACCAGCAAGATGGGCATCAGGCTGGTGTAAAAACTGCCCGGACCGATCAGAATTAAATCCGCGTCGCCAATTGCTTCTACGGCTTCACGCGTCGCCGGCACGCTCGGGTAAGTCATCAGCTCTTTGGGCGGCAGCAGAAGCTGGTCAATATTCACCTCGCCGTAAACTTCATGCCCTTCGGCGTCGATGGCCATCAAGTCAACCGGTTGTTCAGACATGGGGATCAGGAATGCGTCCACTTTGAGCAGATTACGGATCAGATTGATGGCTTCGAGAGGCCTTACGCTCAGGTGATCCAGCGCCTTTAACATCAGATTTCCGAGGTTATGTCCGGAAAGTTCGCCATTGCCGCCAAAACGGTACTCAAACATCGCCGACGCGACGCTCGGCTCGGTAATTAACTGGTTCAGGCAGTTGCGCATATCGCCCCAGGCAATGCCGCCTTCGGCACGTCTGATCCGCCCGGTTGAGCCGCCGTTGTCGGTGGTGGTCACTATCCCTGTCAGCCTTGAGCCGAGTGACGACAATGAGGACATGACGCGGCCCAGGCCGTGGCCTCCGCCAAGAGCGACCACTCGGTCAAGATCCGCAAAAGTGCGATTGCGCATACGTATTCCTTATCACGTTCGATCGCGTAACAGTAACCTAACTACCCCTAAAAGACGATGCCTCACCCGATGCAAAATGACGTATATCAATGTGAAAGTGCGATTTTTAGGTATTCTGTAGCGAAAATGGACGAATGATTCGCTATATACGTAATTATATAGCGAAAAGCGACAATGGCGCTGTCCGAATTTCCGCGCTACTATCGCCCTAACCACGTTTTCAACATTGAAAACATACACTCTAGCCCTTGTGCCTGTGTCGAAAGATATGGCGCTCTGGCCGTGGCGAATTTGCCACCAGGGTACAGAAAGAAATGACTGTGCCTCCCGTATCTGGAAAGGTGTACATGGCTTCACAACTTACTGATGCTTTCGCGCGTAAGTTTTATTACTTACGTCTGTCGATTACCGATGTGTGCAATTTCCGTTGCACCTACTGCCTGCCCGACGGCTACAAACCGGGCAGCGTCACCAATAACGGCTTTCTCTCCGTGGATGAAGTGCGCCGCGTCACACGCGCCTTCTCTGAACTCGGCACCGAAAAAGTGCGCCTTACCGGCGGTGAACCCTCGCTGCGCCGCGATTTCCCCGACATCATTGCCGCCGTGCGTGAAAACGAACGTATCCGCCAGATTGCGGTGACCACCAACGGTTACCGTATGGCGCGCGACGTAGCCACCTGGCGCGATGCGGGCTTAACCGCTATTAACGTCAGCGTGGACAGTCTGGACGCCCGCCAGTTTCACGCCATTACCGGCCAGGATAAATTCCAGCAGGTCATGGACGGTATCGATGCGGCATTTGCGGCCGGCTTCGAAAAAGTCAAAGTCAACACGGTGCTGATGCGTGATGTAAACCATCACCAGCTCGATACCTTCCTGGCGTGGATCAAAACCCGCCCTATTCAGCTGCGTTTTATTGAGCTGATGGAAACCGGTGAGGGCAGCGAGCTGTTTCGCCGCCATCACATCTCCGGCATGGTGCTGCGCGACGAACTGCTCAGGCGCGGCTGGATCCACCAGATCCGCCAGCGCAGCGACGGTCCGGCGCAGGTCTTCTGCCATCCTGATTATGAAGGCGAGATCGGGCTTATCATGCCTTACGAGAAAGACTTCTGCGCCAGCTGCAACCGCCTGCGCGTCTCTTCCGTGGGCAAACTCCATCTCTGCTTGTTCGGCGACGGCGGCGTGGACCTTCGCGATCTGCTGGAAGACGATGCGCAGCAGGACGCGCTTGAAGCGCGCATTTCTGAAGCACTGACGCATAAAAAACAGACCCACTTCCTGCATCAGGGCAATACCGGCATTACTCAGAACCTGTCTTACATCGGCGGGTAACCAGTCTTAAGAAGGAATCAGAAGATGAGTCAGGTCAGCGCAGAATTTATCCCGACACGCATTGCGATCCTTACCGTTTCCGACCGCCGTGGCGAAGAGGATGATACCTCCGGCCACTGGCTGCGCGAGGCGGCCCATGACGCGGGGCATAACATTGTTGATAAAGCGATCGTGAAGGAAAACCGCTACGCCATTCGTGCGCAGGTCTCGCAGTGGATCGCCAGTGATGAGGTGCAGGTGGTGCTGATCACCGGCGGCACCGGCTTTACCGCGGGCGATCAGGCGCCTGAAGCGCTGCTCCCGCTGTTCGACCGCGAGGTGGAAGGCTTCGGCGAGGTGTTCCGCATGCTCTCCTTTGAAGAGATTGGCACCTCCACGCTGCAGTCGCGCGCCGTTGCCGGGGTGGCGAACAAAACCCTGATTTTCGCCATGCCGGGCTCGACGAAAGCCTGCCGAACCGCGTGGGAAAACATCATCGCCCCGCAGCTGGATGCCCGTACCCGTCCGTGTAATTTCCATCCCCATTTAAAGAAATAAGCTATGTCACAACTGACCCACATTAACGCCGCTGGCGAAGCGCATATGGTTGACGTCTCCGCCAAAGCGGAAACGGTGCGCGAGGCGCGCGCGGAAGCGTTCGTCACCATGCTGCCGGAAACACTGGCGATGATTATCGACGGCAGCCATCACAAGGGTGATGTCTTTGCGACCGCGCGCATCGCGGGTATTCAGGCCGCCAAGCGCACCTGGGATCTCATCCCGCTGTGCCATCCGCTGATGCTGAGCAAGGTGGAGGTGAACCTGCAGGCCCAGCCGGAGCACAATCGCGTGCGGATTGAATCGCTGTGCCGCTTAACCGGTAAAACCGGCGTGGAGATGGAGGCGCTGACGGCGGCCTCCGTTGCCGCGCTGACCATCTACGACATGTGCAAAGCGGTGCAGAAAGATATGGTGATTGGCCCGGTTCGCCTGCTGGCAAAAAGCGGTGGCAAATCCGGTGATTTTAAGGTGGACAGCCATGATTAAGGTGCTCTTTTTTGCGCAGGTGCGCGAGCTGGTCAATACCGACAGCCTGACGCTGGATGCCTCTTTTGAAAACGTTGCGGCCCTGCGCGCGCATCTGGCGGCACAGGGCGACCGCTGGGCGCTGGCGCTCGATGAAGGGAAGCTGCTGGCCGCCGTTAACCAGACGCTGGTGGAGCTTACCCATCCGCTGAAGGCCGGGGATGAAGTGGCCTTCTTCCCGCCGGTGACAGGGGGCTAAGATGGCTGAAACCCGAATTCTGGTGAGCCCCGAGCGTTTTAACGTGGGGACCGAATACAGCTGGCTGGCGGAACGCGATGAAGACGGCGCGGTCGTGACCTTTACCGGCAAAGTGCGCAACCATAACCTCGGTGACAGCGTGAAGGCGCTGACGCTGGAGCATTATCCCGGCATGACGGAAAAATCGCTGGCGGAGATTGTCGACGAGGCGCGGGGCCGCTGGCCGCTCGGGCGCGTCACTGTGATTCACCGCATCGGCGAGATGTGGCCCGGCGAGGAGATTGTCTTTGTCGGGGTGACCAGCGCCCACCGCGGCAGCGCGTTTGCCGCCGGGGAGTTCATTATGGATTTCCTCAAAACCAAAGCCCCGTTCTGGAAGCGCGAAGCCACGCCGGAAGGCGATCGCTGGGTAGAATCTCGCGATAGCGATAAACAGGCCGCCAGCCGTTGGTAGTCGGTTTACGTGGATGTGTTACTCTTAACGAGTGTGTCTACTTAATCTTAATCAGGAGTGAATCATGGACCGATTTCCGCGTTCCGATTCAATAGTACAGCAGACCCGTAGCGGCCTGCAGACGTATATGGCTCAGGTGTACGGCTGGATGACGGTTGGCCTGCTGCTTACCGCGTTTATCGCGTGGTATGCGGCGAACACGCCGGAGCTGATGATGTTTATCTTCTCCAGCAAAATCACCTTCTTTGGGCTGATTATCGCGCAGCTGGCGCTGGTGTTTGTGCTTTCGGGTCTGGTGCACAAGCTGAGTGCCGGCATGGCAACGACCCTGTTTATGCTCTATTCGGCGCTAACGGGGCTGACGCTTTCCAGCATCTTTATCGTTTACACCTACTCATCCATCGCCAGCACCTTCGTGGTCACCGGCGGGATGTTTGGTGCGATGAGCCTGTACGGTTACACCACGAAGCGCGATCTGAGCGGTTTCGGCAGCATGCTGTTTATGGGGCTGATTGGGATTGTGCTGGCGTCACTGGTGAACCTGTGGCTGAAGAGCGAAGCGCTGATGTGGGCCGTGACCTACATCGGGGTGGTGATCTTCGTTGGATTGACGGCGTATGACACCCAGAAGCTGAAAAACATCGGCGAGCAGATCGACGTGCGCGACAGTTCAAACCTGCGCAAATATTCGATTCTGGGCGCGCTGACGCTCTATCTGGACTTCATCAACCTGTTCCTGATGCTGCTGCGAATTCTTGGCAACCGTCGTTAAGATTGCTTTGCCGGGTGGCGGTTTCGCCTTACCCGGCCTACGAAGCGCGAACCGTAGGTCGGGTAAGGCGAAGCCGCCACCCGACTTATTCACTTCGCTAGCATCCTCTCATTCTTCGCCCGCAGCTTTTTCGCCCGACTTTCCAGCACCAGATAGCAGATCGTTGCCAGCGCCAGCGGCAGGAAGTAATACAGCATGCGGTACGCCAGCAGGGCGGCGATAATCGTTCCCTGAGAAACATGCTCCCCGGCCAGCAGGGCAATAAACACCGCCTCCAGCACGCCGATCCCCGCCGGAATATGCACAATCACCCCGGCAATACTGCTCACCAGCAGCACGCCCAGCACGAAGAAGTAGTTTACGTCCTCGCCGATCAGCAGCCAGATGATGGCTCCCATCGCCATCCAGTTGGCGCTGGAAACCGCCATCTGCAGCACCGCAAACTTCCACGAGGGCAGGACCAGCTTTTGCCCTTTAATGGTCATATGACGGCGTCTGGCAAAGGCGCAGGCCCACAGATAAACGGCGATAATCAGCAGCAGTACGATGCCCAGAATCCGCAGCGTGGCCTCATCGATATACCAGTGCGCGGGCAACTGCACCACGCCGATGGTGAAGATCACCCCGCCGAGCAGAATATAGCCCAGCCAGTTGGTGGTAATGCTCAGGGAAAAAATGCGCGTGATGGTCCCGCCCGGCAGGCCGAGCCGCGAGTAGAGGCGATAGCGCATGCCAATCCCCCCGACCCAGGTGCTCAGCGTCAGGTTAAAGGCGTAGCAGATAAACGACACCAGCATTACCTGACGTTTGGCCAGCTTGTGGCCGCAGTAGGCCCGACCCAGCAGATCATAGCAGCCGTACATCAGGTAGCTTACGATAACCAGCCCCGTCGCGCCCAGCAGCACCATCCGGTTATAGTTGCGGATAACCTTCCACACCTCTTCCCAGTCCACTTTCTGCGCGTAGACCACCAACAGCACCGCGACGGCAATAAAGAATACCCAGGTGAGGATCTTTTTTGCCAGACGCCAGCGTGGATGCGATTTCGACATCAGGGTTTGCCTCCGTCTTCCGCTTCTATGCGGTCCTGGGTTTCCATTTCGGGTTGTACCGGCGGGTCCACCTGCGCCAGCTTCGGCGTATGCGCTGGCAGCCAGCCGACCATCGCCGGGAAATGCCGCAGAAAGTGGAACACCACCACGCTGATGCCCAGGTTCCACCAGGTGCGTTTGGGGACCATGGACTCATCCACGCGCACGCAGTCGTTAACGATCAACGCCTGCAGGTTATCCCGCAGGGTCTGGTTAAACTGGCGGTCGTGAATGATCAGGTTGGCTTCAAGGTTAAGCGACAGGCTCAGCGGATCGAGGTTGCTGGAGCCCACGGTGGCCCAGTGATCGTCCATCAGCGCGACTTTGCCGTGCAGCGGTCGACGGCGGTATTCGTAGATCTGAACGCCGCCCTTCACCAGGTAGTTGTACAGCAGCCGCGCCCCGACTTTGACGATCGGCATATCCGGCTCGCCCTGGACAATCAGCTTCACGCGCACGCCGCGTCTTGCAGCATTTCGCATGGCATGCAGCAGGCGATAGCCCGGGAAGAAGTAGGCGTTGGCGATGATCACTTCGCGCTTGGCGTTGGCGAGCATCTTAAGGTAGTGACGTTCAATGTCGTCCCGGTGCTCGCCGTTGTCGCGCCAGACGAAAAGCGCCTGCGCTTCACCGGGCTTCCGGTTCTCTTCCGGGCGATGGCGGCGTCGCCACCAGCGGCGAACGGCCTCTTTCCCCGGCAGGTTCTCCAGCTCAAACAGCAAGATGTCCTGCACCACCGGGCCTTCAATGCGAATGGCGTAATCCTGCTTCGCTTCCGGGCCGTAGTCGGACATATGCTCAGCGGAGTAGTTAATGCCGCCGACAAACGCCACCGTCTCATCCACCACCACAATTTTGCGGTGCATCCGGCGGAAAAGGTTGGTACGCATGCCGAACAGGCGAGGGCCGGGATCGTAGTAGCGGAACACCACCCCCGCGGCGGTCAGTTCATTGACGAACGCATCGCTGAGGTCTGGCGAGCCGTAGCCATCCAGCAGTACTTCAATTTTGACGCCGCGCTGTGCGGCGCGCAGCAGCACGCTGTGCAGCTGCTTGCCGACGTTGTCTTCGAACCAGATAAAGGTTTCGAGGATTACCTTCTGCTGGGCGTGATCAATCGCCTTAAACACGGCCGGGTAATACTCGTCCCCGTTGACCAGCAGCGTGATCCGGTTGCCTTCCTGCCAGGAACATTTCATAGGTGGATCTCCGCGCTGAGCGGGGCATGGTCGGAAAGATGCCGCCAGTTAAGGAGCGCCAGGGCGGTCGGGCTGCTGGCATGGGCATTTTTTACGTAGATGCGGTCAAGCCGCAACAGCGGGAAACGGACCGGGAATGTGCGCGCAGGCCTGCCGTTCGCCCGGGTGAAAATTTCCTCCAGTCCGGCCTCCACCTTCAGGGGGTGGTTGGCCCGCTGGCGCCAGTCGTTGAAATCGCCTGCCACCACTACCGGTTCACCCTCGGGGAGCGCGTTGGTCCATTCGGCCAGCATTTTCAGCTGCGCCTGACGATGGGCTTCGCGCAGGCCCAGGTGAACGCAGCCGACGTGGATGGGCAGCTCAAGGTCGGGCGGGGTAATGCGGCAGTACAGCAGGCCGCGTTTTTCGCTCTCCCCGACGGAAACGTCGCGGTTCTCGTAATGTTCAATGGGGTAGCGGGACAGCACCGCGTTGCCGTGATGCCCTTCCGGATAGACCGCGTTGCGGCCGTAGGCATAATCACTCCACATGGTGTCGGCCAGAAATTCATAGTGCGGCGTGTCGGGCCAGTTCTCAAAGTGAAGCGGATGCACTTCGTGTGCACCCATTACCTCCTGCAGGCAGACAATATCCGCGCTGACGGTGCGCACCGCGTCGCGCAGCTCCGGTAAAATGAAGCGGCGGTTAAATGCTGTGAAGCCTTTATGAATGTTTATCGTCAGCACTTTAAGCGAGAAATGCTGCATTTTTTTCGTCATAAGCTCCTTCCTGAGTGACTATCCCAATGAAAATAAAGTGTAGTCGGCGTCACAAAAAGATGCGGCGTTACGGAATTTTCCGTAAAGTGCGGTAGTCTGATTAAGCAGAGAAAAATCCTTCAGGAGAGAAGCCATGAAGTGGCAACAACGTGTTCGTGTCGCAACTGGCCTGAGTTGCTGGCAGATAATGTTGCATTTACTGGTCGTGGCCGTACTGGTGATGGGCTGGATGAGCGGCACGCTGGTGCGTGTTGGCCTGGGGCTATGCGTCCTTTACGGCGTCACCGTGCTGTCGATGCTGTTCTTACAGCGCCACCATGAAGCGCGCTGGCGTGAGGTGGGTGATGTGCTCGAAGAGCTCACCACCACCTGGTACTTTGGCGCAGCGATGATTGTCCTGTGGCTGCTGTCACGCGTCCTGCAAAACAACCTGCTGCTGGCCCTGGCGGGTCTGGCTATCCTCGCAGGGCCTGCGGTGGTCTCGTTGCTGACCAAAGAGAAAAAGCTACGCGATGTTGCGTCTAAACATCGCGTACGCCACTGAGCCCGTCGTGGCCGCGATGACCAGTAGCGGCCACAAACTTCCCCAGACAATATCCAGACTCGCATCCTTCAGATAGATTTGCTTGGTGATATCCGTAAAGTGGCGAATCGGGTTTATCCACGTCAGATCCTGGAGCCACACCGGCATATTCTCGACGGGTGAGACGTACCCCGAGAGCAGGATTGCGGGCATCATAAAGACGAATACCCCAATAAACGCCTGCTGCTGCGTCGAGCAGAGTGCGGAAATCAGCAGCCCAAACCCCACCAGCGACAGCCCGTAAATCACCATCGTGAAGTAAAACAGCGCCAGCGATCCGGCGAACGGGATCTGGTAGGCCCAAATTCCCACCCCCAGCACGATGGTGGCCTGAAAGGTCGCGACAATCAGCGCCGGCACCGCTTTGCCGACGAAAATTTGCCAGGTGGCGAGCGGGGAGACCAGCAACTGATCCAGCGTGCCCTGTTCGCGCTCGCGGGCGACGGAGAGGGAAGTGACGATCATCACCCCGATGGTGGTGATCATGGCGATCAGCGACGGCACCACAAACCACTTGTAGTCCAGATTCGGGTTATACCAGTTGCGCACCACCAGTTCGCTGTTGTTGGGCTTCGGTTTGCCGTCCATCAGCTCCTGCTGGTAATCCTTCACGACCTGCTGCAGATAGTTGGCCGCGATCTGGGCGCTGTTGGAGTTGCGTCCGTCGAGGATCAGCTGCAGCGGCGCGGTCTGGAAGGTATCCAGATTGCGGGAAAAATCTGCCGGGAACCGCACCAGCAGCAGCGCTTTTTGCGTGTCGATGGTAGGCTGGATCTCCTGCGGGCTTTTCAGCAGCAGGATGTGGGTAAAGGCTTTCGCACGCGCAAAGCGCTGCGTTAACTCGACGGAATGTTTGCCGTTGTCTTCGTTGTAAATGGCAATGGTGGCGTTGGTCACCTCCAGCGTGGCGGCAAATGGGAACAGTAAAACCTGGATCAGCACCGGCAACACCAGAATGGCGCGGGTTTGCGGTTCGCGCAGCAGGGATTGCAGCTCTTTGCGTATTAACGTCCATAAACGGTGAAACATGCGCGCTCCTTAATCTAACCGCCGTTTGGTTTTCATCCACGTTAACCCGATAAACATCGCCGCAGACGCCAGTAAAAACAGCGTGTTGACGATCAGCACCACCGGAATATTCCCTGCCAGGAACAGGCTCTGCAGCGTGCTAACAAAATAGCGCGCCGGAATCACGTAGGTCACGGCGCGGATCACGGCAGGCATGCTGTCTATCTGGAAGATAAAGCCGGACAGCATAATCGACGGCAAAAAGGCGGCGTTGAGGGCCACCTGGGCCGCGTTAAACTGGTTGCGGGTGATGGTGGAGATGAGCAGCCCCATCCCTAGCGTGCTGAGTAAAAACAGGCTGGTGATAAAGAACAGCACCACCAGCGAGCCGCGATACGGCACGCCGAGGATAAAGACGGACACCAGCATGCAGAGCAGCATCGCCAGCATGCCGAGGAAGTAGTAGGGAATAAGCTTGCACAGCAGCAGCTCGACGCGCGTCACTTCGGTTGAAAGCAGCGCCTCCATAGTGCCGCGTTCCCACTCGCGGGCGATCACCAGCGAGGTCAGAATCGCGCCAATGACCGTCATGATAATCGTCACCGCGCCCGGAATAATAAAGTGCTGGCTGATGGCGGCGGGGTTAAACCAGTAGCGCGTCTGTACGTCGATGAGTGGTTTAAATTCTTCACCCCGATCTTCCGCCCGCTGCATCTGCCAGAGCTGCCAGATCCCCTCCGCGTAGCCCTGCACGAAGTTCGCGGTGTTCGGCTCGCTGCCGTCGGTGATCACCTGGATCGGCGCATCGGTATTCGCCCGCGCCATATTGGCGGCAAAATCCACCGGAATGACGATCAGACCGCGAATTTTCCCGGCCTGCATCTTCTGGATCAGTTCCTGACGATTGTCGCTGATGGTGGCGTCAATGTAGGGCGAGCCGGTCATGGCGTGGGTGAAGTCCAGCGCCTCCTCGCTCTGCTGCTCCAGCAAAATCCCAACCCGCAGCTTGCTGGAGTCCAGGTTAATGCCGTAGCCAAAGATAAACAGCAGCAGCAGGGGGATCACCACCGCAATCAGCCAGCTGCTGGGGTCACGCACGATCTGCCGCGTCTCTTTTATGCACAACGCGCGCACCCGGCGCCAGGAAATGGCGTTACTGCGCATGGGCATTCTCCTTATCCCAGTCATGGATGAGAGTGATAAACGCCTGCTCCATGGTCGGGTCCGGGACCTCATCGTCGGCGGCCTGGTTTTTCAGGTCGTCCGGTGTACCGTGGGCAATCAGCTTGCCGCGATACACCAGCCCGATGCGGTCGCAGTACTCCGCCTCGTCCATGAAGTGGGTGGTCACCATCACGGTCACCCCTTTTTCCACCATGCTGTTGATATGCAGCCAGAACTCGCGGCGGGTGAGGGGATCAACGCCGGAGGTCGGCTCATCCAGAAACAGAATATCCGGCTCGTGCATCAGCGAGCAGGCCAGCGCCAGCCGCTGCTTAAAGCCGAGCGGCAGTTCGTCGGTGGCGTGGGAAGCAATCGTCGTTAACCCGAAGGCGTCGCTCATGCGGCGGATCTTCTCGTTCTGCGCCCGTCCGCGCAGGCCATACACGCCAGAGAAAAAGCGCAGATTCTGCTCGACCGTCAGGTTGCCATACAGCGAGAACTTCTGCGCCATATAGCCCAGATGCTGGCGCGCCTTGCCGGAGCTGACCTTCAGATCCATATCCAGCACCAGCGCTTTGCCGGACGTCGGCACCAGCAGGCCACACATCATCTTAAAGGTGGTCGATTTTCCCGCGCCGTTCGGTCCAAGCAGGCCAAAAATCTCGCCGCGTTTTACCGCGAAATTGACGTTATCGGTGGCGGCGAAATCCCCGAACTTTTTGGTGAGGGATTTGGCTTCGATCACCGTTTCGCCCGGCGTGCCGTCCACCGTGTGCAGGATTGCGCCAAGCGGAGACTCTGATGTCCCTGCGCCGCCCAGCAGGTCAATAAACGCATCTTCGAAACGCGGCGCCGTCTCTTCCATGTCGATCTCAGGCATGCCGGGCGCCTGGCGAATATCGTCGACGGTGGCCTCTTTTTTGAGGATGACCCGCACCGAGCGGCCCTGAATCATTCCGTCGCTGACCTGCGGCAGCTTGAGCACCCGCTGCAGCAGCGAGCGGTTGGACGCCTGCGAGCTGTGCAGCAGGAAGCTGCGCCCGGCCATGCTCTGCGTCAGCGTCGTCGGCTCGCCCTGATAAAGCAGTTCGCCTTCGTTCATCAGCAGCACGTCCCGGCACTGTTCCGCTTCATCGAGGTAGGAGGTGCTCCAGAGAATCAACATCCCGTCGCCCGCCAGCTCGTGCACCATCTGCCACAGCTCGCGGCGCGATATCGGGTCGACGCCCACGCCGGGCTCGTCCAGCAGCAGCACTTTTGGCTCGCCCACCAGCGTGCAGGCCAGACCCAGCTTCTGCTTCATCCCACCGGAAAGCTTGCCCGCCAGCCGGTCGGTGAACGGGCCGAGGGAGGTAAATTCCAGCAGGCGGGCGAAGGTCTTCTGTCGGGCTTCGCCGGTAACGCTGCGCAGGTCGGCGTACAGGTTCAGGTTTTCCATCACCGTCAGGTCTTCATACAGGCCAAACTTCTGCGGCATATAGCCGAGCATGGCGTGGAGCGCGCCGTCATCTTTTATCGGGTCAAGGCCCAGCACGCTGGCCGATCCTTCATCCGGCTTCAGCAACCCCGCCAGCATGCGCATCAGCGTGGTCTTTCCCGCACCGTCCGGGCCGACCAGGCCGGTGACATAGCCTTTCTGGATGGTGCAGTTCAGCGGCGCGACCGCCGGTTTGTCCATCCCTGCGAAGCGTTTGACCAGATTGTTGAGCTGGATAACCGCATCATTCATGTCGTTCCCCGCTATTCACTTTTACGGTGACGGGCATGCCCTGGCGCAGGGCGTCATCCGCATCAGTCACGATGATGCGCAGGCGATACACCAGGTCGGTACGCAGGTCCGGCGTTTCTACTGTTTTCGGCGTGAATTCGGCGGTAGGGGAGACAAAGCCCACCTTGCCGTGATACGGCTTGTCCGGGCGACCGTCGGTATAGAGCAGCAGCTCGCGGCCCGGCTGCATCTGGCCGAGATTAGGCTCATCAATGTAGGCACGTACCCAGACCGGGCGGGTCAGGGAGAGGGTTAACACGGTGCTGCCCGCGCTGAGCATGCTGCCCGGCTCCACGGCGCGGGTCATCAGCGTGCCGTCAGACGGTGCGATGAGCGTGGTGTCGTGCAGATCCAGCTCCGCCTGGGCTAGTTGCGCCTGCGCCTGTTCAAGGCTGGCTTTCGCCTGAGCGATATCCTGCGGGCGGTTACCGGTGTGGTACTGGCTTAACTTATCCTGCGCGGATTTCAGCGTTGCCTGCGCCTGGTCGCGGGAGGAACGCGCATTTTCCAGGTCATTCGCGGAAATGGTACGGCTTTTCCACAGCCCCTGCTGGCGAGCGTAGAAGTTCTGCGCGTAGTCATAGGCCGCCTGCGCCTGTTTGACGGCCGCTGCGGCCTGAGCGATCTCTTCGTCGCGATAGCCGGCCAGCATCAGGTCATACTGTGCCTGCGCAACGGAGACGCCCGCTTTGGCCTGCAGCAGCGCATTTTCATAGGGCGCTTTGTCCAGCATCCCCAGCGTCTGCCCGGTTTTAATGGCATCGCCTTCGTCAACGCTCAGCGAGGCGAGACGGCCGCCGACGCGGAAGCTCATGTTCACCGTGCGAATATCCACGTTACCGTACAGCGTCAGGCCTTTATCCTGATGGCTCTGGTACCACAGCCATCCACCGACGCCCGCGGCAAGCAAAACAACAACCACCAGAATGATGGCGACAGGTTTTTTCATGACTTCAGGCTCCTTTGCGTTAAGCCTTGCAGGATCAGATCGAGATGACAGGCGATCACCTCACCGATCTGCGCGGCTTTATCCTCATCAAATTGTGTCCAGCCGGTGCGTAACAGGATGGTTTCCCGGCCCAGACGGAAGGCAAGGATTTCACCCAGCAGGGCGTGGGTATGCAAAATTGTCGCGGTATCGTTGGCATCCCGCCCGGTATAGGCGGCGATCAGCCGGGTCAGGTGGGTATGCATCGGGGCAATGACCCGATCGTGTACCCGCTGATAGGCGGCAGTGGGGGAGAGCTGCTCGCGGGAGATAAACTTGCTCAGGTTGAGCGTATCGTCGTGTGTCAGCACGCGGATCATGTTGTGGCAGGCATTGAGGATCAGCTGGCGGATGGCCTCGCGATCGGGCGACGGCTGGCTGAGCAGCGCGGTGGCCTCCTCGACGTGCGGGTGAAAATGCGTGCCGATAAAATCGGCAATCCACTCGGCGCAGGCGAGATATAAATCCTCTTTTGAGCCAAAATAGTAGGTAATCGCCGCAATGTTTTGCCCGGCCAGCGCGGCGATATCGCGCGTGGTCGCATGCAGCCCATACTCACCAAACTGCGCCAGCGCGGCGGCAATAAGCTGGTTTTTGGCCTGTTCACCTTTGGTTGTTGTGGGTGTTGTATTCATGGCGGCATTAAAAATTAATCAATCGATTGATTAAGATTATGCCTGATTCACGCTTACGTCGAGGGAACGCAGAGGGATATTTTATGCGCCACGTCACAAAAGCTGCTACACTCCGCCCCTTCGCGACATTGTGGTTTTTGTCCTCCTAATTGTTATATCTCCCTGAAAACTACACCTGTGATGGTCGGGGCGGTTCGGAGTTTTTATGTCTTTTGATTCCCTTGGCCTGAACCCGGAAATTCTGCGCGCGATCGCAGAGCAGGGCTACGTTGAGCCAACCCCAATCCAGCAGCAGGCAATTCCTGCCGTTCTTCAGGGCCGTGACCTGATGGCCAGCGCCCAGACCGGCACCGGTAAAACCGCGGGCTTTACGCTGCCGCTGTTAGAGCTGCTGGTAAAAAACCAGCCGCACGCCAAAGGCCGTCGTCCGGTTCGTGCGCTGATCCTCACCCCAACCCGCGAACTGGCCGCGCAGATTGGCGAGAACGTGCGTGACTATAGCCGCTATCTCAACATTCGCTCGCTGGTGGTGTTCGGCGGTGTCAGCATCAACCCGCAGATGATGAAGCTGCGCGGCGGCGTGGACGTGCTGGTGGCAACGCCGGGCCGTCTGCTGGATCTGGAACACCAGAACGCGGTGAAGCTGGATAACATCGAAATTCTGGTGCTGGACGAAGCCGACCGCATGCTCGACATGGGCTTTATTCACGATATTCGCCGCGTGCTGGCCAAGCTGCCACCGCGTCGTCAGAATCTGCTCTTCTCCGCGACCTTCTCCGACGAGATCAAGGCGCTGGCGGAAAAGCTGCTGCATAACCCGCTGGAAGTGGAAGTGGCGCGCCGCAACACCGCTTCTGAGCAGGTGACGCAGCACGTTCACTTTGTGGATAAAAAGCGCAAGCGCGAACTGCTCTCCCAGATGATCGGCCAGGGTAACTGGCAGCAGGTGCTGGTCTTTACCCGCACCAAGCACGGCGCGAACCACCTGGCGGAACAGCTGAATAAAGACGGCATCCGCAGCGCGGCGATCCACGGCAACAAGAGCCAGGGCGCGCGTACCCGTGCGCTGGCGGACTTCAAGTCTGGCGATATCCGCGTGCTGGTGGCAACCGACATTGCTGCCCGTGGCCTCGATATTGAAGAGCTGCCGCACGTGGTGAACTACGAGCTGCCAAACGTGCCGGAAGACTACGTGCACCGTATCGGCCGTACCGGTCGTGCGGCGGCAACCGGCGAAGCGCTCTCTCTGGTGTGCGTGGACGAGCACAAGCTGCTGCGCGATATCGAACGTCTGCTGAAGAAAGAGATCCCGCGTATCGAAACCCCGGGGTATGAAGTGGATCCGTCGATCAAAGCCGAGCCGATTCAGAACGGTCGCCAGGGCGGTCGCGGTCAGGGCGGCGGTGGTCGCGGCCAGCAGCCGCGTCGTGCCGAAGGCGGCGCGCCGAAGTCAGCGGGCAAACCGCCGCGTCGTAGCAACGACAGCAAACCGGCCGGTGACAATCCGTGGCGCAGCGGCGAAGGCAAGCCGGCAGGAGAAGGGCAGCGCCGACGCCGCCCGCGCAAGCCTGCTAACCCGCAGTAATCTGGAAGCCCGGTCGTAAAGCCGGGCTTTTCTTTTTGCGGCTGCGAAGAGAAAGTGCCACAATAGTGGCTGTTTATACAGTATTTCAGGTTTTCCGATGGCTTTAACCGCTGCGCTCAAGGCGCAAATTGGCGCATGGTATAAGGCGCTACAACAGCAGATCCCCGATTTTATCCCCCGAGCGCCGCAGCGGCAGATGATTGCTGACGTGGCAAAAACGCTCGCCGGGGACGACGGGCGACATCTGGCGATTGAAGCCCCGACCGGCGTCGGGAAAACCTTGTCGTATCTCATTCCCGGCATTGCCATCGCGCGGGAAGAGGACAAAACGCTGGTGGTCAGCACCGCCAACGTGGCGCTGCAGGATCAGATCTTCAGCAAAGATTTACCGCTGCTGCGCAAAATCATCCCCGATCTGCGGTTTACGGCCGCCTTTGGTCGCGGTCGCTACGTCTGTCCGCGTAACCTGGCAGGGCTTGCCAGCAGCGAGGCGTCGCAGCAGGATCTGCTGGCGTTCCTCGACGACGATCTCACGCCAAACAACAAAGCCGAGCAGGAGCTCTGCGCAACGCTGAAAGGCGATCTCGATGGCTATAAATGGGACGGCCTGCGCGATCACACTGATAAAGCCATCAGCGATGATTTGTGGCGCAGGCTCAGCACGGACAAAGCCAGCTGTCTGAACCGCAACTGTCACTACTATCGCGAATGCCCTTTTTTTGTCGCCCGGCGTGAAATTCAGGAAGCCGAAGTGGTTGTGGCTAACCACGCCCTGGTGATGGCGGCGCTGGAGAGCGAAGCGGTGCTGCCGGAGCCGAAAAACCTGCTGCTGGTGCTCGACGAAGGCCACCATCTGCCCGACGTGGCGCGCGACGCGCTGGAGATGAGCGCAGAAATTACCGCCCCCTGGTTCCGCCTGCAGCTGGATCTCTTCTGCAAGCTTGTCGCCACCTGCATGGAACAGTTCCGGCCGAAAACCACGCCGCCGTTGGCGGTGCCGGAGCGTCTGAGCGACCACTGCGAAGAGGTTTACAGCCTTATCGCGTCGCTGAACAACATCCTGAATCTTTATCTTCCTGCAACCCAGGAGGCGGAACACCGCTTTGCGATGGGCGAACTGCCGGACGAGGTGATGGAGATTTGCCAGCAGCTGGCGAAGCATCTCGAAAAGCTGCGCGGGCTGGCGGAGATGTTCTTAAACGATCTCAGCGAGAAAACCGGCTCGCACGACGTGGTGCGCCTGCACCGTATCCTTCTGCAAATGAACCGTGCGCTCGGCATGTTTGAAGCGCAGAGCAAGCTCTGGCGGCTGGCCTCGATGGCGCAGGCGTCGGGCGCGCCGGTCACCAAATGGGCCACCCGGGAAGTGCGCGACGGGCAGGTCCATCTGTTTTTCCACTGCGTGGGCATCCGCGTGGCCGATCAGCTGGAAAAGCTCATCTGGCGCAGTGTACCGCACGTGGTAGTCACCTCTGCCACGCTGCGCTCCCTGAACAGTTTTTCGCGTTTGCAGGAAATGAGCGGGCTTAAAGAGAAAGCGGGCGATCGTTTTGTCGCGCTGGACTCGCCGTTTAACCACTGCGAGCAGGGGAAGCTGGTGATCCCGCGCATGAAATTCGAGCCGCTGATCGACAACGAAGAGCAGCACATTGCGGAAATGGCGGCCTACTTCCGGGAACAGGTTGAGAGCAGGAAATACCCCGGCATGCTGGTGCTGTTTGCCAGCGGGCGCGCGATGCAGCGCTTCCTGGAGCACGTCACCGATCTGCGTTTACTCCTGCTGGTGCAGGGCGATCAGCCGCGCTACCGGCTGGTGGAAACGCACCGCAAACGTATCGATAACGGCGAGCGCAGCGTGCTGGTGGGATTACAGTCCTTCGCGGAAGGTCTGGATTTGAAGGGCGATTACCTGACGCAGGTGCATATTCATAAAATTGCCTTCCCGCCCATCGACAGCCCGGTCGTCATCACCGAAGGCGAGTGGTTGAAAAGCCTCAATCGCTATCCGTTTGAGGTGCAAAGTTTACCTTCGGCGTCGTTTAATCTCATTCAGCAGGTCGGGCGTCTGATCCGTAGCCACGGCTGCTGGGGGGAGGTGGTGATTTATGACAAACGTCTGCTCACCAAAAATTACGGCCAACGTTTGTTAAACGCGCTGCCGATCTTTCCGATTGAACAGCCAGAGGTGCCCGAGGTAAAAAAACGCCCGGCAACACTGACCGCCGGGCGCAGGAAAAGCATCCGTGCTAAGGGGCGCGGTCCTACTGGTAAGTGAAGGTCACCTGCACCACGCTACTGAACGTCCCCGCGCTCACCGGCATGGAGGTGGCGTAGTAGCGTGCGGCGAGAGGGAAGGTGGCCGTGTGATCGTTTTGATTAATCAGCGCGTTAAAGCTCGCCTGCGGGGCGATGAGGATATTGTCCTGCCGGTCCGCCAGCTCAAGCGCCAGCCCTTTTGCGCTGCCGATGTTGGCAAATTTTGTCGGGTGCAGGCTGTCTGCCTGGCCATAGAAAAAGGCCGTTGCCAGCGTCAGCGTTTTGGGACAATGCGAGACGTTCAGCGAAAATTCTTTCCATTCGCCCGTGTCCCCCACGTCTTTAAAGTTGCCGGACGCTGTCTGACCGAGGTCGACGGTTAAGTTTTTGCTGGCGCTGTCGATTACGCAGGTATTGGCATAGATGTTCCCGACCATCTGAACCTGGATATCATCCGCCCACGCCTGCGTCATCAGGGCCATCCCAACGAAAAGCACAATTTTTTTCATCATCGTCACTTATAGGCCAGAGTAATGGTGGCAACGGTGTTGGCCGGGCCGGGCGTAACCTCGTCGCTGATTTGCTGGTAGCGCACCTGGAAAGGAATATCCAGCGTCTGGTTGGCAACGGCCTTGCTGGAGGTCGTGACGTATTGATCGAAGGTGGCGATATCGTTGTCGAATAACATTCGCACCCCGAGCCCGGTGGCCATTCCGGGCTGCTGAGTGAGTTTGATCACTCCAGCGTAGCCGGTCTCATAGCCGTTAGCGCTGGTGATTTTCACTTCAGGCTGCACCGTGGCGTTACAGTTGACCGTTACGTTAAACTCCTGTGCCGGCATGGAGAGCGTGCCGATGCCGATAAAATCGCTGACCGGAAAATCGCCTAAATTGACGGTGAGGTTTTTAGGGGAAACGGAGCAGGTGACAGTCTGAACATTCACGTTTCCGGCATAGGAGAGGGTATTCGGATCACCAATCCCTTCGTGTTGATAAACGCCGATGCCAAATTTCGTTTGCGCCATAGACAGCGCGCCTGACTGGATGTTATCGCTGGTTTTAACCAACTCAAGCGTCACGTTAAAATCAAAGGCCTGGCTTGCATCGTCAGTGATATACCCCAGCGGCGTGCTGGTCGAGTTACAATAAATACCGCCAGCGCCGGTAATGCGCTGACCTTTATCATTCATCAGCGCGACGCCAATACCCTGCACGCCAGAATCATATACACCTGCAAGTCCCGGAATTTCAGAGCCCGTGCCGTAATAGCAAGCGATGATGGGTAGCCCAAAGTTATTTGTGCCGTAGCAGGCTCCTGAAATATGGACGCTTTGTTCCGTCCCCTCAATGGTTGCGCCAACGGGCAGCGAGGAAGGGACAGATATAGAGGCGACGTCAATCAGTTTTGGCAGATCGGGCGTATCGCATGATGCCTTTGCATGCGGCATAAACAATGCCGCCGTTCCAAGAACCAGTAACAAAAAACACTGTTTAATTATCTGCATAGTCAAGCCTTCACGATGAATCAATGACACTGCGCGGCAGCGTTAATGATGCTGTTTTTGTCTTTCTCATCCGTGAGGGCGTATTCAGCGACGCAATGTTCGCCGGCACCTTCACCCCACGAAACCGAGAGCGTGCCGTGCTGTGGCATGCCGGAGAGGTAGGTCTGGCCGCCGCTGCCCACGATAAATTCGCTGTCCTTATCGTCGGTGGTCACCGTTGCGCCAAAGGGCAGTGGTTTCCCGTTTTGCGTGAGCACCATCAATACCCGGTTCCCCACGCGGGTGTTAAAGCTGGCGCGCACCACCGCACCGCGGGTCGGGGTAACAACCTGGGCGGCGTGGGTAACGTCGGCGTCGTCCGGCAGCGTTTCGGTGTCCAGGGCAATCGTGTTATGGCGGTAGGCCGTGACGAACGGCACCACGGTATAGCCGCGGAAGTCGGTTTCAACGCCGGTCTGGTTGGCAATGTGCGTACCGTGGGTGCCCGGCGCTTTGACCAGTGCAATCGTTTCGCCGAGCGGCTGGCTCAGCGTTATGCCGTTGGCGTGGGCGATAACGCCGCCCTGCACGCCGACGTTTACGCTCTGCTGATAGTTGTCCTGACTCACGCCGCCGCTGAGCTCGCCGTAGGTGCCTTTGTAGTCAGCGTTCATGCTGGTCGAGTTTCCGCTACCGTTGCGGCTAAGCCCCTCCTGGATGTTCCAGTTCAGGTTATCTTCGGCCAGCGCCGTGCCGTTAAGGCCAATGTTCTGCGTCGTGCCGTCTTTGGTATTGTTCAGGTTGTAGGTTGCCCAGGTGTTATGCATCCAGCGATCGAGCGGCACGGAGACGCTCAGTGAAAACTGGTTGTCGTTGGAGACGGAATTCCCGTTTTCATCGCTGTCGTCGGTATTCTTGTTCATGCTGTAGCTCAGGCTGTAGCTCACGCCGTGCCAGCTGTTGTTGTAGCTGACGCTCATTGAGGTCATGTCCTGGCTCTGGCTCCAGTAGGTCTCTTTGACCAGGCTCAGCGTCATTGAGCCCCAGCCTTCGGGCAGGGTTTGGTCGATGGTGGCTTCTTCACGCTCGCGGCGCTGCTGCGGTGCCGACCAGTCATTCGAGCGGGTATAGGATTCCATGGTGTCTTCCAGCGTGTAGAACCCTTTGCTGTTGTAGCGATAGCCCGCCACGGAAAAATTCGTCCCCGATCCCGCAAAATCTTTGCTGTAGCGGAGGCGCGCAGACTGCCCTTTGCTGGACTGCTGTTTTTTCAGCAGCGCTTTTGCGCGGGTGACATCGAGCGAGAAGGCGCCTAAATCTCCCATGTTTTTACCGACGCCCACCGCCTGAGACTGATAATGGCTGCTCTGCTGCACGCCGCCGTAGGCGGTGAATCCGTAAGGTAAGCCGTAAATTACGCTCCCCTGGGCAAACGGCGTTTTCTCGACGTCGCTGTCATACGAGCGGTAGCGGCCTGCGGTTACGCTGTAGCGCAGGTTTTTTTCACGCTGCAATACCGGCACCGACGCGTAGGGCACCACAAAGTGGCTTTCGCTACCGTCGGTCTCTTTTACGGTCACCTGCAGATCGCCGCTGCTGCCGGTAGGGTAGAGATCGTTAATTTCAAACGCGCCGGGGGCGACGGTGTTCTGGTAAATGACATAGCCGTTCTGGCGAACCATCACCAGTGCGTTACTGTGGGCCGTTCCGCGAATAATCGGCGCATAGCCTTTTTCGCTGTCCGGCAGCATGTCGCTGTCGGAATTAATCTGCACCCCGGTATAGGGCACGCTGTCGAACACATCGGCAGGCGAAGAGCTCTGACCGACGGTGAGATCGCTTTTCATCGACACGATATCGCGCTGGGCATAGGTATAGACGGAGGAGAACTTCTGTTGTTCTTCCTTGCCCGTCGTGCTGCGATTCCAGGTGGAATAGTTGCGTACGCGCCAGGCCCCGACATTAAAGCCCGGGCGCAAATTGACGTACTGGCTGCTGTTATCCTCTTCGCCCTGCTGGCGAGCGTGGCTCTGGCTGGCGTTGGCGCTGTAGTTTAATAATCCTGCGGTGATCCCTTCATCAAACTCTTTGGGATCGATATAGCCGCGTGGCACCTGGCCCAGTGCCGTTTGCGGTATGCTCAGGAGCAGCTGTTGATTCCGAACGTGGAACGAGGCCGATGCCGAAGGGATGGCGCTTAAGTCGGCACACGAGCCCTTTGCCATTAACTGCGGGTATTTTTGGGTTTTAATGCCCAGACTTTTTAACTCTTCGAGGCTAAAACAAGGCTGAAGCGAACTGTTGCCCCGGCCATCCTGCTGCAATGTAAACGTCACGTCACGGGTGTCGATTTTATTATTATCAATATAGATCGCGACCTGGTATTTCCCCGGCGCCTGGCCAGGCCCTTTTTCATATACGGAGAGATCCGTTTTGGTCTGCTGAGGGTTGTCAATATCCAGCAGTGCCGGGTTAAAATAATCATCAGCCCACGCGAACTGCGCAAAACACACGGCTGCCAGACCACATAGCAGGGTCAGCAGCGTGAATAATTGGCAGGTGAACGGCTTTTTATGGCTGTACATGATTATTTTAATGCGTTATCAGATATGAAATTAATGAACGGATTTTGTCCAGGTTTTGCTGATGCTGCCGTAATCCGTAATAATGGAATACGTCACAGTATCGCCACCCGTATTGGCTGGCAGGGTAATGTGCGTTCCGGTTTCAGGCACGGCCCAGGTGGCTTTCGTGATTTTATGACCATTCAACGCCACGCTCTGGAAATTCATATAGAAGGGGGTCGGATTATTAACGACCAGATCGTTACCTTCACGATGCCATTCCAGCTTATCCGCCATCTCTTCCGGCTTGCCCTTAACGGACGATGGACGGTAGAGTAATTTGATGCGCGTATTAATCGCAATTTGCAGCGTATTCACCCCCTCAACGTGCTTCGATGAGGGAATCGCTTTAATATTTAACCAGTACAGCGATTCGCGATCTTCCGGTAAATTCCCGCCGGTGCGAACGACGCGCAGTACGTTATCCTCTTTCGCATCAAGACGAAACAGGGGCGGTGTAATCAGGAATGGCGCAGCGGCATGATTTTTACTGTCGGTATCAACCCAGGACTGCACCAGATAATCCGTTGTATCTGGATTTGAAATACCAAGAGATGACTCCTTTTTATCTCCCCGGTAGACCAGGCGGGTGCCATTAATAATGACTCCCGCATGAGCGGTCGCGGCTACCAGTAACAGAGTGCTCAGTAAATAACCATGGCGCATAAATATTTCTCAACATAAAGAAAAGATATTAGCTTTGACACAAAGCTAATATCTTCAGATTGAAAATATCAGTTATAAATAACGGTGAAGGTCGATACGGAGTTAGCAGGGCCAGCCGTAACGGCAGCCTGCGTCTGAATATATCGCGCTGCAAATTCCAGATCGTTAACCGTACTTCCTGCGTTGAGTGGATACGCGCGGGAAGGCGTATATAAGCTGACGGGTTGTTCAGATGAGTCAAGCAATTGAATGGCGACGCCGGTTGCGGCATTCGCATCTGCCGTTAACGCCAGCGTGGTGCTGTTATTCGCATCTGGCGTACCGCCAAAATTAATTGCTGCAGAGGTGACCGTCTCCGGACAATCTTTTAACTGAATATCAAATTTTGTTGGTGTGCTGGTGGAGCCTGCACCGGTGAATACCGTTTTAGAAACTTTGCCTAACTGGACGTTGAGTGGATCGCTTAATCCATTTACTACCTGACAGGCAGAATCAATAATTTCGCCGGTAAAGTTAATCTGCCCTTCACCGTTTGTTGCCGCAAAGGCGGATGCAGAACACCCTATCGTTGCAGCGATAAATAAACCTAAAGCAACCTTGTTCATAGTCAATCCTGGTGTGTTTCGGGTAAAAACGTTGCCTGGACGTTTTCACCGTGACCCTCAATAGTGTTCGGCGACTATTTAATCAAAAAAGATATGCTTTAGAATCTTCTATAGAAATCACAAATAATTGAAATAAAGCTTGTCTTTCGTTAACTGCTAAAAAATCAGCGGGTTGATTGTCTTCATAAAAAACTATCGGCCAGCGCTTCTTCAGGACTATAGTGTTCACAAGATGACGTAGTCAGGAGAAAAGACGTGGATTATCGCAAAATTATCAAAGAGGTAGGGCGGGGCAAAAATCATGCGCGCGACCTGGATTACGAAACGGCTAAGGCACTTTATACGCACATGCTGAATGGCGATGTGCCAGATCTGGAGATGGGCGGCATCCTGATCGCGCTGCGTATTAAAGGGGAAGGTGAAGCGGAGATGCGCGGTTTTTACGAGGCGATGCAGGCGCAAACGATGCGCTTAACGCCGCCAGTCGCAAAGCCGATGCCGATTGTCATCCCCAGCTATAACGGGGCGCGTAAACAGGCAAACCTGACGCCGCTGCTGGCGATTTTACTGCACAAGCTTGGATTCCCGGTTGTCGTACACGGCGTAAGTGAAGATCCCGCGCGCGTATTGACGCAAACCATCTTTGAGCTGCTGGACATCAAGCCGACCCTTCATGCGGGTCAGGCGCAGGCGAAGCTTGACGGGCATCAGCCGGTCTATATTCCGGTTGGTGCGTTCTGCCCGCCGCTGGAAAAGCAGCTGGATATGCGCTGGCGTATGGGGGTGCGTAACAGCGCCCACACGCTGGCCAAACTGGCAACGCCGTTTGGCGAAGATGCCGCGCTGCGGCTTTCCAGCGTCTCTCATCCGGAGTACGTGACGCGAGTCGGCAAGTTCTTTGAAGAGGTTGGCGGGCGCGCTTTACTGATGCACGGCACCGAAGGGGAGGTGTATGCCAACCCGCAGCGCTGCCCGCAGATTGTGCACATTGATTCTGCCGGCGCGCGCGTCATTCTGGAGCGCGGGACGGATAATCGTGATGTGGCGTTGCCCGAAGCCAAAGATCCGCACACCACCGCCCACTGGATCACCCAGTGTCTGGCGGGCCAGGTCCCTGTTCCGCACGCCATTACGCAGCAGATGGCCTGCTGTCTGCTGGCGACGGGCGAGGTGGACTCGATAGAGGATGGTCTGGCGCGCGTGGCGCAGTCGTTTTAACTAAAAAAAAAGCCCGTCCAGTGGCGGACGGGCAAGCAAGGGTAACAAACAACAGGGTCAATGAGGGTTGGAGCAGCTCACCAGAGGGTTTGGCGAGGGGACAGCATTCGTTCAGGCGATTATTTGTAGATAACCGCGGTACCGCTCAGCTTGTTATTGCCGTTAGCGGAGGTAATGGTGTATCCGCTTGCACCGGCAGCAGCCGCTTTCTCAGCCAGTTTGGCTTCCAGACCGTCCAGTGTGGTCGCGCCATCAGCACTTACCACACCGACTTTATTCATGTTCTGTGCCTGAGTTGAAGAGACTGGCTCTACGGCGAAAGCGCCGAAGGACAGAGCGGACAGGGCAACAGCAGCTACAGCATATTTGATGGTTTTCATAATTAATCTCTCGCAGGTGTTTCTGTTAAGGGGACGATGTTCCGTCGATGTGATAAGTATCACGGTTTTTTGCGAGGGATAAAATCGAAGAGAATTGACGTGATTGCTCAAAAAAATTGAATGACAAATAACTTATTGAATATTAATAAATTCAACTTGGCGATTTACACTTCTTGTTGATGCGCTTTACAGAAGAAAGATGAAGGGCACATTTTGCTACGCGGTTCGCTAAAAATCGTGAGCGTAAAGGTAAGGGCCTGTGCGGTTAACTTAGGTAAAGGAAAGTCAACGTAACTGGCTGTCTTTCGAACCTCTGCGATTATATCCCGAATGCGATGAATTTTTCGAATCTTTATGCTGCTGGCAGATGATGCAAAGCCTTACGCCGGGGATGGCTTTTCGGCGCGCCTCGGGAATAGGGTCTCCACACTCTTCGCATTCAGTTAAGCTTTCGCCGCGCGGAATTTCACCGCGAGCACGCGCTACCGCATCTTCAATTGTACTGTTGATCTGGTCGTTAACGGCATCATCATTTGCCCAGCCGGAAGCCATTATGCCCTCCTGATATTGGTTTCAGCCCTGCTTTTAATATGGGGTTAAAAAACGAACAATCAAGGCGAGGGGGAAGAGAACTGCATCCGGTGGACAGATGCAGTCTGGGGAAAAAAGCAGATTATTTATAAATGGTCGCTGTGCCGTACATATGGTTATCGCCGCCAGCGGAATTTACCACGAAGCCTTTTGCACCTTCCTGACGGGCTTTTTCGGCAAGTTTAGACTGGAGATCGTCAAGGTTGCTGGCACGGCTTACCGAGACGGTGCCCGCAGGCCGAAGCTGGCTGGTGTCGGTACTCGGGGTCAGCGACTGAACGGCCATCGCAGAGAATGACGCGGTCGCCAGGGCGGCAGCGATAACAGCAAGGGTCAGATACTTTTTCATAATCACATCCTCATGAGGAAACAACAGGTGATTCCCCTTAAGTTTAGAAGCCGGAGGAGTGTGACTTAGCGCAAATATTTGATGATGATCTGCTTATTTTTTGAACAACATCATTTGACATTTCGCTGACAGATCATAGACATAAAGGTGTTTGATTTATGTCGAATTTTTAATCGATGCAGAGAAAGATTTACCGTTGGGCCAGCAAAGGGTATCTTACGCCGCTGTTTAAAGGAGAACGCCATGACTTCCCAAAAGCCGGGATTGCACCCACGAAATCGCCACCGCAGCCGCTACGACATGAATGCGTTATGCCTGAGCTGCCCGCCGCTGCAGGACTACATTGTCCAGACCCCCGCGGGTGAACCTTCGGTCAACTTTGCTGACCCCCAGGCGGTTAAAATGTTGAACAAAGCGCTGCTTGCACACTATTACGGTGTGGCGAACTGGGATATTCCCGAAGGCTTTCTCTGTCCACCTGTGCCGGGCCGCGCGGATTACGTGCATCACCTTGCCGATCTTCTTGCCGAAAGTAATGAGGGCGTTGTTCCAGAGCAGGCCACCATTCTGGATATTGGCACCGGGGCGAATCTGATTTACCCGCTGATCGGCGCGCATGAATACCACTGGCGCTTTACCGGAAGCGAAATCGGTGCCGAGGCCTTTGCCAGCGCCCAGGCGATTATCAGCGCGAACCCTGGGTTAAGCCGCGCCATTCGTCTGCGTCGTCAGAAAGAGGCGGCGTCGATCTTCAACGGTATCATTCACAAAAATGAAAGCTATGACGCCACGATGTGCAACCCGCCGTTCCATGATTCGGCGGCCGCGGCCCGTGCGGGCAGCGAGCGCAAGCGCCGCAACCTGGGTCAGGCGGAAGATGCCGCGCTGAACTTCGGCGGTCAGCAGCAGGAATTATGGTGTGAAGGCGGCGAAGTGGCGTTTATCCTGCGCATGATTGCGGAAAGCAAACAGTTTGGTCGTCAGGTGAAGTGGTTCACGACGCTGGTTTCCCGCGGAGATAACCTGCCGCCACTCTACCGCGCGCTCACCGAAGCGGGTGCCGTAAAAGTGGTGAAAAAAGAGATGGCGCAGGGCCAGAAGCAAAGCCGCTTTATTGCCTGGACGTTTATGGACAATAACAAACGTCGCAAATAGCGCGCCGTCGTAGGCCGGGTAAGGCGAAGCCGCCACCCGGCAACGAGGCTACAGCGTTGGCTCCTGCGGTGGGAGCGGCGCTGCGGGCGGCGGCAGTACCTGATAGGTCTGGACCGGCATCCGCACGTTCGCCAGATCGAAGTGTTTTTTCACCATGCTGTCGAGCGCAAAGCGCACCGTCCACTGCTTCAGCGGCTGGGTGGTGAACGACACGCGCAGGGTAAAGGCCGTGTTCGTCAGCCCGACAATGCCGGCAAATGACGGCTCGCCAATCACCAGTCCGCGAATATCCTCCATCTGCATCAGCTCTTCTACCGCATCGCGCAGCGCCTGCTTCGCTTTATCGGCGTCCTCATGACGATCCACATCGTAGTTCGCTACCACGGAACCAATGCCGCGCACAAAGTTGGCGAAGGTAGTTATCGAGGACCAGGGAATGATGTGGTACGCCCCGGTGTCCTGGCGCACGCCCACCGAGCGAATCGACATCCTCTCAACGGTGCCGGTTAACGGCCCAATAGTCACCAGATCGCCCGTGTTCATCCCGTTCTCAAACTGGATAAAGATGCCGGTAATAATATCCTTCACCAGCGTTTGCGACCCGAAGGAGATCGCCAGCCCCAGAGCACCGGCACCGGCCAGCAGCGGGGCGATATTCACTCCGATTTCCGACAGCACAATCATGATGGTGATGGTACTGATAATGACCGCCAGCGCGTTGCGGAACAGGGTTAACAGCGTTCTTGCCCGCGCGCTGGGCAGGGGACGGCCATGAATATCCGACACCAGACGGTTCTCGATAAGGCTCGCCAGCAGCGTCCAGCCGACGGCAGAGAAGAACAAAATCAACGCGATGCGAATCAGGATGTCGACCGTTTTCTCACCCGCACCGTTGTGCAGCCAGTTCCAGAAATCAAACAGGCTCCACGCATTCAGGAGCAGCATAATCGCCACGCAGACGGTGAGGATGCGCGCCACCTTCAGCGATACCGACATCCAGCCGTTTACCCGTTTTTGCAGTTCCGGGTAATTACGCTGTACCTGCGGCGACAGGGTGATGGTTTTCGAAATCCAGCGCGACAGCAGCCCCGACACAAACGCCGCGATGCCGATAATGGCCAGGCTTTTGAACGTCGCCCCCATCATGAATTTCAGGCTATTGCCCGGGTCGAACAGCGAGAAGAAGCACAATACGATGAAGTAGGCGCTTGCCAGCCAGTGCCACACCAGGGCGAAAGCGCGAATAAACAGGCTGAAGAACGAGAGGGAGCGATCGGCCAGATTCAGCAGGCTTTGGGTAATGGTTTTTTTATTGTGGAAGATCAGATACAGCGACCAGACGGTAATGCAGATCATGATAATGACGTTTGCCAGCGCGCCAAACTGGACGTTCACCTGGTTGGAGATGATCGGCACGGCCACCAGCAGGCCGTAGCCAATCAGCCCGCTGAGCACGCTCAGGCGCAGCGCCCAGTACTTCGCCGTTTCATCCCGGATGGCGAAAGGACGCAGCGCCGGCACGTGGGGACAAAAGAGTAGCCGCAGCAGCGCCTTGAAGAACTCAATCAGGGCAAAGGCATTCAGGAAAAGCGACTGCTGGAAGGCGATGGTTTTGTTGCCCGCGTTCAGCCTGTCGGCCAGCATCTGGCCTAAGAACAGCGTCAGCGCCAGCAGCAGTAAATCAATGATAAACGCTGAGGCTATCATCAACGGCAGGTGCAGCCAGCTGCTTTTCTGCTGATTCTTTCTGCGTCCCCATTGCCCCATTTTGCGGTACAGCGGCCACGCGCACAGGCGCACCAGCCAGTAAAAAAGGAAGACTGCACCGGCCAGCATCAGGAACTGCGTGGCGGCGGCGGTAAACGTTTGTGGGTTAAACGGCTTATGCGGTGAGCCAATCAGGTTGCGGTAGAGCTGAGCAAAGCGCGAGGAGAGCGCTTCCCCATAGTGTCGGCTCACGTCGGTGACATTTTCCAGCACCGTTTTTTGTTCCTCCACCTGAGGAGGGGTGATGACAGGCACCGGCTCCTGCGGCGGCGTGGCGGCCACTTTCCGCAGCTGGCTGATGAGTTCCTGCCGGGAGGTGTCGTTCTCAAGGACGTCGGCGAGGGCGCTGTAGGCGGCTTTTTTCTGTTCGACATCGGGTTCAGGAGGGGGCGTACTTTGCTGACTGGCGGTTGTTCCGGTGGTCACGCCGGGGATCGCGACGGCGAACGATGGCGCACTAAACAGGCTAATCAACAGCAACAGGATCCACGGCACGGCGTCCTCCGGTGAAAATGTCGAACAAAATGATAAGTATAGAAGTCGGGACGCGGAGGGGGATTTTTGGGAACAATCTGGCGTAAAAAAGCCGGGCAAGCCCGGCTTTAGCGTCAAGCGAGGGATCAGGAGACGTGCTGCAGGAACTCCTGCAGACGCGGGCTCGGCGGGTTCGCAATCAATTCCTGCGGGTTACCGTCTTCCGCGATACGGCCTTTATCAATAAAGATCAGGCGGGACGCCACTTTCTCAGCGAAGCCGATTTCGTGGGTCACGATAACCATCGTCATCCCTTCTTCCGCCAGATCCTGCATGACCTTCAGCACCTCGTGGCGCAGCTCCGGGTCGAGTGCGGACGTAGGCTCATCAAACAGCATCAGTTTCGGTTTGACCGCCAGCGCGCGGGCAATTGCCACGCGCTGCTGTTGACCACCGGACAGCTCGGAAGGGTAGTGGTGCGCGCGTTCAGCCAGGCCGACTTTCGCCAGCAGATCTTTGGCCAGCGCTTCTGCCGCCGCTTTGTTGGCGCCGCGCACGCGCAGGGGGCCAAACATCACGTTCTCCAGCGCCGTCAGGTGCGGGAACAGGTAGAACTGCTGGAACACCATGCCCGCTTCCTGACGAATCAGACGGTCATCCACTTTCGGGTCATTCACCTTCAGACCGTCGACGATCAGATCGCCGCTGGTGATCTCTTCCAGCTTGTTGATGCAGCGCAGCAGGGTCGACTTACCGGAGCCGGATGGCCCGATAATGACCACCACTTCACCCTGCTGGATGTTCAGATCGATATTGTGCAGCACCTGGGTTGGGCCAAAGTGCTTGGAAACGTTTTTAAATTCAATCACAGGATTTTCATCCTTCTTTCAAGACGACGCAGAACGAAGCTCAGAACCAGAGTAATGATCAGGTAGACCACGGCCACCGCACTCCAGATTTCCAGCGCGCGGAAGTTGCCAGCAATGATCTCCTGCCCCTGACGGGTCAGTTCGGCCACGCCGATAACAATGAACAGCGACGTATCTTTAATGCTGATGATCCACTGGTTACCCAGCGGTGGCAGCATGCGACGTAGCGCCAGCGGCAGAATAACGTGGCGGATCGTTTCGCGACGTGAAAGGCCTAATGCCAGACCGGCTTCACTGAAACCTTTATGAATCGACAGCACCGCACCGCGGGTGATTTCCGCAATGTAGGCGCCTGAGTTGATCATAATGGTGACGACGGCTGCGCTGAACGGGTCGATGCGCAGGTCAGTGAACGCCATAGGCAGGGCGAAGTAAATGAACATGACCTGCACGACAATGGGGGTGCCGCGGATCACTTCGATGAAAACCAGTGCGATGTGGTTTGCAATCCAGCCACCGTAGGTACGGGCGAAACCGGCGACAAGACCGATAATCAACCCGCCAACCAGACCCAGGACCGAAATCCACAGGGTCATTTTAGCGCCTTCAAGCAAGAGTGGAATGGCAGGCCAGATGGCGCTCCAGTCAAACTGCATGATGTATTCCTGTATACCGTGGTGAAAAACGAAAAACGTAGGCCCGGTAAGCGGTAGCGCCACCGGGCGTTACAAACCTGAATTCAGGTGAAATTATTTAGGCTCGGTACCGAACCATTTTTTGTAGATTTCGTTATAGGTGCCGTTCTCTTTCAGCGTTTTCAGCGCGCCGTTAACTTTCGTGCGCAGGTCGTCGCTGCCTTTCGGGAACGCGATACCGTACTGCTGGGCTTCCAGAGACTCACCAACGGCTTTGAACTTGCCGTTACCGGCTGTTTTGATGAAGTACAGGATGTTCGGCGTGTCGTGCAGAACAGCGTCAGCACGGTTGGTGCCGAGTTCCATGTACGCGTTGTCGATGTTCGGGAACTGACGCAGGTCTTTGGTTTTGATATTGGCTTTCGCGTAATCAACCGAACCGGTGCCGCTCTTCACTGCCACCACTTTGCCGTCGAGATCTTTCACGCTTTTTACGTCGTTATTATCGGCTTTGACCATCACCAGCAGGCCGCTTTTGTAGTAGCCATCAGAGAAGTCGATCGCTTTTTTACGTTCGTCGGTAATGGTGATACCCGCCAGCGCCAGATCAACGTTCTTGGTTTGCAGTGCCGGGATGATGCCGCTGAAGTCCATCGGCTTCAGGGTGTAATCCAGTTTGAGTTCTTTTGCGACGGCGGCCCACAGATCCACATCGAAACCAACGTATTTGTCACCCTGTTTGAATTCAAACGGAACGAACGCCGTGTCGGTCGCCACAACCAGTTTGTCGGCAGCCTGAGAGGACACCGCAAAAGCCAGGGTAAGTGCAGCCAGTGAAACTTTTAATACAGACTTCATAGCATTTCCTTTTATATCCACGGGGCGATCCCCTGCGAGAACAGGTGGCACAATGAAAAAATCGTGCCAACTTTACAAGCTATTGTTTTGCAAAGGGGATGATGTCATGCATTGCACAATAAATGGGGCAATGAGGTCTTATTGCACCAAAGTGGAGCACTGTTTTGGTGCGCTTCGTTTGGCTCAACTGACGGGGAGATATTTAGCGTAAATTCTGACGAAAAAACAATCTTCCGTTAACGGTTGTGTGAGGTGATTATTACAATTTCTTCACTTTTGCACATTCTCAGGCAAAAAACGTGCACCATAGATGTGCAAAACCCTCACCGAAGGGCGAGGGTTTGATAGAAAATTCGTATGAATTATTCGATGTTAGATTCGATGAACCACAGGAACTGATCCAGATCGCGGGACGCGGCGGTGAAGATGTCTGCGGTATCTTCGTCTTTCGCTTCGCTAATCGCTTTGCGCACATCGTTCGCCACAATCGCATAGCGGTCCGCCAGCTCTTTCAGGTGATCCTGAACGGTATGGATATCCAGCGGATAGCTTTTCAGCGGGGTTTTGCTGTTGATCACCTGTGTGGTGCCCAGCGCCACGCCGCCTAACTGAACGGCACGTTCAGCCATCGTATCGAGGTGGGTAACCAGTGCTGTGCGGAAGCCATCCAGCATTTCATGAACGGCAATAAAGTTTGCACCGCGCATATTCCAGTGGGCCTGTTTGGTGATCAGCGAAAGATCGATGAACTGGATCACCTGGCGATTCAGCAACTCAATGGTCGCTTTTTTGTCGCTGTCCGATACATCGTTACGGGTATAAAGCAGATTAGACGCTTTCGTTTTCACCAGTTTAGCGGTACTCATAATCTCATATCCTCTTGATGTTTATGTCCCAGGTAATTACGGAACTAAGTATAGCACCGGATTTTTTCTCTGCGGTTTGGCTGTGCCTATCGGTTTAATAGCGAGAAGGAGGTTGAGAATTTAATTTATTGAAAGTATTAGATAATTTATAAATTGATACAGATCAATCTTAATTGCTGAATGGGGAAGTTAACGCAGAGGAATATTTTGCTGGCAGGAGTGAGTGTGTAAGAAATTATAACGCCTGTGTTTCTGGCCTTTATTCTGCATGGCGTGGAAGCCATGCAGAATATATGGCCTTAGTTGATATCCACTTTCTCAACTTTTGGCTCCGGGCGCATGGTAAGCGTCGAGCCCATTGATGCCGCGATAATCGAGCAGAGCGCCAGCGTCTGGGTCAATGTCAGGGTTTCGCCGAGAAACACCATCCCGGAAATCGCGGCAAGTGCAGGCTCCATGCTCATCAGGGTGCCAAATATGCGTGTCGGCAGACGCGTCAGCGCAATCATCTCCAGAGAATAGGGGAGTGCGGTAGAGAGAATCGCGACCGCCAGACCGATGGGCATGACGGACCATTGCCAGATAGACTCTGTCGCCTGCGCCATGCCGATGGGCACAAACACGATGGCCGCAATCAGGGAACCCAACGCGACGGTCGCCGGACCGTGCTCTTCCCCTGCGCGCTGGCCGGTGAGGATATAGACAGCCCAGCAGGCACCTGCGCCCAGCGCCAGCGCTGCGCCCGTCAGGTCAATCTCAGAAACGCTCTGGCCCAGCGGCAGCAGGAACCATAAGCCCAGTACGGCTAACACGACCCAGATAAAATCGACCGGACGTCGGGAGGAGAACAGCGCCACCGCCAGCGGGCCGGTAAACTCCAGCGCGACGGCAATACCCAGCGGTATCGTCTGGATGGAGAGGTAGAACAGGTAGTTCATTGCCCCCAGGGAGAGTCCATAAAACAGCAGCGGTAAACGCTGCTCCTTTTTGAAGCGCAGACGCCACGGTTTAAAAATGACCACCAGTATTGCCGTGCCCAGCACAATACGCAGGGCGGTCACCCCGGGCGCGCCAACCAGCGGAAAAAGCGATTTTGCCAGCGAGGCGCCGCTTTGAATGGACAACATGGCAATGAGTATGACGGCTACCGGCAACCAGACCGACGACGTGCGGGATAACCCAGGCATCCTTTCTCCTGTCAGCTTATGTCAAATGAGGTAAAGGTTGCAGTGTAAAGGAAATATGCGGCTACGGTTGAGGTACTGTTGAAAAAAAAGCAGTTGAAATCCGTAAAATGGTTAAGCGCTGGTGGATTTATCGCCTGTCAGATTAGGAATAATCTGGATGAATGTAACTGCGCAGACGCGCACTATGCGCATTTAGTAGTGAAAATTGCATGTGATTTGAAAGAGATAGCTGATGCTGGAAACGTTCTGTTACAGGAAAGGTTTCATTAGACATCACGAATCACAAAGAGTTTCGCAAATTTTTTTGATATATTTAAAACTTACGGACTTACTTGGATCACATTTGAGGTGGTTATGAAAAAAATTGCATGTCTTTCAGCACTGGCCGCTGTACTGGCTGTTTCCGCAGGTACCGCTGTAGCTGCTACTTCTACTGTTACTGGTGGTTACGCTCAGAGCGACTATCAGGGCGTGATGAACAAAGCTAACGGTTTCAACCTGAAGTATCGTTACGAGCAGGATAACAACCCACTGGGCGTGATCGGTTCTTTCACCTACACCGAGAAAGATCGTTCTGAAAACGGCGCATACAACAAAGGCCAGTACTACGGTATCACCGCGGGCCCAGCTTACCGTCTGAACGACTGGGCAAGCATCTACGGTGTTGTAGGTGTTGGCTACGGTAAATTCCAGCAGACCGAAAACGAAGGTCTGAACCGCACTGCAAGCAACAGCGACTACGGCTTCTCCTATGGCGCAGGCCTGCAGTTCAACCCAATCCAGGACGTTGCTCTGGACTTCTCCTATGAGCAGAGCCGTATCCGCAACGTTGACGTTGGCACTTGGATCGCGGGCGTAGGTTACCGCTTCTAATCACTTCGGTGATTAAATAAAAAATCCGCCCACTGTGGCGGATTTTTTTTTATTTTGTTCCCTCCCGCTGTGGGGAAAGGTCCCTGGTAACTTTAAACCAGAAGCGATTCAGGTTTTGAAGTGAAATGATTAACCTTCAGCGATGCTATGGTCCGGCTGTAAATCGCCGAAGCGTTTCCGTAAGGCCGGGGCGAGGCGCAGGGATGCGCCGAGAGGGCGTGGCCTGCAGGGATGCAGGCTCATGCCCGACCCGATAGCCTGAAGGAATAAGCTGAGGGTACCGCGAAGCGGCGATTTACCGCCGGGAGCCCGGGTCGCCAGGGTGGTGGCGACTGAGCCACCCTGGCACGTTCACCGGTGATGTCGTTACAGAGTAGCAAGGAACATAAAGTGAACGGAATGACCACCAGAGCCGTATGTTCCCCCTCATCCCATCCCATCCCTCTCCCTCAAGTGAGAGGGAGTCGTCCGTGCAGGCCTCAGCCCTGTAGGAGAGGACCAGGGTGAGGGCATCAGACCGCTACTTACTCTTAATATCAAAAATATCCGTACCCAGATGGTTGTAGTCAACTTTCTGTAACTTGAAGTTGGTAACGTACACTTGGGGAGCTTTCTTGTTAGAGACAAACGGGTAAGCATTTTTTATCTGCCCGGCGGTAATCCCCGTCCACTGCGAGAAAAACTGCAGGAAATCATTCGCTGAACGACGCGCTTTAATAACGCGATGCGTTTTATCGTCACTCGACAGCACCATAAACGGCACCTGGAAGTTCTGCTGGAACTTGTCATCGTGCGCCAGATACTGCACCTCTTTCCCGCGCTCTTTAAACGCCAGCCCGTGATCCGAGAAATAGACCAGGGAGAAGCTGTCGCCCGTATTGCGCAGCTGATCGTAGAGCTTGCTCAGCAGGTCGTCGGTTTGCGTCATGGTGTAGAGATAGCAGGAGGTCTCTTTGGACTGCACGAACTCCGCGTACTTCCCGCCGGTTCGATCGCAGGCCTGCGGGTGCGATCCCATCAGGTGCAGGACGATCAGCTGAGGCTGGGTGCGCGGGGTAGCGAAGACCTGCGCCGTCATTTTCAGCAGCGCTTCGTCTTTGGTATTTTTGTCGGCTTCAAAATCGCCGTTTTTCAGGAATTGCACTTCGTCAGCCCGTTTGGCGATGCTGGCGATGGCCGTATCGTATTCGCCAATTTGCCCCTGATTCGAGAACCACCACGTCTGAAAACCTGCGCGGTTTGCCAGGGTGACGAAATTATCCTGATACTGCGGTTTGCCATCCACCACCCGGTTAAGGGTCAGGCCGAGCGATTTCTGCGTTGAGCCGCTGGCCGCGACATAATCGGTAAACAGGGTGCCTTTGACCGAACTCGCGAACGGGGTGTTATCCCAGTGGCCGCCAAACGCGCCCATTGCATCGCGACGCGCGCTTTCGCCAATCACCACCACATAGGTGTGATATTTCGGCTTAACGGCCAGCACGTTCCAGGTGTCTTTCATATTGGAAAGCTCAGCCATGCGGGCCTGTTCGTCGAGAACCTCTTTATTATTTACAACGACGTCTTTCACGAAGCGGAAAACCGGATAGCCGATGTTAATAAGTCTTAGCTTACCGTCCCAGGGAATATTCTGGATAGGGGCGACAAATGCCACGGCAACGCTGAATACCAGACAGAGTATGTCGATCTTACCCCAGGATTTTTTCTCGCCCGGCTGACGGCGAATGGCGATAACGCCCAGCGCGAAGATAAAGAGCCCGACCACGTAGCTGTACCACGGGAAGATCGTCAGGATCTCCGTCGACTCTTCCATATTGGTCGAGTGCAACGCCAGCAGGGTATTAAAGTTTGGCGAGCCGTACGCCTGACCAAACGGAAAATAGAGTGCCGCAACCAGCGAACAGATGCCGATTAATGCTTTTTGCGCGCGCGGCGCGGCTCGCCACAGCACATGCAGAATGCAGGTGAAGGCCACCGCGTAGAGCAGACTAAAGGGATAACCGAGCGCAAAGTTAATCAGTAATGACTGCAAAAAGTAAAACCCCGTCCACGGGCTTAAGGCCCGGCTGCGGGTCACAACGGTATCTATCAGGGTTAAATTCATAGGTCACTATCATGGATGAAAACGCCATGTGCTCACCCTGGCGTCAAGGGTCATAACCTGCCTGACAGTGCGTGGAGAGGGAATGAGGGTCCGCTTCAGCGAGCCGCAAATTGTGCAGGGCTGCAAGAAGATAGTGCGAGCGCTAAATAATATCAACAGTTGCTAAGCAGATGTTTTGCGAAGGGGATTGCAAATCCGTAAAAAAGATCGGGAATAGGGCGGCTGGAAGCCAGTTTACAGCGAAAATGTGACGGGAAAATGAAGCGGCGTACCGCGACGCCGCTTAGTGGGAAGGTTTGTCATCCTGATGCGGTTTGCCGTTAAACATATCGCACAGCATGTTCAGCAGCATTAAGCGCACTTTAAAGGGTGAGTGGGTAAACACGGTCATGCACCTCTTGAATTCGTTCATAAGACCTCCTGATTTTTGATCCCTTCGATCCGTGAAGGGTGACTGCATTACATACAGATATAGCACAGGCTATATTGTATAGCTATGGCTATTTCGTTAATTTTTTGTGCTTGTGGAGGGATGGTTTACAATGTGCGCTCTCGATACCGGGCGCTGGAAGCGTCACCCCACTGAGGAAGTACAATGAACCGTCGCGCAGGTAAGCCAACCATTAAAAAAACGACGCAACTGGTGAATGTTGAAGAGCATGTCGAAGGTTTTCGCCAGGTCCGTGAAGCGCACCGGCGTGAATTGATTGATGATTATGTTGAACTCATTTCCGATCTGATTCGTGAGGTCGGGGAAGCGCGTCAGGTCGATATGGCCGCCAGGCTGGGGGTATCACAGCCAACTGTCGCAAAAATGTTAAAACGTCTCGCCTCCGTGGGCCTAATCGAAATGATCCCCTGGCGCGGGGTCTTTCTGACGCCAGAAGGGGAGAAACTCGCGCAGGAGAGCCGCGAGCGCCATCAGCTTGTCGAGAATTTTTTGCTGGTGCTGGGCGTCAGCCCGGAGATTGCCCGCCGGGATGCGGAAGGAATGGAACACCACGTTAGCGAAGAGACGCTGGTGAAGTTTCGTGAGTTTACGCTTAAATATGGTCCCTCCGCTGAATGAAAATCCCTGGACTGCAGGCCCTGGCACGCGATCGTTTCTTCCATCTCTTATTACTCATTGGCGCAGGGTTAAGCCTCTTTGTGCCGTTTGCGCCGCAGGCCTGGCCCGCCGCTATTGACTGGCGCACCATCATTACCCTGAGCGGCCTGATGATGCTCACCAAAGGGGTTGAGCTGAGCGGCTATTTTGACGTGCTGGGCCGTAAAATGGTGCGCCGTTTTGCCATCGAGCGCAGGCTGTCCCTGTTTATGGTGTTTTCCGCCGCGGTGCTGTCGACGTTTCTGACCAACGACGTGGCGCTGTTTATCATCGTGCCCCTCACGCTCACGCTGCGTAAGCTTTGCGAGATCCCGGTCAGCCGGCTGATCATCTTTGAAGCGCTCGCCGTTAACGCCGGTTCTCTGTTAACGCCTATCGGCAACCCGCAAAATATCCTCCTCTGGGGACGTTCCGGTCTGTCGTTCGCCGCCTTTACCTGGCAGATGGCGCCGCTGGCGCTGGTGATGATGCTGTCGCTGCTGGCGGTCTGCTGGTTTGCGTTTCCGGATAAAAAACTGCAATACCACAGCGACACCACGGGCCCGCAGTGGCAGCCGCGTCTGGTCTGGAGCTGTCTCGGGTTATATATCGTCTTTCTGTTCGCGCTGGAACTGAAGTATGAAGTGGCGGGCGTGTTGCTTGTCGCCGCGGGCTTTGTCGTCCTGGCGCGGCGCGTGCTGGTCAGCGTGGACTGGACGCTGCTGCTGGTCTTTATGGTGATGTTTATTGATGTGCATCTTCTCATCCAGCTTCCGGTGCTGCAGAACGTGCTGCACAGCGTCAGCACGCTGTCTCAGTCGGGACTGTGGCTGACGGCGATTGGCCTGTCGCAGTTTATCAGCAACGTGCCGTCCACCATTCTGCTACTCAACTATGTTCCGCCGGACACGCTGCTGGCCTGGGCGGTGAATATCGGCGGGTTTGGGCTGTTGCCCGGCTCGCTGGCCAACCTGATTGCCCTGCGCATGGCCAACGACCGTCGTATCTGGTGGCGCTTCCATCTCTGGTCGATACCGATGCTGGTTTGGGCCGCGGCGATCGGTTTCGGAATATTCCTTCTCATATAGTGCGCAATTTGTCAGTTTTTCCTGGCAAACGTATAGCAACGTCCTAGCTTTAGTGAACGGCATAGTGTGATGCCGCTCACTGACAGGACCGTTGCTGAACTATGGCTGAAGATCAAAATAAGCCTGCTGACGAGCAGGACAAAAATAATAATGAGCGTAAGCGCCCGGGCAAAAAACCGTTAATTATCCTCGGCATTGTCGTGGTGGTGATGGTTGTCGTGGCGCTGGTCTGGTGGTTTTTAACCCGTAACGAAGAGACGACTGACGACGCCTTTACCGACGGCGACGTGGTGACGATTGCCCCGAAAACGGCAGGCTACGTCACCGAGCTGCGGGTGCGCGATAACCAGCGCGTGAAAAAGGGCGATCTGTTGGTGGTCATCGATCCGCGTGATACCACCGCGCAGCGCGATCAGGCTCAGGCCCAGCTTGGGCTGGCCATCGCGCAGCTGCATCAGGCTCAGGCGCAGCTGGCGCTCTCAAAAGTGCAGTATCCCGCCCAGCGTGACGAAGCCAAAGCGCAGGTGCTGAAAGCGCAGGCCGATCTGGCGAACGCGCAGGCGGAATACCGTCGCCAGCGCGGTGTCGACCCGCGGGCAACCACCCAGCAAAGCATTGATTCCGCGAACGCTCAGCTGCGCAGCGCGCAGGCGGGGCTGGCCAGCGCCCAGGCGCAGCTGGAGGTGGCAGAGCAGGTCCAGCTGCAAATCCGCCAGCAGGAAACCAACGTTGAAGCGCGCGAGCGTCAGGTCGATCAGGCGAAAGCGCAGCTGGAAACGGCCAATCTGAACCTCTCTTACACCGAAGTCCGCGCCCCGTTCGACGGGTTTGTCACCAAACGCAACGTGCAGCCCGGCACGCTGGTGCAGGCGGGTACGGCGCTGTTCTCCCTGGTTTCGCCGAACGTGTGGGTGGTGGCGAACTTCAAAGAGTCCCAGCTTGAGCGCATGAAGCCCGGCGATAAGGTCACCGTGTCCGTCGACGCGTGGCCGGATATGGCGCTTGAGGGCCACGTTGACAGTATCCAGCAGGGCAGCGGCTCGCGCTTCTCCGCCTTCCCGGCAGAAAATGCCACCGGTAACTTTGTCAAAATTGTGCAGCGCGTGCCGGTCAAAATCGTGATTGATAAGGGGCTCGATCCGAACAAACCGCTGCCGCTGGGGCTGTCGGTTGCGCCGAAGGTGACGGTGGAATGACGGATCACAGCCACGACAGCTGGAAGCCCGCCAGCAATCCGTGGGCGGTGGCGATTGTTGTCACCCTGGCGGTGTTTATGGAGATCCTCGACACCACCATCGTCAACGTGGCGCTGCCCCACGTGGCGGGTTCGCTCTCGTCCAGCTATGACGAATCCACCTGGGTGTTAACCAGCTACCTGGTCGCGAACGGCATCGTGCTGCCCATCTCGGCGTTTCTGAGCCGCGTCTTCGGCCGCAAGCAGTTCTTCCTGATCTGCATCGTCATGTTCACCGTCTGCTCGTTCCTCTGCGGCATCGCCACCGAGCTGTGGCAGATCATCCTGTTCCGCGTGATGCAGGGCTTTTTTGGCGGCGGGCTACAGCCCACGCAGCAGTCGGTACTGCTCGACTACTTCAAGCCGGAGGACAGGGGCAAAGCCTTTGGGCTCTCGTCCATCGCGATTATTGTTGCACCGGTCCTCGGCCCGACGCTGGGGGGCTGGATCACCGACAATTACTCCTGGCGCTGGGTGTTCTTTATCAACATCCCGGTGGGGATTGTCACGGTGTTGGCGATCTACCAGTTGCTGGAAGATCCGCCGTGGGAGAGCAAGTCAAAAGAGAAGCTGACTATCGACTGGACGGGGATCGGCCTGATCGCCCTGGGGCTGGGCTGCCTGCAGGTGATGCTTGACCGGGGGGAAGATGAGGACTGGTTCTACTCGAACTTTATTCGTACCTTCGCGGTGTTAACGCTTATCGGCATTATCGGTGCCATTTACTGGCTGGTGTATGCCAGAAAACCGGTGGTGGATCTGCACTGCATGAAGGACCGCAACTTTGCCATCTCCAGCCTGCTGATGGCGGGGATGGCGATGATTTTGTACGGCAGTTCCGTGGTGATCCCGCAGCTGGCGCAGCAGGACCTGGGCTATACCGCCACCTGGTCCGGGCTGGTGCTGTCGCCCGGGGCGGTGCTGATTGTGCTGACCATTCCGCTGGTGCTGAAGCTGATGCCGGTGGTGCAGACGCGCTGGATTATCGCCTTTGGCTTTACCTGCCTGGCGGTGTCGTTCTTCTGGTCGCGCACGCTGACCCCGGATATCGACTTCGAGACGCTGGTGCTGTTCCGCAGCGCCCAGTCGCTGGGGCTGGGGTTCCTGTTTGTGCCCCTGACCACCATTGCCTTTATTTCGATTCCAAGACGGCTGAATGCCGATGCGGCAGCGCTGTTCACCATGTTCCGTAACGTCGCGGGCTCGGTCGGGATCTCGCTGTCGACGGCGGCCATCACTGAACGGTCCCAGGCGCACAGTGCGCATCTGGCGTACCACGCCTCGCCATTTAACGAGCAGTTCCAGCAGGCGATACGCGAAAGCGCCCAGGCGATCCAGAACTTCACGACCCAGGTGGGAGACCCCACCGGCATCGCCACCGGACGCCTGTACCAGACCATGATCGAGCAGTCGCGCTTTTTGGCCTACATTGACGTCTTCACCATCCTGAGCGCCGTGGCCTTGTTACTGATTCCGTTTTGTTTGTTGCTCTCGCCGGTTAAGAGCGAGGGGAGTGCAGGAGCACATTGATGATACACAGACGTTTACACCCCCTGATGATAATGATGCTGCTGGCAGGTTGCGCCGTCGGGCCGGACTATCAGCCGCCCGCGCCACCTGCCGTCACGCACTGGAACGATAAGGGCGACAGCGCGGTAAAATCGCAGACGACCTCCGCCGCGACCAACCCGCGCTGGTGGAAGACCTTCGGCTCGCCACAGCTCGACAGCCTGGTGGAACGCGCCATTGCCGGGAACCTGACGCTGCAGCAGACGGTGCTGCGCATCGCCGGCGCGCGCGAGCAGATTAACCAGGCGGGCGGTGCGTTTTACCCGTCGGTGAACGGCAATCTGCAGGCGACGCGCCAGCAGCTCGGGCTAGAAGGGGAGCTGAAATCCCACGGCGTGTATGACCAGGTGGATAGCATCGATCCCGCTCTCAAGGGCGCGCTGGGACCGCTGACGCAGCCGATCAACCTCTACCAGGGCAGCTTCGACGCCCAGTGGGAAATTGACCTGTGGGGTAAGGTGCGTCGTCAGGTGGAAGCCGCCGAAGCGCAGCAGAAAGCGGCTATCGAGCAGCGTAACGACGCGCTGGTGTCGCTGGAGGCGGAAGTGGCGCGCGCGTGGCTCCAGCTGCGCGGGGCGCAAAGCGTTATCGACACGCTGAACACCCAGATTAAAAGCGCGCAGCAGACGCTGGATCTGACCGAGAGCCGCCAGCGCGGCGGGCTGTCGCCGCAGATGGACGTGGAGAATGCGCGTGCACAGCTGGGTAACCTGGAGGCGCAGCTGCCGCAGTACCAGGCGCAGGCGCGTCAGGCGATGAATGGCCTGGCGATCCTCCTGGGCAAGCCGCCGGGGGCGCTGGATGCGGAATTACAAAGCGTGCAGCCGATGCCCGCGCTGCCGGATATCGTGCAGACCGGCATTCCGTCGACGCTGGCGCGCCGTCGTCCGGACGTGCGTGAAGCGGAGGCGAATCTTCATGCCGCCACGGCGCAGATTGGCGTGTCGGTGGCGGAGCTGTTCCCGAGCTTTACCCTCTCCGGGCAGTTTGGCCTGCGCAACAGTGAAACCAACTGGCTGACCGACTGGAGCAGCCACTTCTACAGCTTTGGCCCGCAGGTCTCCATCCCCATCTTCCAGGGCGGTCGGCTGGTCTCCAGCGTGAAGGTGGCGCGCGCGCAGCAGGGGGCGGCGGTGCTGGACTATCGTCAGACGGTGCTCACCGCGCTTGGCGATGTCGAAAACGCCCTGGTGAGTTATCGCACCGACCAGCAGCGTGAAGCGGGTCTCGCAAAAACGATCGACGCTTTGCAAAACGCCTTTGATTTAGCCAGCGACAGCTACCGCCAGGGGATCGCCAGCTTCATTGACGTGCTGGATGCCCAGCGACAGCTGGCCCAGGCCGAGCAGCAGCGCGCGCAGGCGCAGGTGCAAAGCGCACTCGATCTGGTGGCGCTCTACAAGGCGCTCGGCGGCGGCTGGGAGCCGTATCAGCAGGTGCAATTACCGGACTACAGCGTCTTTGGCGACGCCCCGCGCGGATAAATTTTCAGAGGATTGGGCAAGAAACGGACAGGAACGCCACATTCGCGATGGCTGAGGGGCGGGTATAACTATCGGGTACCCCTTAAACGACATGCGAGGATTATCTTATGCGTTATCAAAAACTGGGCAACACCGGTCTGTTCGTTTCTGAACTGTGCCTCGGCACCATGACCTTCGGCGGTGAAGGCGGCATGTGGGGCAAGATTGGTCAGCTCCAGCAAAGCGAAGCAGAACAGCTGGTGGGCCGCGCGCTGGATGCCGGGATCAACTTTATCGATACCGCGGACGTTTACTCGGAAGGGCGTTCGGAGGAGATCACCGGCCAGGCGCTGAAAAACCTGAAAATCCCCCGCGAGAACGTGGTCGTCGCGACCAAAGTGTTCGGCGAAACCGGAACAGCAGGGGTGAACTCGCGCGGCAGCTCGCGCTATCACATCATCAGCAGCGTGAAGGAGAGCCTGCGTCGCCTGCAGCTCGATCATATCGATCTTTATCAGCTGCACGGCTTCGACCCGGCCACGCCGATTGAAGAGACGCTGTATGCGCTGGATAACCTGGTGCAGCACGGCCACGTGCGCTATATCGGCGTCTCGAACTGGGCGGCGTGGCAGATTGCCAAAGCGCTGGGCATTTCCGAGCGTCTCGGGCTGGCGCGTTTCGCATCCCTCCAGGCGTATTACACCATCGCCGGACGCGATCTTGAGCGCGAGCTGGTGCCGATGATGCAGAGCGAAGGCGTCGGGCTGATGGTCTGGAGCCCACTGGCAGGCGGCCTGCTGAGCGGAAAATATGGCCGCGACGGGCAGAGCGAAGCCGGTGGTCGTCGTCTGGAGTTTGATTTCCCGCCGGTGAACAAAGATCGCGCCTTCGACTGCGTGGACGTGATGCGCACGATCGCCGAAAGCAAGGGTGTCTCCGTCGCGCAAATCGCGCTGGCGTGGCTGCTGCACCAGAAAGCGGTGACCAGCGTCATCATTGGCGCGAAACGCGTTGAACAATTGGACGACAACATTGCCGCCACCGGGATCCGTCTCAGCGAAGAGGAGCTTCAGCAGCTTGATGCGGTGAGCGCGCTGCCGCGGGAATATCCTGGCTGGATGCTGGAGCGGCAGGGTGAATATCGCCGCAACCAGCTCGCGCAGCAGTAACCTTTCTTGCCCCGGTCGCGCATCGCTTACCGGGGCTTTTTTTCCCGCATTGCTCACAAAAAACGATCCTCCTCTTTGATCGTTTTTACATCTTCGCCTATATGACTAGTCATGAATTTTTAAATGACTAGTCATATAGGGAGAGAACATGAACAATCAGCTGCCAGCCAACTTTTTATGGGGCAACTCGGTATCGAGCATGCAGACGGAAGGGGCATGGAACGAAGGCGGGAAGGGGATGTCGGTGTATGACATTCGTGAAGCCGGGGAGAACGTCTCCGACTGGAAAGTGGCGACCGACTCCTACCACCGCTACCGGGAAGATTTCGACCTGATGCAGGATCTGGGCATGAACTGCTACCGCTTCCAGATCTCCTGGAGCCGCGTCTGCCCGCAGGGCGACGGCCCGTTCAACGACGAAGGCATCGCATTTTATGACCGCTTTATAGACGATCTGATCGCCCGCGGCATCGAGCCGATGATCTGCCTGTACCATTTCGACATGCCGCTCGCGCTGGCGCAGGAGTACAACGGCTTTATCGATCGCCGCGTGATGGACGCCTTTATCCGCTACGGCAAAAAGATGATCGACTGCTTTGGCGACCGCGTGAAGTACTGGCTGACCTTCAATGAGCAGAATATTTTCCATATGCCGGAAGCTTTCCGCATTTCCGGCTATATGAAAGGCGAGAAAACCCTGCGCGAGCTGTACCTGCTCCAGCACCATACGATGGTGGCGCACATGGCGCTGACCGAATACCTGCACCAGACGAAACCGGGCCAGCTGATGGGCGGCATGCTGGCGCACCAGCTGATCTACCCGGCCACCTGCAAACCGCGCGATATCTTCTGCGCCCAGCAATATGACGAATTCCTCAACCAGAACCTGCTGCGCGTCTTCGCCGGGCAGGGCTACAGCCCGGCGGTGATGGCGGTGGTGGAGCAGGAGGGCTTTGGCGATATCTACCGCGCAGACGATCTCGCGCTGCTGGCGCGCACCCAAAACGACTATATGGCCTTCAGCTACTACGCCAGCAAAACGCTGGACAGCGATGCCATTCCGGAAGGCACGCCGGTCAACTATTACCTGCTGCACGGCGAGAAAAATAACCCCTACCTGAAAGCCACCGAGTGGAACTGGCAGATCGACCCGCTCGGTTTTCGCACCATCATTACCCGCTATTACAACGACTGGCGCCTGCCGGTGTTCCCGATTGAAAACGGCATTGGGGTAATTGAATCCTGGGACGGGGTGAACCCGATTGAGGACACCTACCGCATCGACTATCACCGGGCGCACATCGAGGCGATGAAAGCGGCGATGTTCGAGGACGGGGCTGAGGTCATTGGCTACCTCGGCTGGGGATTGATCGACATTCTCAGCTCCCAGGGCGACATGCGTAAGCGCTACGGCGTGGTCTATGTCAACCGGGAAAACCACGACCTGAAAGACCTGAAGCGTGTGCCGAAGAAGAGCTACGCGTGGTTAAAACAGGTTATCCATACCAACGGACGCGAGATGTAAGCCGTACGCTGCCGGGCCGTTTTTGTGACTGATTGATGGGAACACGCCGCTATGTCTGAAACAAAAATCACACCGCACATGCAGTCCTTTGTCGATAAGTTTGTCGAGTTCTCGGCGCGCCTGGCAAACCAGGTGCACCTGCGCTCCCTGCGCGACGCCTTCGCCACGGTAATGCCCATTTTCATCCTCGCCGGTCTGGCGGTGCTGGTGAACAACGTGGTGTTTCCGTGGATGTTTAAGGGCGATACGCTGGCGCATTTTCAGGTGTGGGGCGAGGCGATTATCAACGGCACGCTGAACATCGCCGCGCTGCTGCTGGCCCCGATGATTGCCTGGTCGCTGGCGCGCAACAAAGATTTCGACAATCCGGTCTCGGCAGTGGTTATCGCCGTCAGCAGTTTTATCATTATGATGCCGATGCGCTTACAGATTACGCCCGTCGGCAGCGACGCTGCGGTCAGCGTGACGCAGGTGTTGACCTTCGCCAATATCGGCTCCACAGGGATTTTCGCCGGGGTGCTGATTGGGCTACTTTCAACGGAAGTGTTTATCGCTATTTCTCGGCTGAAGGCGCTGCACATTTCGCTCGGGGAAAACGTGCCCCCGGCGGTGAGCAAATCCTTTACCGCGCTGATCCCAACCATTCTCACGCTTTCCCTGTTCGCGGTGCTCGCGGCGGTGCTGGCAAACGTGCTGCATACGGACCTGATCCATCTCATTACGACCTTCATCCAGCAGCCGCTGCGGCTGATCAACACCAGCCTGCCGGGGACGATTTTCATCTACAGCTTCGGCAACTTCCTGTTCACGCTCGGCATTCATCAGTCAGTGGTCAACAGCGTGGTACTGGAGCCGTTCCTGCTGATCAATACCAACGAGAACATGCTGGCCTTCGCCAACGGCCAGCCCATTCCGCACATCATCAATAACATCTTCGTGCCGACCTTTGGCATGGTGGGCGGGACGGGCAGCACCATCTCGCTGCTGATCGCCATCTTTATCTTCTCCCGACAACAGTCGGCGAAGCAGGTGGCGCGTCTCTCGCTAGCGCCGGGCCTGTTTAATATCAACGAGCCGGTGATTTTTGGCCTGCCGATCGTGTTTAACCTGCCGCTGATGATCCCGTTTGTGCTGTTGCCCGCGATAGGCATTTACTTCGCCTGGCTCTGTACCACGCTGGGATTCATGTCGCGCTGCGTGGTGATGATCCCGTGGACCACGCCGCCGATTCTCAGCGCCTGGCTGGCCACGGCGGGGGACTGGCGGGCGGTAGTGGTGCAGTTGGCAATCATCGTATTTGGTGTATTCTTCTACCTGCCTTTCCTCAAAATTGCCGAGCGAGTGGCCTTGAAAAACAGCGGGATAGAAAACTAACAGAAAGGAAGGACGATGGCGGCGAAGTACATCACCATAGCGCGGGAAATCAAGAAACGCATTATCAGCCAGCAGTACGCCGCCCATGAACCGCTGCCGGACCAGTTTGCGCTGGCGGCGGAGTTCAGCACCAGCCGGATGACCATCCAGCAGGCGATGCGCCAGCTGATCGTCGAAGGGCTGGTCTATACCCGCCAGGGGCAGGGGACGTTCATCCGCAAAAATTTCCTCCAGCTTTCGCAGTGGGATCTCTCCGGCAGCGACTACTTTGGCGCGACCAAAACCTGGGCGCATCTGGGTACGGTTACGAGCCAGGTGGTGCATTTCGAACTGCGCTTCCCGAATGAAAAAGAGCAGGCGTCGCTGATGATTAACGCCGATGCGCCGATCTACGACTTCATTCGCCTGCGTTTACTGAACGGCGAACCGATGTCGCTGGATTCCACGGTGATGCCGATGAATCTGGTGCCGGGCCTGACGAAAAACCATCTCGAAGGTTCAGTGTTTCAGTACGTTCAGGAGACCCTGGGGCTGAAAATTATGGGCTCGTATCGGGTGGTGCGGGCGCTTAAGCCCAGCGCGCTGGACAGAGAGCATCTGGTCTGCGAGGAAACCGATCCGGTACTGGAGGTGGAGCAGGTCATTTACCTGGAAGATGGCACGCCGCTGGAGTATGCCCACTGTCACTATCGGTACGACCACGGCGGGATTGTGATCGTGAATAACGGGTAAAAAAAAGCGGGCCTCTAAGCCCGCTTTTTTAATGCGCGTGACGTGATTAGTTCAGACGCACCGGCATACCGGAACGGTTCTGAACGGCCTGGTCAACAATCGCCGTTTCAACGTCTGGCTGAGACGTTACCGCCTGTACCGCGCTGTTCAGCGTAACAGGAACGACTTCGTTGTTGTTGATCTGGTCTTCGCTGGTGGACAGCGGGTTGTGCACTTCGATGTAGCGGCTGCCGTCTGGCTCAGACGTTGCTTTCACCGGTTCGTTGATGAACTGCACGCGCGTACCGACCGGCACGTTTTCGAACAGGAACTTGATGTCGTCGTTACGCAGACGCACGCAGCCGTGGCTCACGCGCAGGCCGATACCGAAGTTGGCGTTGGTGCCGTGAATCGCATACAGACGGCCAATGTACAAGGCATACAGACCCATCGGGTTATCCGGGCCTGCTGGCACAACGGCTGGCAGCGGTTCGCCCGCAGCGATGTATTCCGCGTGCATTTTAGCCGTTGGCGTCCAGGTTGGGCCCGCTTTCTTACGTTCAACTTTGGTGGTCCAGTTCAGCGGGGTGTCTTTACCCAGCTGGCCGATACCGATTGGCAGCACGATGACGGTATTGGTGCCTTTCGGGTAGTAATACAGACGCATTTCGGCGCTGTTAATTACGATACCTTCATGAACGGTATCCGGCAGGATCAGCTGCTGAGGGATATTCAGCACGGTACCTGCTTTCGGCAGGTACGGGTCAACGCCCGGGTTCGCTTCCAGCATGTTAGACAGACCCAGCTGGTACTGCGCCGCGAAATACTCCAGCGGCTGAGAGTTACCTTCAGGAACCGTCACCACCTGGTTTTGACCCACCAGACGGCTTCCGTCGGTCGGCAGGGGATACGTCACCGCAGACGCGGTCTTACAAAAACCTACTACGGCTAACGCCGCCGCAAAAAGCGCTGTTAATTTCATGTTCATGTTGTGCGAGGTATCTAAGCCATTCTGGCGATGAGTTGATAAGTCTGAATCTGTGATGGGAGCGCATTATATGTGCATTCCCGCTCACTGGGAATTCAGATGTGTACGAAATCACATTTTTTTCGATTTTGTTAAAGTTTAGTGGATGGTTGCAACGCGGGATCTCAATTCGGAATTGTGGCATAATGCCGTGTTTATCACACTTTTCGCAGGAATCTCCCCGTGTTAGTTACCAGCAACGTCACTATGCAGTTTGGCAGTAAGCCGCTGTTCGAAAACATTTCCGTCAAATTTGGCGGCGGCAACCGTTACGGCCTGATTGGTGCCAACGGTAGCGGTAAATCCACCTTTATGAAGATCCTCGGCGGCGATCTGGAGCCGACCCTCGGCAACGTGTCGCTCGATCCGAACGAGCGCATCGGTAAGCTGCGTCAGGATCAGTTCGCCTTCGAAGAGTTCACCGTGCTCGACACCGTGATCATGGGGCACGCGGAGCTGTGGGAAGTGAAGCAGGAGCGCGATCGCATCTATGCGCTGGCCGAGATGAGCGAAGAAGACGGCTATAAAGTGGCCGAGCTGGAAACGCAGTACGGCGAGATGGACGGTTACTCTGCGGAAGCGCGCGCGGGCGAGCTGCTGCTGGGCGTCGGCATTCCGGTTGAACAGCATTACGGCCCGATGAGCGAAGTCGCGCCAGGCTGGAAGCTGCGTGTACTGCTGGCTCAGGCGCTGTTCTCTAACCCGGACATCCTGCTGCTCGACGAACCGACGAACAACCTGGACATCGACACCATCCGCTGGCTGGAGCAGACGCTTAACGATCGCGACAGCACCATGATCATCATTTCGCACGACCGTCACTTCCTGAACATGGTCTGTACGCACATGGCGGATCTGGACTACGGCGAGCTGCGCGTCTATCCGGGCAACTACGACGAGTACATGACGGCGGCCACCCAGGCGCGCGAGCGTCTGCTGGCGGACAACGCCAAGAAAAAAGCGCAGATTGCCGACCTGCAGTCCTTCGTCAGCCGCTTCAGCGCTAACGCCTCTAAATCGCGTCAGGCAACCTCGCGTGCGCGTCAGATTGATAAAATCAAGCTGGAAGAGGTCAAAGCCTCCAGCCGTCAGAACCCGTTCATCCGCTTCGAGCAGGACAAGAAGCTGTTCCGTAACGCGCTGGAAGTGGAAGCCCTTACCAAAGGCTTCGATGAAGGCCCGCTGTTTAAAAACTTCAACCTGCTGCTGGAAGTGGGCGAGAAGATTGCCATTCTGGGCGCCAACGGCGTGGGTAAATCTACCATGCTGAAAACCCTGGTCGGCGAACTGCAGCCGGACAACGGCACCGTGAAATGGTCCGAAAACGCGCAAATTGGTTACTACGCGCAGGACCATGAGTACGAGTTCGAAAATGACCTGACCGTCTTTGACTGGATGAGCCAGTGGAAGCAGGAAGGCGACGACGAGCAGGCGGTGCGCAGCATTCTGGGTCGTCTGCTGTTCAGCCAGGACGACATCAAAAAGCCTGCTAAAGTGCTCTCCGGTGGTGAGAAGGGACGCATGCTGTTCGGCAAGCTGATGATGGAAAAACCAAACATCCTGGTGATGGACGAACCGACTAACCACCTGGACATGGAATCGATCGAATCCCTGAACATGGCGCTTGAGATGTATCAGGGCACCCTGATCTTCGTCTCTCACGACCGTGAGTTCGTCAGCTCGCTGGCGACCCGCGTGATCGAAATTACGCCAGAGCGCGTGGTGGACTTCACCGGTAACTACGAAGATTACCTGCGCAGCAAAGGTATCGACGGCTAAAAAAAAGCCCGGTGGCGCTTCGCTTACCGGGCCTACGGGTGACTTTGTAGGCCGGGTAAGGCGAAGCCGCCACCCGGCAGTCTTCAGAGCACCCACTCACTCCTTTCAACCCCGTTCACCCGCAGCGTACGTTTTTCCCCCGCCGGTAATGACACCTTTAGCGCCTTCCACGCCGGACGATAATCCCCGCGCGCGTTCACTCTCAGGTTAATGGTTGCGCCGTCGCACACCATTTCCCATTCCACCCACAGCGCATTGCCGTTCTGATAGCCCCAGCTTTCGCCGTCGTCTTCAAACAGCAACCCCGAGGTTGTGCCGACGCCTTTCACCGGGAACAGCTTCAGCTCGCGGGCCGTATCTTTTTCGGCACTCACATGCGTGATGCGCTCGCTCAGCGGCAGACCGGCTCCGGCGCGCACCAGCAGCGGCAGTTTTTCCAGCGGCGCATCGAGGATGATGGATTGCCCGCCCGCATACCACGCGTGGGTGTAAAAATCATACCAGCCCGTTTCGTTATCCGGCAGCCAGACCCGGCGCTCGCGCTGCCCGGCTTCGACGACGCTGGCGACCAGCAGGTCGCGGCCCAGCAGGAAGTCGTCGCACTCTTCGAAGGTCTGTGCATCGTGCTCGTGGTCGAGGAAGGTCGGGCGCAGCATCGGCTCGTCGTCGGCGTGCGCCTGCCAGAGCAGAGTATAGAGATACGGCAGCAGGCGGTAGCGCAGCTCAATCGCGCCGCGAATGGCAGGCGTGACGCCCGGATACATCCACGGCTCGTTCACCGTGTGGTCATCGTTCCACGAATGAATGGTAAAGCGCGGGTGCATCACGCCGTTCTGCACCCAGCGCACGAACAGCTCGGCGTCCGGCTTGTCGCCGGAGAAACCGCCCACGTCATGGCCGACGTTGAACAGCCCGGACAGGCTCATGCCCAGCCCCATGCGGATGTTATAGCGCAGCGTGTCCCAGTTGGTGCGGTTGTCACCGCTCCAGGTCTGAACGTAGCGCTGCATCCCGGCGCAGCCGGAGCGGGAGATGAGATACGGGCGTTTTTCCGGCGCAAAGCGCTGCTGCGCTTCCAGCGAGGCGCGCATCATCAGCAGCGGCATGACCGGGCGAATATGCTTGATGGCGATCTCCTTGCCGAAGCCGTGACAGCGGGCTTCTCCGTCCCACACTTCATATTCGTTGTTGTCGTTCCAGGTGGAGTCGATGCCCATCTCCAGCAGCTGCGTGGTGACGCCGTTCTGCCACCACTGCACCGTCTGCGGGTTGGTAAAGTCGAGGTGCGAGCCTTCGTCATCCCAGAAGCTGGAGCGTTCGGGTGCATCGGTTTCTGAATCGCGAATAAACAGGCCGCTCTCCGCCACTTCGCTGTAGCGCGGATGATCCTGCAGCAGGCACGGCTTGATGTTTGCGGCCAACTTCAATCCCGCGTCGTGGAACGCCTGGCTCATCACCTTCGGCTGCGGCACCTTGTCATAGTTCCAGTTGAAGACGTAGCGCTTGCCGTTGATGGAGGTATAGCCGGACGAGAGCTGGAACGAATCGCACGGAATGGCGTGTTCTTCGCACAGGCGGATGAAGTTCATCAGCTGATTCTGCGCGTCCGGCGCGTCGGTGTAGTGCATGGTCGAGCCGCTGTAGCCCAGGCTCCATTTCGGTCCGAACAGCGTCTTACCTGTGAGGCGCACGAAGGCTTTGGTGACGTCCAGCACGCGCCTGCCGGTAAAGATGTAGTAGTCGATATCGCCCGCTTCCGCCTGCCAGCGGCGATAGGCGGTGTGGTAGTTGTCGATTTCGTTACCCAGATCCAGCCAGCAGCTGCTCAGGTTGTCGTAGAACAGGCCGTAGCTCACGTCATCGCGGCGGGTAAGGGTGAACGGAATGTGCTTGTACAGCGGGTCGGTGCTGGCGGCGTTGTAGCCCATGGCGTCGAGGTTGCGCATCTCGTAGCGTTTACCGTTGCGCTGCAGATCGCCCGCTTTCTCACCCAGGCCGTAGAAACGCTCGTCCTTGCGGCGGCTCAGGTAGTGCGCCACGCCGTCGCCGTGGGCGTTCAGCAGGTAGGCGCTGGTGGGGCGGTCGTTGACCAGCGGCTGCCACTCGCCCGCGTCATTGCGGTAGTGCCACTCCAGCCACAGCGGCTGGTGCACGGTGACGCGCAGCTGTTCGGTTGCCACGGTTAACGTGTCGTCCTGCTGCGTCAGCGTCCAGGTCGGGCAGGTGAAGCCGCTGACATCGTCACGACGGCGACCTTCCCACGGCACGTCTTGTTCCGGGGCGATGCTCCAGGTGCGGTCCAGCGCCAGCTCGCCTTTGCGTTTGATCAGCACGCGGAACAGGTTCTCTTCCAGCACATACAGGCACAGGCGGTGCTGGTTATCGACCAGCAGTTCAAGATGGTTTGCCGACTGCGTATCAAGGGTCCAGTTTTTCAGGGTTTTCATATGCAATACATCCACTATCAGGCGCGCTTGGCGCGACGTTCAGCAATAAATGCTACCAGGAAGAGAGCGCCAATCAGGTCAAAGAAGCCCATGGCGATAAAGAGCGGGTTAAAGCCGATTTTGTCGGCGGTCACACCGATTAACAGCGAGAACAGGAAGCTGGCGATCCACGCCGCCGAGCCGCGCATGCCGTTGACGGTCGCCATCTGGCCTTTGTCGAACGACTCAACGACCAGGGCGCTGAGCATGCAGGAGATGATCTGGTGCCCGAAGCCGCCGATGGAGATCAGCACGATGGTGATATACGGGTCGCGGGTAATGGCCACGATGGCCAGCGAGATCATCAGGAACGCGCCGGTCACGGAGCTGGCGACGACCGAGTTCACGCGGGAGCAGCCGAACAGGCGGGTGTACAGACGCGTCAGGTAACCGCTCGCCACGCTGCCGAGGTCAGCGGCGAGGAACGGCAGCCAGGCAAACATCGCAATCTGCTTCAGGTCCATGCCGTGCTCTTTGGCAAGGTACAGCGGCACCCAGAAGCTCAGCACCGCCCAGGCCGGTTCCGCCATAAAGGCCGGGATGGCGATACCGTAGAAGCGTTTGTTCTTCGAGACGGTTTTCAGCGCGGTCAGGAAGGGCAGTTTGACGGCAGGCGGTTCGTTATCCTGCTTGATAAACGCCAGCTCGTCCTTGCTCAGGTTCGGGTGCTGCTCCGGGTTGTGGTAGAACGCCCACCACAGGATCACCCACAGCAGCGCCAGCACGCCGGTAAACATGAACGCCCCCTGCCAGCCGAACGAGGCGTGAGCGAAGTAAATGATAGGCGGAGCCAGCATCGCGCCGATAGAGAAGCCCACGCCCGCCCAGCCGGCAGCAACGGGACGCTCTGATTTCGGGAACCACTCGCCGATGGTTTTGGCGTTCGCCGGGGTAGCGGCGGCTTCGGAAGCTCCCATAAAGAAGCGTAGGATCGCCAGGTGCAGCCAGCTTCCGGCGCCCGCATGGAAAATACACATTAGCGCCCAGATCCCGGCGCAGACCATGAAGCCAATCTTCAGGCCGATCACGTCAATCAGCCAGCCGCACAGGGGCTGGAAAATGGTGTAGGCAATCTGGAACGCACCGACGATCCAGGAGTATTGCTCGGTGGTGATCCCAAGGCTCTCTTTCAGTTCCGGGGCGAGGATCCCGAGCGAGTTTCGGGTGATGTAGTTAACGGTGACGCCAAGTAAGAACAGCACCAGCACGTACCAGCGCAGGTTCTTGATGACGCGACGGGTTTTGCTTGTCGCAACGGTGTTATTGATGTCCTGACTCATTTTACTCTCCACAAGACGGACGGTAAGGGGACGGAGGTTCAGGTGTCACACAGATTTTTATGCCTTTGATTTCTATCCGTTTAAACTGCTTAAGTTGGTATACAACTAGTATGGAAGTTGTGTGACAGGTTCACCTTAAGGGAGAAAATGAGCGGGCAATAGTCTATTTTGTGCAAAATTTCTCATAACTGACGTAAACACTCTGGCAAGATGGTATTGATGTCAGTTATTGCCTGATAAACACGCTATGAAAATTTTTTCATTTCGCAAATGGAGCCAGATCACAAAATGGACAAAAGGCTAAAAATCACCGAAATCGCTGCCCGCACGCAGCTCTCGATCAGCACCGTGTCACGCGTGCTGGCGGGGAAAGCGAATACCAGTGAAAAAGCGCGCGCAAAGGTGCTGGCGTGCGCGCGGGAGCTGGGCGTGATGGAGGGTATGGCGGCGGGACGGTTGCTGCTCAATAGCCTGGTGGTTTTTGCTCCTCAGCGCGCCTTCGACGAGCGGTCCGACATCTTTTACTACCGCGTGATCCAGAGCGTGAGTAAAGGCCTGGCATCCCACGATGTGCGCCTGCGCTACTGCGCGCTGGAAGAGAACGACAGCGACGCCCAGCTGTTTCTGGCGCGGATGAACGAGTCGGACACCCAGGCCGCCATTCTTCTCGGTATTGACGACCCGCATATCCACGATCTGGCGGTGGACGTGGGTAAGCCCTGCATGCTGATTAACTGCCGCGACCGGCACATGCGTCTGCCTGCCGTTGCGCCGGATCACCGCGCCATTGGCGAGCGGGCGGCGGAATACCTGTTCGAGATGGGACACCGTGAGGTGATGAACGTGCTGTGCCTGCGTCGCTACACCATGGAGCTGCGCCTGTCAGGGATCCGCGACGCGTGGCAGTCTCACAACCTGGCGTTCAACGACAGGCGCGATCTGCTGGTGGTGCCGAGCTTCAGCGCGCGCGAAACGGAACAGTTGGTCAGCAGTTGGCTCAGCGAAATGCAGGGCAAGGATTTGCCAACCGCGTTCCTGGTCGGCGGCGATTTTATGGCGGCGGGGACCATCAGCGCATTACAAAACCACGGCCTGCGCGTGCCGCAGGACGTCTCGGTGATGAGCATTGACGGGTTTAACCTGGCGGCGATCCAGGATGTGCCGCTGACGGCCGTGCATGTTCCCCGCGACGAGCTGGGAACGGAAGCGGTACACATGCTCCAGCAGCGGCTGATGCGCCCGGACGCGCCGGTGGGGACGTTACTGCTTAACGGCACGCTGACCGTACGAGAATCGGTACGGCGGATACGTCAGGGAAAACGACGCACCGCCGTTGAGCGGGAAGGGCTGTATGACAGTTAGACCATGCCCAGCGCGCGCTTGCCGTGGATGTTGAGATCGTTCACGGTAAAGCGGTCCTGCCAGCTCTTTTCATAATCTTCGCGTGGGAAATCCCCCGGCGATGCGCCGGTCTCCAGCGCTTCCTTGACCTTCTTAGCATAGGCGAGGTTTTTCTCGCACATCGGTGCGGCGGGGATATACATCACGTTGCCCCAGCCCTGCTGATTGTCCACCGGCGCGACGGAGTGGATCACATCGCAGTGCCACCACACCGAATCACCCGCGTCCAGCGCCGGAATGCTGGTCAGCGCCTCGATAAGCAGCGGGTGCCACTTCTCGGAAACCGGCAGCACGCGCCCAGGCGCCACGCCGCACAGCTCGTCTTCCGGCACGTCGTCCAGCAGCGGACGCAGCAGAATATACGCCATTGCTTCCGGGATCGGCACGACGTGCAGCAAGCCCTGTCCGGGGATCATATCCGACAGCGCGGTCCAGCCCTGGAAGGTGCGGAACACCGAGCATTTGGTGGTGTTATCGACGGTATACTCTTCCACTTCGGTACGGTGCGCGGCGTTCCACGGATCGTACTTGTCGACATTGCCGTCAAACACGCGGGCAAAGACCTGCTGATAGGCCGGCAGCAGCCAGCGCTCCAGCGCGCCGGAGTCGGTATGCGCGCCCAGCCCTTTCGAGGTGGTTCCCGGCGGACGACGGCGGATACGATCCGGGTAAATCACGCTCACGTCCGGGTCGAACCACTGCTTGCCGTTGCTCTCGAACGTCCATAAACGGTTAAGGAACGACTGCACCTGCGCCATCTCTTCGCTCTGGCGCGCCTGCATTTGCGCCTGCGACCAGTAGATGGGGTAAATCTCCGGACGGGAGGCGGTCAGGGTGCCGAAGAAGTTATCGCCTGGCCCTTTGTACACCTCGTCAAACTTGTTCAGATCGAGGTAGTCGAGCATCGACTGATCCCACGCCAGCGCTTGCTCGCGCGGGAAGTGACCTTTAATCACCGCGCAGCCGCGGCGTTTAACGGCGTCGCGCTGCGCCTCGGTAATCGTGCCGTTTTTCACATCGGCAAACGGGATCACCGGCCAGACGGATTCACCTTTATTTTTAAGCGCGTTAATTTCCGCCACGCGGGTGGCAATGCTGTCGCTGAGCTTGTTGAACACCGCCTGCACGTCACCGATCTGCGCGCGTAACTCACGTTTCAACTGACGGATTGCCGCTTTGTGATCCGCCGGCAAGGTTTCACTGGTAAAGGTCATAACTGCCTCGCATCTTTCATTCGAAAGTAAAAATGTCTACAAGTGATACTTTAAGTTAAAAATAAGTTAATGCAAGTTTAAAAACTTGACGTGCGCCACAGGACGGAAAAAGAGTGAGAGGCCGGAGCCAGGCTCCGGCGAGGAAAGGATCAGGCGTCGAACGGGGAATGGTTGTCGAGCACGGCCTGAATGACGTTCAGCGCGCCCTGATGGTTGTTGTCGTCAGTGCTGTAGCGGCTGATTTCTTTGATGCTTTCCGCCGCGTTGCCCATCGCAAAGGAATATTTCACCAGCTTCAGCATCTCGGCATCGTTGCCGCTGTCGCCAATGGCCACGCACGCCTGCGGGGAGATTTTCCAGCGCTTCAGCAGACGGCTGATGCCGTTAGCTTTGTGCAGGCCGGGGATAATCAAATCCACAAAACCAAAGCCGCTGGTGACTGGCTTCATGATGCCGTCCAGCGAGACGTGCAGCTTATCCACCAGATTGGGGATATCGCTGTCCGGCAGGTTCAGGGAGAACTTAAACAGTACGTCGTCAATTTCACGGTAATCGCTGATGCGCTTTAAGCGGTGGTAGTGCTTTGACATCAGCGCCACGAACGCGTCCGGGGCTTTATCGCTGACGTACGCGCTCTCCAGCCCGCAGGCCACGAAGTTCAGCCCTTTATCTTTCAGCAGTTCGCCAATCACGATCTGCGATTCATGGCGGGTCAGCTCGCCGTGAAAAATCTGCTCCCCGCGATCGAACACCAGCGCGCCGTTTTCCGCCACGAAGGAGATCCGATCTTTGAGCTCCGGAAAGAAGGAGATGAGCTGGTAATACTGGTTGCCGCTGGCGACAACGAATTCAATGTCGCGGGCTTTAAGCTGTTCAAACTGTGCCTGGAAGCGGTCACGATCGTACTGCTTGGCATCATCAAGAAAAGTTCCGTCCATATCGGTGACGATAACTTTAACGGTCATACTGTGCTCCTGGGTCACTGCGTTTTGAAACATTCTAATAACAAGGTGACGGGGAGCACAAATTTAATTTCGAATGAAAGTCAGAAAGCCGGGTGGCGGCTTCGCCTTACCCGGCCTACGGGGAGACTCTGTAGGCCCGGTAAGCACAGCGCCACCGGGCGTTTTTCTTACAGCGTATGTTCAGTACGGGCGATAATATCGTCCTGCGCATCCGGCGACAGGGCGGTGAAGAACGCCGAGTAGCCTGCGACGCGCACCACCAGGTCACGATACTGGTCAGGGTGTTTCTTCGCCTCCAGCAGCGTGTCGCGGGAGACAATGTTGTACTGAATATGCCAGCCCTTATGCACCTCGAAGAAGGTGCGCAGCAGCACCATCAGCTTCTGGCGATCGCTGTCGTTTTCCAGCGTTGACGGGTTAAGCTTCTGGTTCAGCAGCACGCCGCCGAGAATCGCCTCGGTAGGCAGTTTACCCACGGAACCGATGACCGCCGTTGGACCCAGGTGGTCGGTACCGGAAGCTGGGCTGGCCCCTTCCGCCAGCGGCGTGTGCGCCTTACGTCCGTCCGGCGTCGCCATCGTCGCCGCGCCAAACGGCACGTTCGCGGAGATGGAAGAGGTGCCCGCGTAGTAGTTACCGCCAATCGGGCCGCGGCCGTGGCGTGGGTTGTGGTACTGCTTCAGCTCTTCAATATAGGTCTGATAGGCGCGGGTCAGCAGCATATCAACGCTGTCGTCGTCGTTACCGTACTTAGGCGCGCCATTGATCAGACGCTGACGCAGCTGCTCGTGGGTCAGCCCGTCGAAGTCATCCGCCAGCGCCGCCGCCAGCTGCTGTTGGCCGATGACGCTCTGTTCGAACACCAGCTTCTTCACCGCCGCCAGGCTGTTGCCGAGGTTAGCGATCCCCACCTGCAGGCCGGAGACCCAGTCATACTTCGCGCCGCCCTGCTTGATGCTTTTCGCGCGCTCGATGCAGTCGTCCACCAGCGCCGAGCAGAGAATATCGTGGACGTTCTCTTCCAGCATGGTGTCCACCACGTACTCAATTTCGATGGATTTGCGGGTGTAGTAGCGGATCTGGCTATCCCAGGCCGCCATCACCTCGTCGAAATTGTCGAAGTTACCGGCAGAGAGCGCTTTCTCCTGCGGCAGGAACACCTTGCCGCTGGTGGCGTCGCGGCCGCCTTCCAGCGCGGCCAGCATCACGCGGGCGAAGTTGATGAAGCTCATGCCGGTGCAGCGATAGCCCCACTTGCCGCCCACCGCGGTTTCGATACAGCCAATCGCCGCGTAGTCGTAGGCGTCGTCGCGCTCAACGCCGAGCTTGATGAATTCCGGAATGACGATTTCATCGTTGTTGAAGGCGGGCATCCCGAAGCCGCAGCGGATCACCTGCACGCAGGCGTCGAGGAAGTCGTTGCTCATGCCCGCGTGGTAACGCACGCTCAGGTTCGGCTGGGTGGAGCGCAGACGGCCGCAGGATTCCAGAATCGCGTAGGAGAGCGGGTTCACCGCGTCCATCGGCTCACCGTTGACCAGCTTCTGGCCGCCGATGGTGACGTTCTGGTACAGCGGGCTGCCGGCGGAGGCTTTGGAGTGCGAGCCGGAGCGGATCTTGTTCACTTCCAGCAGCTTCAGCCAGCAGCTATGCAGCAGCTCAATGGCGTGTTCGCGATCCAGGCTCTGGTTCAGCTCCACGTCGCGGCGGTAGTACGGATAGAGATACTGGTCCATACGCGCGAAGGAGACGGAGTGGCCGTTGGACTCAATCTGCAGGATCAGCTGAATGAAGTAGCACAGCTGCAGCGCCTGCCAGAAGGTTTTTGGCGGCTCGTGAGCAATCACGTCGCAGTTTTCTGCCATCGCCAGCAGCTCGTCGCGGCGGCTTTCGCGGGTTTCGGTGGAGGCCATCTCGCGCGCCAGATCGGCGAAGCGTTTGATGTGCAGGCTCACCGCTTCCAGCACGATATCAATTGCCTTCAGGAACTGATCGCCGTGCAGGTCTTCCAGCACCGTCAGGTTGATGCGCGAGCGGCGCTCGGCCACTTTGGCGCGCAGGCCGTCGAGACCTTTTTCCAGCACCAGCGGGAAGTTCACCGCCAGGTGCGCGTCGCCGGAGGTCATGTTGCCTTCGGCTTTGATGATGCCGGTTTCCAGCAGGCCTTTCTGCTCGTCGGTGAACATGCCATAGCAGCGGTCCTGCACCGTCTGGCCGCGCCACCAAGGGCAGATCTCATGCAGCACGCGCTTGTTCTCTTCGCTCACCGCAAAGCCCGCGCCCGGGCGATCCGCCAGGTCGTCAATCTCTTTCTCAATCCAGGAGACGGTGTATTCCGGGAAGATCGGTGCGGCGCGCACTTCACTGGCCTGGTTACCAATAATCAGCTCGTCGTGTTTGATCCAGATGGTACGCTCGGCCAGGTGATGCGCCAGCGCCAGGGCGCGACGGACCGGGATCGGCTTGTCCATGTGCTGCTGGTACATTTCGGTGTAATGCTGGGCGCGCTCGGTACAGACCGGCGGCTTAACGATATGCACCAGCGCCGTTTTGTGCGCCTTAATGCGCTCGCTGAGGGTATTGAGATTCAGGGTTGTCATAAGTTTATCCTCGTAAGGTCGCGGTTAACCCTTTCTGGCAGGCGTACTGCTGCGCGAAGTCCAGCAGGGCAGGGTTATCCAGCGGTTTGTCAGGGGCAGAGTAGGGTTGGCCGAGCAGGGTGTATTTGTTCATGCCCAGCGTGTGATACGGCAGAAAATGAATATCGTCGACGCCGAGCTCATCGGCAGCGAAGTTAGTGATGGCGGTGATGGAGGCTTCATCCGCGTTAAAGCCCTGGATCAGCGGCACACGGATGGTGATCTTTTTCCCGGCGGCGGCCAGGCGTTTCAGGTTGTCCAGGATGCGCTTAGCCGAACCGTCCGTCCACTGTTTAAACACGTGACCGTCGACGTGCTTCAGGTCGGCGAGGAACAGATCGACGTACGGTAATGACGGCTCGATATAATGCCACGGCACGTGAAGGCAGGTTTCGACGGCGGTGTGGATCCCCTGGTCATGGCTGGCTTGAAACAGGGCCTGCGCCAGTTCGGGGTTCATAAACGGCTCGCCGCCGGAGAGGGTGATCCCGCCGCCGCTGCGGTCGTAGAAGGGTTTGTCGCGCAGTACGATCGCCATGATCTCCTCGACCTGCCGTTCTTCACCGCAGACGGTCAGCGCCTGCGTCGGGCAGCAGTCGGTGAGGGCATTAAGCGTCTCTTCACTTAATTTCTCACGATGAATGACCATCCCGTTCAGCGCACGTTCGATACAGCCCGGTGCCGCCTGCTGACACAGGTCGCAGCCGTCCAGGCACAGACGCGCATCAAACAGCACGTCCCGCGTGCGGGAGCGGCTTTCCGGGTTCTGGCACCAGCGACAGCCCAGCGAGCAGCCTTTCAGGAACACCACGGTACGGATACCGGGGCCATCGTGGGTAGAGTAACGCTGAATATTGAAGATCATGTTTTCGCCTCTCATCTTGCATACGAAGATTAAATTACTTTCGAATGAAAGTTATCTTGATGCAGGTCAACTCTTGAGCAGGTTTTGTCGTGATAGGGTAAGTGCAGGCTAATTTTGAGGGTGACATCATGGAACTTTATCTCGACACATCTGACGTTGCGGCAGTCAAAAAGCTGGCGCGTATCTTCCCGCTGGCGGGCGTGACCACCAACCCAAGCATCGTTGCGGCCGGTAAAACGCCGCTCGACGAACTGCTGCCCGCGCTGCACGACGCGCTGGGCGGTAAAGGCCGTCTGTTCGCGCAGGTGATGGCGACCACCGCCGAAGGGATGGTGGAAGACGCGCGTAAGCTGCGCGCTATCATTAACGATCTGGTGGTGAAAGTGCCGGTGACTGCAGAAGGGCTGGCGGCGATCAAGATGCTGAAAGCGGAAGGGATCCCGACGCTGGGTACGGCGGTATACGGTGCCGCGCAGGGGATGCTGTCCGCGCTGGCGGGGGCGGAGTATGTGGCGCCTTACGTTAACCGCGTGGACGCGCAGGGCGGGGACGGGATCCAGACCGTGGTGGAATTACAGCAGCTGCTGACGCTGCATGCCCCGCAGTCAAAAGTGCTGGCCGCGAGCTTTAAAACCCCGCGTCAGGCGCTGGACTGCCTGCTGGCTGGGTGCGAGTCCATCACGCTGCCGCTGGACGTGGCGCAGCAGTTTATTACTTCTCCGGCTGTGGATGCGGCGATCGTAAAGTTTGAGCAGGACTGGTTGGGGGCGTTTGGACGGACGTCCATCTGACGCGGTTGCCGGGTGGCGCTGGCACTTACCCGGCCTACGTTCGCATTGCTGTTGCCGGGTGGCGCTAACGCTTACCCGGCCTACGTTCGTATCGCGGTTGCCGGATGGCGCTGGCGCTTACCCGGCCTGCGTTCGCGCCGTTGTAGGTCGGGTAAGGCGAAGCCGCCACCCGACTTTTTTACTGGCTACACACCTCACACCCCGGGTTACGCATCAGCTTCATCTCGCGGAACTGGCAGGTCATCGCGTCGTACATCACGATTTTACCCGCTACGGGCGTGCCGTGATGCGCCAGCACCTTGATCGCTTCCATTGCCTGCAATGAACCAATCACGCCGACGAGCGGCGCCATCACGCCCGCCTCAACGCAGGTCAGCGCATTCTCGCCAAACAGACGGCTCAGGCAGCGGTAGCAGGGTTCACCCTCGGCGTACGTGAAGACGCTGATTTGCCCCTCCATGCGGATCGCCGCGCCGGAGACCAGCGGGGTTTTGTGAGCAAAACAGCCCGCGTTGAGCTGGTTGCGGACGGTGACATTATCGGTGCAGTCCAGCACCAGGTCGTGCCGGGCAATCTGCGCGGAGAGCGCGTCGTCATCCAGCATTGCGTCAATCAGCGTGAACTGAACGTGGGGATTGATGCGCGCCAGCGCAGCCCTGGCGGATTCCACTTTCGGCTGACCTACCGTCGCGTCGCTGTGCAGTGTCTGGCGCTGCAGGTTGGAGACCGATACGGTATCGAAATCCAGCAGCGTCATGCTTCCCACGCCCGCCGCGGCAAGGTACTGCGCGGCGGCGCAGCCCAGCCCGCCCAGCCCGACGACCAGCACGCTGGCCGCCTTGAGCGCTTCCTGACCCTCGAAGTCAAACCCGCGTAGCACAATCTGGCGGTTGTAGCGCATCATCTCTTGGTCGCTCAGCTCCACCGTCATGTCAGCCTCCGAACAGGTGGTTAAAGCGCTCGACCTCAACCCATTCGCCGGCTTCCACGTTGCCGCGCTCGCGCTCCAGCACGATGAAGCAGTTGCCCAGACTGAAGGAACTGAAAATGTGCGAGCCCTGATGTCCGGTGGTGCTCACTTCGAGCTCGCCGTCCGCACCGCGGGTCAGAATGCCGCGCTGGAAATCGAGACGGCCCGGTGATTTTTTCAGCCGCGTGGCGGCACGCACGCGCACGCGTTCCGGCAGCGGGCTGGCCTTGTTGCCGGAAAGCTTCGCCAGCAGCGGGATCGCCAGCTGGTAGAAGGTGAGTGCCGCCGAGACCGGGTTACCCGGCAGGCCGCAGAACCAGCTGTGTGAAAGCTTGCCAAACGCGAACGGCTTGCCCGGCTTGATCGCCAGCTTCCAGAAGGCGATTTCACCCAGCTCTTCAAGAAGGGTTTTGGTGTAATCCGCTTCGCCAACGGAGACGCCGCCGGAGCTGATGACCACGTCGGCGGATTTATCCGCCTCGATAAACGCCGCGCGCAGTTTTTCCGGATCGTCAGGAATGATGCCGAGGTTAATCACCTCGCAGCCCAGCTGCTCCAGCATCAGGTGTACCGCCAGACGGTTGGTGTCGTAAATCTGGCCGTCCTGCAGCGGCTGGCCCGGAAGCTGCAGCTCGTCGCCGGTGGAGAAAACGGCGACGCGCACTTTACGGATCACGTCGATGTCCGCGATGCCGAGCGACGCCAGCACCGGCAGCTCCGCCACCGTCAGCTTTTGCCCGGCGGCAAAGACCGTCGCGCCGAGGGTAATGTCTTCCCCCGTGCGACGGATGTTCTGGCCCGCTTTGACGCTCGCGGTAAAACGCACGCCGTCGTCGGTCTGTTCGGTCTCTTCCTGCATCACCAAGGCGTCGCAGCCTGGCGGAACCGGTGCGCCGGTCATGATGCGCACGCAGGTGCCTGCAGGCCATTCGCCGCTAAACGGCTGACCCGCAAAGGCTTTACCCGCCACCGGCAGGGCGTTACCCGTCTGGAGATCCGCCAGGCGTACCGCGTAACCGTCCATCGCGGAGTTATCAAACCCCGGCACGTTAAGCGGAGAGACGATATCGCGTGCGGCAATACGGCCAAAACAGCGCACGAGGGGCAGCGTCTCAACGTCATGCAGCGGGGAAACTCGGTCAAGCATCTGCGTGAGTGCCGTCTCAAGCGGCATCAGTCCGGCGGTAAAATCCATGGTGGGCTCCTGCGGAGTAACAACGAAAGCGTCCATTATGGCAGAAAAGTGCGGCTAACTGTATGACCGAAGGGTGCACGCTTTACATCACTGTTACGTCTTTCTATATTCAAAAATCATCTGAAGTTTCGTCGACGATAATGATATTTATAGAAAAAGCCGCAAAACAGGCTAACGGGTGATGTGAATGGTTAAGGCGGTAATCGCAATTCATGGCGGGGCCGGGGCAATCACCCGTGCACAGCTCACTTCTGAGCAGGAAAAACGCTACATCGACGCGCTGTACGCCATTGTCGAAACGGGCCAGAAAATGCTGGAAGCAGGCGAGAGCGCGCTGGATGTGGTCACCGAGGCGGTGCGTCTGCTGGAAGAGTGCCCGTTATTTAATGCGGGGATCGGTTCGGTCTTTACCCGGGATGAAACGCACGAGCTGGATGCCTGCGTCATGGACGGTATCACCCTGAAAGCGGGGGCCGTGGCAGGCGTCAGCCACCTGCGTAACCCGGTGCTGGCCGCGCGTCTGGTGATGGAAGAGAGCCCGCACGTGCTGCTGACGGGCGCGGGGGCGGAGAGGTTTGCCTTCGAACACGGAATGGAGCCGGTATCGCCTGACCTGTTTTCCACGGAAGCCCGCTATCAGCAACTGCTGGACGCCCGTTCGGCGGGCATGACGCAGCTTGACCATACTGCGCCGCTGGATGAGCGCAGCAAAATGGGCACGGTGGGCGCGGTGGCGCTGGATAAAGCCGGCAACCTCGCGGCGGCAACTTCCACGGGCGGGATGACCAACAAGCTGCCCGGACGCGTGGGTGATAGCCCGCTGCCTGGCGCGGGTTGCTATGCCAATAACGCGACGGCGGCGGTGTCGTGTACCGGCACCGGAGAAGTGTTTATCCGCGCTCTCGCGGCCTATGACATTACCGCGCTGATGGATTACGGCGGTTTAAGCCTGAGCGAGGCCTGCGAGCGTGTGGTGATGGAGAAATTACCTGCCCTGGGCGGCATCGGCGGACTCATTGCGGTGGATCGTGAGGGCAACGTGGCCCTGCCGTTCAACAGCGAAGGCATGTACCGCGCCTGGGGCTATGCCGGCGATGAGCCGAGCACGGGGATCTATCGTGAATAAGGGGGCAGCGCGTGCCGCACAGTGAAGAGCTGGACAACCGCGAAGTGCTGGCTGTCCATCAGCTGAATATTGCGTTTCAGGAAGAGCGGCAGTTCATCCCCGCAGTACAGAATTTATCGTTCACGCTCAGGCGCGGCGAGACGCTGGCGATTGTTGGCGAGTCCGGCTCCGGGAAATCGGTCACCGCGCTGGCGCTGATGCGCCTGCTGGAACAGACGGGCGGTCAAATCAGCAGCGAGAAAATGCTGCTGCGCCGCCGTAACCGCCAGGTCATTGATTTAAATGAGCTGAGCGGCGCGCAGATGCAGGGCGTGCGCGGGGCGGATATTGCGATGATCTTCCAGGAGCCAATGACCTCCCTGAACCCGGTGTTCCCGGTCGGGGAACAAATTGCCGAGTCCATTCGCCTGCATCAGAGGCTGAGCGGCGATGAGGCGCTCAGGGAAGCCAGACGCATGCTGGAGCTGGTACGCATTCCGGAGGCGCAGGCCATTCTCGGCCGCTACCCGCATCAGCTTTCCGGCGGCATGCGCCAGCGGGTGATGATCGCCATGGCGCTCTCGTGCCGTCCCGCGGTGCTGATTGCCGATGAGCCGACGACGGCGCTGGACGTGACGATTCAGGCGCAGATCCTGCAGCTCATCAACGTGCTGCAGCAGGAGATGGAGATGGGGGTGATCTTTATCACCCACGATATGGGTGTGGTCGCCGATATCGCCGATCGGGTACTGGTGATGCACAAGGGCAGCGCGGTAGAAACCGGCACGGTTGAGCAGATTTTTCACGCGCCCGTGCATCCCTACACCAAAGCGCTGCTGGCGGCGGTTCCGCGTCTTGGGGCGATGAACGGCAGCGATCTGCCGCGTCGTTTTCCGCTGATTTCCCTGGCGGCGTCTGAGCCGCAGGAGGAGGAACGCGAGCAGGACACCGTGGTGCCGGGCAAGCCCATTCTGGAAGTGCGCAATCTGGTCACCCGGTTTCCGCTGCGCAGCGGTGTACTGAACCGGGTGAAGCGCGAAGTGCACGCGGTGGAAAACGTCAGCTTCGATCTCTGGCCGGGCGAAACGCTGGCGCTGGTGGGGGAGTCCGGCTGCGGTAAATCCACGACCGGGCGCGCGTTGCTCCGTCTGGTGGCCTCTCAGGAGGGCAGCATTACCTTTAACGGCGAGCGCATTGATACCCTTCCGGACAGCAGGCTGCAGGCGGTGCGGCGGGATATTCAGTTTATTTTCCAGGATCCGTATGCCTCCCTCGATCCGCGCCATACGGTGGGGTATTCGATCATGGAGCCGCTGCGGGTGCATAACCTGCTCGACGGCGAGGCGGCGCAGCGTCGCGTCGCCTGGCTGCTGGAGCGCGTTGGCCTGAAGCCGGAACACGCCTGGCGTTATCCGCACGAGTTTTCCGGCGGGCAGCGGCAGCGTATCTGCATCGCCCGCGCGCTGGCGCTGAACCCGAAAGTGGTGATTGCGGATGAATCCGTCTCGGCGCTGGATGTCTCTATCCGGGCGCAAATCATCAATTTGCTGCTGGATTTACAGCGGGATATGGGGATCGCCTTCCTGTTTATCTCGCACGACATGGCGGTGGTTGAGCGCATCAGCCATCGCGTGGCGGTGATGTTTATGGGGCAAATTGTGGAAATCGGTCCGCGAAGAGCGGTGTTCGAGAACCCACAGCATCCGTATACCCGCAAGCTCATCGCGGCGGTCCCGGTCGCCGACCCGGCGCATCGTCACGGCCAGCGCGTGCTGCTGCAGGATGAAATGCCGAGCAATATTCGTAAACGCGGCGAGGCCGTAGAGCGCGTGGCGTTGCGTGAGGTCGGGCCGGGTCATTTCGTGGCTCCCCCGCGTCAGGACAATGCTTTTTCGCGGTTATAACTTTCAACAGGCAGGAGAACACAATGGTTACATTTGTAGCGCGTAGATGGTTGTTAGCCGCGAGCGTGACGGCAGCCCTGGCCGCTGCCCCCGCGTTCGCTGCCAAAGATGTGGTGGTCGCTGTCGGCTCTAACTTCACCACGCTGGATCCGTATGACGCTAACGACACGCTCTCCCAGGCGGTGGCGAAATCGTTCTACCAGGGCCTGTTTGGCCTGGATAAAGAGATGAAGCTTAAAAACGTGCTGGCGGAGGGGTACACCGTTTCGGATGACGGGCTGGTGTACACCATTAAGCTCAAAACCGGGGTGAAGTTCCAGGACGGTACCGACTTTAATGCAGACGCGGTGAAGGTTAACCTCGATCGCGCCAGCAATCCTGAAAACAGCCTCAAGCGTTATAACCTCTATAAAAACATCGCCAAAACTGAGGTGGTCGACCCGGCGACGGTAAAAATTACCCTGAAAGAGCCGTTCTCCGCGTTTATCAATATTCTGGCGCATCCGGCGACGGCGATGATATCCCCTGCCGCGCTGAAGAAATACGGCAAGGAGATTGGCTTCCACCCGGTCGGTACCGGTCCGTACGAGCTGGTCACCTGGAATCAGACCGATTTTGTGAAGGTGAAAAAATACGCGGGATACTGGCAAAAAGGGCTGCCGAAGCTGGACACCATCACCTGGCGTCCGGTAGTGGATAACAACACCCGTGCGGCGATGCTGCAAACCGGCGAGGCGCAGTTTGCCTTCCCTGTGCCGTATGAGCAGGCCGCCATTCTGGAGAAAAACAGCAAGCTGGAGCTGGTCGCCAGCCCGTCGATCATGCAGCGCTACATCAGCATGAACGTCACGCAAAAGCCGTTCGATAACCCGAAGGTGCGCGAAGCCATTAACTATGCCATTAACCGTCAGGCGCTGGTGAAGGTCGCTTTTGCGGGCTATGCCACCCCGGCCACCGGCGTGCTGCCGCCGGCTATCGCGTATGCGCAAAGCTATCAGCCGTGGCCGTACGATCCGGCTAAAGCGCGCGAGCTGCTGAAAGAGGCGGGCTATCCGAACGGCTTTAGCACCACGCTGTGGTCGTCGCATAATCACAGTACCGCCCAGAAGGTGCTGCAGTTCACCCAGCAGCAGCTGGCGCAGGTGGGTATCAAGGCGCAGGTGACCGCGATGGATGCCGGGCAGCGTGCGGCCGAGGTTGAGGGGAAAGGGCAGAAAGAGAGCGGCGTGCGGATGTTCTACACCGGCTGGTCGGCCTCGACCGGTGAAGCCGACTGGGCGCTCTCGCCGCTGTTTGCCTCGCAGAACTGGCCGCCAACCCTGTTCAATACCGCGTTCTACAGCAACCCGCAGGTGGACAAAGACCTTGCCGATGCGCTGAAAACCACCAAACCGGAGGAGAAAGCACGCCTCTACAAGGACGCGCAGGACATCATCTGGAAAGAGTCGCCGTGGGTGCCGCTGGTGGTGGAGAAACTGGTGTCAGCCCATAACAAAGCGTTGACCGGGTTCTACATCATGCCGGATACGGGCTTTAGCTTTGACGATGCGGATTTAAAATAACGCCCATGCTGAACTATGTTTGTAAACGCCTGCTGGGGCTTATCCCGACGCTGTTGATTGTGGCAGTGCTGGTGTTTTTGTTTGTCCATATGCTGCCGGGGGATCCGGCGCGTCTGGTTGCCGGGCCCGAAGCGGATGCCACGGTCATTGAGCTGGTGCGTAAACAGCTGGGTCTTGACCAGCCTCTGTATATGCAGTTTCTGCACTATATTGGCAACGTTCTGCAGGGTGACTTTGGTATCTCGATGGTGTCGCGTCGTCCGGTGTCGGAGGAGATCGCCACCCGCTTTATGCCCACGTTCTGGTTAACGATAGCCAGCATGAGCTGGGCCGTGGTGTTCGGACTTGGCGCCGGGATTGTGGCGTCCGTCTGGCGTAACCGCTGGCCGGACAAGCTCGGCATGGCGCTGGCGGTGACCGGCATCTCCTTCCCGGCGTTCGCGCTGGGGATGCTGCTGATGCAGATCTTCTCCGTTGAGCTGGGCTGGCTGCCCACCGTCGGGGCCGATACCTGGAAGCATTACATTCTGCCCTCGATGACGCTGGGGGCTGCCGTGTCGGCGGTGATGGCCCGCTTTACCCGCGCCTCGTTCGTTGACGTGCTGAGCGAAGATTATATTCGCACCGCGCGGGCGAAAGGGGTCAGCGAGAAGTGGGTCATCCTCAAGCACGGGTTCCGCAATGCGATGATCCCGGTCGTGACGATGATGGGGCTTCAGTTTGGCTTCCTGCTGGGCGGCTCTATCGTGGTGGAAAAGGTCTTCAACTGGCCGGGGCTGGGACGTCTGCTGGTCGATTCCGTCGAGATGCGCGACTACCCGGTGATCCAGGCGGAAGTGCTGCTTTTCTCGCTGGAGTTTATTCTTATCAACTTAGTGGTGGACGTGCTCTACGCCGCCATTAACCCGGCCATCAGGTATAAGTAAGATGCGATTGTTGAACTGGCGACGTCAGGCCGTTTTAAACGCCATGCCGGGGCTAAAACCGGATCACATCCGCACCCCGTGGTCTGAATTCTGGCGGCGTTTCCGCCGTCAGCCGGTCGCGATGACGGCGGGGCTGTTCGTGCTGCTGCTGATTGTGGTGGCGATCGTGGCGCCGTGGGTGGCGCCGTTTGATGCGGAAAATTATTTTGACTACGACCGCCTGAACGACGGGCCCTCGATGCTCCACTGGTTCGGCGTGGATTCCCTCGGGCGGGATATCTTTAGCCGGGTACTGGTAGGGGCGCAGATCTCGCTCGCCGCCGGGGTGTTCGCGGTGCTGATCGGCGCGGCCATCGGGATTGTGCTGGGGCTGGTTGCCGGGTATTACGAAGGCTGGTGGGACCGCATCATCATGCGCATCTGCGACGTGCTGTTTGCCTTCCCCGGCATTCTGCTGGCGATTGCCGTGGTGGCGATCATGGGCAGCGGCATGGCGAATGTCATCATTGCGGTGGCGGTGTTTTCGATTCCGGCCTTTGCACGCCTGGTGCGCGGCAACACGCTGGTGTTGAAACAGCAGACCTTTATCGAGTCGGCCCGCAGTATGGGGGCCAGCGATGCGACCATCCTCTTCAGCCATATTCTGCCGGGGACGGTGTCGTCCATCGTGGTCTATTTCACCATGCGTATCGGCGTGTCGATTATCTCGGCGGCCAGCCTGTCGTTTCTGGGGTTAGGAGCACAGCCTCCGACGCCGGAGTGGGGCGCGATGCTGAACGAGGCGAGGGCCGATATGGTGATTGCGCCGCACGTGGCGATTTTCCCGAGCCTGGCGATTTTCCTGACCGTGCTGGCGTTTAACCTGTTAGGTGATGGGCTGCGCGACGCGCTGGATCCGAGGATAAAGGGGTAGTGCAGTGAAATGTGCCGGGTGGCGGCTACGCCTTACCCGGCCTACAAAAGCGGAGTGGGGCGATTAAACCCGGCTACCCCACAGGTCATACTCGTCGGCGTTTTCAACCTTCACGCGAATAATATCACCTGGCTTAACGTTGGTTTCGCCATTCAGGTACACCGCACCGTCGATTTCAGGGGCGTCCGCCATGCTGCGGCCAATCGCGCCTTCTTCGTCCACTTCGTCGATGATAACCATGATTTCGCGGCCCACTTTCTCCTGCAGACGCTCGGCAGAGATCTGCTGCTGCAGCTGCATGAAGCGGTTCCAGCGCTCCTCTTTCACCTCTTCCGGCACCTGGTCCGCCAGCTCGTTGGCGGTTGCGCCTTCCACCGGGCTGTACTTGAAGCAGCCTACGCGGTCCAGACGCGCTTCTTTCAGGAAGTCGAGCAGCATCTGGAAGTCTTCTTCGGTTTCACCCGGGAAGCCGACGATAAAGGTGGAGCGCAGGGTCAGGTCCGGGCAGATCTCACGCCACTGCTTGATGCGTGCCAGCTGGCGGTCAACGGAGCCAGGGCGCTTCATCAGCTTCAGGATACGCGGGCTCGCGTGCTGCAGCGGGATGTCCAGGTAAGGCAGAATCTTGCCTTCCGCCATCAGCGGGATGACGTCGTCAACGTGCGGGTATGGGTAAACGTAGTGCAGACGCGTCCAGATACCGAGTTTAGACAGCTGCTCGCACAGGCCGACCATGCTGGTTTTCACCGGCTCGCCGTTGTGGAAACCGGAGCGGTGCTTAACGTCCACGCCATAAGCTGAAGTGTCCTGGGAGATGACCAGCAGCTCCTTCACGCCCGCGTCAGCCAAGCGCTTAGCTTCTGCCAGCACTTCGCCGATTGGACGGCTCACCAGATCGCCACGCATGGACGGGATGATGCAGAAGGTACAGCGATGGTTACAGCCTTCGGAAATCTTCAGGTATGCGTAGTGGCGCGGCGTCAGCTTCACGCCCTGTTCTGGCACCAGGCTCAGGAACGGGTTGTGTTTGGGTTTTGGCACGTAGTGATGAACATGTTGCAGCACCTGCTCGTAGCTGTGCGGGCCGGTGATCTCAAGCACCTTCGGGTGCACTTCGCGGATCTGGTCTTCTTTCGCGCCCAGACAGCCGGTCACGATCACTTTGCCGTTTTCGGTCAGCGCTTCACCGATGGCTTCCAGTGACTCCTGGACCGCGCTGTCGATAAACCCGCAGGTGTTAACAATCACCATATCGGCGTTGTCGTAGCTTGGCACCACGTCATAGCCCTCGGTGCGCAGTTCGGTCAGGATGCGTTCTGAATCCACCAGGTTTTTCGGGCAGCCCAGGGAGACGAAGCCGATTTTCGGCTGGTGCGTAACATTGCTCATAGGTTAAAAATTCATCAATTATGGAGTTATCAGGGCGGGATTTTACAGCGTATCGCGGGGGATTTATACACTCTTTGCAAGGCGGATGCGTCGGGCCGAGGTTGTAACATTGTAAATAATGTTAATCAGTTAATAAAAATTGATCCCAGGCATTAAACTGTACAAAAAATGTACTTATCCTGACTATGCACCATGGCTGACAGAGGAGGAAAGAGCATGACCGTTGACAGACTAAAACGCGATCTGCTGAACAAGCTGATCAACGCCCGAATCGACCTGGCCGCGTACCTGCAGTTGAGGAAGGCAAAAGGGTATATGTCAGTCAGCGAAAGCGAACATCTGCGTGATAACCTGTTTGAACTGTGTAATTTCATGCGTGAAAAAGCACCGACCTTGAAGGCGAACGGCGGCGAAAGCGAAGAAATCGCGCTGCGCCGCGCCACCGAAGTGCTCTCCATCGCAGGGGTGTGTCTGATGAACGGACGCCACGACTGCCCGAACTTTATCGCCGTAAACGCGGAGAAGCTTGAAAACTGCCTGACAACGCTCTCTCTATGCATCATGTGTCTGAACGAGCACAAACAGCTCGAACAGCACTGATCCCGGGGGAGGCAACTCCCCCTTCTGCTTAAGCTTTTGTAAAAGTGGTAACGCGCCCGGACGCAATGGCTAATCTTTATGCCATATGCCGATAAAGGAGCGCGTTATGCCTCGATCCTCGCTGCTTTCCCTGCCTGCTTTATTTATTTCGTTTTCACTTCTTGCTGCGCCAGAGGCAGTGAAGGTCGAGGTGCTGCAAAACAGACTCGATCACCCCTGGTCCCTGGCGTTCCTGCCGGATAATGACGGGCTGCTGGTGACCCTGAAGGGCGGTCAGCTCAAACGCTGGCAGGCCGGAAAAGGGCTCTCCGATCCGATTGTCGGCGTACCGAAGGTCTGGGCAAACGGTCAGGGAGGATTGCTGGATGTGGTATTGGCGCCAGATTTTGAGAAGTCGCGCCGCGTCTGGCTGAGCTACGCCGAGGCCGGGCATGACGGCAAAGCCGGAACGGCGGTGGGCTATGGCCGTCTGAGCGACGACTATTCCCGCATCGAAGGATTCCAGGTGGCGTTCCGTCAGATGCCGAAACTTTCAACCGGTAACCATTTTGGCGGGCGGCTGGTATTCGACGGCAAAGGCTCTCTCTTTATTGGACTCGGCGAGAACAATCAGCGTCCGACGGCGCAGGATCTGGATAAATTGCAGGGCAAAGTGGTGCGCCTCACCGAAGACGGGAAAGTCCCGTCGGATAACCCCTTCGTGAATACCCCCGGTGCGCGACCCGAAATCTGGTCTTACGGCATTCGCAACCCGCAGGGGATGGCGATGAACCCCTGGAGCGACACGCTGTGGCTGAACGAGCATGGCCCGCGCGGCGGGGATGAGATCAACATTCCGGAGAAAGGTAAGAACTACGGCTGGCCGCTGGCCACGCACGGCATTAACTACAGCGGCCTGAAAATCCCGGAAGCCAAAGGCGAGCACGTTGAGGGCACCGAGAAGCCGCTGTTCGTCTGGAAAGTCTCACCCGCGGTGAGCGGCATGGCGTTTTACAACAGCGACGTCTTCCCGCAGTGGAAAAACAAGCTGTTTATCGGCGCGCTGAAGGAGAAGGACGTTATCGTGCTGAGCGTGGAGGGAAACAAGGTGACGGAGGACGGGCGCATTCTGGGCGACCGGGACCAGCGTATTCGCGACGTGCGGGTGGGGCCGGATGGGTATCTGTATGTCCTGACCGACGAGACGGACGGGCAGCTGTTGAAAGTCAGCCCGTCCGGCGCGTAATCAGGTGACCGGGATCATCACGACGTTACGGTAAGCCGGGCGATCGCTCAGCTGTTTAAGCCAGCGCTCAAGGTGAGGGCGCGGCGTCCACTTCAGACCCATGTTGGTCAGGTTCCAGACGAAGGGCGCCACGGCGATATCGCCTGTGCCGAACGCCTCGCCGGAGAACCAGGCGTGCTTCGCCAGCTCGTCATCCATCATCGCAAACAGATTTTCGCAGGCATCCTGCGCGGCGTGAATCGCAGGATAATCGCGTTCGGCTTCCGGCGTGCGGATAAGCCCCATCAGGATCACGCGGTGGGTTGGGGACAGCGTCTGGTTTGCCCAGTCCATCCACTTTTCGCCCTGGGCGCGCCGGGCCGGGTTTTCAACCCACAGGCGTCCCTGACCGTACTGGGCGGCGAGGTAACGGACAATGGTGTTGGACTCCCAAAGCATCGCGTCTGTTTCATCATCGCGCAGCAGCGGCACCAGGCCGTTCGGGTTCATGGCCAGATAGTCGGCCTCTTTGTTCACGCCGAACGCCATGCCAGCCATGATTTGATTGAACGGTAAATCCAGCTCTTCCAGCGTCCAGAGCACTTTCTTAACGTTGGTCGAATTATTTCTGCCCCACAGCGTAATCATATTTACTCCCGATGAGATGTGAATCCGAGTCAGCCTTTCGCCATGGTGAGATAAACCTAACAATTACGCAACAGAAGACAAAAAAATCGTCTTAATCAAAGCGTATCTGAATGTTATTGCATAAACTTTAATAACTTTACCCTCGTTGGGTTTCTTTAACGGTTTTAGTGCGCTATTACTCATCGCTTCTTGCGACACGGTGATGTGACGTAATTTTTGAATGGACACTCGGGTGGCATTTATGACGCGTAAAATGACTTCTCTGCGCAGCCTGGCGGCAGGCTCTGCGCTTCTTTTCCTGTTTGCACCAACGCTCTACGCAGCTGAACAGGCTGCGCCCGAAGCGCCGCCAGTGGATGCGCGCGCCTGGATCCTGATGGACTACGCCAGCGGTAAAGTGCTGGCGGAAGGGAATGCGGATGAGAAACTCGATCCGGCAAGCCTGACCAAAATCATGACCAGCTATGTGGTGGGCCAGGCGCTGAAAGCGGGCAAGATCAAACTGGACGATATGGTGACCATCGGGAAGGACGCGTGGGCGACCGGCAACCCGGCGCTGCGGGGTTCTTCCGTGATGTTCCTGAAGCCTGGCGATCAGGTTTCTGTTTCCGATCTGAATAAAGGGGTGATTATTCAGTCGGGAAATGATGCGTGCATCGCGCTGGCCGACTACGTTGCCGGCAGCCAGGATTCATTTATCGGCCTGATGAATGGCTACGCGCAAAAGCTGGGCCTGACCAATACAACCTTTAAAACCGTTCACGGTCTGGATGCGCCGGGCCAGTTCAGCACCGCGCGCGACATGGCGCTGCTGGGGAAAGCGCTGATCCACGACGTGCCGGATGAATACGCGATCCACAAAGAGAAAGAGTTTACCTTCAACAAAATCCGCCAGCCGAACCGCAACCGCCTGCTGTGGAGCAGCAACGTCAATGTGGACGGGATGAAAACCGGCACCACGGCGGGCGCTGGCTACAACCTGGTGGCTTCCGCGACCCAGGGCGACATGCGCCTGATTTCGGTGGTGCTGGGCACCAAAACCGACCGCATTCGCTTTAATGAATCCGAAAAACTGCTGACCTGGGGCTTCCGCTTCTATGAAACCGTGACGCCGATTAAACCGGATGCCACGTTCGTCAGCCAGCGCGTCTGGTTTGGTGACAAGAGCGAAGTGAACCTGGGCGCGGGTGAGGCGGGCTCGGTGACCATTCCGCGCGGCCAGCTGAAAAACCTGAAGGCTAGCTACACCCTGACTGACCCGCAGCTTACGGCTCCGCTGAAAAAGGGCCAGGTGGTCGGGACGATTGATTTCCAGCTTAACGGTAAATCGATTGAACAGCGTCCGCTGATTGTGATGGAAGCGGTGGAAGAGGGCGGCTTCTTCAGCCGGATGTGGGATTTCGTGATGATGAAATTCCACGGGTGGTTTGGCAGCTGGTTTAGCTAAGTTTTTTGCCGGGTGGCGCTGCGCTTACCCGGCCTACGTTCGAGCCGTTGTAGGCCGACCCGGCATAACCTCAATACATCAACTTCACCTGCTGTGCCTTCGCGTGGGCCACAATCTCGTCGTCCGGGCGGCAATCGCTGACGATGGCATCGAACTGCGCCAGCTCGCCCATTCTTGCCGAACGTACCTTACCAAACTTGCTGTGATCGACCACCAGCACATGGTACTGCGCGGCGCTTAACGCCCAGTGCTTTACCGGCAGCTCTTCCAGATTAAAGCAGGTCGCGCCCTGGCGCACATTAACGCCGGCGGCGGAATAAAACGCGATATCCGGGCAGAGATTGCTGAGCGTGTCCTGCAGGTTGAGCGGCTTAAAGATCGCGTTGCTGGCGTGAAACTCACCGCCGCAGAGGATCACCCGGCACTCGGGTTTCTCCTGAAGCGCCAGAAAGGTGTTCAGGGAGTAGCACACGGCAGTGAAAGGGATGCTGCTGTCGATGGCTTCGATAATCCACGGCGTGGTGGTACCGCAGTCAAAAAACAGCGTCTGGTGCGGCTGTACCAGTGAGGCCGCAAGCCGCGCGGCTTTGCGTTTCTCCTCCACCAGGCGTGTCTTCTGGTCGCTGATCAGATAATGGCTGGCGCTGCGTGGCTCAAGCACAATATATCCGCCCAGCAGCACGACGGGCGCGCTCTCGCTGTTCAGATCCCGACGAATGGTCATCTCTGAGACGCCGAGGAGGTTGGCGGCTTCCTTAAGATGCAGCTTATCGCTGCGCTTCAGCGCCTGAAGCAGCTGAGCAATGCGGTCATCGCGACGTGTTTCCATAGTTCCTCGGGATAAAAAAGTGAACCCCCGCAGGGCGGGGGTTCAAGTGTAACCTGTCAGGTCGGGGTTAGTCACGTATCCAGCCTTTGCGGATCGGAATAGCGAAAATGGCGCGATAGAGGGTAGAGAGCCCGCTATAGAGCGCCTCACCGATAAGGCTCCACAGGATAGCCGCGCTCACGCAGCCAATCAGCCCCACCAGGAAGCCGCCCACCATATCCAGCGGCCAGTGGACGCCCAGATAAACGCGAGACCAGGCGATGGCCACCGCGACCACCATCAGCACCGCACCTGACCACAGGCGATGCCAGAACAGGAAGGCCAGCGCGAAGGTGAAGATCACCGTCCCGTGATCGCTCGGGAAAGAGTCATCTGGCGCATGGTGCAGGAAGGTATAGCCCACGTGATCGACAAACGGACGATCGTGCGGGAATGCGTGGCCCAGAATGTAGCTCACCAGAACGCTCACGCCCAGCGCCATCGCCACTTTGATCACCAGCTGGCGCTGCGCTTTCACCTGGCTACGAGGTCCCCACAGCCAGAGGATGGCGGCCAGCGCGGGTACGATGCTGATCAGATCTTTTGCCAGAAAGGTGGCAAAGTCGATCATCCACTCGGGCGAGGCCGGGGTGGCATTGATCAGATAGAACAGCTGATAATTCAGATTCTCTAGCATAGCGTTATCACTCTTTAGCAAACCGGGTGGAAACAAGGCCGTAGACCACCACCTGAGAAAACCAGACCCACCACCCAGCCCACAGGTTGTGAGAGAAAAAATGTGCCCCGCGCATGATCTGGCCATAACCCATCACCAGACCTAACACCACGCCCAGCGCAACGAAGCTCCAGGCGAGACGCGGACGCTCGCGCCAGAAGGCAAAAAACAGCCCCATCACCATAAAGCCGCTGGAGGCATGACCGCCGGGGAAACAGCGCCCCGGGCCGCTGTCTGCAGGGGCGGCGCTAAACAGGGGATAAGAGACAGCCTTACCGCCATATTCCACCAGGTCCCACGGGCAGCTGTGATGGCTCATGCTTTTCAGCAGGCCCACCACCAGCGCGCCAACGCCCATCAGCAGCGCCGCCGTCACGAGCCTTGCGTTACGCTTGTAAGCGCCGTAAAACAGCGCCACGGCGCCTAAGGCGATGGCGATGTACTTCGCCAGACGATGGTTGAGCAGATCCAGCAGGTGGTCTTTCTGCAGCGGGAAGCTCTGCGTCGCCGCGTCATACCAGAAGCCGGTTACCCATCTGTCGAGCGCTTCATTGCGCGATAGCCACGTAAACACCACGGCAAGGGCTATCAGTATGAAAAGCTGATAACCATAAAAGCGGGCCGGTAAGCGGTAAAGGCGTTTTGTCTTATTTTTCTGTAACGTAGACAATTCTGAACGACTGGAGGTGAGTGCCATAATTTGGGGTCGTTGACGAGTAATGGGGCTATCATAAATCTGTCAAATTAAGGAAACCTTAAACGAAGACGATATGTGCTTTATTTCTGTTTATCCTCGATAAATCACTATCTCGGGCTGCGGCATTTCATTACACTCGTCGCGATTTTGTCATTATAAAGAGATTGCATGTTAAACCGTTCTTCTTCAGGTTCACGTCTGGGTCGTCAGGCGTTGCTTTTCCCTCTGTGTCTGGTGCTCTACGAATTTTCTACCTATATCGGCAACGATATGATCCAGCCCGGGATGCTGGCCGTGGTGGCGCAGTACAACGCCGGAATCGAGTGGGTACCGACCTCCATGACCGCCTATCTGGCCGGCGGCATGTTTTTGCAGTGGCTGTTAGGCCCGCTGTCGGATCGTATTGGCCGTCGTCCGGTAATGCTGACGGGCGTGGTGTGGTTTATCGTCACCTGTCTTGCCACGCTGCTGGCACAAAACATTGAACAATTTACCCTGCTGCGTTTCCTGCAGGGGGTGAGCCTGTGCTTTATCGGCGCTGTGGGGTATGCCGCCATTCAGGAGTCGTTTGAAGAGGCGGTGTGTATCAAAATTACCGCGCTGATGGCGAACGTGGCGCTGATCGCTCCCTTGCTCGGGCCGCTGGTAGGCGCCGCATGGGTGCATGTTGCACCGTGGGAAGGGATGTTTGTGCTCTTTGCGGTTCTCGCCGCCATCGCGTTCTTTGGTCTGCACCGGGCAATGCCGGAAACCGCCACCCGCATCGGCGAGAAACTCTCGCTGAAAGAGCTGGGGCGGGATTACAAAGAAGTGCTGAAGAATGGCCGCTTTGTGGCGGGCGCGCTGGCGACCGGGTTCGTTAGCCTGCCGCTGCTGGCGTGGATTGCCCAGTCACCGGTCATTATCATCAGCGGTGAAAAGCTGAGCAGCTACGAGTACGGCCTGTTGCAGGTACCAATCTTTGGCGCGCTGATTATCGGTAACCTGGTGCTGGCGCGTCTGACCTCACGCCGCACCGTGCGTTCACTGATTATCATGGGTGGCTGGCCGATTGCAGCCGGGCTGATTCTGGCGGCGGTGGCGACCGTCGCGTCATCACATGCTTACTTATGGATGACGGCAGGACTCAGCATTTACGCCTTCGGGATTGGCGTGGCGAACGCGGGGCTGGTGCGCCTGACGCTGTTTGCCAGCGAGATGAGTAAAGGTACGGTCTCCGCGGCGATGGGGATGCTGCAGATGCTGATTTTTACCGTCGGTATCGAGGTGAGCAAGCATGCCTACGCGATGGGCGGTAACGGGCTGTTCAGTCTGTTTAACCTCGCCAACGGCGTGTTGTGGGTTGGCCTGATGGTGGTGTTCCTGAAAGACAAGCGCGTCGGAAACGCCCTGCAACCTTAACTGTTTATTCCCTCTCCCGGTGGGAGAGGGTTAGGGTGAGGGCACCAGACCGCACTGTGTTAATTAAACGGTGCCTCCCCATCCAGCACCTTATCAATCACATCCAGCACGCCTTCCTCGTTATTGTGCGGCGCTTCAAAACGCGCCGCCGCTTTGATATGCGGTCTGGCATTCGCCATCGCAAAGCTGAACCCGGACTGGCGCAGCATCTCCACGTCGTTGCCGCTGTCGCCGAAGGCCACCACGTCGCTGTTCTCTATCCCCCAGCGCTGTTGCAGGATCCGCAGGCCGTTGGCTTTATGCACGCCGGGGATAATCAGGTCGATACTGCCGTGACCGGTGGTGACGGGCACCATGATGTCGCTGAGTTTTTCATGCAGCAGCGCCTGAATACGCGGAATTTCATCATCAGACACGTTAAGCCCGAACTTGAAGAAAATATCGTTCAGGTTGTCGAAATCGCTGACCATTTCCAGACGGTGATAGTACTTTGCCGCGATGGCCTTAAAGCCCTCGTCATAGCACTTGAGCGTGTAGGCGCTGCTCTTCCCGCAGGCGATGATCTCGATGCCCGGCACGTCGTTTAACACGTTCGCGACGGTCTCGAAATGGGCTTTCGACAGTTCACCGTTGAAGACGTCTTCACCCTCACTCACGACCCAGCCGCCGTTTTCGGCGACGAATGAAATTTCATGCGCAATCTCCGGGAAAAAGGAGATCAGCTGGTAGTACTGGTTGCCGCTGGCGACCACGAAGCGAATGCCTTGCGCCTTCATGCGCGCGTACTGCGCCAGAAAGCGCGGGCGATTGTAGGTCTTGGCATCACTCAGGAATGTGCCATCCATGTCGACGGCGATCAGTTTAACGCTCATATCCCTTCTCCAGTGTCGTGTGTTTCGTTTCCGGCTTTGCCACCGCGCGCGCCACCAGCGCCGCGACGATCACCAACCCTAATACCACCAGCATGGCGCTGCGCAGCCCGAAGTGCTCCCCGAGGAAGCCGAGCAGCGGCGGCCCGACCAGGAAGGCGAGATAGCCGGTTGTCGCCACCACGCTGACGCGCGTCGGGGCATCCGGGCCGGTGTCGCTGGCGGCGGAGATGGTCAGCGGGAAGCCGAGGGACGCGCCCAGCCCCCAGAGGATCACCGAGACGCCGGCAATCCAGTCCACATCCACAAAGATAATCATCGCGATACCCAGCCCGCCGAGCAGGGCGCTGGCGCGCACCACCGCCACGCGGCTGTAGCGGTCGATAAACCAGCCGCCGGTGAAGCGCCCGACGGTCATCCCCAGCGTAAACCCGGCGTAGATCAGCGAGCCGGAGGTCGGGCTAAAGCCGTGACCGTCCACCATCAGCAGCGGCAGCCAGTCGTTGGCGGACCCTTCCGCGAACGCCATCGCCAGCACCACCACGCCAATCAGCATCAGCTGATAATCGCGGTAGAAGGGCAGCCCTTTTTCGGCCGAATGCTGTTCATCTGAGGCGTTCTTGCCGGTGCCGTCCGGAATCGCCCGGATGCCGGTCAGAATCGGAATAATGCACACCACCGCCGCCAGCAGGATATGCAGATTCGCGGTCATGCCGAAGGCCGTCAGCGCCATCCCCACGCCCGCCCCGGCCAGCGTGCCGAGGCTGTAAAAGCCGTGCATCATCGGCAGCACGGTTTTGTTCATCTCGCGCTCGACCGCCGCCCCTTCAACGTTTATCGCCACTTCCGCCGAGCCGAAGCTGCCGCCAAACACCGTCAACCCCAGCGCAAACATCACCGGTGAGGCAAACCACAGCGCCGCGCTCAGCACCATCATCCCGAACACCGCGAAGCACATGGTGGTGCGGATCACCGCCCGCGTACCGAAGCGCTTCACCAGCCATGCGGAGCAGAGAATGCCGCTCATGGAGCCTATCGACAGGCCGAACAGCACGATGCCCATTTCTGCGGTAGAAACGGACAAAATGTCGCGAATAGCGGGGGTGCGCGTGGCCCAGGAGGCCATCAGCAGACCGGGAATAAAGAAGAACATAAACAGCGCCCACATGCGGAGCTGCAGGGCTTTGCGGGGAGAGGTCTGCGTCATTGGGGTAGCACCAGAAGTACAACAATAGCGACAACACTAGCAAATTTGTGTACATTTGTACACAAACCAGATGAGGAATTGATGAGCAGACCACCCAACGATCCGCATCGCCGGGAGAAAATCCTGCAGGCGACGCTCGACACCATTGCTGAACACGGTATTCACGCCGTCACGCACCGTAAAATCGCCACCTGCGCGGGCGTGCCGCTGGGGTCGATGACCTACTATTTCGACGGTATGGAGCCGCTGCTGGAGGAGGCCTTCACGTGGTTTACCCGCCAGATGTCGCAGCAGTACCGGGATTTCTTCGCGGGCGTCACCGGGCCGGAAATGGCGTGCGAATCCATAACTACCCTGATCCACAGCTCGCAGGTGACCACGCCGCACAACATGGCGCTGATGTATCAGCTTTACGCCTTTATGCACCGCAGCGCGGCGCTCAAAACGGTGATGCAGGACTGGATGAAGATGAGCCAGACCACGCTGGAGCAGTGGTTCGACCCGGTTACCACCCGCGCGCTGGATGCGTTTATCGAAGGGATGACGCTGCACTACGTGACTGACCGGACGCCGCTATCCCGGGAGGAGATTCGGGCGATGGTGGGGAGGATTGCGGGCGAGAGCTAGGTTGCGCCCGCGGTCATGTTGACGGTGGTTCCCGTCATTGCGCTTGCCGTATCTGAAGCCAGAAACGCAATCGTGTCTGCTACCTGCGCCAGCGTCGGCAGGCGATGCGTCAGGGTGCTTTGCGCGGCGCCGCCGAGAAATTGCTCAACCGTTATCCCCATCGCCTGCGCCTTGGCGGCGAAAATGGCCCCCACATACGAACCCGCCTGCACCGCGTCGGCTATTGCGTGCGAGCGCAGACACAGCACACGAATATTTTGAGTCCCCAGCTCAGCCGCAAGCGCCCGGGTAAAGGCTTCCGTTCCCGCGCAGCCGACGATATGTCCGAGGTGGCCCGCCATCGTCATGTTTGCGGCGGGGGCGACGACGGTAATTATGGTCCCGCCATGCTCGCCGCCCATGCGGGATGACACGGCTTTCGCAATGTTAAAGTACGCGGCCAGGAAAGGGTCGAAGCCCTGACGGAATTCGCCGAGCGTTAATGCCTCAAGACGTTTGCCCTGATCGTGCATAAAGCCCGTGGCGTTGACGACGATATCAATGCGGGCAAGGTCGGGGAGCAGCGAGGACTCCTCAAGCGCATCGAAAATAAACGTGCGGGCAGAACCGCCCGCTGCGCGAATACGGCTGGCGACCTGCTCCAGCCTGGTGTGGTCACGTGCGGCGAGATACACCTCCGCGCCTTCACGCGCAAGAGCGTGTGCCGCAGCGCTGCCGATGGCGCCGCTGCCGCCGAAGATGACGGCGGTTTTGTTTTTAAGACCCATGCCTGCATACCCTCACCAGAGTTAACCCTCAACAGTATGTGCCGGGTTTCGGCGGAAGCAACTCAGCCGTTGGGCGGGGTATGTGGTTGGCAGATCTTACAGCGCCATTATCAATGGGTTACTTTGGCGAGATTTTTTTCCCGCTGGCGTCTACGACGGCTTCGCCATCCTCTTTTGTAAATGCCCCTTCCTGCGCATCCGGCAGAATGTCGAGGACGACTTCAGACGGGCGGCACAGGCGGGTGCCCAGCGGCGTGACCACGATCGGACGGTTAATCAGAATCGGGTATTGCAACATAAACTCGATTAACTGGTCGTCGGTGAAGCTATCGTCGGCAAGGCCGAGCTGTTCATAGGGCTCCACGTTTTTACGCAGCAGATCCCGCACCGAAATGCCCATATCGGCAATCAGGGTGGTCAGCGTATCGCGCGACGGCGGGGTTTCCAGATAGAGGATAATCTCTGGCTCCGTGCCGCTGTTGCGGATCATCTCCAGCGTGTTGCGCGAGGTGCCGCAGGCGGGGTTGTGGTAAATGGTGATGTGGCTCATATCAGTAGCTCATTACAGTGTAAAGGAGAGACGTAGCGCCAGCGCGGCGAGCGTCACAAACAGGACCGGCAGCGTCATGATGATGCCCGTCCGGAAATAGTAACCCCAGGTGATCGTCATGTTTTTCTGCGCCAGCACGTGGAGCCAGAGCAGGGTGGCGAGGCTGCCGATAGGCGTGATTTTCGGGCCCAGATCGCAGCCAATCACGTTGGCGTAAATCATCGCGTCCTTAATCAACCCCGTTGCCGTGCTGCCCTCAATGGAGAGCGCGCCAATCAGCACCGTGGGCATATTGTTCATTATGGATGACAGGAACGCGGTGATGAACCCGGTACCCAGCGTGGTGGCCCACAATCCGTGCCCGGCCAGGCTGTTCAGTACGCCTGTGAGAGAGTCCGTCAGCCCGGCATTGCGCAGGCCATACACCACCAGATACATCCCCAGTGAGAAGATCACGATCTGCCACGGTGCGCCGCGTAGCACTTTTCCGGTATTTATCGCATGTCCGCGTTTTGCAACGGCAAACAAAACCAGCGCGCCCGCAGTCGCAATGGCGCTGACCGGAATACCCAGCGGCTCCAGCACAAAGAAACCGACGAGAAGAAGGAGCAGCACGATCCAGCCGGTTCTGAACGTCGGAAGATCGTTTATCGCGCGTGCAGGCTCACGCAGTTTCGCCAGGTCATATTCCGGCGGAATTTCCTTGCGGAAGAACAGATGGAGCATGACCAGCGTTGCGGCAATCGCAGCGATATCAACGGAAATCATCACCGAAGCATATTCACTGAATCCCAGCGTGAAGAAGTCGGCCGAGACGATGTTGACCAGGTTCGACACAATCAGCGGCAGGCTGGCGGTATCGGCGATAAAACCTGCCGCCATCACAAATGCCAGCGTAGCCTGCTTGCTGAACCCCAGTGCCAGCAGCATGGCGATAACGATAGGCGTCAGGATCAGCGCTGCGCCGTCATTGGCAAACAGCGCCGCGACGGCTGCGCCCAGAAGGATAATCCAGGTAAACAGCAATCGCCCGCGACCGTTCCCCCAGCGGGCGACGTGCAGCGCCGCCCACTCGAAAAAGCCGGACTCATCCAGCAGCAGGCTGATGATGATGACGGCGATGAACGTTGCCGTAGCGTTCCAGACGATATTCCAGACTACCGGTATATCGTTAATGTGAATCACGCCGCTGACCAGCGCCAGCACCGCGCCGATGGTCGCGCTCCAGCCAATACTCAGTCCTTTGGGCTGCCAGATGACCAATACCAGCGTAAACAGAAAAATTGCCCCTGCCAGAAACATCGCTTACTCCGTTATATCTGTTTTTGTGAATGTGTTTGGGTTAGCACGAACCCGGAAGCCGGTTTTTCAACTTCATGCGCGTCTCTTCCCGCAGGCAGTTCCAGCTGGTGTCGATAACGGCTGCCGCCCATGCAGGCATGTTGGGAGAGAGACGGTAATGGACCCACTTACCCTCGCGACGGTCGATCACCAGCCCGGACTCGCGGAGCAGGGCCATGTGGCGTGAGACCTTCGGCTGAGATTCGGCGGTCGCGGAGCAGAGATCGCAGACGCACAGTTCGCCCGCTTCGCGGAGCAGCATGACGATGGCGAGCCGCGTTTCGTCGGAGAGGGTTTTGAAGAGGTGGAGTGGGTGGAGCATTCGGTCATCCTGAATGTCTTTTATCATATGCATTAAATCATATGTGTTTATGGCTGGCGAGAGAAGAGGAAAAAGCAGCAAGGATAGAAAAACTCAGGGAGGGCTTGTAGAAGGTCAAAATAGTCTTTATGGCTTGCCCGGAACAATCCTGACAGTCATGAGAAAGAAACCGTCCCTTGGAACGGTCTCTTTTTATCTGCTCACTTTCAACACTCTTCTGCGCTCAGGCGCAACAGCGATCGTTCCAGGTGTCACGGTAAATGATATTCCTCTCCGTGTACTTCCACGAGATGGCTTCATAACGCAATTCGAGCGTTTCAAGATGGGTGCTGCTCATCCCGTTAGGGGTCAGGAAGGGTGCCACTGTCGTGAACTTAACGTTTTCCATCACGATATTGAAATATTCGGCCTCGATACCGAACTCCAGAATACGGTACATCTTAATCATCCCCTTCTTCATCACTCGCCCTTCGCACACGGCTCGGTAAAGAAGTGGGGTAGTCTGATCAAATTCTTTGATTATAGTAATAGGGCGATGGACGCGCGTGCCGGTGAGCTTGCCCCAACCAGAAAATACATCATTTTTGCACTTTACAATCATCAATTTTGTCATCAGCTTCAACTTCGTTAGCTTTATAAAGTTCAGCCAGAGCTTTCGCCGTAGTTCGATACACGCTTTCGTCTGAAGTTGTCACCTTTGATTTTGCGACACCTGCTGGCGGAGCTAAAGGCATTAGCCCCGCGAGGGTCATCTTTCTAAAATCTTTCTGTATCAATGCATAAGCACCAACACCACCGCAACTATCTATTCCAATTTTGCCTTTCGTTGCCAGAATCATTTTCTGTTTCTTAGCATTTTTCAGCTTATCTCCCATCTCACCCCAAAAACGATTGAATTATAAACAGCGTAGTAACTTTCCGTGTCGGTAGTCATTCCTTTGGTGGCGCTAGCGCTAATGGACTTGATGGCTCTATCAATGGAGTTCGTTCCATCATCTGAAAGTACGTGGTCGCAACTAGCTTTAACAAGCATTTTGACATAGGCAGACAGGTAATCAGGATATGCCTGGATTTCGCCCGAGACCGCACCACCAGCTACGGATGAGAAAGCGCAGAATACCAGAGACAGCGCAATAATATTTTTCATGCTTCTTCCTGAATGCAGACTTGACCGTTAAAATTAACAATAGTTTTTAACGATTGAAATTATATTATTGATTTTTTTTATAGATTGATTATTAAGGTACATCCTACATACGCCGCTTGCAGGAAGGAGGCTGAAATCAGCTTTAATGGAGGTTTAGAGCTGGTAAGAAAAGTACTGTTGACGGGATTTATTCTTGCTGCGTTCAGTGCCAGTACCGGAAACATAACTATGAGCAACCCGGAGCAGACGACCACGGCGAACGGGCAAACCTTGTGCGTCTACTCCAATAAAATTTATATCTTCACCTACCGGACAAAATCGAAACATTCCCCGTACAGCAAAAGTTTCGACACGACTGACAGTGAGCAAAGTCTCGTTATGGTATGGGCTTACCGAATGTTACGAAAGAAAGTTTTACTTAAGTCTAATGCTTATTGCTCATGTGGTTATTGTTTGTAAAATAAGCTAAAACTGCTTCATCAAAGGCTTAACTTCTTAGCTGTAAGGGACTATGCAAATGGACATCTGTTTTCCTGCCAAAAAAGCAAACGGCGACCATTACTCCACAGTAGATGACATTATGGCCCGTATACTTCAGGAGCCTCATGGTTCCTGGCTTGCCGGGACAAATGCTATGTGGCATGGCGGACTTCATATTACAGATGTCAGTGCGCCGGGATCAGTACTCACTCACGAAACAGCAGATACCGCCGTCCCGCTTCCGTTTATGACTGGTGGCGAGGTGGTTGCCTGGCGACTGAATCAGGACTATCTGTCCGGCGATTACATGGGGAATGCGTTGCAGTACTCCAGCACCTTTGTGCTGGTTAAATCCACCTGTACGCCAGACCCTGAGAAACCGGATAACGCCCTGGATTTTTACGCACTTTATATGGGGCTTGCCCCGCTGTCCGCCTTTCCAGTGCATCAGATATATCAGGTCACGGAGCGGGGAAACCGACTTCGGAAACGTCAGCATACCGGGCAGGAAAGGCCGGGCGAGCTGGTTCCCGTGCCAGACGGCGGGCATCTGACGACAGGCGATCGCGTGGTAGTACTGCGGGAAAACACGTTTGAACTAAACGGTGTAGCCCAGAGATTCGGGCTTGCCCGGACACTGAACAGCAAATCAGAGATGAACGGGGCGGCGTTCTGGGTATCGCTTGACCCGATGTTTATGAACCCGGACGGCGAGCAACGGGCGCACCTGCCTGCGTGGATGCAGCAGGCCATCACACAGGGTGCTTATGATGCTGTTGTTACCCCAGCCACAAAATGCGTGGTTGCTGCCGGGGATGCGGTGGGGTATCTGGCGGAGGACATCGCCCCGGACGGTGAGCAGCGAGTGGAGAAAAGCGCCTTTGTGCATATCGAACTGCTGAGCACCGACAGCCGGATGCGTGATTTTCTTAACAACACCGCCGGGGTGAAAAGCGGGCAGAAGTATCTTCATATCCACCCGGAGAGCTACCTGTATCAACGCACCGGCGACACTTTTACCCGCACAGACGGGCTGGTGAAGAAAGACATTCACCAGATCCTGCCGCAGGACAAGTGCCACCCGTTCACCGACAACAGCGGAAAACGCTGGTTTGATATCGGGGAAAGTGCCTGGTTGAGCGAGGAGGATGTGGATGCAGACATTGCTCAGTATGACCTGATGAAGCTTGGGTTCTCAGCCTTTGAGGAGCCGCCCACGTCCGATATGACGCAATCCCTGCATGAGGGCTGGATAAAATCAGCATTCACACAGCTTGCGGAGTGGGTACGGCCTGAGCGCGGCATTCAGGAACAGCAGGTTTCCACCTGGTATAAGGCCATCCTGCGAAAAATGGACAGTGACAGCAGTGGCGACCTGTCCGGGGCGGAGCTGTATCACGCGGTCCACTTTCCGGAGATGGATGTGCGGGATATTGCGTCCCGAATGGTGGTAAAGCATGACAGCGAATGGTTTGGCGGCAGTCAGCATCACCGCTGGAAAACGTTCCTGCAACGCACAGACCGTCTGTATGTGTCGTATGTACGACAGTGGTTCGACAATATGGAATGGATGAGCCAGGTGCCAGAGTTCAGCAATGGTGAACCTGTCTGGCATATGCATCCCGTGGTATTTCTTGATGCGTTGAAATTTTCTGCATTGTCTCTTGAAGAAGTAAGGGTAAGGGCATTTATGCGTATGCTCCGAGTTGGAGAAGGCACGGTAGGGGAAGCTGGATATGAAACGTTATTCGGTGGACAATCCTTCATTAGGCATTACCATAAAGACTTTAGCAATCACCCCCAAATTTCGATTACACGAGGTAATCTTACTTCGTCAGCAGCAGGAGCATACCAAGTAATGGGCTATACCTGGAATGATCCGAAAATGACATCAATTAGGGCTAATAAAGGTATTACTGATTTTACACCTGAATCTCAGGATAAATTTTGTGTTTTAATTTTCAAATATAAAAGAAAACGCTCTTTAGATAAAATCATGTCTGGTGATATTGTAGGAGCGTTAGATATGCTGAGCTACGAATGGGCAAGCCTTCCGCCGGGTAGGTATGGTCAGCCTGCAAAATCAGAGCAAGAAGCACTTTCTTTGTACAATCATTATCTTGAGGAAGAATTAGCTGGCAGGTCAGATCTTCATCTTGATATTGGGTATATTTCAACTATTGCGGAGTCTAACCAATGAAAACTTGGCCATTTTTGCTATTATTAATTTCTATGACAACACATGCAAACTCAAATTTCGGCATGTGGTCGACCTCCTGTGATAATGATGGTTTCTCAATAAAAATCGATAACAAACCAACCAGTCTCGTTGTTAATGATAATCAAATAGTTATCAACATTCATGCAAAGGAAGTCGATAAAGATAAAATTGATATTTTTTATGATAGTGTTGCAGACCTTGGCAGAGGCGGCATGAACTTCGACTGGAAAAATGTAAGCCCGATAAAACCTGTGGCAGAACTTAGTATCATCAAAAAAAATGGCGAATTCCGCTGGAAAGGGTTTTTCGACAATAAGAAATTGAAATATTTTTGGGTTAATGATCCTGATTTCATGCAGTTTTATGCTGATGATGGTGTTATTATTCTACATAAATGTGAAAAATAACTCTCGCCCCATCCTTAAGTATATTAAATGTGGAAACAAGAAATCGCGGAGCTAATACCTCCGCGTGTAATAATTAAAAGCCCCCTTACCGAACATCCATCACTTGCTTACAAAGTCTGATGGTTTTATCTGAGGAAATCCGGCTAATATTTCATCTATTTTTTCTTGAAGCAATTTGGGCAACTCCAGACATCCCCAACCCGCCAATAGCCGCGCCCGTTAATCCTGAAACGACCTTTACTTCTGAAGGTGGGAGGGTCACATAGAGGCAAATAGTCGATGCAGCGCCTGCAGAGAATGAATACGAGGTTAGCGTGCTGGTGGATATGTGAACGTTAGCGCGCATTAGAGCATGCTGTATCGCTGATAATTCTGCCGGGGAATAATTCTTAACCAGCTCCTCAACGTACGTGTTGATTAGGTCAAAGACGATGTTCCAGCGAGAAACGAGATGGAATATGCCCTTTCGGAAGCGAGCGTCCTCCAGGTTTTGTCGGGTGCATACATCGTAATATTCATCAGTAAAGCAGGAGGTGTAGTACAACAGGCGTTGGGCACCGGCACCTATATTACTCAACTGGCTCTTTACTTCTTCACCTACCGCGCGTACCGCCTGGTCCAGCTTCATGGCCGGTATCTTTTGGCTCTGAAGCTGTCGGATGATCTCTTCAGAATGGTACATGCTTACTGACCTCGCACTTCAGCCCACTTGAGCGATCTTTTGCTGCATTCCCTAAGACCGGAATTGCCATTACTGAGCTTGAAAACTGCATTCCTGTCCCCTCCATAGTGTTTCTATCCGCTCCAGCGTATGCCTGTAACTAATATGGACGTTCAAAGCAGTTCATGTTTATGAAAAGCAGGGGATTTTTAGGATAATGACCTGATTTTTTTTAATCAAAATACGATTTATCGAGAGCTTTAAGTGCGAATCGATGAGTTCAATACTGAGTGGCGCGTTCCAAAATCCGGAAGAATTGCAGGAACAATTAGCTGACTGATACAGACCCGCCGCTGGCTGGTTTTTTATTATCTGTTACAGCTATATAAAAGTTCTGCCGCGACGATGTCGCTATGCAGGGGAACCTGGAGGCATAAAGCATTAATTTACAGAGTGGTAGTTTTCAGACAACAAAAAACCCATCAACCTTGAACCAAAACGGCGGGGTTGATGGGCTCCACAAATTGGGGACATCAAAGAAAAGCAGTGGCACTAGTTATGACTGCCCCCTGATAAAAAAGTTCTGCGCGTAACAAAAATATTTTCCACTACGCGCATTCTTAGGAGTTATCCGAGTCCTGGCCAGATGATGATAATCAGCGTACCCGCCAGCGTCAGCAGCACGTTAGCGATAGCATACGTGCCCGCATAGCCCAGCGCCGGGATGTTGCTGCGCGCGGTATCGCTGATGATTTCCATAGCAGGCGCACAGGTACGCGCCCCCATCATCGCCCCGAAGAGCAGGGCGCGGTTCATGCGCAGCACGTAGGCACCGAACAGGAAGCAGATCACCACAGGTACCAGGCTGACGATAAGTCCGGAAACCAACATCTGCCAGCCGACGGCGCCGAGGCTGTGACCAATCCCGCTGCCCGCGCTTAAGCCCACGCCCGCCATAAAGACCATCAGACCGAACTCTTTCACCATGTTCAGCGCGCCCTGCGGAATGTAGCCGAAGGTCGGGTGGTTCGCTCGCAGGAAGCCCAGCATGATCCCGGCGAACAGCAGACCGGCGGCATTACCGATGCCGAAGCTGAAGTTGCTGAACTGGAAGGTGATCATCCCGATCATCAAGCCAACGATAAAGAAGGCGCAGAAGGCCAGCAGGTCAGTGACCTGGCTGTGAATGGAGATAAAGCCGATGCGGTCGGCCACGGTTTTCACGCGGCGGGCGTCGCCGCTGACCTGCAGCACGTCGCCTTTGTTGAGCACCACATTGTCGTCGATAGGCATCTCAATCTGGCTGCGGATCACGCGGTTGAGGAAGCAGCCGTGGTCGGTCAGCTTCAGCTGCGCCAGGCGGCGACCCACGGCATTATGGTTTTTCACCACGATCTCTTCGGTGACGATGCGCATGTCGAGCAGATCGCGGTCGAACACCTCTTTGCCGTTACGGAAGCTCGGGTCGAGACGGGCGTGGGCGTCCGGGTAACCTACCAGCGCGATGTCATCGCCCATCTGCAGCACCGCGTCGCCGTCCGGGTTCGCCAGAATGCCGTTGCGGCGGATACGTTCGATGTAGCAACCCGTCTGGCGGTAAATCCCCAGCTCACGCAGATTTTTGCCGTCAGCCCAGGCCACCAGCTCTGGCCCGACGCGATAGGCGCGGATCACCGGGAGATAGACTTTACGTTTGGAGTCGGTATCCAGACCGCGCTCGCGGGCGATTTGCTGGGCGCTGGTCTGCAGATCCTGGTGCTGCAGTTTTGGCAGGTAGCGTGCGCCGACAATCAGGCTCACCAGACCAATCAGATAGGTCAGGGCATAGCCGAGGCTCAGGTGGTCGAGTGCGGTAGAAAGCTGCGCGCCGGCCATGCCGGAATGGCGCAGGGTATCACCGGCGCCCACGAGCACAGGGGTGGACGTCATGGAGCCTGCCAGCATACCGGCCGTTAACCCGATATCCCAGCCAAACAGTTTACCCAGCCCTAAGGCGATCAGCAGCGCGCTGCCGACCATTACCAGCGCCAGCATCAGATAATTTTTGCCGTCGCGGAAGAAAATTGAAAAAAAGTTCGGTCCTGCTTCCACGCCAACACAAAAAATAAACAGCATAAAACCTAAGTTGAGCGCGTCCGTGTTAATGCTGAAGTGCTGCTGGCCTAATAATAAGGAGACGACTAAAACGCCAATGGAATTACCAAGTTGAACTGAACCCAGGCGCAATTTACCCAGGCAAAGGCCCAGCGCCAGTACCACAAATAATAACAGGATGTAATTCCCATTTAACAAGTCTGCGACGTTTATATTCACGGAGGCTAACTTCTTGTTTACCAGTAAGTTGTTGAATGAAAGGACTTTTTGGGCTACTGTTTTCTGGGTCAGGGAAAGGCGTTAACGCTCCCTGTTTCCTGCTTTATTCCCTAAAACATTAGCTGGCGTGTAGTTTAATCGTATTAGCTACTGACAGCTACTGATTATCGCATCACCCTGTGCGTACTTTGGCAAGGATTGCCGCATTGCTTTATCTGACTGGGCGTCTACCCGACGAAAGTGTATTTGATAGAGATAAGTCAGGAGGATAGTTTGAACATTAAACGAAACTGGGCGGGGGTGATCAGCTGCTTTTTGCTGTTCACGGTCGTATGCATGTCGCTTGCTTTTAACGTGAAAGGGGCATTCAGGGCGTCGGGTCATCCGGAGCTGGGGCTGCTCTTTTTTACGCTGCCGGGGGCTGCTGCCAGTTTTCTCTCCCGTAAAGGGGAGGTGGTGAAGCCGCTGCTGGGCGCCATGCTGGCCGCGCCGCTCTGTTTGTTACTGATGCGCTTGCTCTATATCTCAACGCGGAGTTTCTGGCAGGAGCTGGCATGGTTGATGAGCGCCGTATTCTGGTGCGCCCTTGGCGCGCTCTGCTACTTATTTGTGCGCAGTCTGCTTCGGCATCGACGGCACCACAAATAAAAACGCCCTCTCGGTGAGGGCGTCTTCACATTACTGGGCGGCAAACAGGCCCAGATGCTCTTTGGCGTAGGCTTCAAAGTCGGTGCAGCCGCCGATGTGTTTCTGATCGAGGAAGATCTGCGGTACGGTTTCAACCGGCTTACCGACGGTTTTCTCGAGATCCGCTTTCGTGATGCCTTCCGCGTGGATGTCCACATAGCGGAAGTTGAAGTCATCGCGCTCTTCGGTCAGTTTCTCAGCCAGCTCTTTCGCGCGCACACAGTAAGGGCATCCTGGACGACCAAAAATAACTGCAAACATTTCTCTCTCCTCAAAAAAACAAGCCTGACGGCGAATGACACGTATAGTGCCCCATAACCTGTCGTCATTAAAGAAGGTTTCGCCTGTCGTTATAATATCTATGAGCTATGTTTCGCCAATTACATCGCGCATATCATTGCCTATACTGGCTGCCATACGGTTTAAGCAAGACAAAGAGAGACAAGATGACGCCAACCATAGACCTGCTCCTTTCCCATCGTTCCATTCGCCACTTCACCGATGAGCCGATTACCGATGCGCAGCGCGAAGCGATTATTAACAGCGCAAGGGCGACCTCCAGCTCCAGCTTCCTGCAGTGCAGCTCCATTATCCGCATTACCGACCCGGCGATGCGCGAGCAGTTGGTGACGCTGACCGGCGGGCAGAAGCATGTGGCTCAGGCAGCCGAGTTCTGGGTATTCTGCGCCGACTTTAACCGCCACCTGCAGATCTGCCCTGAGGCCGAGCTGGGCCTGGCCGAACAGCTGCTGCTGGGCGTGGTGGATACCGCGCTGATGGCGCAAAACGCCTTTACGGCGGCGGAGTCGCTGGGGTTAGGCGGCGTCTACATTGGGGGCCTGCGTAACAACATTCAAAGTGTGACCGACCTGCTGAAGCTGCCAAAACACGTGCTGCCGCTGTTTGGCCTGTGCCTTGGCTGGCCAGCGGATAACCCGGATCTGAAGCCGCGCATTCCTGCGGCGATGCTGGTGCATGAAAACCACTACCAGCCGGTCGATCAGGATGTCCTGAATCACTACGATGAAGAGCTGGCGAATTACTACATGACGCGCGGCAGCAATAACCGCCGCGACACCTGGACTGACCATATTCGCCGCACCATCATTAAAGAAAATCGCCCGTTTATTCTTGATTATCTGCACAAACAGGGCTGGGCGACGCGATAGTCCATTTATCCTGCGCCTGCCTGCGTATATGATACGCAGGCTTTTTCCATGTCTTCAGAGAGGTGCAGGGTGAAAATTGCCATATTGTCCCGGGATGGAACGCTCTATTCATGTAAGCGCCTGAGAGAAGCGGCGGCGAAACGCGGGCATCAGGTTGAGATCCTCGACCCGATGTCCTGTTATATGAACATCGACCCGGCCGCCTCGTCGATTCACTACAAAGGTCGCAAGCTGCCGCATTTTGATGCGGTCATCCCCCGCATCGGCTCCCAGATTACCTACTACGGCACCGCCGCGCTGCGCCAGTTCGAGATGCTGGGCAGCTATCCGCTCAACGAATCCGTCGCCATTTCCCGCGCCCGCGACAAGCTGCGCTCGCTGCAGCTCCTTGCCCGTCAGGGGATCGATCTCCCCGTCACGGGGATTGCCCATTCACCGGACGACACCAGCGATCTGATCGACATGGTGGGCGGCGCCCCTCTGGTGATCAAGCTGGTGGAAGGCACCCAGGGCATTGGCGTGGTGCTGGCGGAGACGCGTCAGGCAGCGGAGAGCGTGATTGACGCCTTCCGCGGGCTGAATGCCCATATTCTGGTGCAAGAGTATATTGAAGAGGCCAAAGGGCGCGACATCCGCTGCTTCGTCGTGGGAAACGAGGTGGTGGCGGCCATTGAGCGCCAGGCCAAAGAGGGCGATTTCCGCTCTAACCTTCATCGCGGCGGCGTCGCGCGTGTAGCCGATATCAGCGACCGGGAGCGGGAAATTGCCGTGAAAGCGGCGCAAACCCTGGGGCTGGACGTGGCGGGTGTAGACCTGCTGCGGGCGACGCGCGGGCCGCTGGTCATGGAGGTGAACGCCTCGCCCGGACTGGAAGGCGTGGAAAAAACCACAGGGGTCGATATTGCGGGTAAAATGATCTTATGGATCGAGCGTCATGCGACGCCGGGCTACTGTCTGAAAACGGGTGGTTAAATGGATTACCGCGCGCTTTTTGAGTACCCTATGCGAAGTTTTTATTAAAGAGGCTGCATCGCGATGGATTTACAGGTCGTACCTACACTGGATACGTTACGTCAATGGCTTGATGATGCCGGAATTACGTTCTTCGAATGCGATTCCTGCCAGGCGCTGCATCTGCCTCATATGCAGAATTTCGACGGCATTTTCGATGCCAAAATCGATCTGATTAACGATGTGATCCTTTTCTCCGCGCTGGCCGAAGTGAAGCCCTCCGCGCTGCTGGCGCTGGCCTCCGACCTGTCGGCCATCAATGCCAGTTCTTTGACGGTGAAGGCATTTCTCGACATACAGGATGATAATCTGCCAAAACTGGTCGTTTGCCAGTCTTTATTCTCCGGGGCAGGGCTATCGTTCAAGCAGTTCGCCTGGTTTATGCGCCTGAGCGAAGAGCAAATTTCGATGGTCATGATGGAAGCCAATGCACATCATCTGCTGTATAGCGCGGAAGATGATGCAGAGAATAATGATGCATCTCCCAATTTTCTTCACTAAGCCTGTCTGACTTTTGCGCAGTCGCTGCCATGGCGGCTGCAGAAGGCCATTTTTTCTGCTGCTTTTAACCTTCCTTTAAAGAATTATTCACCTCCCTGAAGGCCATTTCGGCTTATCACGTAGACTTAACCTGCATAAAAAATTGATAAAAGGCGTTTTTTCGTCTGGGCTATAGCCGGAGACACGGGCTACAGTTATTCTTGCGATGCTTCAAAAAGCGAGCGGAAGCTGCCGGGTAAAGAGGTTTCTTTTTATTTTGAGCAGAGCGACAAACTATGCATGATTTTTGCATATATCCAGATTGCACAGTTTTAGTTCGTTTGTTAACGAGCTTTCAGAAGGAATAACACTATGATCGCCTTGAATAAAAAATGGTTATCGGGTCTGGTTGCGGGTGCTCTGATGGCCGTCTCTGCCGGCACGCTCGCTGCGGAACAAAAAACGCTGCACGTTTATAACTGGTCTGACTATATTGCGCCGGACACGGTGGCAAATTTTGAAAAAGAGACCGGCATTAAAGTAGTCTACGACGTGTTCGATTCCAACGAAGTGCTGGAAGGAAAACTGATGGCGGGCAGCACCGGGTTTGACCTCGTGGTGCCTTCCGCAAGCTTCCTCGAGCGCCAGCTGACCGCAGGCGTCTTCCAGCCGCTGGATAAGAGCAAATTACCGAACTGGAAAAATCTCGATCCGGAAGTGCTGAAGCTGGTGGCCAAACACGACCCGGACAACAAATACGCGATGCCGTATCTCTGGGCGACCACCGGTATCGGCTTTAACGTCGATAAAGTGAAGGCGGCGCTGGGCCCGGACGTGAAGCTGGACAGCTGGGACGTGGTGCTGAAGCCGGAAAACCTTGAGAAGCTGAAAAGCTGCGGCGTCTCCTTCCTCGATGCGCCGGAAGAGATTTTCGCGACCGTGCTGAACTACCTGGGCAAAGACCCGAACAGCAATAAGGCGGATGATTACACCGGCCCGGCGACCGATCTGCTGCTGAAGCTGCGTCCAAACATTCGTTACTTCCACTCTTCCCAGTACATTAACGACCTGGCGAACGGCGACATCTGCGTCGCGATTGGCTGGGCAGGGGACGTTTGGCAAGCGGCTAACCGCGCGAAAGAGGCGAAAAACGGCGTGAACGTCTCTTACTTCATTCCGAAGGAGGGGGCGCTGGCCTTCTTTGACGTCTTCGCGATGCCGGCTGACGCGAAAAACAAAGACGAAGCGTATCAGTTCCTCAACTACCTGATGCGTCCTGAGGTTATCGCCCACATCAGCGACCACGTTTACTACGCGAACGGTAACAAGGCCTCCGTGCCGCTGGTGAGCGAAGAGATCCGTAATAACCCGGCTATCTATCCGCCAGCGGATGTGTTCGCCAAGCTCTTCACCCTGAAAGTTCAGGATCCAAAAATTGACCGCGTGCGTACCCGCGCGTGGACCAAGGTGAAAAGCGGTAAATAACGGCGTTTGGTATTGCTGCCCGGAGGCGCTATCGCTTACCGGGCCTCTACAACCCGTAGGCCGGGCAAGCGTTAGCGCCGCCCGGCGATGCGCACCCTGACGGTGCGTTTGCACCAGTTTTGATCTCTACCGGAGAACACCCCGTGAATGACGCGATCCCCCGCCCGCAGGCGAAAGTCCGTAAAGCGCTGACCCCGCTGCTTGAAATTCGTAACCTCACCAAATCTTTTGATGGCCAGCATGCCGTGGACGACGTCAGCCTGACGATCTATAAAGGCGAAATTTTTGCCCTTCTGGGGGCCTCTGGCTGCGGTAAATCGACCCTGCTGCGCATGCTGGCCGGTTTTGAACAGCCCACCGCCGGGCAGATCGTGCTCGACGGCGTGGATCTCTCCAGCGTGCCGCCGTATCAGCGCCCGATCAACATGATGTTCCAGTCCTACGCGCTGTTTCCGCACATGACGGTGGAGCAGAACATCGCCTTCGGCCTGAAGCAGGACAAGCTGCCGAAAGCCGAAATTACCGCGCGCGTGGCCGAGATGCTGAGCCTCGTGCACATGCAGGAGTTCGCCAAGCGTAAGCCGCACCAGCTCTCCGGCGGCCAGCGCCAGCGCGTGGCCCTGGCCCGCAGCCTGGCAAAACGCCCGAAACTGCTGCTGCTCGACGAACCGATGGGCGCGCTGGATAAAAAGCTGCGCGACCGTATGCAGCTCGAAGTGGTCGATATCCTCGAGCGCGTGGGGGTGACCTGCGTGATGGTGACCCACGACCAGGAAGAGGCCATGACCATGGCCGGACGTATCGCCATCATGAACCGCGGGAAGTTCGTGCAGATTGGCGAGCCGGAAGAGATTTATGAGCATCCGACCACCCGCTACAGCGCGGAGTTCATCGGCTCGGTTAACGTCTTCGAAGGGCTGCTGAAAGATCGTCAGGAAGACGGTCTGGTCATCGAATCGCCGGGGCTGCAGCATCCGCTTAAGGTTGATCCGGATAGCTCCGTGGTGGATAACGTGCCGGTCTACGTCGCGCTACGTCCGGAGAAGATCATGCTCTGTGAGGATCCGCCTGCTGATGGCTATAACTTTGCCGTCGGGGAAGTGGTGCACATTGCCTATCTGGGCGATCTCTCTATCTATCACGTGCGCCTGAAAAGCGGGCAGATGCTCAGCGCGCAGTTACAGAACGAACATCGCTATCGCAAGGGACAGCCGACCTGGGGCGACGAAGTGCGCCTGTGTTGGGATGCAGACAGTTGCGTTGTGCTGACGGTATAAGGAGCGGCCAATGAGTACACTTGAACCTCCAGCCCGCGTCGAAAAGCCGGGCGGCTTTGCCCACTGGCTGACGCGCATGCAGATGAAGCACGGCCGCAAGCTGGTCATCGCCATGCCATACGTGTGGCTGATCCTGCTGTTCCTGCTGCCGTTCCTGATTGTTTTCAAGATAAGCCTGGCGGAAATGGCGCGGGCGATCCCGCCTTACACCAACCTGCTGGACTGGGCCGACGGGCAGCTGACGCTGACCTTAAACCTGGGTAACTTCCTGCAGCTCACCGACGACCCGCTCTATTTCGAAGCCTATCTGCAATCGCTGCAGGTGGCGGCGATCTCGACGCTCTGCTGTCTGGTGATGGGCTACCCGCTGGCGTGGGCGGTGGCACACAGCAAGCCGTCAACGCGTAACATCCTGCTGTTGCTGGTGATTTTACCGTCGTGGACCTCGTTCCTGATCCGCGTTTACGCGTGGATGGGGATCCTGAAAAACAACGGCGTGCTGAACAACTTCCTGATGTGGCTCGGGGTTATCGATCAGCCGCTGACGATCCTGCACACCAACCTCGCGGTCTATATTGGGATTGTGTACGCCTATCTGCCGTTTATGGTGCTGCCGATCTACACGGCGCTGACGCGTATCGACTACTCGCTGGTGGAAGCGTCGCTCGATCTCGGTGCCCGTCCGCTGAAAACCTTCTTCAGCGTCATTGTCCCGCTGACCAAGGGCGGCATTATCGCCGGGTCGATGCTGGTCTTTATCCCGGCGGTGGGGGAGTTTGTGATCCCGGAACTGCTCGGCGGGCCTGACAGCATCATGATTGGCCGCGTGCTGTGGCAGGAGTTCTTCAATAACCGCGACTGGCCGGTGGCCTCGGCGGTGGCGATCGTGATGTTACTGCTGCTGATCGTGCCGATCATGTGGTTCCACAAGCATCAGCAGAAACAGATGGGAGATCACGGATGAACAACTTACCGGTAGTGCGCTCCCCGTGGCGAATTGCGATCCTGGTCATCGGCTTTACCTTCCTGTATGCGCCGATGCTGATGCTGGTGATCTACTCGTTTAACAGCTCCAAGCTGGTGACGGTCTGGGCAGGCTGGTCGACGCGCTGGTACAGCGAGCTGTTCCACGATGATGCGATGATGAGCGCGGTGGGGCTGAGCCTGACCATTGCGGCGCTGGCGGCGACCATGGCGTCCGTGCTGGGCACGATCGCCGCGCTGGTGATGGTGCGCTTCGGACGTTTTCGCGGTTCAAACGGCTTCGCCTTTATGATCACCGCTCCGCTGGTTATGCCGGACGTGATCACCGGTCTCGCGCTGTTGCTGCTGTTCGTGGCCCTGGCGCACGCCATCGGCTGGCCGGCGGACCGCGGGATGCTCACCATCTGGCTGGCGCACGTCACCTTCTGTACCGCCTATGTCGCGGTGGTGATCGCCTCGCGCCTGCGCGAGCTGGATCGCTCCATTGAAGAGGCGGCAATGGATCTCGGCGCGACGCCGCTGAAGGTCTTTTTCATCATCACGCTGCCGATGATTATGCCAGCGGTGATCTCCGGCTGGCTGCTGGCGTTTACCCTGTCGCTCGACGATCTGGTTATCGCCAGCTTTGTCTCCGGCCCGGGGGCGACGACGCTGCCGATGCTGGTTTTCTCCAGCGTGCGCATGGGGGTCAACCCGGAGATCAACGCCCTGGCCTCTATCATCCTCGGCGTGGTCGGAATTGTCGGATTTATCGCCTGGTATTTGATGGCGCGCGCGGAAAAACAGCGCGTGCGCGATATCCAGCGTGCAAGACGCGGCTGAAGGATTTAAAATTTCCAGTGATGTGCCGCGCATGACGCGGCACTGTTTTTCAGGGAAGTAAAACATTGGGATTATTAAAAAAATCACGTATTACGCACGCGCGTCCTAACGTACCTGCACTGGTTCAGGTGGCGGCGCTCGCCATTATTATGATCCGCTGCCTGGACGTGCTGATGATTCTGAATACCCTGGGCGTGCGCGGCATCGGTGAATTCATTCACCGCAGCGTGCAGACGTGGAATCTGACGCTGGTCTTTTTGAGCAGTCTGGTGCTGGTGTTTATCGAGATCTACTGCGCGTTTTCGCTGGTTAAAGGGCGCAACTGGGCGCGCTGGGTCTATATGCTGACGCAGATTACCGCGGCGAGCTATCTCTGGGCCGCTTCGCTGGGGTATGGCTACCCGGAGCTGTTCAGTATTGCCGGTGAGTCCAAACGCGAGATCCTGCGCGCGCTGTTTATGCAAAAACTGCCGGACATGCTGGTGCTCTTTCTTCTCTTCGTTCCGGCCTCCAGTCGGAGATTCTTCCGCCTGCAATAATGTGTATACACGTCATCCTTCAAGCCGTCTCTGCGTTGGCCGCGTCTGTTCACCCCAGTCACTTACTTGAGTAAGCTCCTGGGGATTCTCAGACTTGCCGCCTTGATACAACTTGAATGATTTTGTGTATATAATCGCAGCCCTCGTGATTTTTAAGGTTTTCATATGCAGTGCGCACTCTATGCCGCCGGACGCTGCCGCTCCTGTCAGTGGATAGAACAGCCGGTCTCTCAACAACTCACCGCCAAAATGGCCGACCTGCAACAGCTGCTGGCAGAACACGCGGTGGGCGAGTGGTGCGCACCCGTCAGCGGCCCTGAGCAGGGTTTTCGCAATAAAGCCAAAATGGTGGTCAGCGGCAGCGTGGAAAAACCGCTGCTGGGGATGCTGCACCGCGACGGCACGCCGGAAGACTTAACCGACTGCCCGCTCTATCCCGCTTCCTTTGCGCCGGTCTTTGCCGCACTCAAGCCGTTTATTGCCCGGGCAGGGTTAACGCCCTATAACGTGGCCCGCAAGCGCGGCGAGCTGAAATACCTTCTGCTGACCGAAAGCCAGATCGACGGCGGCATGATGCTGCGCTTCGTGCTGCGCTCTGAAACTAAGCTGGCGCAGCTGCGCGCGGCGCTGCCGTGGCTGCAGGAACAGCTTCCGCAGCTTAAGGTCATTACGGCGAACATTCAGCCGGTACATATGGCGATCATGGAAGGGGAGAAAGAGATTTTCTTCACCGACCAGCACGCGCTGGCGGAGAGCTTCAACGGCGTGCCGCTGTGGATCCGCCCGCAAAGCTTCTTCCAGACCAACCCGACCGTGGCAAGCAGCCTGTACGCCACCGCCCGCGACTGGGTGCGTGCGTTGAACGTTCACCACATGTGGGATCTGTTCTGCGGCGTGGGCGGGTTTGGCCTGCACTGCGCCACGCCGGAGATGCAGCTCACCGGGATTGAGATCTCTGGCGAAGCGATTGCCTGCGCGAAGCAGTCCGCCGCCGAACTGGGGTTAACGAATCTGCACTTCCAGGCGCTCGACTCCACGCAGTTCGCGACCGGCCAGGGCAACGTGCCGGAGCTGGTGCTGGTCAACCCGCCGCGCCGCGGCATCGGCAATGCGCTGTGCGACTACCTGAGCCAGATGGCGCCGGAATACATCATCTATTCCAGCTGCAACGCGCAGACCATGGCGAAAGACATCGATCAACTACCGGGCTATCGCGTTGAACGCGTTCAGCTTTTTGATATGTTCCCGCATACCGCGCATTATGAAGTGCTGACGTTGCTGGTGAAAACGCACTAATCCTCAACATCGCCCGGTGGCGCTGCGCTTACCGGGCCTACGATCCGGAGTAGGCCGGGTAAGGCGTAGCCGCACCCGGCTTTGTTTGCTCAACCCAGGAATGCGACTCCCGCCTCTGTTTTAAGCCAGCGTGGCGCTTTCAACTGGTCGGCAAAATAGCCTGTCAGCTCAAAGAGCAGATCACCCATCACGCGGGCTGACTCCGGCGCAAGTACCCCCCCTATTAAGAGTTGCGTAATCTCCTCACAATAACGGCACAGTTGATCAGGCTCCGCGTTGAATGCAGGTTCTCTTTCTGGGAAAACGTCCACCGTTAATCGTTCATACAAATGCTCCGGCACAGGTTCCAGCAGCATCGGGCGGAGCAAGGCAAGACAGGTGGCGAGGCGGCCACAGAGCACGATTTTTCTGGCAGGATCGGTTTCTTCAACCAGCGCTTCGCAGTAGCGCTGGCAGTTGTCGGCCAGATCGGTGAAATCGGTATTGTGATTAACAGGAAGTGTGAGAAGTGTGTCCGAAAAAGACGAGACGATCGACATATAAACATCCTCAGTATGTTGGTTTGTTACCTTCCAAATCTTCAACAAAATGTGAACTCTTCATCCCGGCGAAATCAGGTAAGCTTACGTCATAAGAAATGAATGAAGGCTTACCCATGAAGCAGATCCTGCTGGTGGAAGACGACCACGATATCGCGGCGCTTCTGCGACTCAATTTAGAAGACGAAGGCTACGCCATCACCCACGAGCCCGACGGGGGCAACGCCCTGCAGCGTCTTGAAGCCCAGACGTGGGATGCGGTGATCCTCGACCTGATGCTGCCCAACGTGGACGGTCTGGAAATTTGCCGCCGCATCCGTCAGATGACGCGCTACCTGCCGGTGATCATCATCAGCGCCCGCAGCAGCGAAACCGACCGCATCACCGGGCTGGAAACCGGCGCCGACGACTATCTGGCAAAACCGTTCTCCGTGCAGGAGCTGATTGCGCGTATCAAAGCACTGTTTCGTCGCCAGCAGGCGATGGGGCAGGCGCAAACCGACGGACACATTCAGGCGCACGGACTGACCATCGATCCGCTGGCGCGCAGCGTGCTGCTTCACGGCCAGGTGGTGGACCTCACCCCGCGCGAGTTCGAACTGCTCTACTTCTTTGCCCGTCATCCCGGCGAGGTGTTCTCCCGTCTGGCGCTGCTGGAGCAGGTCTGGGGCTACCAGCATGAAGGCTACGAGCACACCGTCAACACCCATATCAACCGCCTGCGCATCAAGATAGAGAAGGACGCCGCCGAGCCGGAGATCATTCGCACCGTCTGGGGCAAGGGCTACAAATTTGCGGAGCCGCAGCATGATGCGTCGCTTTAGCCTGAGCCAGCGCCTGACGCTGCTCTTCATCCTGCTGATGATGCTCTGCGCCGCCGTCGCCTGCGCGGTACAGCTCTACAGCAGCATGCAGTACGGTAATGCAATGGTGCAGCGTTTGTCGGGTGGGCTGGCGCAGCAGATCGTCCAGCGCGAACCGATTCTTGACGCGCAGGGCCGGGTCGACCGCAGCGCGCTGAAACCGCTGTTTGGCCGGCTGATGACCTTCAATCCGAGCGTTGAGCTGTACGTTATCTCTCCTGACGGCGATATCCTCGCCGATGCCGCACCGCCGGGCCATGTTCAGCGGCAAAAAATCGATCTGGCGCCGGTGCAGAGCTTCCTGAGCGGCACCGCCATGCCGGTACTGGGCGACGATCCGCGCAGTCAAAATAAAAAAGTCTTCAGTGCCACGCCGCTGCGGCAGGATGGCGAGCTAAAAGGCTATCTGTACATTATCTTGCAGGGCGAGGAGTCAAATGCTCTGGCGGAAATGGCCTGGCACAAGGCGCTGTGGAGTACCGTCCTGTGGTCACTGCTGTGGGTCGCGCTGTTTGGGCTGCTGGCAGGGCTGCTGGTCTGGTACTGGGTCACGCGTCCGGTCAAACAGCTTACGGTGGAGGTCGCCGGGCTGGAGCAGGACAGCATGAGCGCAATCAGGCTGCTGGCGGCACAGACGCCGGACGCGGCGGCAAAAGATGAAGTGGCGATCCTGCGCAACAGCTTTATCGAGCTGGCGCGCAAAATCACCCAACAGTGGGATCGGCTGGCCGACAGCGATCGCCAGCGCCGGGAGTTTATCGCCAATATTTCGCACGATCTCCGCACGCCGCTGACCTCACTGCTGGGCTATCTCGAAACCCTGTCGCTCAAATCCGCCACCCTGACGCCGCAGGAGCACCAGCAGTATCTCGCCACCGCGCTGCGTCAGGGGCAAAAAGTCCGGCATCTTTCGCAGCAGCTGTTTGAGCTGGCGCGCCTGGAGCACGGCGGCATTAAACCCCAGCGCGAGCGGTTCGCAATGGCGGAGCTGATTTCCGACGTGGCGCAGAAGTTTGAGCTCACCGCCCGCACGCGCGAGGTCAATCTGCATATTGACGTGCCGGGGCCGCTGCCGATGGTAAACGCCGATGTGTCGATGATTGAACGCGTGGTGACTAACCTGCTGGATAACGCGATGCGCCATACGCCGGGCGGCGGAGAAATTCGCCTGGCGGTGTGGCAGGAAAATGAACAGCTGCAGGTCGAAGTGTCCGACAGCGGAACGGGCGTGGATGCCTCGCTGCGCGACGATCTGTTTCAGCGGCCGTCGGCGCTCAATACCCAGGCCTCGCGGGAGAATCGCGGCGGGTTGGGGCTATTAATCGTGAAACGGATGCTGGAGCTGCACGGGGGCGGGATCAGGCTAATGGAGTCGGTGAGCGGGGCACGGTTCAGGTTCTTTGTGCCGTTATGAGAGAGTGCCGGGCGGCACTGCGCTTACCCGGCCTACAAATCCCCCCGTAGGCCGGGTAAGGCGAAGCCGTCACCCGGCAAAAGACATTACTGCGGGAACCACTGATCGCTGATTTTCTGGTACGTACCGTCCGCTTTAATCGCTTTCAGCGCACCGTTCAGTTTTTCCAGCAGGGCTTTGTTATCCGGACGTACCGCGATGCCGAGGCCCGTGCCGAAGTACTGCGGATCGGTCACTTTTTCCGTTGCGGTGCCCAACTGCGGGTTGGTTTTGAGCCACTCGTTCACCACGGCGGTGTCGCCGAAGACGCCGTCGATACGGCCATTTTTCAGGTCGATAATCGCGTTCTGGTAGCTGTCATAGGCCACGGTCTTCACTTCAGGATGTTTGTCCTGCAGGTATTTCTGGTGCGTGGTGCCGTTTTCCATCCCGATGCGTTTGCCTTTCAGCTGATCGAAAGAGGTATACGCGCCTTTCTTCGCAATCACCACCGCCGAGTTGGCGTAGTACGGGTCGGTGAACGCCACCTGCTTGCTGCGCTCAGGCGTGATGTCCATCCCGGAGATCACCGCGTCGTATTTTTTGAACTTCAGCGACGGGATCAGGCTGTCAAAAGCATGGTTAGTAAAGGTGCAGTCGGCCTGCATCTGTTTGCACAGCGCTTTCGCCAGATCGATATCGAAACCGACGATCTGGTTGCTGGCATCCAGCGACTCAAACGGCGGATAGGTGGCGGACACGCCGAAATTGATTTTTTCCGCAGCGGATGCGCCAGCGGCGAAGGTGGCGAGTAATGCGGCCAGAACTAACTTTTTCATTGTAATGCTCCCGTCTGTCTTATTGATGCGCCGTGTCTGCGGCCTGGATGTACAATGCCAGTTAATGAATTTATATGCAATAAAAATGATTAAGTATTATTTTTATCGCAAAAAAAAGCGGATAACCCATCAGGTTACCCGCTTTATGAATACCGTTTTATGTATTCGCGTGGTTAATTTCTGCGCTCAAACGCCAGCGCTTTACGCTCAATCAGGCGCATCATCAGCGTCAGCAGACCGTTCACCACCAGATACACCACGCCCGCTGCGCCGAACACCATCACGTCATAGGTGCGTCCATACAGCAGCTGTCCGTGACCCATCACTTCCATCAGGGTGATGGTGTAGGCCAGCGAGGTACTTTTGAACACCAGCACCACTTCGTTGGAATAGGAGGAGAGCGCGCGCTTAAAGGCGTACGGCAGCAGGATTGCCAGCGTGTCTTTCTTGCTCATGCCCAGCGCCCCGCAGGACTGCCACTGGCCTTCCGGGATGGCGCGGATCGCCCCGTAGAACAGCTGGGTGGTATAGGCCGCGCTGTTCAGCGAAAGGGCAATCAGGGCACACAGCCACGGCTCAGAGAGCAGATGCCAGATAACCGGATACTCCTGCAGCGACGGGAACTGGCCCGGGCCGTAGTAAATCAGGAAGATCTGCACCAGCAGCGGCGTACCGGTAAACAGGGTGATGTACCCGCGCACAATCCACACCAGCACCGGCGTTTTCAGCGTCAGGATGATGGTGAAGATGAGCGCCAGGAGCAGCGCCACGATAATGGACGCCACGGTCAGCGTCAGGCTGGTGTGCAGCCCTTTCATCAACTCGGGAAAGTATTCAAGCATCAGCCTGGTCTCCGTTCAAAGCGCGTCGCTCGCAGGTCAATACGCTTGAGGATGTACTGACTGAGCAACGTGATCACCAGGTAGATCGCCGCCGCCACAATGTACCAGGTAAACGGCTCCTGGGTACGGGTGGCGATGCTTTTGGTTTGCAGCATCAGATCGTTAACGCTTATGAGGCTCACCAGCGCGGTATCTTTCAGCAGCACCAGCCACTGGTTGCCGAGCCCCGGCAGGGCATGACGCCACATCTGCGGCATCACCAGACGGAAAAAGATGGCGGATTTCGACAACCCTAACGCCTGACCCGACTCCCATTGTCCCTGCGGCACGGCTTTCAGCGCACCGCGCAGGGTTTGCGACGCGTACGCGGAGTAGAGCAGGGAGAGGGCAATCACGCCGCACAGGAATGGACTGACGTCGAAGTTGTCGATCTGCATCTGCACTGGGATCTGCGCAAAGCCAAGATTGATTGTGAAGCCGTCAGACAGCGTCAGCAGCAGCTGTGAGGAGCCGAAATAGATAAACAGGACCACCAGAATTTCCGGTAGCCCACGCAGCACGGTGACCAGCGCGGAGCCTGTCCAGGCGACGGGGAACCATTTCGCGGATTCCCACACCGCAAAGAACATCGCCAGCACGAGGCCGATAATCAGTGCGCAAACGGCAAGGCCGACGGTCATCCCGGCGGCGCTTGCTAAAGGAAAAATTTCATTCATCAGGAATTACTTCTGGAACCATTTTTTGTAGATGGTTTCGTAGGTGCCGTCTTTCTTCACTTTTTCCAGCGCAGCGTTGAATTTCTGCTGCAGCTCAGTGTTGCCCTGACGAACGGCAATCCCCAGACCGGTACCGAAGTAATCCTTATCGGTCACTTTGTCGCCCACTGGCGCCAGCTTGTCGTTGGCTTTCAGCCACTCGGTCACCACCGCGGTATCACCAAATACGCCGTCGATACGGCCATTTTGCAGATCCAGCTTCGCGTTCTGGTAGCTGTCATACGGAACGGTGGTGATTTCCGGATGCTTATCCATGATGAATTTCTGGTGCGTGGTGCCGTTCTGCACGCCCACTTTCTTGCCTTTCAGCTGATCGACAGAGGTGAATTTACCTTTCTGACCAATGAACAGGGCGGAGTTGTCGTAGTAAGGGGTGGTGAACAGCACCTGCTTTTCACGCTCGGGGGTGATGTCCATACCGGCCATCACGGCGTCGATACGGCGGAACTTCAGGCTTGGGATCAGGCTGTCGAACGCCTGGTTGCTGAAGGTACAGGTTGCATCGATCTCTTTACACAGGGCGTTAGCCAGGTCCACGTCGAAGCCCACAATTTTGTTGTTCGCATCAATGGACTCAAACGGAGGGTAAGAGGCTTCCGTCGCGAAACGAATGGTCTGGGCTGCGGTAGCAGAAAGGGTAACGCCAGCAAGCAGCACGGCAAGTAATACTTTTTTCATTATATTTCCCCTGACACAATCAATGAGATAAATAGTTTTTGAAGGCATCGGTTTGCGGGTTAGCGAAGCAGCTCGCATCACCTTGCTCAACGATATACCCATTTTCCATGTAGACCACACGGCTGGCGGTTTTGCGCGCCACTTCCACTTCGTGGGTGACGATAACCTGCGTAATGTTGGTTTCCGCCAGCTCGCGAATGATGCTCACGATCTGGGCGGTGATTTCCGGATCCAGCGCCGCCGTCGGTTCATCAAACAGCAGCACCGCGGGTTCCATCATCAGCGCACGGGCAATAGCCACGCGCTGCTGCTGACCACCGGACAGGTGCAGCGGGTAGCGGTCGCTGTAGGGCTTAAGGCGCAGACGCTCCAGCAGCTTTTCGGCACGCGCAATGGCCTGATCCTTGCTTAACCCCAGCACGCGGCACGGGGCTTCAATCAGGTTCTGCAGCACGGTCAGGTGCGGCCAGAGATTGTATTGCTGGAAGACCATGCCGACGTTTTGACGCAGTTCGCGAATCGCCTTATCAGACGGCGTCTTCGCGAAATCAAAATGGTTACCGGCAATCGCGAGCGTACCTGAACGGGGCATCTCAAGCAGATTAAGAACACGCAGAAGGGAGCTTTTACCTGCACCGCTTGGGCCAAGCAAAACCAGCGTTTCGCCTTCCGGGCAGTTTAGCGTGATGTCAAACAGCGCCTGGTGTGCGCCGTAGAAGCAGTTAATGCCGTTTAGTTTAATACTCATCGGGGCAGTCTTTACTCATCCAGGCAATCTATAGCAATTGAGGCCGCAGATAGTACCGTTGACAGAATAGTTATGCAATATTTCTGCGTTAAAAGTTAAATATAACCCGTATTTCCTCTTAAACATAGCACAAAATAGCGAACGGCAAGGTCGGCGAGTATAAATGTCGGCATTCCGCAAGAAATGCCGGACATTTTACGGGGGTAACATTTTTATCATTGATGAATCAGCGGTTCTCAATCGACTGGCGAAGCGTGCCTGCCGGGGCATGAACGCTGCCGCCCACGTAGCGTACGTCGTCCACCGCCCAGCACTGTCCTTCACGGATCATCAGCACTTCGTCCTGCCAGGTTTGGGTGCCCTGCGTCAGCTTCACGCGCAGTGGAATATTACGGGCATCCGTGTTCGGGATGGTTGACGCGCTGGCCACTTCGGCGCTGTCCGGTAGCGTGGTGCGGCTGGAGAACGGATCGGATTTCAGCAGCGCGTTATGCTGCGGATCGCGGGTGGCATCATTAAGCAGTTTTGCCAGGCCATCGCTCAGATACGGGCGCAGGCCGGTGAGATCGTTGCTGCGGTGTTGGAGGCGATAATCATAGAACTGCTGCGCCACGGTGTCCGGGCCGCCCTCAATGCAGGGGCCGCTGCGGGTACCAATATCCTTAAAGGCAGGCGTGACCGTGGTGGTACAGGCGCTGAGCACCAGCGCGCAGGGCACCAAAAGTGTTAAAGCTGAATAGCGCATGTTGATTTCCTTATTTATTAACTATCCTTTCAATCATAGCGTAACGAACCGATAATGCTGTGCCTAAGGCATTGAACGCTAAAGAAGGAGAGAAACCATGCAGTTTTCAACAACGCCAACCCTGGAAGGGCAGACAATTACCGAGTACTGCGGCGTGGTCACCGGCGAAGCGATTCTCGGCGCCAATATCTTCCGTGACTTTTTTGCCGGTATCCGCGATATCGTGGGTGGCCGCTCGGGTGCATACGAAAAAGAGCTGCGCAAAGCCCGCGAAATCGCCTTCAAAGAGCTCGGCGAGCAGGCGGAAGCCCTCGGCGCGGATGCGGTCGTGGGGATTGACATCGACTACGAAACGGTCGGTAAAGATGCCAGCATGCTGATGGTGAGCGTAAGCGGTACGGCGGTGAAAACCCTGCGATGACGCGTTCGTTTGCCGCGCTCCTGCTGGCGCTGCTGCTGGCAGGATGCGTCACGGAAAAGGGGATTGTTGATAAAGGCGCCTACGAGCTGGATACGCGTCATCAGGCGCAGGCGGCTTACCCGCGCATCAAGGTGCTGGTGATCCACTACACCGCGGATGATTTTGACAGCTCGCTGGCCACGCTGACGGATAAAAATGTCAGCTCTCACTATTTGATCCCTGCCAGCCCCCCGGCGGCGGACGGCAAGCCGCGCATCTGGCAGCTGGTGCCCGAGAGCGAGCTGGCCTGGCATGCGGGTATCAGCTTCTGGCGCGGCACGAATCGCATCAACGATACCTCTGTCGGCATTGAGCTCGAGAACCGCGGCTGGCAAATGCGCGACGGCGTGAAAACGTTTACTCCGTTTGCGCCTGCGCAGATTGCGGCGCTGGTGCCGCTCGCCAAAGACATTATTACCCGCTACAACATCAGACCTGAAAATGTGGTGGCCCATTCGGATATCGCCCCGCAGCGTAAAGACGATCCCGGTCCGCTGTTTCCGTGGCAGCAGCTGGCTCAGCAGGGGATAGGTGCCTGGCCCGATCCTGCCCGCGTGGCGTTCTATATCAATGGACGGCCGCGCTATCAGGAGGTCGAACGAGGGGCGCTGCTCGATGTGCTGAAGCGCTATGGCTACGAGGTGCAGGACAACGCCACGGAACAGCAGCAGAAGAGGGTGATCTGCGCGTTTCAGATGCACTTCCGCCCCGCGCTGTGGAACGGCGTGGCTGACGTAGAAACCCTGGCCATCGCCGAGGCGCTTTTAGAGAAATACGGGCAGGGGTAGTCCTTCAGGACTGCCCCCTGACCAGGTCATATTACCTTATTTTCTATGAGATTAATCTTAAGTACATTCTCAATTCATTTTTAGTTAATTGACTTAAAAATACCCTCATTTAAGATAGACGTATAGCTTGCTAAGTAATAACAAAAAATAACACCTGCTTATTGCTCTTATTTCACTTCTTCCAGAAGTTTTTATCAGGATTATACGAATAGTTCGGTGGTTCCACCGTGGCCCCTTTTTATCTAAAATTAACATCTTAATTCGGGTATAACAATGTTAAGCATTTACGGCAGAAAATTGCGTCCGCATCATGAAATGGAAAACATTATTTCCGCAACAGAAGGATATGAAGAAAAAACGTTAAAGAAATGGCAAAAAATTACCACCGTCGACAATGAATTTATTCATGTTATCGTCAGCGGTGAAGTGGAATTTCGCCGCGAATCCGACGAGCTCTGTATGTTCACCCTGCAGGGGCAGTGCGTCTTTGGACTCTCTTCCATTTTTTATCATTCATCCCATATGTATGGCCTGGTCCGCTCGAATACCGTGGTGCGTTCGATTCCAAAAGACGCCTTTTCTCAGCTTATGACGGAGAAAGGCTTATGGCCTGAGCTTACCAAAGTGCTGGCCTGGTATATCTGCATGCTGAGCAAGCGTGATGACGTGCTGGTCGCCCGCAGCGCCTATTCTGTTGTGCGCGAGTTTTTGCTGGAGATTAATGAACTGATTGTCCATCATCAACGCGATATCAACGTTTATGATTATATTCAGGAATACACCAACCTGGCACGCAGCACCATTATCAAAATTCTCTCCGACCTGAAAAAAGGTCAATATATTGTGGTGGAAAAGGGTCGACTCCTTAACATCACCAACCTGCCTGAAAAATATTAACTATTCCAGCCGGTCTCCTTTTTCACTTAACGGAGACCGGGAATTTTCTTTATGTAATGTGCTGGCCTGAGCATTATCCTGCGTTTCGTCAACCGGCGGCGCGGGTATTTTGCCTTGCGAATAATCCTGCTCCTGTTCTTTTAACGCCTGCTTAAACAGCTCGGTTAATGAACCGTCGTCACCGTCCGTGCGGGCGGGGGCTGCATCGTCGTGCGCTTGCGTGCCGGGGAGGGTATCCCGCGAGGTATCGTGCGGCACCGTGCCGTCCGGCGCCTGCTGCCAGTCGGCGTCGTCGCTGTTAATCGGCAGATCCTGCATGGCAGGGACGTCGGCCTGCACCGGCGCGGGTTTCGGGTGCGGATGCGGGAACGGCTTACTCACATACACGTAGTGCATGTCGGAAAGCTGCGTTTCAGGCTTCGCCACGTGCACTTTTTTTACCGGCTCCGGCGCAGGGTGGCGCAGTTGCCAGTAAACGTGGGCGTACAGCCCCGCCATCAGCATGACGCAGAGGCTTACTATTCCTAACAAGGCGTTAGAAACGATCTTTCTCAGGCTGGGCATGCGGTACGAAAACCAGACCGCTTCCCCGGAAACGTAGCTGCGCTGAGCCGCAAGACAGATGGTAGACATTAGGAATGCTTCTCCTGCGTTTTCGCGTCCGGCGCGGCGTGGGTGGTCTGAAGCAGCACGCTCGGCGTGGTGTTGGTGTCACGCATTAACTGCATCAGCGTATCTTCCCCGGGAATGCCGTCGACGCGCAGATGCATTTTTTGCTGGAACTCGCGGGTGCGTTTCATCATCTCTGCCGTCCAGGTTTGCGCGTGGGTTACCGGTTCGGCAAGGGCCTGGCTCAGTTGCTGGTCAAGCCAGGCCAGCTCTTTACCGTCGCTGGCGGCGCTGATGGCGTCTTTGCCTTCCGGCGTCAGGCGGTGGAGCTGGGTATAGTTGCCGGTGGCATGCTGGTTAAACCAGTGGCGGCTTACCTGCCAGGTGCGGTTGTTCATCAGCAGGTCAAGCGAGTTATCCCCGACGCGGGCGACCACGGCATAGTTAAGGTGGTTGCCGGTTTTCAGTTCACTCACCCACGGATACCCTTCCTGTGCCAGCGCATCCGGGGAAGCATTCCCCTGCTTACACATCAGGTTCACCTTCGCGGCGTTCTGGCACAGGGCATCCTCCGCCGAGGCGTCATACCCCCACATCAGATAGAGCTGATGCATCGCATCCGGCTGATTAACCACCTCGTTGTCGATAACCGGCACCACCGGCGCCTGGACTTTTGGCGTCTGCTGTTTCCAGCTGGCAGGCACCGGCAGTTGAATCGGAAGTCTTGCACCGATCGAAGAGGTCAAATACCAGCCGCAGGCGGCGAACAGCACGGAGGCGAATACGCCCACGGTAGCCAGGCGCTTACCGTGTTTTTTCGCAGGCAGGATCTCACCTGCCGCCAGGCGCAAATGACGCGGGCTGACCTGGGCTGCACGTTCGGTCCAGGCGGCAAGCATCGACAGGTGCGCCAGCTCGTTCAGCTTGCTGATATTCCCTTTGGTCAGGGCATGCATTTTACGCACCCGCGCCGGGGTTAACGGCGCGTGCTCACACCCGTGCGCTTCACACTGCGCCTGAACGTAGCTGAGAAACTCCCGGCAGGTAAGGGGACGCAGGGTGTGACAGGTATGCGCATATTCACGCAGTTCAGGCTGCTGCATCAGCGCGGCATCCCGATCCGCTGGCCCCATCAGCACGACGGACAGGCGAAACTCCAGCTCCTGCGCACGCGTCAGCAGCAGAGCCAGCACCTCCCGACAGGTCTCTTTCATGGCATCGGTATGGCTAATCACCAGCACTTTCGTCCTGCTTTTCCCTCCCTGCCACTGGTGCAGGATGGTATCCACCGCCTGAAGCCGGTTTTTGCTCTCTTTCGTTCCCGGGTTGAGTTTATACAGCAGGCTACTGGCACTCAGTTTTGGAAACGCATTGATAGCAATAACGCCAGGGGAAGTGGATTTCAGGGCGTCGCTGAACTGGCCCAGCAGCCGGGCATCGTCAGCAAAGAGCCCAATAATCCCCGCCTGTTGGGTTTTCTCTTTCAGCAGGTTGAAAATATCCTGATGATACGGCACGAAGAAATCGCCCGAGGCGCGGGTGATTTTTCGAAAAGGCGGGTGATTAAATTTAAAATGACTCTGATACATAGCGACTTACCGTCTCTGGACATGAATAGCAATGGTCCGGAAAAGTACGGCAAGGCTGCATCATGGTCAATTTACGGACAGGGTAAAAATAACCTGTTGGCTACCTCTAACACCGGTTTTTTTGACGGTCAATCTTTTTCTTTATCAAAGTTAACGGCGAAGCAGGTGGTCGATTATCTGGCCGCTAATTACTATTTATGCCACATATTGGCGCAGCATGATGCTGCTTATTTTCGCTTTGCTAAAGGCCAGATGAATAATGAGGTTCTCACTTCTTTCACGGTGGATAACGCCCTGTATTATGTTTGTATTGCTGATTTTTTGCGGTCAGCAAGGCTACGTCATTTTTAAAGATTATAAAAAAGTGACGAATAAGCTGGCGAACGCAGCGGCGAAACCGCAAAAAAGACGTCAGGAAGAAAAGGCTTTTTCACTTTTCACCGCCGCCGTGCGTCAGGATAGCCTGCCTGAGGCCGCGAAAGCCCCGCTCGCCGCCGAAATTGAGGGGATCGTCCGCAGCGACGATGCCTGGCTCTCCTTCGCCGTGATCAAAACGCCGGGGGGACAGAAGAGCTATCGCGAAGGCGAGGCGCTGACTGGTTTTAACGATGCCTTTATTCAGGAAATTAACAAAGACAATGTGGTGGTTAATTACGAAGGTGCTACACAGGTACTGGCGTTAAATAAACCTGATTATTTTAAGGGCGGCGTTGACAGCGGTCCGGTAACCAAATCGACGAAAGATGCAGGTGCGGAAAGCGTGCATCTGGATGATTATCTGGTGTTAAAACCACTTATCGAAAAGGGCCAACTGGAAGGCTACAACATTAATCCAAGGAATGCCTCTGTCTTCTACAGCCATTCCGGGCTGGAAAAAGGCGATGTGGCGGTAAAAGTCAATTCTGTCGATATGACCGATGCAGCAAAGGCAAAAAATATTATTGCCAACTGGTCGAAAATGAAAGAAGCGGAGGTCGTCGTCAGACGTCACGCTCACCTTGAAAATATTCGGGTCAATGTTCTAAACAATTAACAAGTGTACAGACATGAAGAAATTTCCTTGGGCGTGCGTGGCGCTGACCGCATTGTCGTTATATTCCAGTTCGCTGCTCGCAGCCAACTTTAGCGCCAGCTTTAAAAATACCGATATCCGCGAGTTTATTGATACGGTAGGCCGCAATCTGAACAAAACCATTCTGGTCGATCCGTCCGTTCAGGGCACGGTGTCGGTCAGAACCTATAACGTGCTGACGGAAGATGAGTATTACCAGTTTTTCCTGAGCGTGCTGGACCTGTACGGCCTGTCGGTGATCCCGATGGATAACGGCATGGTCAAGGTGGTGCGCTCAAGCATTGCCCGCACCGCCGGTGCGCCGCTGGCCGACGGTAAAAATCCGGGCAAAGGCGACGAAATCATCACCCGCGTCGTGCGCATGGAAAACGTGCCGGTGCGCGAGCTGGCCCCGCTGCTGCGCCAGCTCAACGATGCCACCGGCATCGGGAACGTGGTGCACTTCGAGCCGTCCAACGTGCTGCTGTTGACCGGTAAAGCCTCGGTGGTCAATCGCCTGGTGGATCTGGTTCAGCGCGTGGACAAAGACGGTATTCAGCGCCGCGAGATTGTGCCGCTGCGCTTTGCGTCCGCTAAAGAACTCTCCGACATGTTGAACAACCTCAACAATGAAGAGCAGAAGGGGCAGAACGCGCCGCAGCTGGCCACCAAAGTGGTGGCAGATGACGAAACCAACAGCCTGGTGATCAGCGGCTCGGAAGACGCGCGCATGCGTACCCGCTCCCTGATCCATCAGCTGGATCGCGAGCAAAATAACGAAGGGAATACCCGCGTCTTCTATCTCAAGTATGCCAGCGCCACCAAGGTGGTTCCAGTCCTGACCGGCATTGGCGAGCAGCTGAAGGATAAGGCGGGCGCGCCGAAGTCGAAAGCCGCGCCTGCGTCCAGCGATCTGAACATTACCGCCGACGAGGCAACCAACTCGCTGGTGATCACCGCCCAGCCTAACGTGATGAACTCTCTGGAGAAGGTGATCGACAAGCTCGACATCCGTCGTCCACAGGTGCTGGTGGAAGCCATCATCGCGGAAGTACAGGACGGTAACGGCCTGGATCTCGGCGTGCAGTGGACCAGCAAGCACGGCGGCGTACAGTTCGGCTCAACCGGCCTGCCTATCAGCCAGATTAAAAACGGCACCATGAAGGGGGCGAGCTTCACTGGCCTGGCGACCGGCTTCTTTAACGGCGATTTCGGTGCCCTGATGACCGCGCTCTCCACCGACGGCAAGAACGACATTCTCTCCACCCCAAGCGTGGTCACGCTGGATAACAAAGAAGCGTCGTTCAACGTCGGGCAGGATGTGCCGGTGCTCTCCGGCTCGCAGACCACCAGTGGCGACAACGTCTTTAACTCCGTTGAGCGTAAGACGGTCGGTACCAAGCTGAAAATTGTGCCGCAGATCAACGATGGCGACATGATCCACCTGAAGATTGAGCAGGAAGTCTCCAGCGTCGACAACAGCGCGACGGAGGACGCCAGCCTCGGCCCAACCTTCAACACCCGCACCATCAACAACGAAGTGATGGTACACAGCGGCCAGACGGTGGTGCTTGGCGGCCTGATGGAAAACGTCACCAAGCAGTCGGTTTCCAAAGTGCCCCTGCTCGGCGATATCCCGCTGGTTGGTCAGCTGTTCCGCTACACCTCGCAGGATACCTCGAAGCGCAATCTGATGGTGTTTATCCATACCACCGTCCTGCGCGACGACGATAACTTCAGCGCGGCGTCGAAAGAGAAATATGACCAGATCCGCGCCCGTCAGCAGCAGCGCGTGGAGGAGAAGAAGCTCGGTATTATTGAACCGTCCGACAACGCGGTGCTGCCAGCCTTCCCGTCGGCCAGCGCCGCGCCGGCCACAACCCGCGCCAGCACGTCGCGCAATCCGTTTAAAAACTAAGGCGGAGGGCGCAACGTGGATGAACTGAGTAAAACGCTCTGCAGCAGCAGTTACGCAAAGGATAACGGCGTCCTGTTTTACAACAACGACGTCTACATTCGCGAGGATGCTCCCGCGTTTGCCCTGCTGGAGATGCGCCGGGTACTGGGACGCCCCTTCGAGCCGACGATCCTCGCCCCTGAGGCCTTTGAGGAGATGCTGGCCAAAATCTGGCAGCAGAGCAGCGGCGTCTCCCAGCAGCTGGTGGACGATATGGACGCGGATATCGACCTGATGGCGTTAACCGAGGAGATCCCGGACAACGAAGATCTGCTCGATAACGACGAAAACTCGCCGGTGATCCGCCTGATCAACGCCATTCTCGGCGAGGCGGTGAAGGACGGCGCGTCGGATATTCACATTGAAACGTTCGAACGGACGCTGAGCATTCGCTTCCGCGTTGACGGCGTCCTGCGCCCGGTTCTCCAGCCCGCGCGCAAGCTCGCGCCGCTGCTGGTGTCGCGCATCAAGGTCATGTCAAAACTCGACATCGCCGAAAAACGTCTGCCGCAGGATGGCCGTATCTCCCTGCGCATTGGCCGCAAGGCCATCGACGTGCGCGTCTCGACCATTCCGTCCCAGTACGGCGAGCGCGTGGTGATGCGCCTGCTCGATAAAAGCAATCTGAAGCCCGACATCAACAAGCTGGGCCTGATTGATGAAGAGCTGGAGAAGTTAAAAGGGCTGATTGACCGCCCGCACGGCATCATCCTGGTCACCGGGCCCACCGGCTCCGGGAAAAGTACCACCCTGTACGCCATTCTCTCGGCGCTGAACGGCCACGAACGCAACATTCTGACCGTCGAAGACCCGATTGAATACGAGCTGGAAGGGGTGGGGCAGACCCAGGTGAACCCGCGCGTGGACATGACCTTTGCCCGCGGGCTGCGCGCCATCCTGCGTCAGGACCCGGACGTGGTGATGATCGGGGAGATTCGCGACGGCGAAACCGCGCAAATTGCGGTGCAGGCCTCGCTCACCGGTCACCTGGTCATGTCTACGCTGCACACCAACAGCGCAGCCGGGGCTATAACCCGTCTGCGGGATATGGGGCTGGAGTCGTTTTTAATCGGTTCATCGTTGCTCGGTGTCATTGCCCAGCGTCTGGTGCGTCGGCTGTGTACGCACTGCCGCACCACCAGTCCGCTGGACGCCAATGAAAAAGCGCTGTTCAGCTTCATGGCGACGCCGCCGAAAGCGATCTATCGCGCGGTGGGCTGCGAGCATTGCCGCCAGAGCGGCTATCAGGGACGTGCGGGTATTCATGAATTCCTGGTGGTGGACACCGCCATGCGTCGCGCCATCCATGAAGATAAAGATGAAATGTCCATCGAAACGCAGCTCTTTAAGCAGGCCTACAGCTTGCGCGAAAACGGGCTGCTGAAGGTGATCAGCGGCGTCACCTCTCTGGAAGAGGTGATGCGCGTTACCGCCGAGCGTGGAGGGGATGAGTAATGGCCCTCTACGCATGGACGGCAACGGATGCGGCGGGCAAAACCCGGCGCGGCACGCTGCAGGCCGAAGGGCAAAAGCAGGTTCGCCAGACGTTACGTGAGCAAAAGCTGATGCCCGTCAGCATCTCCGAAACGCGCGAGGCGGCGTCCGGGAAAGCGAAAACCGGGGCGAAGCTCTCCACGCCGGTGCTGTCGATGTTTACCCGTCAGCTCTCCACGCTGGTCAACGCCGCACTGCCGCTGGAGAGCGCGCTGAAGGCGATCTCGAAGCAGACGGAGGACAAAAAGCTGGCGGCGATGGTGGTGGAGATCCGCGAGAAGGTGGTGGAAGGGCATACGCTGTTCGACGCCTTCAGCCAGTTTCCGCGCACCTTCGACAAGCTCTACTGCACGCTGGTGATGGCTGGTGAAAAAACCGGCCACCTCGGCGACGTGCTGGAGAAGCTGGCGGAGTACAACGAGCAGCGCCAGAAGATGAAGAGCAAGCTGACGCAGGCGATGGTCTACCCGATCACCCTGACGGTGGTGGCCATCGCGGTCATTAGCATTCTGCTGGTGGCGGTGGTGCCGCAGGTGATCGAACAGTTCACCCACATGAAGCAGCAGCTGCCGATCACCACCCGCACGCTGATTGCGGTGAGCGATTTTCTGCAGGCGTACGGCATCTATATTGTCGGGATCCTGGCCGGTGGGGTTATCGGCTTTAAGGCCTGGCTCAGAAACGCTAAAAACCGCTTTCGCTGGCACAGCTGGCTGGTGAACGGCTCGCCGATTAAAAAGCTGGTGTGCGCCATCAACAGCGCCCGCTATATCCGCACGCTCAGCATCCTGCAGGCGAGCAGCGTGCCGCTGCTCGAAGGGATGTATATCGCGATGGACGGTATCGAAAATCTCTACGCCCGGCAGGTTCTGGAGCAGGCGGCGGATACCGTGCGCCAGGGGGCATCGCTCTATGCCGCGCTGGAGCAGGCGAAATTATTCCCGCCCACCATGCTGTACATGATTGCCTCCGGTGAAGAGAGCGGCGAATTAGGCAACTTAATGGACCGTGCGGCGGAAAACCAGGAGTCGGCGCTACAGCATCGTATTACGTTAACGCTGTCGGTATTTGAACCGGCGCTGGTGGTCTCCATGGCGACGATTGTTTTATTCATCGTGCTGTCAATATTACAGCCGCTTCTGCAACTTAATAATATGGTAGGTTAAATCATGGCTATAAAAACAAAACGTCTGGCTCGCCAGGCGGGGTTCACCTTGCTCGAATTAATGGTGGTGATCGTTATTCTCGGCGTTTTAGCGAGTATGGTGGTGCCAAATTTAATGGGTAATAAAGAAAAAGCGGACGCGCAAAAGGCGACCAGCGATATTGTTGCGCTCGAAGGCTCGCTGGATATGTATAAGCTCGATAACCACCGCTACCCGACCACCGAGCAGGGCCTGCAGGCGCTGGTGACCAAACCTGAGATCGCGCCTATTCCCAACGGTTACCGCGCCGACGGCTATATTCGCCGCCTGCCGCAGGACCCGTGGGGCAACGATTATCTGCTCGTCAGCCCGGGTGAACACGGCGCCGTAGACGTCTTCTCTGCCGGTCCTGATGGCGAAGCCAATACCGCAGACGATATTACGAACTGGTCTCTGGATAAGAAAGAGAAATAATGAAGCGTCAACGCGGCTTTACGTTGCTGGAAATTATTCTGGCGCTGGTGATATTTGCCAGCTGCGCCATGATGGTTGTATCAACAATACCCTCACGCAGCGGTGCGGATATATTTGGTCAGCAATTAAAAGCTCTCGTTGATTATGGTTCAGACCGCGCGGTAATGGACGGAAATATTGTCGGGCTGGTCATCACTACCGATAACTATCAGCTGGTCACGCTCGACGATAAAAACGGCGAACGTCGCTGGGTGCCATTATCCGCAGGCCGTATTACCACGAAGGGCGATTTCCCGGAAGAGATGCACGTATCGCTTTCGCCTCAGCGTCTGGTGGCGACCGTCGAGGCCGACCCCCAGATCCTCTTTCTGCCGGACGGCGAGATTGGCCGTTTTACGCTGACGCTGCAAAGTTACGACAAACAGCATCACTTCCGTGTGGTGTCGCAGGGCGCAGCCCCGGTATCGGTAGAAAACGATGACTAAAGGCAAGGTTAAGCAAAACGGGATGACGCTCCTGGAGGTGATGGTGGCGCTGGTCATTTTCTCCACCGCCGCGATGGCGCTGATGAATTCCGTCTCCCTGAACGTACGCTTCACCCACGGGCTGGCCGACACGCTGCAGGCCAGCTGGGTTGCGGAAAATCAGCTGGCAGAAGCCCAGCTTGGTAAAGCCGATTTTCCCGATGCCGAGGAGCAGGGGACGGAAATTATGGGGGGACGCAGCTGGTACTGGCACAAGCAGCGGGTGAAAACCGCCAATAGCGGCTGGGCCAATGCCATCCGCGTTTACGCCGAAGGTGATGAAAGCCAGCCGGTCATTTCGCTTCAGATTATCGGGCCGGGAGAAGAGAGCAAGTGAAGACGATCCGACGCCAGCGCGGTTTTACCCTGCTGGAGATCATGATTGCGCTGACTATCTTCGCGGTCATCAGCACCCTGGCCTGGCAAATTCTGGATGGCGCGATGCGCACCAGTTCAGCCACGGATGCCAGTGCGGCAAAGCTCAACCAGCTTCAGCGTGCCTGGAGCCTGATGGAGCGCGATTTTTTCCAGCTGCAGGCGCGGGCGCCGCGCAACGAGCCGGACCTGTTTTTGCAGGATGGTGATGCGGTTGAATTCACCACGCTGAACGGCGTGAGCGGCACGGTCCAGCTGGAGCGCGTGCGCTGGCGGCTGGAAGAGGGGCGCCTGTATCGCGACGTCTGGCCGGTGATTGACAGCCCGGCAGACGTCAAACCCGATGAAGTGCCGATTGTCAGCGAGGTGAAATCGATGCAGTGGCGGTTTTATCGCCAGGGCTGGCAAAAAAGCTGGGGTGAGTCCGCCCATCTGCCAGACGGCGTGGAGCTCACGCTGACCATGGAAAATGGCGAGACCTGGCGCTGGGTGTTTACCACGCCGGGAGACATGCCGGAAGCGGCGGCACCGCAGCCGGGCACCGAAACGGCGGCACCGGCGGCGGAAAATACGCCCGCCCCGCAACGTGCGCCTGCGCCGGACGTGAAGCCATGAGCCGGATACATCAACAACGCGGCGTTGCCCTGCTGGTTGTGCTGATCCTGTTGGTCATGATGTCGGCCCTGGCGGCCAAAATCAGCCAGCAGTTCTGCCGTAATTTGCAGAAAACCCACTATCAGGTGAGCCAGCAGCAGCTGCGCTGGGCAATGCAGGCGCAGGAAAAGATGGTGAAAGATCGCTTGCAGAGCGATGCCAGCGGCGAGAGCAAACCGCTCGACCCGGAGGGCGACTGGCACCAGCCGCTGGAGACGCAGGGTGAAGACTATACGGTGGTCAGTCAGGTCGAGGACGCGCAGGACTGCTTCAACGTCAATAACCTGCTGGCCGCAGACAAAGTGGCTCAGGATCAAACTGCGTCAGCCGTACCGGAAAAGCCGCGGAAAGAGAAGATTGTCGAGCAGATCCTGACGGACGGCGGCGTCAGCCAGACAACGGCGGAAGAGGTCTATCAGCAGCTGGTGGATTATCTCGACGGCGACACCACAACGGTGAAAGAGGGCGCGGAGACGGACGCCTGGGCTGGCGTGGTGCCGGCGCGTCAGCCAGCGAATCAGATGATGCGCACCTTTGCCGAGATAAAGCTGCTGCCGGCGTTTCCTGCTGCGGCGTACCCGAAGGTGAGCAAGCTGTTATGCGCGCTGCCGGACTCTGCCAGCAAGGTGGATGTCAATACCCTGACGCCGGAGCAGGCTCCCTTACTGGCAGCCCTGTTCCCGGGAAAACTGACCGCGGACGATGCCGTTCGCCTGATTGCGTCGCGGCCGGAGACCGGCTGGGAAAGTATGGAAGTCTTCAGCAAAGCGCTGGAACAGGCCTTCCCGCAGCTGAAGGACGATCTCCCGCAGGTGGCTGAGGTTCTCTCCATCAACAGCCGGTATTTCCGCGTCAACTATACCGGCAATACCGATGAGTTAACGCTTCGCGTGGTGAGCCAGCTTCAGGTGAATAACGAAGCCGGTGAAATTGTGACGTGGCAACGTCGTTACCGAATGATTGAATAAGAAAAGTAGAACGCTATGAAACAGGTCCTTTTTGTTCGTCCCGACAGCCGTGAGGACGGGAAAATCATGTGGTGTGAGTCGGGAAGCGAACAGGTTACAACCCTGGACACCCCGCAGGCGCTGCATACCCTTGCCGATCATCCGCTGGCCGCGCGCGTCTGTCTGCTGCTGCCCGCCAGCGAGATGATCTTCCGCCACTTTACGCTGCCGAAGAAAGTCGCGTCGCAGGCGACCGCCTTCTCGTGGATGGCGGAGGAGACCCTGATCGGTGAGGTGGACGATCTCCACTGGACGGTGCTGAACAAAAAAGGCGCCGAGGTGGACGCCGTGGCGATAGATACCGCCCGCCTGCAGCAGTGGCTGACCCGCTTTCACGAGGCGGGCCTGAAGGTGATTCAGGCCCTGCCGGACGCCTGGCTGCTGCCGGTGACGGCGGGCGGAAGCACGCTGGTCGCGCAGGAGGAGAACTACTGGCTGCGCTTATCCCCGCATACCGCCTGTAACGTTGAGGCGGGCCTCTTGCCGCTGCTGATGCAAAAAGCCGGAGACGGCGAGGTGCGTTGCTACGGGGAGATCCCGCCAGGCGTTGAGGTTGACGAACAGCTGGCGGGCGAACATCCGCTGGTGCTGATCCAGCCCCAGTGGCAGGCGTGCCGCGTCAACCTGCTGCACGGTGCGTTCAGCGCGAAGGCGACCAGCGTGAGGGCGGCGAAAGGGATAAAGGCCGCCGTCGCGGCGATGGGGCTTCTCTCTCTGGGCCTGCTGCTCGGCCCCCGCATCGCCCTGGCGTGGATGCTGGTCGATCAGGAAAATCAGGTCCAGCAGGAGATGGTCCAGCTCTATCAGCACCATTTTCCAAGCATGCGCCAGCAGACCAACCTCAAGTACCACTTCGGGCAGAACATCAAGAAGCAGCCGAAAGGCATTTTTTTGCAGATGGACGAGCTGGAAAAAATCCGTCAGTCCGTTCCGTCGATGGAAATTACGCTGTTTGAATATGACGACACGCAGGGGACCCTGACGTTAAGCGTGAGTGCGCAAAACGAGCAGGCGCTACAGGAATTCATTCATCAGGCCAGCGCGAACTTTGATTTTACGTTAGAGCCTATTTCAAAGGACGCGCCGTATACGGCCATGATTACAGGGAAATATAAATGAAAGGGCGAATTGCACAGCTTAAATCTCGTTATCAACAATACAGCGTCAGAGAACAACGCATTTTAAAAATAGCGGCGGGAGCCTTATTCGGTGCCGTCATCTATTACGCGGGGGTAATACCCCTGGATAACATGATAAAAAATAGCCAGGCGACGCTGGCGCGACAAACGGAAACGGTAAACTGGATGAAAACAGAAATTGATAAAAACCATCTGCCGGTGCTACAGGTGAAAACTGATAATCCACGCAGCGTGGTGGAGAATAGCGCGCATGAAATTAACCTGACCTTGACCGATATTCGCCAGGATGGTCAGACCCTGGCCTTTGTGGTGAACCGGGTCAACGTCTATGAATTAAAAAACTGGCTGCGTGAGATGAACCTCGCCTCCGGCGTCAGGCTGGAGAAAATAAACCTCACGCCGGTTGATCACCTGAGCGACGTGAAGGCCGAAATCCAGCTGACCTGGAAAAAAGTGGCATGAGCGGGCTGATGCTCGTCCGGGAGAGTTATCCCGTCGGGTTTGCCGCGATGAGCGGCGTGCTCGGCGCGATCCTGGGGAGCTTTCTCGGCGTCGTGGTGGACCGCGTGCCGGGGATGGTGATGGAGGAGGCGTGCCGCAGCAACCTGCTTTTCCCTGCCTCGCACTGTCCCGTCTGCCAGCATGCGCTGCGCGCCTGGGAGAATATTCCGCTGCTGAGCTGGCTGGCGCTGCGGGGACGCTGCCGCTGCTGTCAGTCGGCGATTCCGCTGCGGTTATTTTTACTCGAACTGGTGATGGCGCTGTTCTTTGGCGTCACCGCCTGGTGGATACCGGGATTGGCATCTCTTTTCTCGCTGTGGGTGCTGGCGGCCTTTCTGTTGTCGCTGGCGATGATTGACGGACAGCACCAGTTGCTGCCCGACTGCCTGACGCAGCCGCTGCTGTGGGCCGGGCTGCTGTTCCACGCTTTTAGCCACGGACTGCCCCTGCGCGATGCGCTGTTGGGCGCGGTGGCGGGCTATCTTTCGCTCTGGCTGGTGTACTGGGCGTTTCGTCTGCTCACCCGACGCGAAGGGCTGGGCTACGGCGATTTTAAGCTGCTGGCGGCGCTGGGTGCCTGGTGCGGCTGGCAGGCGCTGCCTGAGATTGAATTAATTGCCGCATTAAGCGGCATCGTGGGTTATTTGCTTTTAAATAAATTAAATAAAAATAACCTCACCATCGCTTTCGGACCTTATCTGGCTTTTGCTGGAATAGCACTCTATACCAGCCAGTTATTTCACTGACATATTAAATAACCGGGTCAAGTTTTTTTGTCAATTTTTTCGACGGGGAAAGAGAAGGACGACCTTTTATCCTCAGTGTATCGTAAAAGGCATAAGCTACACGGAGTTTTAGCTTGTATCTTTTAATGGAGGAATACAACGCGTCTTTAAGGTTTGGGTAACGGCTGTCTGCGTATTTAAAAAACGCACTATGTGAATAATATTCCATGTTTTAAAGGAAGACATGGGTCAATTACGTTTACGAATAAATTTATCAGGAAATAAAAATGAAATTTATTAAGCCTAAATATCTGGCGCTCTTTATTGCAGCGGCAACCGGTTCTGCATTCGCAGCTGCGCCAGGTGCACCGACCATCGGCTACGGCAATGACAAATTTGCGCTGGTGGAAGTGGATCAGGCCGCGCAGGATTACAACAGCCTCGTCAAGGTGCATAACGACGGCGTGGATGTGAAAGTCGAGTGGAACGTGTGGAGCGGCGACGCGCCAACCTCTGCAAAAGTGCTGCTCGATGGTCAAACCGTGTGGACCGGTGCAGCCGGTGCAAGCGGCTCAGCCACCTTTAAGGTGAAAAAAGGCGGACGTTATCAGGAACAGGTGGAAGCCTGTAACGCCAGCGGCTGTACTAAAAGCGCCAGCAAGCTGATCATCGTGGCGGATACCGACGGCAGCCATCTGCTGCCGCTGAACGCACCGCTGCAGGAGAACAACAAAACGTTCGCCAAACATCCTGATAAAGTGGTTGCGGCGTACTTCCCTGAATGGGGCGTGTACGATCGTAACTTCCCGGTTGATAAAATCCCGGCTGCAAACCTTAACCACATCCTCTATGGCTTCATTCCAATCTGTGGCGGCGACGGCATTAACGACGGTCTGAAAACCGTTGAGGGCGGCAACAGCTTCTCCGTGCTGCAGCGCGACTGCGCCGGACGTCCGGACTTTACCGTGGCCATCCATGACCCGTGGGCTGCTCTGCAAAAACCGCAGGCGGGCGTCGCCGACTGGGACGACCCGTACAAAGGGAACTTTGGCCAGCTGATGGCGCTGAAAAAAGCGCATCCTGACCTGAAAGTGCTGCCATCCATCGGCGGCTGGACCCTGTCCGACCCGTTCTATCACATGGGCGACCCGGCAATCCGCTCTCGCTTCGTGGCCTCTGTGAAGGAGTTCCTGCAGACCTGGAAATTCTTTGACGGCGTGGACATCGACTGGGAATTCCCGGGCGGCGGCGGCGTGACTGAAACCAAAGGCAACCCGCAGCAGGATAAAGCCACCTACACGGCGCTGATTCACGATCTGCGTACCATGCTGAACGAGCTCTCCGCGCAGACGGGTCGTACCTATGAGCTGACCAGTGCCATTGGCGCAGGCCGCGATAAGATTGAAGACGTGGATTACACCACCGCTCAGCGCGATCTCGACCATATCTTCCTGATGAGCTACGACTTCTACGGCGGCTGGAGCAACACCGAGCTGGGCCATCAGGCCGCGCTGCGCGCGCCGTCATGGCGTCCGGACACGAACTACACCACCGAGAACGGCGTGGACGCGCTGCTTGCTCAGGGCGTACAGCCAGGCAAGATCGTGGTGGGTGCGGGCATGTATGGCCGCGGCTGGACGGGCGTGCATGGCTACACCGGCGACAATCCGTTCACCGGTACCGCAACCGGCATGGTAAAAGGCACCTGGGAACCGGGCGTGGTGGACTATCGTCAGATTATGAACGAGTACAAAGGCAAGCCAGGCTGGGAATCCGGCTACGATGCGACTGCCGAAGCGCCGTATGTCTTCAATAAGACAACGGGTGATCTGATCTCCTATGAAGATGCACGCTCTACCACGGCAAAAGGGAAGTACGTGCTGTCGAAAAACCTGGGCGGCCTCTTCGCCTGGTCTATCGACTCCGATACCGGCGACATCCTGAACGCGATGAACGAAAGCCTGATGGGCGGCTCTGCGCCAGTTGATCCGGTCGTGACCAACCATGCGCCGGTTGCCACCGCGGTTGACCAGACGGTAACCGGTCCGGCTACCGTGACCCTGGACGGTTCGGCTTCAACCGATCCAGACGGTGATGCCATTACCTACAAATGGACCCAGATCTCTGGCCCATCAGTGACCCTCACCAACAGCACCAAAGCGAAGGCTTCCTTCAACGTGGCGGCCGTCACCAGCAACCAGACGCTGGCGTTCCGACTGACCGTGACCGACGCGAAGGGGCTGAGCAACTCCGCTGATGTTCAGGTCGTTAACAAAGCGCCAAAAGCGAACCAGGCACCGGTGATTAACCCAATGCAGAACGTCACCCTGCAGGCAGGCGAAACCTACGCCCTGCACGCACAGGCGGCGGATCCAGACGGTGATGCGCTGACCTACGCCTGGAGCGTACCGGCTGATATGCACGCGACCGGTACCGATAGCGCGAACGTGAACATCACCGCGCCTGAGGTGAGCTCTGAGTCGTCCTATACCCTGAGCGTGGTGGTGAGCGATGGCAAGACCAGCGTTCAGTCCAACGTCCAGGTCGTGGTCACACCAAAACCGGCTGACGAAGTGACGCCACCGGCAGAAGACGTCACCCCGCCTGCGGATGAAGTGACGCCACCGTCAGACGAGTTGACCCCGCCATCAGATGAAGGGACGGCGACCGGCAGCTGCGATAAGCCTGTTGACGCCAACGCCAGCAAATATCCGGCGTGGGAATCCAGCAAAATCTACAACACGGGCGATACCGTCAGCTTCGACCATCTGGTGTGGAAAGCGAAATACTGGACGCAGGGCAACCAGCCTGACTTCGGCGTGGACGCATGGGAAATGGTAAGCAACGTGAAGATGAACTGGCGCTCTGACCTGGCATACAACGGCGGCGAAACCACGACCTACCAGGGTAACGTTTACCGCGCGAAATGGTGGACGCAGGGTGATAACCCGGCCAACAGCGACGTATGGGTGAAAGAAGGCGCATCAACCGATTGCAAATAACCTTCTGAACCGTGAATTGCGGGAATGATATCAACCCGCAATGGTTGGTCACACCCCACTTCGGGGGTGACCAACACTTCAGAATGATCGCTAATTATGAGCAGGAAGAGGTTCAGTATTTAAGAGCAGGTGCTCATGAAACGCGTGATTTTATTTTTATTGCTGTTTAGTCAGAGCGTATTTGCGAACTGTTGGGATAATGCCGGACATTATTATCACGTCGATCCGTGGCTGTTATATGCGATTGCCAAAGTGGAATCCGGAATGAATCCCTACGCGGTAGGCTGGAACCACGACGGCACGCGTGACGTCGGGTTGATGCAGATTAACAGCTCGCACTTCAGCGAGTTAGAGCGGCAGGGGATTGATGAGAACCAGCTTATGACTGAGCCCTGTACCTCTATTATGGTCGGCGCGTCCATTCTGTCCGGGATGATAAAAGTGTATGGCTATAACTGGGAAGCGGTAGGCGCCTATAACGCCGGGTTGAAAAAAGAAAATTATCCGCAGCGCATGCGTTATGCCCATAAAGTGTGGGCGAAGTATCAGCAAATAAAGTCGGGTAAATAACGATGGCGTCATTTTTGTTTTTTGAAGAATTCCTTTTGGTGTTCTTCAGAAAATGAAAAAGAACCACACTCTCAGGCTTATTTATTAAGGGAGTAATACATAAGCCGGGAATGTACTCACCCTAGTTGCTTAAATACAGGATTATTTGAAATGACGAAAAGGACATTACTGAGCGTTCTCGTGGCGGGAGCATGCATTGCACCCTTTATGGCGCAGGCTGCATCACTGCAGGCGGCCAGCAGCGAGCCGTACACCATGAAAGCCAGCGATCTGGCGAAAAAGGAAAAAGAGCTGACCAATTTCCCGCTGATGGTTTCGGTGAAAGACACCATTGCGACCCTGGACAACAGCCTCGTTGAGCAGATTGAGCCAGGTCGTGCGTCGAACCCTGACAACGTCAAGCGCGTTGAAGGGATCGTGAAGGCCAGCGACTGGGAATATCTCTTCCCGCTGCGCGCTCAGTCTTACACCTACAGTAACTTCCTGAAGGCTGTTGGTAAATTCCCGGCACTGTGTAAGACCTATAACGATGGTCGCGACAGCGACGCCATCTGCCGTAAAGAGCTGGCGACCATGTTTGCCCACTTTGCGCAGGAAACCGGCGGTCATGAAAGCTGGCGTCCGGAAGCCGAATGGCGTCAGGCCCTGGTTCACGTTCGTGAAATGGGCTGGACTGAAGGTCAGAAAGGCGGCTATAACGGCGAATGTAACCCTGACATCTGGCAGGGACAGACCTGGCCATGCGGTAAGGACAAAGACGGCGACTTCGTAAGCTACTTTGGCCGCGGCGCAAAGCAGCTGTCTTACAACTACAACTACGGTCCGTTCTCGGAAGCGATGTTTGGCACCGTCCGCACCCTGCTCGACAAACCTGAGCTGGTGGCGGATACCTGGCTGAACCTGGCGAGTGCGATCTTCTTCTTCGCCTATCCGCAGCCGCCAAAACCAAGCATGCTGCAGGTTATCGACGGCACCTGGCAGCCAAACGATCACGATAAAGCCAACGGCCTGGTTCCTGGCTTCGGCGTGACCACCCAGATCATCAACGGTGGCGTAGAGTGCGGCGGCCCGACCGAGATTGCCCAGTCTGAAAACCGCATCAAGTACTACAAAGAGTTCGCGAACTACCTGAAAGTGCCAGTTCCGGCGAATGAAGTGCTGGGCTGCGCCAACATGAAGCAGTTCGATGAAGGCGGCTCCGGCGCGCTGAAGATCTACTGGGAGCAGGACTGGGGATGGAGTCCGGATACGCCGGACGGTAAGACCTACTCCTGCCAGCTGGTGGGTTACCAGACGCCGTTCAGCGCGTTCAAAGAGGGTGACTACACCAACTGCGTTAAGAAGTTCTATAACGTGAACATCATTAACGATGACGGCTCGGCAGTGACCCCAGGCGAAGACAAAACCCCGGCAGACACCACGCCGCCAGCGGATACCACGCCAGCGGAAGATACCACCCCTGTTGAACCGGCAACCGTGAATCACGCCCCTGTGGCGCAGATTGCGGGCCCAATCGGGGCAGTTGAAGCGGGTGCGCAGGTTTCCCTGAGCGCGGAAGGTTCCACAGACGCCGACGGTAACAAGCTGACCTACACCTGGCGTTCCCAGGATGGCCAGACCGTGACCGGTCAGGACAAAGCGGTGGTGACCTTCAAGGCACCAGAGTCTGCAACGGCTCAGCAGTACGAAATCGGCCTGACCGTCAGCGATGGCGAACTGACCAGCACCACGTCCTACCTGCTGAACGTGAAAGCGAAAGCCACGTCTAAGGACGAAGGCACTTCCGGCTCTTACGCCGCGTGGAGCGCGAACAGCAAGTACAACGCAGGTGATATCGTGAACAACCACGGTAAACTGTTCCAGTGCAAACCGTTCCCGTACAGCGGCTGGTGTAACAACTCTCCGGCATACTACGAACCAGGCGCTGGCCTGGCGTGGGCAGATGCCTGGACAGCTCTGTAAAAGCAAACGGCAACCCTCGGGTTGCCGTTTTCGTACATGAGGCTAATGGGGCGAGGGGGCAGTACGGAGCAGTTGTAGGCCCGGTCAGGCGAAGCCGCCACCGGGCAAAAAGGCTAGCGATGAAGCTTCCCGTGATCCCGTAACCACGCCGCCGTGCGCATAATCCCTTCATCCAGCGTCACAACCGGTTTATACCCCAGCTCATTCTCCGCCCGCGAAATATCCAGCGTGAAGTCAAAGTTGAGTTTAGAGACGCCGTAATGCGTCAGCGCAGGCTCTTTGGCTGTTTTACTGCCAAAGCGCTCCATGCTGCGGGCAATCATATCCAGCATGGGATAGGGAACAGAACGGATACGGCAGTCGATCTGCAGCTCGTCGATCAGCCGCTGCACAATGCTGCGCAGCGTGCAGGGTTCGCCATTAGTGATGTTATAGGCGCGACCGGAGATCAGCTTATCGCAGTCCGGCTGGCTGGCCAGCCACATGGCGTGAACGGCATTTTCGTAATAGGTCATATCCACCAGCGCATCGCCGCCGCGCGGCAGCAGCACGCTGCCGTAGTGGTGCATCATCTGCGCCAGACGGGGAATAAATACCTTGTCGTGCGGCCCGAACAGGCTCTGCGGACGCAGGACCGTAAAGCGAGTATGCGGGTTTGACTGCGCCAGCAGGTCAATGACCTCTTCGCTGGCCGCCTTGCTGCGGGCAAATTCACAGGCAAAGCGGGCAGGGCGGAAATCTTCCTGCACATCGCGATGGTGGTGATAGTCGAAATAGAGTGACGGTGACGAGATATGAATAAAGTTACGCACGCCCCAGGCAACGGCCCATTCACCCAGACGGCGGGTGGCCCGCACGTTGGCGAGATCGAAGGCTTCCTGGGTCCCCCACGGGGAGGTAAAACTGGAACAGTGCCATAGCGTGTCGATACCGGCGAGCATCACTTTCGCCTGCGAGGAGACGAGCTCCGTCAGGTCGGCATGGACGAACTCTGCGCCCATTTTTTGCAGCAGTTTACCCATCGCTTCGTTGCGACCGGTAGCCCTGACGCTGATGCCTTTATTGCGCAGAAATTCGACCGCATTTCGGCCTAAGCCGCTGGTCGCCCCGGTAACCAGTACCTTCATAGCTATCCACTGTGTTGAAAAGAATTTCGTGCGCATTCTTTCGTGAATTACGGCGCTATGCAATGGGAAAGGTGAAAGAAAGAGAGTTTTATTTAGATCTTTTCCGTCTTTTGTTCTGCCCGTTGCGCAATGCGTTTCGCCATGCCCCGGAAGATAAACAGGTGGGCAGGGATCATCAACAGCCAGTAGAACAGACCCGGCATTCCGTGCGGATGCCACCATGCGCGGACGTCCAGTTCACGATGATCGCCTTTGTCTTTCAGGGTAAAGCAGAGTCGGCCCAGCCCCGGGGCTTTCATGCCGAACAGCAGTGCCAGCTGTTTTTCCGGCTCGACAATAATCACCTTCCAGCTGTCAACCGCGTCACCCACCTCAAGATACGGGCGTGCCGGGCGGCCTTTAGCCAGCCGGTGGCCCACCAGCAGGTCCATTGCCCCGCGCGTTTGCCAGAGGAGATTACCGAAGAAATACCGTTCTTTGCCGCCAATCTGGTTCACCACCTCCCACAACGCGGCCAGGCTGGCGCCGGTTTTCACCGTACAGCCCGCCTGTTTCGGGTAATAACCATACTCCGGCCGCCAGCGGGCAAAGGCCTGGGCGTCGTAACCCCAGTCGCTGGAGTTCACCAGCTTTTCTTCTTCCTTGAGCGTATTGCGCACGGCATCGTCAAAGCGGATCAGGTCCTGGGGAATTAAGACGCGCAGCGCGCGATCGTCGGCCAGTAAATCATGCTTCAGCCCCTGAATAAGCGCTTTGGCGGTTGTCGGCGGCACCGAGGTGATCACATTCAAAAACCACACCGAAATCCAGCGGGTCGGGAAGGGAATGGGGATCAGCCAGCGGCGGCGTCCGCTGACGCGCATGAAATGTTCGAACTGCTCCTGATAGCTCAGCACGTCCGGGCCTGCCGCCTCGAGCACGCGGTGTTGCTCCGCCGGATGATCCAGCAGGGCCACCAGATAATGAAGCAGGTTCTCCAGCGCAATCGGCGTGGTGCGCGAACGGACCCAGCGCGGCGGCGTGAGCACCGGCAGGTTGTAGACCATATCGCGCATCACTTCGAAGGCGGCAGAGCCTGCGCCGACGATGATCCCGGCGCGCAGTTCGGTGACGGGGATATTTGCCCCCCGCAGGATGTCCGCCGTCAGCTGGCGGGCGCGCAGGTGATCGGACTGCTCGTGTTCAGGTGCCTGGAGTGAACTGAGAAAAATCACCTGCTTCACCGGGGTTTGCAGCAGGGCATCGCGGACATTCATCGCCACCTGACGCTCGTGGGCGATAAAATCCCCGCCTTCGCCCATGCTGTGTACCAGGTAGTAAAGGGTGTCGACCCCGTCCAGCAGCGCGGGAAGCGACTTTGGCCAGTTGAGGTCAACGTTGTGACAGGTAACGCCCGCTAAACTGAGTTTTTGCAGGCGTTCGGTGTTGCGTGCCGCAGCCAGCACCTGGTGCCCCTGCTGGCTTAACGCCGCGGTGAGATGCTGACCGATATACCCGCTGGCGCCGAGCACCAGAATGCGTTGCGGCATGTGCTGCTCCTTATCGCTGTAAAAACGCCTGCCAGTGTTTCACCACCTCGGTTAGCTGCTCGCGGCTGACGTCGAGATGCGTGACCAGACGCACGACAGGCGAGGCGTTGATCAGCACGCCACGTGCTTTCATGAACTCGCCAAGCGCAGCGGCGTGGTCATCGCCCACGCGAACGAACAGCATGTTAGTGTCGTGGCGCATCACGTCGGCGCCAATTTCACGCAGCTGCGCCGCCATCCACGCGGCGTTGTCGTGATCGTCCTTCAGGCGCGCCACATTGTTTTTCAGGGCATACAGCCCCGCAGCTGCCAGAATACCCGCCTGACGCATGCCGCCGCCGGTCATTTTGCGCCAGCGGTTGGCACGCTTGATGTAGTCCGCATTGCCGACGAGCAGGGAACCCACTGGGGTGCCCAGCCCTTTAGAGAGGCAGATGGTGAACGAGTCGCAGTATTGCGTAATCTCTTTCAGCTCGCAGCCGTACGCCACCACGGCGTTGAAGATGCGCGCGCCGTCCACGTGCAGGCCCAGCCTGCGTTCGCGGGTAAACTCCCATGCGGCTTTCAGGTATTCGCGCGGCAGCACTTTGCCGTTGTGGGTGTTTTCAAGGCTGAGCAGCCTGGTGCGGGCAAAGTGAATATCATCGGCTTTGATTTTCGCCGCGACCTTGTCGAGCGGCAGAGTGCCGTCCGGCGCGGCGTCAATCGGCTGCGGCTGAATGCTGCCGAGCACCGCAGCACCGCCGGCTTCGTAGAGGTAGTTATGCGCGCCCTGGCCGACAATGTACTCTTCACCGCGCTCGCAGTGGCTGAGCAGCGCCACCAGGTTGGCCTGCGTGCCGGTGGGCAGGAACAGGGCGGCCTCTTTTCCGCTCAGCTCTGCGGCATAGCGCTGCAGTTCGTTTACCGTCGGGTCGTCGCCGTAGACGTCGTCCCCGACCGGGGCGGCCATCATCTCTTCGAGCATGGCGCGACTCGGGCGGGTAACGGTATCACTGCGTAAATCAATCATGGCATGTCCTTATATTTAAAAAGGCGATGCCAGATGTTTTACCTGAGCCAGTTGGTTTTTGCCAGTTCGATCACCTCGTCACCGCGACCGCTGATGATGGCGCGCAGCATGTACAGGCTAAAGCCTTTGGCCTGCTCAAGCTTGATCTGTGGCGGGATGGCCAGCTCCTCTTTGGCGACGACCACATCCACCAGCACCGGGCCGTCGATGGAGAAGGCGCGCTGCAGGGCTTCATCCACCTCGGAGGCTTTCTCCACGCGGATGCCGGTGATGCCGCAGGCCTCGGCGATGCGGGCAAAGTTGGTGTCGTGCAGCTCGGTGCCGTCCGTCAGATAGCCTCCAGCCTTCATCTCCATCGCCACGAAGCCCAGCACGCTGTTGTTAAAGACCACGATTTTCAGCGGAAGCTTCATCTGCACTACCGACAGGAAATCGCCCATCAGCATGCTGAACCCGCCGTCGCCGCACATCGCCACCACCTGGCGCTCCGGCGCTGTCGCTTTTGCGCCCAGCGCCTGCGGCATGGCGTTAGCCATCGAGCCGTGGTTGAACGAGCCGAGCAGACGGCGCTTGCCGTTCATTTTCAGGTAGCGTGCCGCCCAGACGGTTGGCGTGCCTACGTCGCAGGTGAAGATGGCATCGTCGTCCGCGAAATGGCTGATCTGCTGCGCCAGATACTGCGGGTGAATGGCTTTGTCGCTCGGTTTGGCGAGATCGTCCAGACCCTTGCGGGCATCGCGATAGTCGCTTAGCGCTTTATCGAGGAACTTGCGATCGGTTTTCTCTTCCAGCAGCGGCAGCAGGGCGGCAAGGGTGGATTTGATGTCGCCCACCAGCGCCATATCGACCTTGCTGTGCGCGCCGATGCTGGCCGGGTTGATATCAATCTGAATGATTTTGGCGTCCGTCGGGTAGAACGCGCGATACGGGAACTGGGTGCCGAGCAGGATCAGCGTGTCGGCGTTCATCATGGTGTGGAAGCCGGAAGAAAAACCGATCAGTCCGGTCATGCCCACATCGTACGGGTTATCGTATTCGACGTGCTCTTTGCCGCGCAGGGCGTGGACGATCGGCGCTTTCAGTTTACCAGCAAATTCCAGCAGCTCCTTGTGCGCGCCCGCGCAGCCGCTGCCGCACATCAGGGCGATATTGCTGGCGTAACGCAGCAACTGCGCCAGTTTTTTCAGCTCCTCCTCGGCTGGCGTTACCACCGGCTGCGGGGCGTGATACCAGTGGGTGCTGGCCCCTTCTGGCGCAGCCTTGAGGGCCACGTCGCCCGGAATAACGACCACCGAAACGCCGCGATTCAGCACGGCCTTGCGCATGGCGATCGCCAGAACCTGCGGGATCTGCTCCGGGGATGAAACCAGTTCGCAATAGTGGCTGCATTCACGGAACAGCTCCTGCGGATGCGTCTCCTGAAAATAGCCGCTGCCGATTTCGGACGAGGGGATGTGGGCGGCAATCGCCAGCACCGGCACGTGATTGCGGTGGCAGTCGAAGAGGCCGTTGATCAGGTGCAGGTTACCCGGCCCGCAGGATCCGGCGCAGACGGCCAGTTCACCGGTAAGCTGCGCTTCAGCACCTGCGGCGAACGCGGCAACCTCTTCATGGCGGGTCGGCATCCATTCGATGGTCTTCATCTTGTTAAGGCTGTCGCTGAGTCCGTTCAGGGAATCGCCGGTGACGCCCCAGATGCGTTTTACGCCAGCCTGTTCGAGCGTTTTCGCTATATATGCAGCCACGGTTTGTTTCATGGTTGTCCGTCTCCTTTTTGTGATAACGCTTACAAGCTTAGAAGAAAGTCTCCGTATTGCCCGTCAAATCCCCCCAATTAAAAGGTGCTTTTCACGCGCAATTATTCGGCATAATCTGGTGATATCTCAGTGAAAACAGGAATCATTTCAAATGGTTAAATCATTGTTAATTGCTGTTAATGAAAAGCTATCGTGCGACGATCTTGGCAAACTCTTGTTACGACTTGCCGTCGGCGGGCTGATGCTCTTTCACGGTTTGCATAAGCTGTTTGGTGGGGTGGGCTTTATCAGCGGCATGCTGGTGGAGAAAGGGCTGCCGGGGTTTATTGCCTACGGCGTGTTGATTGGCGAAGTGGTGGCGCCGATCCTGATTATTGTCGGGCTCTTTACGCGCCCGGCCGCGCTGGTGCTGGCGTTTACGATGATCGTGGCATGGCTGATGGTGGGAATGGGGGAAACGCTCGCCCTTGATAAGGTTGGCGCATGGGCGATTGAAAGCCTGGTGTACTTCTTTATCGGCTCGCTGGCGGTGGCGTTTTTAGGCGCAGGGCGGTTTGCGCTGGGGAAAGCGCCTGCGTGGCGGTAGGGCGGTTGTAGGCCGGGTAAACGTAGTGCCACCCGGCAAAAAGCCCGGTGGCGCTGACGCTTACCGGGCCTACGATCGAAAGCATAACCTTTATGCGAGGACGAGATCACCCTGTGGATGGCACGAGCATGCCAGCACGTAACCCTCGGCAATTTCCGCGTCGGACAACGTCATGGTGCTGGTGACGGTGTACTCCCCGGAAACCACCTTCGTTTTACAGCAGCCGCACACCCCGGCGCGGCAGGCCGCCGCCACCGGCACGTGGTTGCTTTCCAGCGCCTCCAGCAGCGTGCTCCCCACGCGGCCAAAGAAGGTCTGCGCAGGCTGCAGTTTGGTAAACGTAATCCCGCTGGTTGCTGCTTCCGCCACCGGCGTGAAAAACTGCTCTTTGAAGAAGCGGGTCACGCCGAGCGCTTTCACGTCTTCTTCCACGATAGCCATGTACGGCGCCGGGCCGCAGGTCATCACCGTACGGTTCGCAATGTCCGGCACGCTTTGCAGCAGCTCGCGGCTCAGGCGACCGGGCACAAAACCGTGCGTCGCGTTGTGCTCAGCCACCAGCGTCACCGGGTAATCACGCCACTCCTCGGCAAAAATGACATCGTCCGGAGATCGCACGCTGAAGATCACCTGCACGTCGGCCTGCGGGCGGTGTTTTGCCAGCCAGCGGCGCATTGACATAATCGGCGTTACGCCACAGCCTGCCGCCAGCAACAGGAATTTCTCTTCCGCTTTGTCGTCACAGGTGAACTCACCCTGCGCATCGGACAGCCAGATATAATCCCCGCACTTCACGTCCCGGGTCAGCCATTCTGAACCGGCCCCGCCTTCAATGCGACGGACGGTAAGCGTGATGTACTCGCTCACGCCCGGCGTGGAAGAAAGGGTGTAGGCGCGCAGGGTGTCTGCCGAATGGCGAACGCTAACCAGCGCATACTGACCCGCACGGTACGGATAGTAGTCGTGGCACAGCAGCGACAGCGTCCACACATCCGGCGTCTCCTGATGGATGTGATGAACCTGCATGCGCCACGGGCAGTGTGAGGTTGGCATGGTCATGAGTTACTCCTTACGCGCTCAGCAGTTGCTTCATATCGTCTTCAACTTTGGTCACGGAGCGCAGACCGAATTTTTCATTGAGCACCGCCAGCAGGTCCGGCGTCAGGAAGCCTGGCGCAGTCGGGCCAGTCACGATGTTAGTCACGCCCAGAGAGAGCAGGGTCAGCAGAATGACAATCGCTTTCTGCTCAAACCACGAGAGCACCAGCGACAGCGGCAGGTCGTTCACGCCGCAGCCCAGTTTCTCCGCCAGGGTAACTGCCAGAATGATGGCCGAATAAGCATCGTTACACTGGCCCGCATCGATCAGGCGCGGCAGACCTTCGATGTCGCCGAAGTCCAGCTTGTTGAAACGGTATTTTCCGCACGCCAGGGTCAGGATCAGGCAGTCTTCCGGCACGCGGGTGGCGAAATCGGTGAAGTAGTTACGCTCGCCGCGCGCGCCGTCGCAGCCGCCGACGAGGAAGATGTGGCGCAGCTTTTCACGGCTGACGAGGTCAATCAGCGAATCGGCGGCACCGAGCAGGGTTTCACGACCGAAGCCGACGGTGATCAGATGCGGGATCTCGCTGTACGGGAAACCCGCCATCTGCTGCGCCTGGGCGATAACCGGACCGAAATCGTCACCTTCAAGATGGCTCACGCCCGGCCAGCCGACGATGCTGCGGGTCCAGATGCGGTCGTCATACGCGCCCACGGTCGGGTCGATGATGCAGTTAGAGGTCATCACGATAGGGCCAGGGAAGCGGGCAAATTCCACCTGCTGGTTCTGCCAGCCGCTGCCGTAGTTACCGATCAGGTGCTTAAACTTACGCAGCTCCGGATAGCCGTGCGCCGGCAGCATTTCACCGTGGGTATAGACGTTAACGCCGGTGCCTTCGGTCTGCTTCAGCAGGTTGTAGAGATCTTTCAGGTCATGACCGGAGATCAGAATACATTTACCCTCGGTCGCTTTGACGTTGACCTGCGTTGGGGTCGGATGGCCGTAGGTGCCGGTTTCACCGGCGTCCAGAATACTCATCACCCTGAAGTTCATCTGCCCGATTTCCATCGAGCACGCCAGCAGCGCGTTCATATCGGCAGGCCAGGTGCCCAGCCACGCCATGATTTTATGGTATTGCGCGTAAATGTCGTTGTCGTATTGACCGAGCACGTGCGCGTGCTCCATATAGGCTGCCGCGCCTTTCAGGCCGTACAGGCACAGCAGGCGAAGGCCGAGAATGTTCTCGCCAATCGCCGCTTTGTCTTTATTCGGCGTGAATTCTGCCGCCTGACGCTGCAGCTCGCCCAGATCGTCGCTCACCAGCTGAAGGTCTGACATCGGGTTTTCCACGCGGGCGCTGGCATCCGCCTTCAGACACTGCGCCTTCAGCGCTTCACGCAGGGCAATGGCTTCGCGGGCATAGCCAACAATGCGCGGAGAGTCGAAGTTAACGTTGGTCAGCGTGGAGAAGAAGGCGCGCGGGGCGAAGCTGTCGACGTAGTGGTCGATGATGCCATATTCGCGGGCTTTAAACGCCCATGTGGAAAGGCCTTGCAGGGCCGCAATCAGCAGGTCCTGAAGGTCAGATGTTTCTGCGGTTTTGCCGCACATACCCTGTGCGTAAGAGCAGCCATTGCCTGCCGGGGTACGGATGGTTTGTTCACATTGCACACAAAACATAATCACACCTGTTAAAGTTATATTTAATATACATGTTTAAGGTTATGCCTGTGCCAGAACGGTGAAAAGGGCTTTTTACTACAAAATAGAGGGAGATTGATTTAGCGCAATTTTGGCGGCAGGAACCCTACCGCCAAAGAAGTATCACGCCGAGAAGACGGCCATCAGAACCGGAACCAGCAGGCTTAAAATAAAGCCGTGAACGATGGCGGCGGGCACCATCTCCAGCCCGCCAGAGCGTTGTAACACTGGCAGGGTAAAGTCCATCGACGTCGCGCCGCACAGGCCCAATGCGGTAGAGCGGCTGCGGCGAACCAGTCCCGGGATCAGCATAATGGCGAGCAGTTCACGCGCCAGATCGTTAAAGAAGGCGGCGCTGCCGATCACCGGACCGAATGATTCGGTCAGCAAAATACCGGAGAGGGAATACCAACCAAAACCTGACGCCATCGCGAGGCCGGTTTTCAGCGGCAGGTCGAGAATAAAAGCGTTAATCACGCCCGCCACCATGGAGCTGGCGATAACAATGACCGCGACCATCATTCCCCGACGGTTCAGAACAATTTGCTTCAGCGTCATGCCATTATTTCGCAGCTGGATACCGATCAGGAACAGCAGGAAGATCAGTGTATATTCACTGGCCTCTGTTGCGTGCTGTAAAAACGCCCAGCCGGTCAGCCCAAGAAGAAAACCGAGCACCACGACGCCGCACAGTTTTAATGATTCCAGCGCCATCGCAATTCGGGAAGGCAGCTTTTCCTGATGATGATGGTTTTTCCACGGAACGGTGCGCTCAAGCCAGAATAATGCGGCGATATTACACAGCAAAATAACCACCACGGTGACCACCGAATAATGCAGGATGGAAAGCAAATTCGTCGCCAGATTATCCAGAAAGGCCAGGCTTATCCCCATAAAGAAAAGAATGACGTAAACAATCCAGCTGAGAAAACGGTTGATGAGCCGTAATGCGGATTCTCTGTGCAGCGGAATAAGGTAGCCCACAATCAGGGGCAGCAGAATAATGAGGAGTCCTGAAAACATGAACAGCCGGTCCTTTTGAGTATCTGTTGAGCGCCAGAGACACTACCCAATAAAGACTGTTCAGTAAAGCGGCAATAAAAAAGCCGGGTGGCGGCTGCGCCTTACCCGGCTTACAAGTGCACTCTCACGTAGGTCGGGTAAGCGTTAGCGCCGCCCGACACCGCGCGCAATTAATCGCGTTTTTCCAGCAGGGTGCGGTACAGCACGCCACCCAGGATACCGCCAATAATCGGCATGACCCAGAACAGCCAGAGCTGCTCAAGCGCCCAGCCACCCTGGAAGATAGCGACGGCGGTACTGCGTGCCGGGTTAACGGAGGTATTGGTGACCGGAATCGAAATCAGGTGAATAAGGGTCAGCGCCAGACCAATCGCAATAGGGGCGAAGCCTGCTGGCGCGTGTTTGTCGGTTGCGCCGTGGATCACCAGCAGGAAGCCTGCGGTCAGCACAATTTCAATCACGATGGCAGACAGCATGGAATAACCGCCCGGAGAATGCTCGCCGAAGCCGTTAGAGGCGAAGCCGCTGGCCGCCGCGTCGAACCCGGCTTTACCGCTGGCAATCACGTACAGAACGCCCGCTGCGATAATACCGCCAACCACCTGGGCGACAATATAACCAATCACCTCTTTCGCCGGAAAACGACCGCCGGCCCATAAACCTAACGTTACTGCCGGGTTAAAATGACCGCCGGAAATATGCCCCACGGCAAAGGCCATGGTTAATACGGTCAAACCAAATGCCAGCGCGACGCCGACAAAACCGATACCTAATTCCGGGAATGCTGCTGCCAGAACGGCGCTACCGCAGCCACCAAATACCAGCCAGAATGTACCAAAGCATTCTGCAGCCAATTTTCTAAACATAACCACCTCAAATAATTTTCCGCACGCTTTCCCGCGCGCGGGATATATCGCCATAAAGGGATGACGACTCAAAGAGTCCGTATTTTAAAAACCAACAACACCCCTTCGCCACTTAAATAAATTCGATTAATTTGATTTAAGGCAATGTGATGTCAATCCTTGTTCAAATCAGCGGTAAATAGAGCATAGACCAATTCTCGCCACGGTGAATGTTGTGCTGTCGTGACAGGGCGCCTCCCGCTATACTGCTGATAACTTAAAGGAAAAAGTGTTCATTGCGCGGGGGATTTATGCTTCTCGAACGTGTGGAAATTGTCGGGTTTCGCGGTATTAACCGCCTGTCGCTGCAGCTGGAACAGAACAACGTCCTGATCGGCGAGAACGCGTGGGGTAAGTCCAGCCTGCTGGATGCGCTGACGTTACTGCTTTCGCCCGAAGACGATCTGTATCACTTCGTTCGCGACGATTTCTGGTTCCCGCCCGGCGACGTGACGGGGCGCGAGAAGCACCTGCATATCATCCTGACGTTCCGCGAATCCGAGCCCGGACGGCATCGGGTGCGTCGCTTCCGCCCGCTGTCACCCTGCTGGGTGCCGTGCGATGACGGCTTCCACCGGATTTTCTATCGGCTGGAGGGTGAAATGGCGGAAAACGAGGGCGTGTTGACCCTGCGTGATTTTCTTGATGAGAAAGCCAGTCCGATCCCGCTGGACAATATCGACGATCTGGCCCGCCACCTGATCCGCCTGACGCCGGTGTTGCGCCTGCGCGACGCGCGTTTTATGCGGCGCATTCGTAACGGTACCGTCCCGAATATGCCGGAAGTGGAAGTCACCGCCCGTGAGCTGGATTTTCTGGCAAGAGAGCTGGTGTCGCGTCCGCAAAACCTGACCGATGGTCAAATTCGTCAGGGGCTGTCCGCGATGGTACAGCTTCTGGAGCACTATTTTTCCGAGCAGGGGACGTCGGAGTCGCGCCATCGCCTGATGCGCCGCCGCTCTCATGACGAGCAGCGCAGCTGGCGCTACCTCGATATCATTAACCGGATGATCGACCGGCCCGGCGGTCGTACCCATCGGGTGATTTTGCTGGGGCTGTTTTCAACGCTTCTGCAGGCCAAAGGCACCGTTCGTCTTGACCGGGACGCCCGGCCGCTGCTGCTGGTGGAAGACCCGGAAACGCGCCTGCATCCCATCATGCTCTCCGTGGCATGGCATCTGCTGAACCTGCTGCCGCTCCAGCGCATTACGACCACCAATTCCGGTGAATTATTATCGCTAACGCCGGTAGAGCACGTCTGTCGTCTGGTGCGTGAATCTTCCCGCGTCTCCGCCTTCCGCTTAGGTCCGGGGGGATTGAACGCGGAAGACGGGCGGCGCATCGCGTTTCATATTCGCTTTAACCGCGCGTCGTCGCTCTTTGCCCGCTGCTGGCTGCTGGTGGAGGGAGAGACGGAAACCTGGGTCATCAACGAACTGGCGCGCCAGTGCGGCCACCATTTTGATGCGGAAGGCATTAAGGTGATTGAATTTGCCCAGTCGGGATTAAAGCCGCTGATAAAATTTGCTCGCCGGATGGGGATCGAGTGGCACGTTCTGGTCGACGGTGATGAGGCGGGCAAAAAATATGCCTCGACCGTACGCAGCCTGCTGAATAACGAGCGAGAAGAAGAGCGCGACCATTTAACCATGCTTCCCGCGATGGACATGGAACATTTTATGTATCGTCAGGGGTTCGACGACGTCTTCCACCGAATTGCCATGGTGCCGGTCGATGTCCCGATGAACATGCGGCGGGTGATCGCCAAAGCCATTCACCGTTCTTCAAAACCGGATTTAGCCATTGAAGTGGCAACGGAAGCGGGGAGACGGGGCGTGGAGGCGGTGCCGACACTGCTGCGGAAGATGTTCTCCCGCGTGCTGTGGCTGGCACGCGGGAGAGCGGATTAACGTTGAGTCGCCTGGTTCACCTGCTGAATCAGGCTATCCAGCAGCGCGTAGCGGCGGCGATATTCGGAACGCTTTTTACTCGCGATCTCTTCCATCGGTTTGCGCGGCATGACGAGGGGCAGCATAAAGTTGCCGCTATCCTGCTTTTCACCGCCGATGGAGATCCAGAAACTGTCGTAATCGGCCAACAGTTTCCCCTCTTTTTTCTTGCGGTAGCGCCAGCTGCGATAAATATGGGTGTCGTTACTGACGGCGACAATCTGTTCTACCGGGAAGGCGGTGCCGAGAGTCATGGCGGCTTCGACCAGCAGACGTTTCGGGAACAGACCATGGCAGGCCTTCGTCGCGCCCTGGATCAGCTCATGGGGAACGTGGGCTTTTGCGCCCTGCAGGCCGCCGATAAACAGCGTCGATTTTCCCTCAAACTGGCACAGGGTGAAGGTCATCTCGGCTAGCACCGTATTCTGATGGTCGCAGAAGGCGAGGGTGGCTTCCCCTTCTTTATCCAGAAACGCATCGGCGCACAGGCGGACGGTAAATTGCTCTTCATCTTTACCGGTTAAGGTGAGCAGCGTGAAGCCCTTTTTCGACAGATAGCCCGAGAGCAGCGATGCCGGCATATGGCGGCTCATCGTTTGATAGTGCCAGTTAAGGGACTCGAGGGCCTGCTGGCGATTCATATTCACCGTCAGCCAGGGGCGATGCAGACGGCACGGCAGTCCTGGCTGTACCTGCAGCATTTGCATCAGGCTCGGCTGTTTTGCAAGGCTCGTCAACAGGCGAGCGGTACTTACAGGCGTCGCCAGCGAACGAAGCATGAATTTACGTCGATAGGCGGGGTTTTGCCACGCCAGCCCTGGCGTGAGCTTACCGGAAGCCAGATGACTGAAGAGCTGCCAACCCGATGCAGGCTGTGGCAGGTTTGAAAAAGGTGTATCGACGATGGAAGACATGTTAGATCCTGCTTCTTGATGAAGATTTCCATTTCAGCAGGCGAACGTTCAACGTCTCGTAAACAAATTGTGACGATTTCGGAGAACAGGGGTTTCGTTGAGGAATCGTTTAGATAGAATCAGCATTTATCATTGCCAGAACATTTATTTGGAATATTTATGAACCTCAAGGGAAAACGCAGAACGCTGTTTCTGCTGCTGGCGGTCGTGGTGTTAGCCGGTGGATACTGGCTATGGCAGGTGCTGAATGCGCCGGTGCCGCAGTATCAGACGCTGATTGTTCGCCCGGGCGAACTGCAGCAAAACGTCCTCGCGACGGGCAAGCTTGATGCCCTGCGCAAGGTTGACGTCGGCGCGCAGGTCAGCGGTCAGCTGAAAACGCTGTCGGTTGAGATTGGCGATAAGGTGAAAAAAGGCCAGCTGCTCGGCGTGATCGATCCTGAACAGGCTGAGAACCAGATCCGCGAGGTGGAAGCCACGCTGATGGAGCTGCGCGCGCAGCGTGCGCAGGCGCATGCAGAACGTAACCTGGCCCAGGTGACGCTGACCCGTCAGCAGGCGCTGGCCAAAACCCAGGCGATCTCTAAGCAGGATTTAGACACGGCCACCACGGAACTGGCGGTGAAGCAGGCGCAGATTGGCACGATTGACGCGCAAATCAAACGCAATCAGGCCTCGCTGGATACGGCGAAAACCAACCTCGACTACACCCAGATCGTGGCGCCGATGGCCGGTGAAGTCACTCAGATCACCACGCTGCAGGGGCAGACGGTGATTGCCGCGCAGCAGGCGCCAAATATTCTGACGCTGGCGGACATGAGCACCATGCTGGTCAAAGCCCAGGTCTCCGAGGCGGATGTGATCCATCTGAAGCCGGGGCAGAACGCCTGGTTTACGGTGCTGGGCGATCCGCAGACGCGCTACGAAGGCGTGCTGAAGGACATTCTGCCGACGCCGGAAAAAGTGAACGACGCAATCTTCTACTATGCCCGTTTTGAAGTGCCGAACCCGAAGGGCGTGCTGCGTCTCGACATGACCGCGCAGGTGCATATTCAGCTGACCGGTCTTAAGAACGTGCTGACCATTCCGCTCTCTGCGCTGGGTGAATCCGCCGGGGAGAGCCGCTATAAAGTTAAAGTGCTGCGCAACGGCGAAACGCGCGAGCGCGAAGTGGTGATTGGAGCGCGCAACGACACCGACGTGGTGGTGGTGAAAGGGCTGGAAGAGGGCGAGGAGGTTGTTGTCAGTGAAAGCCTGCCCGGAGCCGCGAAATGACGGCATTGCTTGAGCTGAAGGACATTCGCCGCAGCTATCCGTCGGGCGATGGGCCGGTGGAGGTGCTAAAAGGCATCTCCCTTCGGGTAGAAGCGGGCGAGATGGTGGCGATTGTCGGGGCATCGGGTTCCGGTAAATCGACGCTGATGAACATTCTCGGCTGTCTGGATAAGCCGACCAGCGGGACCTATCGCGTGGCCGGAACGGATATCTCCACGCTGGATGGCGACGCGCTGGCGAAGCTGCGCCGGGAGCACTTCGGTTTTATCTTCCAGCGTTACCATCTGCTTTCTCATCTCAATGCCGCGCAGAACGTGGAAGTTCCGGCGGTCTATGCGGGCGTCGAGCGGAAAAAACGGCTCGAACGCGCGCAGATGCTGCTGACGCGTCTGGGGCTGGCGGAGCGGGTGGAGTACCAGCCCTCGCAGCTCTCCGGCGGCCAGCAGCAGCGCGTGAGTATTGCCCGCGCCCTGATGAACGGCGGGCAGGTGATCCTCGCGGATGAGCCAACCGGCGCACTCGACAGCCATTCCGGCGAAGAGGTGATGGCGATCCTGCACCAGCTTCGCGATCAGGGGCATACGGTCATTATCGTGACCCACGATCCGCAGGTGGCGGCGCAGGCGGAGCGAATCATTGAGATCCATGACGGCGAGCTGGTCAGCAACCCGCCGCCGCGTGAGTCCAGGGCTGCGGCGCCGAAAGAAGTGCTTCCGGCATCAACCGGATGGGGGCAATTTTCCAGCGGCTTTCGTGAAGCATTGACCATGGCCTGGCTGGCGATGGCGGCCAATAAAATGCGTACCCTGCTGACCATGCTCGGCATCATCATCGGTATTGCCTCGGTGGTGTCGATTGTGGTGGTGGGCGATGCGGCCAAGCAGCTGGTGCTGGCCGATATCCGCGCTATCGGTACCAATACCATTGACGTCTATCCTGGCAAAGACTTCGGGGACGACGAGCCGCAGTATCAGCAGGCGCTGAAATACGACGATCTGGCGGCCATTCAGAAGCAGCCGTGGGTCAACTCCGCCACGCCTGCGGTGTCGCAGAATCTGCGCCTGCGGGTGGGCAATGTTGACGTGGCTGCCAGCGCGAACGGCGTCAGCGGGGATTATTTCAACGTCTACGGCATGACCTTCAGTGAAGGCGCCACCTTCAATGCCGAGCAGCTGGCGGGCAGGGCGCAGGTGGTGGTGCTGGACGCGAATTCGCGCAGACAGCTCTTCCCCAATAAAGACAACGTGGTGGGCGAAGTGATCCTGGTCGGCAACATGCCTGCCACGGTCATCGGTGTGGCGGAAGAGAAACAGTCGATGTTTGGCAGCAGCAAGATCCTGCGCGTCTGGCTGCCCTATACCACCATCTCCGGGCGGATTATGGGGCAGTCCTGGCTCAACTCCATCACCGTGCGCGTGAAGGAGGGCTACGACAGCGCGCTGGCCGAACAGCAGCTTGAGCGGCTGTTAACCCTGCGCCACGGGAAGAAGGATTTCTTCACCTGGAATATGGACGGCCTCTTGAAAACGGCGGAAAAGACCACACGTACTCTTCAGCTGTTCCTCACGCTGGTGGCGGTGATTTCGCTGGTCGTCGGCGGCATCGGGGTGATGAACATCATGCTGGTGTCGGTAACCGAGCGAACCCGGGAGATTGGCATCCGCATGGCGGTCGGGGCCAGAGCCAGCGACGTGCTGCAACAGTTTTTGATTGAAGCCGTGCTGGTGTGTCTGGTCGGCGGTGCGATGGGGATTGCGCTCTCGATGATGATCGCCTTCGCGCTCCAGCTCTTTTTACCCGGCTGGGAGATTGGCTTCTCGCCGGTGGCCATTATTACCGCATTCTTGTGTTCGACCTTTACCGGCATTTTGTTTGGCTGGTTGCCCGCCCGCAACGCGGCGCGGCTGGATCCGGTGGATGCGCTGGCTCGGGAATAACCCGAAAATAAAAATGCCAGCCGATCGGGCTGGCATTTTGACTGCGGGATGTACACAATAAAACAGAGAGCTATGCAACCGTCTCTGCTTCAATGGGGACGATAAGGCTTGCATGATTGCCTTTTGGTCCCTGGTGTACATCGAACCGGACGGACTGCCCGGCTTTGAGCGTTCTGTAACCATCCATCTGAATGGTGGAATAGTGAGCGAAGATATCCTCGCCGCCGCCTTCGGGGCAGATGAAGCCAAACCCTTTGGCGTTGTTGAACCACTTAACAGTACCCATTTCCATGCTTCGACATCCTTCGTAAATCTTATAAGTTAAGATGGAATGAACCGGTGGTGGAGTGGGGGCTGTTCAAAACCTCGCCATCTCACGCTTGTACAATTTAGAGAAACGAAAGAAGTCGTCAAGCGTTTGGCGCTGGAGATGGGACAATAATCAACCAAAGTTTGAAGCAGTTAACGCTATTGCAACAGTTTGTGACAGACATCGCGGATGACAGTAATAGATGATTGTTATCTAACATCTGAGGTAGATTCAAAGTGGTTATGCAAAATGGGTAAGACCAACGACTGGCTGGATTTTGACCAGCTGGCGGAAGACAAAGTGCGTGACGCGCTAAAACCGCCATCTATGTATAAAGTTATGTTAATGAACGATGATTACACGCCGATGGAATTTGTTATTGACGTGCTACAAAAGTTCTTTTCTTATGATGTAGAACGTGCAACGCAACTGATGCTTACCGTTCATTATCGTGGCAAAGCTATCTGCGGCATCTTCACTGCCGAAGTGGCGGAAACCAAAGTGGCGATGGTGAACGACTATGCGAGGGAGAACGAGCATCCGTTGCTGTGTACGCTGGAAAAGGCCTGATAAGGCATAAAATTGGGGGAGGTGCCTATGCTCAATCAAGAACTGGAACTCAGTTTAAACATGGCTTTCGCCAGAGCGCGTGAGCACCGACATGAGTTTATGACCGTCGAGCATTTACTGCTCGCACTGCTTAGCAACCCATCTGCCCGCGAAGCGCTGGAAGCCTGCTCCGTGGATCTGGTGGCGCTACGTCAGGAACTCGAAGCCTTCATCGAACAAACCACACCGGTGCTGCCAGCCAGTGAAGAGGAGCGCGACACGCAGCCGACGCTCAGCTTCCAGCGTGTGCTGCAGCGCGCGGTATTCCACGTCCAGTCTTCCGGACGTAGCGAAGTGACTGGCGCAAACGTCCTAGTCGCCATCTTCAGCGAGCAGGAGTCACAGGCTGCCTATCTGCTGCGCAAACACGAAGTCAGCCGCCTCGATGTGGTTAACTTTATCTCTCACGGAACGCGCAAAGACGAGCCTAACCAGGCCTCGGATTCCAGCAATCAGGTCAATAACAATGAAGAGCAAGCAGGCGGGGAGGATCGTATGGAAAACTTCACCACCAACCTTAATCAGCTTGCTCGCGTTGGCGGTATCGACCCGCTGATTGGTCGCGATAAAGAGCTGGAGCGCGCGATCCAGGTGCTGTGCCGTCGCCGCAAGAACAACCCGCTGCTGGTGGGAGAATCTGGCGTGGGTAAAACTGCAATTGCCGAAGGGCTTGCCTGGCGCATTGTGCAGGGCGACGTGCCGGAAGTGATTGCCGACTGCACCATCTACTCGCTGGATATCGGCTCGCTGCTGGCGGGCACGAAATACCGCGGTGATTTTGAAAAACGCTTCAAGGCACTGTTAAAACAGCTGGAGCAGGACACCAACAGCATCCTGTTTATCGATGAGATCCACACCATCATCGGCGCGGGTGCGGCCTCCGGTGGCCAGGTGGATGCGGCTAACCTGATCAAACCGCTGCTGTCCAGCGGCAAGATCCGCGTGATTGGCTCCACCACCTACCAGGAGTTCAGCAACATCTTTGAGAAAGACCGTGCGCTGGCGCGCCGCTTCCAGAAAATCGACGTGACCGAACCGTCCGTCGAGGAAACGGTGCAGATCATCAACGGCCTGAAACCGAAGTACGAAGCGCACCACGACGTGCGTTATACCGCGAAAGCGGTACGTGCGGCGGTGGAGCTGGCGGTGAAATACATCAACGACCGTCATCTGCCGGATAAGGCGATTGACGTGATTGATGAGGCAGGGGCGCGTGCGCGTCTGATGCCGGCCAGCAAGCGTAAGAAAACCGTTAACGTGGCGGATATCGAGTCCGTGGTCGCCCGCATCGCACGTATCCCTGAGAAAAGCGTCTCTCAGAGCGACCGCGACACGCTGCGCACCCTCGGCAATCGCCTGAAAATGCTGGTCTTTGGTCAGGATAAAGCCATTGAGGCCTTAACCGAAGCGATCAAGATGGCCCGTGCCGGGCTGGGGCATGAGCACAAGCCTGTCGGTTCCTTCCTGTTTGCCGGCCCGACCGGCGTGGGGAAAACCGAGGTGACGGTTCAGCTCTCCAAAGCGCTGGGCATCGAGTTGCTGCGCTTTGATATGTCCGAGTATATGGAGCGTCACACCGTCAGCCGTTTGATCGGTGCGCCTCCGGGATACGTGGGCTTTGACCAGGGCGGCCTGCTCACCGACGCGGTGATCAAGCATCCGCACGCGGTACTGCTGCTCGATGAAATCGAGAAAGCGCACCCGGACGTGTTCAACATCCTGCTTCAGGTGATGGACAACGGGACGCTGACCGACAACAACGGGCGCAAGGCGGACTTCCGCAACGTGGTGCTGGTAATGACCACCAACGCCGGGGTGCGTGAAACCGAGCGTAAATCTATCGGCCTGATCCACCAGGATAACAGCACCGATGCGATGGAGGAGATCAAGAAGATCTTCACGCCGGAGTTCCGTAACCGTCTGGACAACATTATCTGGTTCGATCACCTGTCTACCGAGGTGATCCATCAGGTCGTGGACAAGTTCATCGTCGAGCTGCAGGTTCAGCTGGATCAGAAAGGCGTGTCGCTGGAAGTAAGCCAGGAGGCCCGCAACTGGCTGGCCGAGAAAGGCTACGACCGTGCGATGGGCGCCCGTCCGATGGCGCGTGTGATTCAGGACAACCTGAAGAAACCGCTGGCGAACGAGCTGCTGTTTGGCTCGCTGGTGGACGGCGGCCAGGTAACCGTCGCGCTGGACCAGGCGAAGAACGAACTGACGTACGATTTCCAGAGTGCGGCGAAGCACAAGCCGGAAGCGGCTCACTGAGTGAGTTGAACGTTAATGTTAAAAACCGGGCGAATGCCCGGTTTTTTTATGCCTGCTTTTCTCCCTCTCCCTGTGGGAGAGGGTTGGGGTGAGGGCAATAGTCCGCCCTAAAATACATCTTTCCGCAGAACCACATTAAAGCCAGAAATAAAAAAGGCCGGGATTAACCCGACCTTTTAAATATTCATCTGCCATTACAGGCGAAAACAATTAGCGACTACGGAAGACAATGCGGCCTTTGCTCAGGTCGTACGGGGTCAGTTCAACAGTCACTTTGTCGCCCGTCAAAATGCGGATGTAGTTTTTGCGCATTTTACCGGAGATGTGCGCAGTTACCACGTGACCGTTTTCCAGCTCTACGCGAAACATGGTATTAGGCAACGTATCAAGTACGGTACCCTGCATTTCAATATTGTCTTCTTTGGCCATCTAATCCTCTGGGGTATCACTACCAAGTTTTGAACCGGCAAGATAATGCCGAAATTCATCAATTAAGTAAAGAATTGCGCGATTAAAACGCAGCAAAACAGTTTCGGCGCATTGCCCAAGCGTCACGGTACAACCGAACAGGAAGCGCATTCGTAAAGGGGAGACAACAGGATAAACGTCAGGACGTTATCTGAAGCGAGGGTCCCAAACGGCGGCGGGGCAACAGGCAGAAGCTACTCTGCGGCATAATTATAACACCCTCACAAAAAATATGCGGAAAACATTTAGGCATTGGGCATAAAGAGCGTTCTCGGTATCCAGAAGTCGCGGGGGAGCTTCTCCTGACGACTGGCATCCAGATGCTCGATGTACTGGCGTCTCGGGATCTCAACGGCGCCGAGAGAAGCCGTGTGCTCGTTAAGCACCTGACAATCGATCAGGCGTCCACCGCGCTGGGCAAACGCCTGGCTGAAGACCAGCAGCGCCGTTTTCGAGGCATTCACCGCGCGGGAGAACATCGATTCGCCGCAAAACAGCGTCCCCTGCGCCACGCCATACATGCCGCCGACGAGTGCTCCACCGTCCCATACCTCGATGGAGTGAGCGTAGCCAAGCTCATGAAGCTGGTGGTAGGCGGTAATGATATCGCGGGTAATCCATGTTCCCTCAAAGCGGTCTTCGGCACAGCCTTCAATGACCTGTCCAAAGGCGTGGTTCAGGGTGACGCGGTAGGGGGATTTCGCATGGAAACGCTTCATGCTGCGGCTCAGGTGAAACTGCTCTGGCCACAGCACGGCACGCGGATCGGGAGACCACCATAAAATGGGGTCGCCGGGAGAAAACCAGGGGAAGATTCCGCGCTGGTACGCCATCAATAGCCGCGCAGGGCTGAGGTCACCGCCAAGGGCCAGCAGCCCATTGGGCTCACGCAGCGCCCCTTCCGGAGAAGGGAACGCGATATTATGACGAGAAAGCTGGACCAGGCGCATGACAGCAAAACTCCAGTACGCGAGTGAGGACGCTACAAATATAGTCTACAGACGCTGTTTAAACTGGTAGTAGCGACCCTGTTTCGCCAACAGCTCTGCGTGACTACCTTGCTCAATAATGTGTCCGTTGTCCATCACAATTATCCGATCAAAACTCGACAGTCCACGCAGGCGGTGCGTGACCATCAGGACGGTTTTACCGGTCATGACATTGGCCAGCAAATCAAGGATTTGGCTCTCGGTCGTGGCATCCAGCCCTTCGGTGGGCTCGTCAAGCAGCATCAGCGGCGCATCGTGCAGCAGCGCGCGCGCAATCGCCAGGCGGCGCAGTTCACCGCCGGAGAGTTGACGACCGCCTTCGCCCAGCCAGCTGTTCAATCCCTCGTCCTCAAGCAGCTTATGCAGACCGACCTGTTCCAGCATGGCGCGAAGCGCATCATCCGTGGCCTCTGGGGCTGCCAGCAGCAGGTTATCGCGCAGGGTGGCGCTGAACAGATGCACGCGCTGCGGAACGACGCTGACCGTTTTGCGCAGGGCCTGCTCGCTGAAATCATTAAGCGATGTGTTATTAAAACGAATCTGGCCGCGCTGCGGATCCCAGGCGCGGGTCAGCAGCTGAAGCAGCGTCGATTTACCGCAGCCGGTACGGCCGAGGATCGCAATCCGCTGACCGGCATTAACAGAAAGGGTAATACCCTCCAGCGCGTTCTGCGCCTGTTTGTCGTAGCTGAAGGTGACATCTTCAAGCGTCAGCGCAACCTGCCCAGGTACCACGGTCTGCCCGGCACTGAACGTGACTTCAGGTTTCTGCTCGGCAATCTGGGTGATGCGCAGGGCAGAAGCGATGACCTGCCCCAGATGCTGGAAGGCGCCCGTCACCGGGGCCAGCGCTTCAAACGCGGCCAGCGCACAGAAGACGAAAAGGGCAATAAGCGGACCCGGCTGTGTATTTCCCCCGATATCGCCGGATGCCAGCCAGAGCATGGCTATCACCGCCACGCCGCCGATCAGCATCATCAGCGCCTGAGAGAAGGCCGTCAGTTCCGACTGGCGGCGCTGGGCTTCATGCCAGTTCAGCTCCGTGCTTTCCATCCGCGCGCGGTAGCGCTTGCTGGCACCAAAAATGGTCAGCTCCGCCTGCCCCTGAAGCCAGGCGGTCAGCTGCTGACGGTAGTCCCCGCGCAGGCGCGTCAGGTTTTCCCCGGTGGATTTCCCGGCGCGGTAAAACAGCGGCGGCAGAATGATAAGCGTCAGCAGCATGATCCCACCCAGCGTCAGCGCAACGGGGACATCCAGAACAGACAGCCCCAGCGTGACCACCACAATCACCACAAACGCGCCCACGATCGGGGAAATCACCCGCAGGTAAAGGTGATCCAGCGTGTCGACATCCGCCACCACGCGGTTAAGCAATTCTCCCTGACGAAAACGCGCCAGCCCGGCAGGGGAGAGGGGCAGCAGTTTGCTAAAGGTATAGATACGCAGGTGCTGCAGCACGCGGAAAGTGGCGTCGTGGCTGACCAGCCGTTCGAAATAGCGTCCGGCAGTACGGGTGATGGCGGTACCTCGAACCCCGGCAGCCGGAAGCATGTAGTTGAAGCTGTATAATCCGGCGAACCCCGCGACGGCCGAGGCCGACAGGAACCAGCCGGAAAGCGTGAGCAGGCCGATGCTGGCGAGCAGCGTGACAATAGCCAGCACAATCCCCAGCGTCAGCATCCATTTGTGGCGTTTATAGAGCGCCAGGTAAGGCAGCAGAGCGCGCATCAGATATCCTCCTGACGGTTCGCCAGCAGGGTAGCAAATGGCCCCTGGGCGGCAACGAGAGAGGCGTAATCGCCTTGCTCAACAATACGGCCGTTTTCCATGACCCAGATCTGGTCCCAGTCGGCAATTCCTTCCAGCTGGTGGGTAACCATCAGGGTGGTTTGCTGCAGGGAGGCGGCATTAAGCGCTTCCATTACGCGCTGCTCGCTGTGTGCGTCAAGGCTGGCTGCAGGCTCGTCCAGCAGCATCAGCTGGCATGGGTTGAGCAGCGCGCGGGCAACGGCCACACGCTGCGCCTGCCCGACCGACAGCCCGGCGGACTGGTCGCCGACAACGGTATCCACCCCTTGCGGCAGCAGCGGCAGAAACTCGCTAACCCAGGCGCGGTCGAGAACCGATTGCAGTTCATCTTCACGCGCGTCCGGGCGCGCCAGAAGCACATTTTCGCGCAGCGTAGCGGCGGGAAGCTGTGGGTTTTGGCCTACCCAGCTGAGCTGTTTACGCCATGCGTCAGGGTCGAGATTGCGCAGTTCGGTTTTGTTGATCCGCAGTGAACCGGTGTAGGCCATAAAACCGGACAACGCGTTCAGCAGAGAACTTTTCCCGGAACCGCTGATGCCGACAAGGACCACGCGTTGTCCGGCAGGTAAGGTAAAGTTCAGCGGACCGGCGAGCACTTTGCCTTCGGGCGACAGAATGGAAAAGTCCTGCGCTTCAATGGTCACCGGATCTTTCGCATTCAGCGTCACGTCACCGCGCTCCGGGTGGGCCAGCGGCGTTTCCAGGAACGTTTTAAGGCTATCGGCGGCGCCAACCGCCTGAGCTTTGGCGTGATAGAAAGTTCCCAGATCGCGAAGCGGCTGGAAAAATTCCGGCGCCAGGATCAGCGCCAGGAAACCGGCGGAAAGGGTCACCGCCGTGCCGTAATGGCCGAAATCCAGCGCACCGAGGTAGGAGAAGCCGAAGTAGACCGCCACAAGGGCAATCGACAGCGAGGTGAAGAATTCCAGAACGCCTGAAGACAGGAAGGCGAGGCGTAGTACTTCCATGGTGCGCTGACGGAAGTCCTGTGACGCCAGGCGAATATTTTCGGTTTCCGCTTCACCGCGGCCAAAAATGCGCAATGTCTCCATACCACGCAGACGATCGAGGAAATGACCGCTTAAGCGACCCAGTGCGAGGAAGTTACGGCGGTTAGCATCCGCAGCCCCCATCCCGACCAGCGCCATAAACAGCGGGATCAGCGGGGCGGTGCCCATCAGAATCAGCGCCGCCATCCAGTTCACCGGGAAGATGGCGATCACGATCAGCAGCGGAACGAAGACGGCAAGGGCCATCTGCGGCAGATAGCGCGCGTAGTAGTCATGCATATCGTCAATCTGCTCAAGGATCAGCGTCGCCCAGCTACCGGCCGGTTTACCCTGGATCCACGCGGGCCCGGCTTCCTGAAGCCTGTCGAGCACCTGACGGCGGATCTCGTAGCGGATGTGCTGTCCGGCGTGAAAACCGACACGCTCACGCAGCCACACCACCCAGGCGCGCAGGATAAAAATCAGGATCAGGACAATAAAGGGCAGCAGGAGCGCTTCGCGTGGAATGTTCTCCATGATCATGTGATTAAGAATGCGGGCCAGCAGCCATGCCTGGGCAACAATCAACAGACCGCTGACGAAACCCAAAAGACGGGAAATCGTAAGCCAGCGGCGGGAAAGAACGCTTTGCTGTTTCAGCCAGCGTGTTAACTCTTGTTGACGGGTTTTTTCCATTGCGTACTTTGCAGGTGACGTTATTAGAAGTTGGGCAGCGCAATGTTACAACGGGGAGACAATAAAGGCGACTTATCGCCGCCTTTATTTACGTTTGTTACTGACTTGTAAAGATTATTTACCTTGTTCAGCCAGTCCATCGAGGTAGCGTTCAGCGTCCAGCGCGGCCATACAGCCGGTGCCCGCAGAGGTGATCGCCTGACGATAAATATGGTCCATCACGTCGCCAGCCGCGAATACGCCCGGGATGCTGGTTTGAGTCGCATTACCGTGAATGCCGGACTGCACTTTGATGTAGCCGTTTTCCAGCTCAAGCTGACCGTCGAAGATTGCGGTGTTCGGGCTGTGACCGATGGCCACAAACAGACCCGCCACTTCCAGCGTTTCGACATTATCGGTGTTCTGAGTATCACGAATACGCAGACCGGCAACGCCCATCTGATCGCCCGTCACCTCTTCCAGCGTACGGTTGGTGTGCAGCACGATGTTGCCGCTTGCCACTTTGTCCATGAGACGTTTGATCAGGATCTTCTCCGCGCGGAAGGTCTCGCGGCGGTGGATCAGGTGCACTTCAGAGGCAATGTTCGCCAGGTACAGCGCTTCTTCCACGGCAGTGTTGCCGCCGCCGATGACCGCGACCTTCTGATTGCGATAGAAGAAACCGTCGCAGGTGGCGCAGGCAGAAACCCCGCGGCCTTTAAACGCTTCTTCGGATGGCAGGCCGAGATAGCGGGCAGAGGCACCGGTTGCAATGATCAGCGCGTCACAGGTGTATTCACCGCTGTCACCCGTCAGGCGGAATGGACGGTTCTGCAGGTCGACCTTATTGATGTGATCGAACAGAATTTCGGTTTCGAATTTAGCGGCATGCTCGTGCATACGCTCCATCAGCAGCGGCCCGGTCAGGTCGTTCGGGTCGCCTGGCCAGTTTTCCACTTCGGTGGTGGTGGTCAGCTGACCGCCTTTTTCCATGCCGGTGATTAATACCGGGTGCAGGTTAGCGCGTGCAGCATAGACCGCCGCGGTATATCCCGCAGGTCCAGAACCAAGGATTAGCAGCTTACTGTGTTTGGCCGTGCCCATGAGATCCCCATTGTTGTTGGCAGACATTTGGCTGGATTGTAGGGAATTTGTTGCCGTAAAAAAAGAGCGCAGCAATTTTGATATCAATCTGTGTAATAGCCATGGACGATGAATTGCGCGCGATAACATCACGCTTTCTCCAGAAAAGCGGTCGTTTGTAAGGCAATAAAATGAGGATTAATACCCTGCCGCAATGAATATCCGGCATGTTGTACTAAAAAACGATGTTTTGCTTTGACAATCCCCTGCGCTTTTGCGAAAACATTCAAGGAAGAAAAAAAACCGCGTTAACCGTATGCCGCATAGGCATGCACGTAAATGCCATTTTTACCGGGTCAGTGAAATCTACGCATGGCGTGGACAGACGCCATACGTGATGTCGGTGACTGCCTTCGGGCAACGGTCTTCTTACCAACAGAACCCGAATCCGCATCGCGTCTATTACATAATCAGGCGATGTGATGACTAACGGGTACAGGCTCTGAACAGTGATGTGCACAGGGTCCAGGCAGGAGTAGGGAAGGAATACAGAGAGACAATAATAATGGTAGATAGCAAGAAGCGCCCTGGCAAAGATCTCGACCGTATCGATCGTAACATTCTTAATGAATTGCAAAAGGATGGGCGTATTTCCAACGTCGAGCTTTCAAAACGTGTGGGACTTTCCCCGACGCCGTGCCTTGAGCGTGTGCGCCGACTGGAAAGACAGGGTTTTATTCAGGGCTATACGGCTCTGCTGAACCCGCATTATCTGGATGCCTCACTTCTGGTATTTGTTGAGATTACTCTGAATCGTGGTGCGCCGGATGTGTTTGAGCAATTTAACGCCGCTGTACAAAAACTTGAAGAAATTCAAGAGTGTCATCTGGTGTCTGGTGATTTCGACTACCTGTTGAAAACCCGTGTGCCTGATATGTCCGCCTACCGTAAGCTGCTGGGGGAAACCCTGTTGCGTCTGCCGGGCGTGAACGACACCCGTACGTACGTGGTGATGGAAGAGGTCAAACAGAGCAATCGTCTGGTTATTAAGACGCGCTAACACGGAACAGGTGCAAAATCAGCGTAGTTTGATTACACTCCTGTTAATCCATACAGCAACAGTGCCGGGGAGTCCCGGCGCTGTTGTCCGTTTTAGCAAACAGGCAGGATATGCCTGATACCTGGAGAGCCTTTCTTGAGCCAGGAATACACTGAAGACAAAGAAGTCACACTATCGAAGCTAAGCAGCGGACGTCGTCTCCTCGAGGCTTTGCTGATTGTTATTGCCCTTTTTGCCGTCTGGCTGATGGCAGCCTTACTCAGTTTCAACCCCTCGGATCCCAGCTGGTCACAAACTGCATGGCATGAGCCTATCCATAATTTAGGCGGTGTCCCCGGTGCCTGGCTTGCGGACACGCTGTTCTTCATTTTCGGTGTGATGGCCTATACCCTTCCCGTCATTATTATTGGCGGATGCTGGTTTGCGTGGCGTCATCGTCAGAACGATGATTACATCGACTATTTCGCCGTCTCGCTGCGCCTGATTGGCGCGCTGGCGCTGATCCTCACCTCCTGCGGGCTGGCGGCGATTAACGCCGATGATATCTGGTACTTCGCCTCTGGCGGGGTGATCGGCAGCTTATTAAGTTCTGCGCTCCAGCCGATGCTGCACAGCAGCGGCGGCACGCTGGCGCTGCTGTGCATCTGGGCCGCCGGGCTGACGCTGTTTACCGGCTGGTCCTGGGTGAGCATTGCCGAGAAAATTGGCAGCTTTATCCTCACCATTCTGACTTTTGCCAGCAATCGTACCCGCCGTGACGATACGTGGGTGGATGAAGACGAATACGAAGATGAAGAGGACGATGACGCGCCTGCGCAGCGTCGCGAGTCTCGTCGTGCCCGAATTCTGCGCGGCGCGCTGGCGCGTCGCCAGCGTGTGGCCGAGAAATTTGCCAACCCGCTCGGCCGTAAAACCGATGCGGCGCTCTTCTCCGGTAAACGCATGGATGAAGACGAGCAGGTGGCGTATCGCGCTGCGGGTGTCGCCGTCGATCCTGACGATGTGCTCTTCTCCGGCAGCCGGGCCACGCCTGGGGACTTTGACGAATACGACCCGCTGTTAAACGGCCACTCGGTCACCGAACCGGTAGCAGCCGCGGCCGCCGCGACGACTGCAGCCCAGGCGTATGCCGCGCCTGTCGACGCCGTGATGCCATCCGCGCCGGTCCCGCCACCGGAATCCGTTATTCAGCAGCCTCAGGTTGAGTGGCAGACTGCGCCGGGTGTTCACACGCCAGAGCCCGTCATTGCGCCTGAACCTGAAAGCTACATCCCCGTGCAGCAGGAACAGTGGCAGCAGCCTTATCAGCCGCCGCAGCCTGAGTATGAACCGCAGCAATATCAGCAGCCAGTGGCTCAACCGTATCAGGAGTACGTGCCTGAACCGGTTGAACCTGTGCAGCCTTATGTTGCACCGCAGCCTGAACCTGAGCCTGAAATCGTGGAAGAGGTGAAGCCTGCCCGTCCACCGCTGTACTATTTTGAAGAAGTCGAAGAGCGCCGCGCGCGTGAACGCGAACAGCTGGCCGCCTGGTATCAGCCTGTGCCTGAACCAGTGCAGGAGCAGGTTATGAAAGCGCCTTCTGTTTCTGTTCCACCTGTCGACCCGACGCCTGCTGTTGCACCCGTAGCGGAAAGCGTGAAGCAGGCTACCGCGGCGGCGGCCGTGGCTGCACCCGTCTTTAGCCTGGCAACCGGGGGGGCACCTCGTCCTCAGGTGAAAGAGGGGATTGGTCCGCAGCTGCCTCGCCCTAACCGCGTCCGCGTGCCCACCCGCCGTGAGCTTGCCTCTTATGGCATCAAGCTGCCTTCCCAGCGTATGGCTGAAGAAAAAGCCCGCGAGTCTGAGTACGACGATGATGCTGATGAAATGCAGCAGGACGAGCTGGCCCGCCAGTTCGCTGCGCAGCAGAATCAGCGCTACGGTGAAGAGTATCAGCACGATGAACCGGCGCTGGAAGACGACGATGACGCCGCAGAAGCGGAACTGGCGCGTCAGTTTGCCGCCACCCAGCAGCAGCGCTATTCCGGTGAACAACCGGCTGGTGCAAATCCGTTCTCGCTGTCCGACTTTGAATTCTCGCCGATGAAAGATCTGGTGGATGATGGCCCAAGCGAGCCTTTATTTACCCCGAGCGTGATGCCGGAAACTGAGCCTGTGCGCCAGCCACCGGCACCACAGGCCTACGCGCAGCCGCAACAGCCCGTTCAGCAGCCGTATACGCAGCCGCAGCAGCCACCACAGCCGCCGCAGTTCCAGCAGCCTGCGCCTCAGCCTCAGGAGAGCCTGATTCACCCGCTGCTGATGCGTAACGGTGACAGCCGTCCGCTGCAGCGTCCAAGCACGCCGCTGCCGTCTCTGGATCTGTTAACGCCGCCGCCGTCAGAAGTGGAACCGGTTGATACCTTCGCGCTGGAGCAGATGGCGCGTCTGGTGGAGGCCCGTCTGGCTGACTTCCGTATCAAGGCGGACGTGGTGAACTACTCACCGGGTCCTGTGATCACCCGTTTTGAACTGAACCTGGCGCCGGGCGTAAAAGCCGCGCGTATTTCCAACCTCTCCCGCGACCTGGCGCGTTCGCTATCGACCGTGGCGGTGCGCGTGGTGGAAGTGATACCGGGTAAACCTTACGTTGGTCTTGAGCTGCCGAACAAAAAACGTCAGACCGTCTACCTGCGTGAAGTGCTGGACAACACCAAGTTCCGCGATAACCCCTCTCCGCTGACTGTGGTGCTGGGTAAAGATATCGCTGGCGATCCGGTGGTGGCAGACCTCGCAAAAATGCCTCACCTGCTGGTCGCGGGTACTACCGGTTCCGGTAAATCCGTCGGTGTGAACGCCATGATCCTCAGCATGCTCTATAAAGCGCAGCCGGAAGATGTGCGTTTCATCATGATCGACCCGAAAATGCTCGAACTGTCGGTCTATGAAGGTATTCCTCATCTGCTGACCGAAGTGGTCACCGACATGAAAGACGCCGCCAACGCTCTGCGCTGGAGCGTGAATGAGATGGAGCGTCGCTACAAGCTGATGTCTGCGTTGGGCGTACGTAACCTGGCCGGCTATAACGAGAAAATCGCCGAAGCGGCACGTATGGGACGTCCGATTCCGGATCCGTACTGGAAGCCGGGTGACAGCATGGATGCCCAGCATCCGGTGCTGGAAAAACTGCCTTATATCGTGGTGCTGGTCGATGAATTCGCTGACCTGATGATGACTGTCGGTAAGAAAGTGGAAGAGCTGATTGCCCGCCTGGCGCAGAAAGCGCGTGCGGCCGGTATTCACCTTGTGCTGGCGACCCAGCGTCCTTCCGTGGACGTCATCACCGGTCTGATTAAAGCGAACATTCCGACGCGTATCGCCTTTACCGTATCGAGCAAAATTGACTCGCGTACTATTCTTGACCAGGGCGGTGCAGAGTCGCTGCTGGGTATGGGTGACATGCTCTATTCCGGTCCGAACTCTACCTCTCCGGTGCGTGTTCACGGCGCGTTCGTGCGCGACCAGGAAGTGCACGCGGTTGTGCAGGACTGGAAAGCGCGCGGTCGTCCGCAATACGTCGATGGCATCACCAGCGACACGGAAAGTGAAGGTGGCGGCGGTGGCTTTGACGGCGGTGAAGAGCTGGATCCGTTATTCGATCAGGCGGTTAACTTCGTTACCGAAAAACGTAAAGCGTCTATCTCCGGCGTACAGCGTCAGTTCCGCATCGGCTATAACCGCGCCGCGCGCATCATCGAGCAGATGGAAGCGCAGGGCATTGTGAGCGAGCAGGGGCATAACGGTAACCGCGAGGTGCTGGCACCGCCACCGTTTGATTAACCTTCCGCAATTGCAAAGAAGGGTAAATCAGCCAAAATTAAGCATTTTCTTCTGTCGCCTGCCTTCGGGCAGGTCCAGAATAGAAGACGGAAACCCCCTATCGGGAAGACGTATTTTAAGGAATAACAATGAAAAAAATCGCCATCGCCTGTGCATTACTCACCAGTTTTGTCGCCAGCAGCGTCTGGGCTGATGCAGCCAGCGACCTTAAAAGCCGACTGGATAAAGTAAGCAGCTTCCACGCCAGCTTCACCCAAAAAGTGACGGACGGCAGCGGCAACGCGGTGCAGGAAGGTCAGGGAGATTTGTGGGTAAAACGCCCCAATCTGTTCAACTGGCACATGACCCAGCCGGATGAGAGCATTCTGGTCTCTGACGGTAAAACCTTATGGTTCTTCAACCCGTTCGTTGAGCAGGCCACGGCGACCTGGCTGAAGGATGCGACCAGCAATACGCCGTTTATGCTGATTGCCCGTAACCAGGCCAGCGACTGGCAGCAGTACAATATTAAACAGACAGGTGACGAATTTGTCCTGACGCCGAAAGGCAGCAACGGCAACCTGAAGCAGTTCACCATCAATGTCAGCACCAACGGTACCATTAATCAGTTCGGCGCGGTTGAGCAGGACGATCAGCGCAGCAGCTATCAGCTCAAGTCTCAGCAGAACGGCGCCGTTGATGCATCGAAATTCACCTTTACCCCGCCGAAGGGCGTAACGGTGGACGACCAACGCAATAAGTAAGAGGCGTGAGTGGGCAATCTGTCGCTCGATTTTTCAGATAACGCGTTTCAACCTCTGGCCGCACGTATGCGGCCAGAAAATTTAGCGCAGTACATCGGCCAGCAGCACCTGCTGGCTGCCGGTAAGCCCTTGCCGCGCGCCATTGAGGCGGGGCATTTGCACTCCATGATCCTCTGGGGGCCACCCGGCACCGGTAAAACGACCCTCGCTGAAGTGATTGCCCGCTATGCCAACGCAGACGTCGAACGTATCTCGGCGGTGACGTCCGGCGTGAAAGAGATCCGCGAAGCGATCGAGCGTGCGCGGCAGAACCGCAATGCCGGGCGGCGCACCATTCTCTTTGTGGACGAAGTCCACCGCTTCAACAAGAGCCAGCAGGATGCCTTCCTGCCGCACATTGAAGACGGCACGATCTTTTTCATCGGCGCAACCACCGAAAACCCGTCGTTTGAGCTGAACTCGGCGCTGCTTTCCCGCGCGCGCGTTTACCTGCTCAAATCGCTGACGACCGAGGATATCGAAAAGGTTCTTACTCAGGCGATGGACGACAAATCGCGCGGCTACGGGGGGCAGGATATCGTTCTGCCTGACGAGACGCGTCGTGCGATTGCGGAACTGGTTAACGGTGATGCGCGTCGGGCGCTGAACACGCTGGAGATGATGGCCGATATGGCCGAAGTCGACGATGCCGGCAAGCGGGTGCTGAAGCCGGAACTGCTCACCGAAATTGCCGGGGAACGCAGCGCGCGGTTCGATAATAAAGGTGACCGTTTTTACGATCTCATTTCGGCCCTGCATAAGTCCGTGCGCGGCAGCGCGCCGGATGCGGCGCTGTACTGGTACGCGCGTATTATCACTGCGGGCGGCGATCCGTTATACGTCGCGCGCCGCTGTCTGGCGATTGCGTCAGAAGATGTCGGCAATGCCGACCCGCGTGCCATGCAGGTCGCGCTGTCGGCCTGGGACTGTTTCACCCGGGTTGGACCTGCGGAAGGCGAGCGTGCCATTGCGCAGGCGATTGTCTATCTGGCCTGTGCGCCGAAAAGCAATGCCGTCTATACCGCGTTTAAGGCCGCGATGTCTGATGCACGCGAACGCCCGGACTACGATGTACCGGTTCATCTGCGTAATGCGCCAACCAAACTGATGAAAGAGATGGGGTATGGGCAGGAGTACCGCTACGCTCATGATGAACCCAATGCCTACGCAGCCGGGGAGGAATATTTCCCGCAGGAGATGGCACAAACGCGCTATTATCACCCCACAAACAGAGGTCTTGAAGGCAAGATTGGTGAAAAGCTCACCTGGCTCGCCGGACAGGATCAAAATAGCCCTATAAAACGCTACCGTTAGTTCAGTCGTTGCGGTAATGTTGGCAATTGTATCCTTGTGACCGCAGGCTGTGGTCACATTTCCTATTTTAATTCGATAAGCACAGGATAAGCATGCTCGATCCCAATCTGCTGCGTAATGAGCCAGACGCAGTCGCTGAAAAACTGGCACGCCGGGGCTTTAAGCTGGATGTAGATAAGCTGCGCGCTCTTGAAGAGCGTCGTAAAGTTCTGCAGGTACAAACTGAAAATCTGCAGGCAGAGCGTAACTCTCGATCGAAATCCATCGGCCAGGCGAAAGCGCGCGGGGAAGATATTGAGCCATTACGCCTGGAAGTGAACAAGCTGGGTGAAGAACTGGATCAGGCGAAAGCGGAGCTGGATGTTCTTCAGACCGAAATTCGTGATATTGCCCTGGCTATCCCGAATATTCCTGACGACAGCGTGCCTGTCGGCAAAGATGAAAACGACAACGTTGAAGTGAAACGCTGGGGTACGCCTCGTGAGTTTGACTTCGAGGTGCGCGATCACGTGACGCTGGGCGAAATGCACGCGGGCCTGGATTTTGCGGCTGCTGTTAAGCTGACCGGTTCTCGCTTCGTGGTGATGAAAGGCCAGATTGCCCATCTGCACCGTGCGCTGGCGCAGTTCATGCTGGATCTGCACACCGAGCAGCATGGCTATAGCGAAACCTACGTGCCGTATCTGGTCAACCACGATACGCTGTACGGTACGGGCCAGCTGCCGAAATTTGCCGGCGATCTGTTCCATACCCGTCCGCTGGACGAAGAAGCAGACAGCAGCAACTACGCGCTGATCCCAACCGCGGAAGTGCCGCTGACTAACCTCGTGCGTGATGAGATCATCGACGAAGACGATCTGCCGATCAAACTGACGGCGCACTCTCCGTGCTTCCGTTCTGAAGCCGGTTCTTACGGTCGCGACACGCGTGGTCTGATCCGTATGCACCAGTTCGACAAGGTTGAGATGGTGCAGATCGTTCGTCCTGAAGAGTCCATGGACGCGCTGGAAGAGATGACCGGCCACGCGGAGAAAGTGCTGGAGCTGCTGGGGCTGCCATACCGTCGTATGGCGCTGTGCACCGGTGATATGGGCTTTGGCGCCTGCAAAACCTTCGATCTGGAAGTGTGGGTGCCTGCGCAGAACACGTACCGTGAAATCTCCTCCTGCTCTAACGTCTGGGATTTCCAGGCGCGCCGCATGCAGGCACGCTGCCGCAGCAAATCTGACAAGAAAACCCGTCTGGTGCATACCCTGAACGGTTCTGGTCTGGCTGTGGGCCGTACCCTGGTTGCCGTGCTGGAAAACTACCAGCAGGCAGACGGTCGTATCGAGATCCCTGAAGTGCTGCGTCCATACATGAAAGGCCAGCAGTACATCGGTTAATATTTGCCTTAAAACAAAAAAGCGCCTCAGGGCGCTTTTTTTATGCCTTTGATTTGATACGACGCAATAACCCCTCCCTCTAAAGTAGTAATACTCCTCCGAATGAAAGTCAGCATAAAACGCTGATAACGAAAAAATTCGTTATATATAAAACTACATAGCGGTTTGCGCCGCCTCTCTTTTCTTTGTGAGCAACCAAAGTGAGTCTCTATGAAAATCAACGCGCCTGAAGCATTAATGGCTGCCGAGGTCACTCGCCGTGGGTTGATGAAAACCACGGCCATAGGCGGCCTGGCCGTAGCCAGCAGTGCCTTCTCGCTCCCCTTTACCCGACTGGCGTCGGCGGCAGAGGCTCTGTCTCCGGCCACTTCGCCGGAAAAAGTGGTGTGGAGTGCCTGTACCGTCAACTGCGGTAGCCGTTGTCCGCTGCGTATGCATGTGGTGGACGGTGAAATTAAATATGTCGAAACCGACAATACTGGTGACGATAACTACGAAGGGTTACATCAGGTCCGTGCCTGCCTGCGTGGTCGTTCCATGCGTCGTCGCGTCTATAATCCGGACCGCCTGAAATACCCGATGAAGCGCGTCGGTAAGCGTGGGGAAGGGAAATTCGAGCGGATTAGCTGGGACGAAGCCTACGATATCATCGCCACCAACATGCAGCGTTTGATTAAAGAGTACGGTAACGAATCCATCTACCTGAACTACGGTACCGGGACGCTTGGCGGCACACTGACCCGCTCCTGGCCACCGGGAAAAACGCTGGTGGCGCGCCTGATGAACTGCTGCGGCGGTTATCTCAATCACTATGGCGACTACTCCTCTGCGCAGATCGCGGCAGGACTGAACTACACCTACGGCGGCTGGGCTGACGGCAACAGCCCGTCCGATATCGAAAACAGCAAGCTGGTCGTGCTGTTTGGTAACAACCCGGGTGAAACCCGCATGAGCGGTGGCGGGGTGACCTACTACCTCGAACAGGCACGCGCCAAATCCAATGCCCGCATGATCATCATCGATCCGCGCTATACCGACACCGGTGCCGGACGTGAAGACGAGTGGATCCCAATCCGTCCGGGTACCGATGCCGCGCTGGTCTCCGCGCTCGCGTGGGTGATGATCACCGAAAACCTTGTTGATCAGTCTTTCCTGGATAAATACTGCGTCGGCTATGACGAGAAAACCCTGCCCGCCAGCGCACCTGCTAACGGTCACTACAAGGCGTATATTCTCGGACAGGGCAGCGACGGCGTGGCGAAAACGCCGGAGTGGGCCTCCACCATCACCGGCATCCCGGCAGAGCGTATCGTTCAGCTGGCGCGTGAGATTGGCTCAGCCAAACCGGCCTATATCAGCCAGGGCTGGGGTCCGCAGCGTCATGCGAACGGCGAAATCGCGACCCGTGCCATCTCCATGCTCTCCATTCTGACCGGCAACGTCGGCATTCACGGCGGTAACACCGGCGCGCGTGAAGGTTCATATGAAGTGCCCTTCGAACGTATGCCGACGCTGGATAACCCGGTTCAGACCAGCATCTCCATGTTTATGTGGACCGATGCGATTGAACGCGGCCCGGAAATGACCGCTCTGCGCGACGGCGTGCGCGGCAAGGACAAGCTGGACGTGCCGATCAAGATGATCTGGAACTATGCCGGTAACTGTCTCATCAACCAGCACTCTGAAATCAACCGCACCCATGAAATCCTGCAGGACGACAAGAAGTGCGAGATGATTGTGGTGATCGACTGCCACATGACCTCCTCGGCAAAATATGCCGATATCCTGCTGCCGGACTGCACCGCCTCTGAGCAGATGGATTTCGCGCTGGACGCCTCCTGCGGCAACATGTCCTACGTGATCTTTACCGACCAGGCGATTAAACCGCGCTTTGAGTGCAAAACTATTTATGAGATGACCTCTGAGCTGGCGAAACGTCTTGGCGTTGAGCAGCAGTTTACCGAGGGACGTACTCAGGAAGGGTGGATGCGCCATCTGCATGAACTCTCCCGCAAGGCGATCCCTGACCTTCCTGACTTTGATACCTTCCGCAAGCAGGGGATGTACAAACAGCGCGATCCGGAAGGGCACCACGTGGCGTACAAAGCGTTCCGTGAAGATCCGCAGGCGAACCCGCTGACCACGCCGTCGGGCAAAATCGAAATCTACTCCGAAGCGCTGGCAAACATTGCGTCAACCTGGGAGCTGCCGGAAGGGGACGTCATCGATCCGCTGCCGATCTACACGCCGGGCTTTGAAAACTATAACGATCCGCTGACGGCGAAATTCCCGCTACAACTGACCGGCTTCCACTATAAAGCGCGTGTTCACTCTACCTACGGTAACGTCGACGTGCTGAAGGCCGCCTGCCGCCAGGAGATGTGGATTAACCCGATGGACGCGCAAGCGCGCGGCATCAGCAATGGCGATCGCGTGCGTATCTTCAACGGTCGCGGCGAGGTGCATATTGAAGCCAAAGTCACCCCACGCATGATGCCCGGCGTGGTGGCGTTAGGGGAAGGGGCCTGGTACAGCCCGGATGCCAACCGCATCGACCAGGCAGGCAGTATTAACGTACTGACCACACAGCGTCCGTCGCCGCTGGCGAAGGGTAACCCATCCCACACAAACCTTGTCCAGGTTGAAAAGGTTTAAGGAGTAACCGATGACAACTCAGTATGGATTTTTTATTGATTCCAGCCGTTGTACCGGGTGCAAAACCTGCGAGCTGGCCTGTAAAGATTACAAAGACCTGACGCCGGACGTGAGCTTCCGTCGCATCTACGAATACGCCGGGGGCGACTGGCAGGAAGATAACGGCGTCTGGCATCAGAACGTCTTTGCGTATTACCTGTCGATTGCCTGTAACCACTGTGAAGATCCTGCCTGCACGAAGGTTTGTCCGAGCGGAGCGATGCACAAGCGCGAAGACGGTTTTGTGGTGGTGGATGAAGATGTCTGCATAGGCTGTCGCTACTGCCATATGGCCTGTCCGTACGGCGCACCGCAGTACAATGCCGCTAAAGGTCACATGACCAAATGCGATGGTTGCCATACCCGCGTAGCGGATGGCAAAAAGCCGATTTGCGTCGAGTCCTGTCCGCTGCGCGCGCTGGACTTCGGCCCGATTGAAGAGCTGCGTCAGAAACACGGTCAGCTCGCCGCCGTGGCACCGCTGCCGTCTGCGCACTTCACGAAGCCAAGTATTGTGATTAAACCTAACGCCAACAGCCGTCCTACAGGTGACACCACCGGCTACCTGGCAAACCCGAAGGAGGTGTGAGATGGGAAGTGGATGGCATGAATGGCCGCTGATGATCTTCACGGTCTTTGGTCAGTGCGTGGCGGGCGGCTTCATTGTTCTCGCGCTGGCGTTGTTGAAAGGTCAGCTCAATGCTGAACAGCAGCAGCGTTTAGTGTTGAGCATGTTTGGCCTGTGGGTGCTAATGGGGATTGGCTTTATCGCCTCAACGCTGCACCTGGGCTCGCCGATGCGCGCGTTTAACTCTCTGAACCGCGTGGGGGCCTCATCACTGAGTAACGAGATTGCCAGTGGCGCAATTTTCTTTGCCGTCGGTGGGCTAGGCTGGCTGCTGGCCGCTATGAAGAAGTTGCCTGCGGGTCTGCGCAGCCTGTGGCTGATCCTGACCATGGTGCTGGGCGTGGTGTTCGTGTGGATGATGGTGCGTGTATATAACACCATTGATACCGTCCCCACCTGGTACAGCGTCTGGACGCCAATGAGCTTCTTCCTGACGATGTTTATCGGCGGGCCGCTGCTGGGCTACCTGCTGCTGCGCGTGGCGGGTGTCGACGGATGGGCTATGCGTTTGCTGCCCGCTGTTTCGCTTCTGGCGCTGGTAGTGAGTGCGATGGTCGCCCTGATGCAGGGTTCTGAACTGGCAACCATTCACAGCTCTGTCCAGCAGGCCTCTGCCCTGGTGCCGGACTACGGTGCGCTGATGGCCTGGCGTATCGTCCTGCTGGTCGCTGCGCTGGTATTCTGGATTGCTCCTCAGCTCAAAGGCTATCAGCCTGCGCTGCCGCTGTTGTCACTGGCTTTTGTGCTGGTACTGGCGGGTGAACTGATTGGTCGCGGCGTGTTCTACGGGTTGCATATGACTGTAGGTATGGCTATCGCCAGTTAATGTTGTATTTGGTTATATCAAGCCGGGCCTGAGTGCCCGGCTTTTTCTTTTTTCGATCATGAAATTTTTCGACTGTCGTTTTGTTTTAATTTTGCCCATTAATAAATGAAAACAGAGACATAATTAATATCTATAGCAGGCGTGGCATTAGCAGGATAAGTTTTTTAAATCGACAGGGAACATATTGTGCGAGGCGGCTAAATCAGTGGATTGACTTTGTTTTTGCCAGTGGCATGATGCGCACGAAATCTGAACTTCCTCACGGCTTTTTAATCCATGACCACCTATACCCGGCCAGTGCTGCTGTTGCTCTGTGGCCTGCTTCTGTTGACCCTGGCGATCGCAGTGTTAAATACGCTCGTCCCGCTGTGGCTCGCCCATGAAAACTTACCAACCTGGCAGGTAGGTATGGTCAGCTCATCCTTTTTTACCGGGAACCTGCTGGGTACGCTGGTGACCGGGAGCCTGATCAAGCGCTTTGGCTTTAACCGCAGCTATTATCTGGCCTCGCTGATTTTCGCCGCCGGATGTGCGGGGCTGGGCCTGATAGTCGGCTTCTGGAGCTGGATGGCATGGCGCTTTATCGCCGGTGTCGGCTGCGCGATGATTTGGGTGGTCGTTGAAAGTGCGCTGATGTGCAGCGGCACCTCCCGCAACCGCGGACGCCTGCTGGCTGCCTACATGATGGTTTACTATGTCGGCACCGTGCTGGGACAACTGATGGTGAGCAAGCTGCCAACCGACCTGATGAGCGTTCTGCCGTGGGTGACCGGTATGGTGCTGGCCGCGATCCTGCCGCTGCTCTTTACGCGCATTGTGAACCAGAACAGCGAACACCAGGAAGCAACCCACGTCTGGCCAATGCTGAGACTGAGTCAGGCGCGTCTGGGCGTTAACGGCTGCATTATCTCGGGGATTGTACTGGGCTCGCTCTATGGCCTGATGCCGCTCTATCTGAACCATCAGGGCGTCAGCGACTCCGGGATTGGTTTCTGGATGGCGGTGATGGTGAGTGCGGGTATTGTTGGACAATGGCCAATTGGCCGCCTGGCGGACCGCTTTGGCCGTCTGCTGGTGCTGCGCGTTCAGGTCTTCGTGGTGATCATGGGCTGTCTTGCTATGCTCAGCAACGCCGCGATGGCGCCTGCGCTGTTCATTCTCGGGGCTGCTGGCTTTACGCTCTATCCCGTCGCGATGGCCTGGGCCTGTGAGAAAGTTGAGCATCACCAGCTGGTGGCAATGAACCAGGCGCTGTTACTGAGCTATACCATCGGCAGCCTGTTAGGGCCGACGTTTACCGCGATGCTGATGCAGAATTACTCCGACAATTTACTGTTTATCATGATCGCCAGCGTGTCGTTTATTTATCTGTTAATGCTGCTGCGTAAAGCCGGCGAACATCCAACGCCTGTGGCACATGCCTGATGAATTAAAAGCCTGTCGATGACAGGCTTTTTTGTCCCCATCACAACTCAGAGTTTTACTTATTGTTTGTTTATTGCGCCGGACGATAATTCAGGTGAGTCCTACCACAATAAGGCAGCAACCATGTCTATACGTCGTTTTTCCACTACCGCACTGGCCGTAGTGTTGTCTTTAACGTTCGCAACGGCTCCGGTCATGGCTAATCCTGGCAACGGGAATGGCAATGGTCACGGAAACGGAGGCGGACAGGGTAACAGCGGCAATCATGGTAACGGGAATTCTGGTAACGCCGGTAACCATGGTAATAAACAAAATAACGGTCAGGATAACCCTGGTAAATCGGATAAGGGCGTTAAAAACAGCAAAGATGTCGGTAATGACGTTGATGCTCGCGTGAGCTTCGATCATGCCCGCCATCTGGCCGTGAATTACGGCTTAACGGGCTATAAGTCTCTGCCTCCGGGGATCGCAAAAAACCTGGCGCGCGGTAAACCACTGCCTCCGGGTATTGCGAAGAAGGCCGTGCCGGCCTCAATGCTGGACCAGCTTCCTTCCTATCCCGGCTATGAATGGCGCGTAGTGGGTGACGACCTGGTCTTAATTGCGCTGAGTACTGCCATTGTGACGTCCGTTATTAACGGCGTCTTTAAATAGAATATAAAAAGGCCCGGTTTTTACCGGGCCTTTTCTTTAATACATCACCTTGTGACCGTACTGTTCAAGAATACCTTTGACGCGTTCCATCGTCTCTTTTTTCGGCGGCTTCACGCCATCGAGCTTGTACTCTTCACCCATGGCCACCCATTTATGTTTACCCAGTTCGTGATAGGGCAGAAGCTCGATTTTCTCGACGTTGCCCATGTCGCGGGTGAATTCCCCCAGGCGGTGCGCGGAGTCGTCGTCATCTGACCAGCCTGGTACCACCACGTAGCGGATCCAGGTTTTGATACCTTTATCGGCAATGTATTTGGCAAACTCCAGCGTGCGGTGGTTAGAGACGCCCACCAGGTTCTGGTGGATCTCATCGTTCATCTGTTTGAGATCGAGCATCACCAGATCGGTCACTTCGAGCAGTTCATCAATCACCGGATCGTAGCGACGTACAAAGCCATTGGTATCCAGGCAGGTATGAATGCCTTCTTTGTGGCAGGCGCGGAACCAGTCGCGGACAAATTCAGCCTGAAGAATGGCTTCACCGCCGGATGCGGTCACACCGCCACCGGAGGCGTTCATAAAGTGGCGATAGGTCACCACCTCTTTCATCAGATCGTTGACGGTGACTTCTTTACCGCCGTGCGTGTCCCAGGTGTCGCGGTTATGGCAGTACAGGCAGCGCATCAGGCAGCCCTGGAAAAAGGTGATAAAGCGGATACCCGGGCCATCGACGGTGCCACAGGATTCAAAGGAGTGAATACGACCAATAGTTGACATTGCGGTGATATCTCCATCATCGGCCCGTCCCGGGCCTGTGTATGCACAGCTCAAAGCCGGCTGTGTTAAGTCTGTTTTGGCTGTTATCCATTCAGTATAGATAGCGGACAAAAGAGACTGAGGTGGAGAGGGTGCTAAAAAGGCCCCACTGACGTGGAGCCTTTATTGTACGCTTGTTAACGCGTGATTTCAGTCAATTCCACTTACATGGACTGAGTGAAAGTACGGGTGATAACGTCCTGCTGCTGTTCTTTAGTCAGGGAGTTAAAACGTACTGCGTAGCCAGATACGCGGATGGTCAACTGAGGATATTTCTCAGGATGTTCCATCGCGTCGAGCAGCATTTCACGGTTCATGACGTTCACGTTCAGGTGCTGACCACCTTCGATGGACGCTTCGTGGTGGAAGTAACCATCCATCAGACCCGCGAGGTTAGTTTTACGCACTTCGTCGTCTTTACCCAGCGCGTTTGGCACGATAGAGAAGGTGTAAGAGATACCATCTTTCGCGTAAGCAAACGGCAGTTTAGCAACGGAAGTCAGAGAGGCAACCGCACCTTTCTGGTCACGACCGTGCATTGGGTTTGCACCTGGGCCGAATGGCGCGCCAGCACGACGACCGTCTGGGGTGTTACCGGTTTTCTTACCATACACAACGTTAGAGGTGATGGTCAGAACAGACTGAGTCGGGATAGCGTTACGGTAGGTAGTCAGTTTCTGAATTTTCTTCATGAAACGTTCTACCAGGTCAACCGCCATGTCATCAACGCGAGAATCGTTGTTACCAAACTGCGGATATTCGCCTTCGATTTCGAAGTCGATAGCCAGACCGTCTTCGTCACGAATTGGTTTAACTTTCGCATATTTGATTGCAGACAGGGAGTCAGCAGCAACGGACAGACCTGCGATACCACACGCCATTGTGCGGATAACGTCACGGTCGTGCAGCGCCATCAGAGAAGCTTCGTAGCTGTACTTGTCGTGCATGTAGTGGATAACGTTCAGCGCAGTGACGTACTGTTTCGCCAGCCAGTCCATGAAGTGATCCATGCGGTCCATCACTTCGTCGAAGTTCAGAACGTCGCCTTTGATCGGCTCAGACTTAGGACCAACCTGCATTTTCAGTTTTTCATCAACGCCGCCGTTGATAGCGTACAGCATGGTTTTCGCCAGGTTTGCACGCGCACCGAAGAACTGCATTTGTTTACCAACAACCATTGGGCTTACGCAGCAAGCGATAGCGTAATCGTCGTTGTTGAAGTCCGGACGCATCAGGTCATCGTTCTCGTACTGCAGAGAAGAGGTGTCGATGGACACTTTAGCGGCGAATTTCTTGAAGTTCAGAGGCAGTTTTTCAGACCACAGAACGGTGATGTTCGGCTCCGGAGAAGGACCCATGGTGTACAGGGTGTTCAGGAAGCGGAAGCTGTTTTTGGTCACCAGAGTACGGCCGTCAATGCCCATACCGCCGATGGATTCAGTTGCCCAGATTGGGTCACCGGAGAACAGCTCATCGTATTCAGGCGTACGCAGGAAGCGAACCATACGCAGTTTCATGACCAGGTGGTCAATCATTTCCTGAGCGTCTTGCTCGGTGATTTTGCCTGCTTTCAGGTCACGTTCGATGTAAGCATCCAGGAAGGTGGATACGCGACCGAAGGACATCGCTGCACCGTTCTGAGACTTAACTGCGGCCAGGTAGCCGAAGTAGGTCCACTGGATAGCTTCCTGAGCGTTGGTAGCCGGACCAGAGATATCGCAGCCGTATTTAGCCGCCATCTCTTTGATCTGACCCAGCGCGCGGTGCTGTTCAGCGATCTCTTCACGCAGACGGATAGTCGCTTCCAGGTTTACGCCGTTTTCCAGATCGGACTGCAGGGAAACAAACTGCGCGTACTTGTCTTTCATCAGGAAGTCGATACCGTACAGCGCAACGCGACGGTAGTCACCGATGATACGGCCACGGCCATACGCATCTGGCAGACCAGTCAGAACGCCAGATTTACGGCAGTTCAGAATGTCTTTGGTGTAAACATCGAATACGCCCTGGTTGTGGGTTTTGCGGTATTCGGTGAAGATTTTTTTCAGCATTGGGTCCAGCTCGCGGTTATACGCTTTGCAGGAACCTTCAACCATTTTAATACCACCGAACGGGATGATTGCGCGTTTCAGTGGTGCTTCAGTCTGCAGACCAACGATTTTCTCAAGGGCTTTGTTGATATAGCCAGCATCGTGAGAAGTGATGGTGGAAGCAACGGAGGTGTCAAAATCAACTGGCGCGTGAGTGCGGTTTTCCAGTTTAACGCCTTCCATTACGCTGTCCCACAGCTTGGTGGTCGCGTCAGTTGCGCCAGCCAGGAAGGATTCGTCACCTTCATACGGGGTATAGTTTTTCTGAATGAAGTCACGTACGTTTACTTCATTCTGCCAGTCACCTTTCGCAAAACCTTCCCAGGCTGTGGCTAACTTTTCATTAAGCTCGGACATGTAACACCTACCTTCTTAAGTGGATTTTTTATTTACTGCCTGAGAAAACCATCAATGATGATCGTCGCCACGCAGGTAAATGACCCAGTATGTCAACCCAACTAACAGACCCCCACCGATAATGTTCCCGATAGTGACAGGGATCAGGTTATCAGTAATGAAATTCATAATAGTCAGGTGAGAGAAACTTTCCGGGGATGAACCAACTGCGGTCCAGAACTCCGGGCTCGCAAAGTCGCGGATAACAATGCCCATTGGGATCATGAACATATTCGCGATACTGTGCTCAAAGCCGCTGGCAACGAACATCGCAACCGGCAGAACCATAATTAAGGCTTTGTCCATCAGGCTACGACCCGAGTAGCTCATCCATACAGCCAGGCAGACCATCAGGTTAGCGAGGATGCCGAGAGCAACGGCTTCGATAAATGTGTGGTGCATTTTGTGGTCGGCGGTTTGCAGGACGTTAAGGCCCCAGCCACCGTTGGCGGTCATGTACTCGCCAGAAAGCCACATCAACAAAACAAAGAGCAGACAGCCAACCAGGTTACCCACGTAAACATTAAGCCAGTTACGTGCCAGCTGACCCCAGGTAATTCTTCCGCTGGCCTTTGCCACGACAATCAGCACCGTTGAGGTGAAGAGGTCGGCGCCGCAAATGACGCAAAGAATCAGACCCAGTGAGAAACAAATGCCGCCAATCAGTTTGGCCATGCCGAAAGGCATTCCGGCAGTACCGGTGGTGGCGGTGATGTAGAAGACGAAAGCGATAGAGATGAACACACCAGCCGTGATCGCCAGATAGAACGTCTTCATCGGGTGTTTCGTTGCTTTATAGACACCTGCTTCTTCGGCAACTTTGGCCATCGCAGCAGGGAGTAAAAGATCAAAAGGGTTGTCAGCTTTCACACTAACTCTCTCTTTATTAAGTCGGCGACGAGATACTAACAAAGCATTATAGAAGAGAAATTGATATAGATCATATCTCGCCTGGCTTATAGGCCCGCAGTGTGTATGGTTTTACAGCAAATGCGGAGTAAGTATTTGATTATCCGTATAAAAATAAATTTTAAAAGTTATGAAAAGAGTTGAATTTTTTCGTTCAGCCACCTCTTTATCAGTTAATTAATATGGAGTATTAACCATAAAAAGTAACAGTAAAGCCCAGATCAATATTATTATATTTACCCGTGTTTAACTTTATTATTACAATCAACAATCATTGCCGAATAAAATAAAAAACGGGGCAATGAAATTGCCCCGTAATATAGCCCAGACGATTGAATACGCCTACTGCTGGTAATGTTATGTGCGCTTATTTTGACCAGTAAGCGGCTTTTGCTTTCTGCAGCTTTTCGTAGGCCTTCAGCAGTGACTGATGCGCCGGGAAGGCTTTAAGATCGCTATCAACAGTCTGCAGGCCATAGAACGGCGCTTCGCCGCTCAGGGCCGCGCTGGCTGCTTCAACGGCCTCAGCGCCGTACATACGCACGAAAGCATTCAGGTATTGCAGCGGTTCGCGATCCTCTTCCTGTGCAAGCAGCAGCAGGGTTTGCAGGCAACGGTAATAATTGGTGCGCTCGGCAGAGAAGACCGACTGGTTGAACTCCATGGTCCACTCGGTCCAGGCCAGGGCCTGATCCAGATCGCCACCCGCCAGAGCCAGCATTGCTTTCAGTTCACCGATACGCAGGGTATACCAGCCGTTATCTTTACCGGTCGCCAGACCCAGGAGTTCGCGTACGCGGGTGAAGTCATCGTGGCCTTCTTCGTCCAGTTGGGCGATCAGGTTCAGGTAATCTTCTTTCTCCCATTCACTGCCCGGCAGAGCCAGCAGCGTTTCGCGCAGATGGGCGCCCATGCTGTTGTTTGCCAGCCACAGGTCTTCCGCTGGATAGATATCAGACATGCCAGGCACGATGATGCGGCACGCGTAAACGCCCAGGTGCTCGTAATCGGCAATGTACACTTCCTGGTCTTCCGTGTTGAAGATCGCCATCAGCGTGGCGAACTCTTCTTCCGTGGTACCGGCGAAGCTCCAGTCCACGAACGGATAGTCCGCGTCCTGCTTGAACATATCCCAGGAAATTAAGCCGCTGGAATCGATGAAGTGGGTTTCGAGGTTGGTATGCTCGGCCACTTCTTCATCGTCAAACGTTGGCGGCGTAAACACGTCGAGATCTTTCAGGCTACGGCCCTGCAGCAGCTCAGTGACGGTACGCTCCAGCGCCACGCCGAAGTCCGGGTGCGCGCCGAAGGAGGCGAAGCAGGTACCGTTGGTCGGGTTAAACAGCACGACGCAGATCACCGGATACTTGCCGCCCAGCGAGCCGTCATACGCGAAGATTGGGAAACCTTCTGCTTCCAGTTTGGCGATGGATTCCACCACGCCCGGGTAGCGCGCCAGCACGTCTGCCGGAATTTCAGGCAGGCTGATGGATTCGGCAATAATGCGGTTTTTGATGTGACGCTCGAAGACTTCAGACAGACCCTGCACGCGCGCTTCATTGCGGGTGTTACCGGCGGACATGCCGTTAGACACATACAGGTTGCCGACGATGTTCATCGGGATATAGACGGTCTGCTCGTCAGACTGACGGGTAAAGGGCAGGGCGCAAATACCGCGATCGTCGTTTCCGGACTGCAGATCGATCAGCATGCTGGCGGTCAGTTCGTTTTCCGGATCGTAGAAAGCGCGCAGACGCGCGTCGAGAATACCTTCCGGCAGTTCGTCGTCTTCCGTCAGTGGGAACCATTTTTCGTTCGGATAGTGAACGAACGGGCCGTTGGCGATGGTTTCGCCCAGCCAGAAGTCAGCGAAGAAATAGTTGGTGGACAGACGCTCAAAATACTCACCCAGCGCGGAGGCCAGTGCCGCTTTTTTCGTCGCGCCTTTACCGTTGGTAAAGCACAGGGCACAGTCTTTATCGCGAATATGCACGGACCAGACATGAGGCACCGGATTGAGCCAGGAGGCTTCTTCGATGTTAAAACCCAGGTCGGTCAGTTTCTGCTGGAAGCGAGCGATGGAATCTTCCAGAGCGGCGTCTTTGCCGGGGATAAACGTTTGAGTCATGGCGTTCACTTTTATCGTACGTAAAGCGCGCAATGATACGGGTTTTGCGTGACGGGTGCTATCTTCGGCGAAAATAAATGCCTGAGCTATGCTTACACTCAGTAACCTACTGTTAAGGCATAGAAAAATGAAAGCGTTTGATCTCCAGCGGATGGCGTTTGATAAAGTCCCTCCAGAGTTTTTAGGCGAAGTCGCGCTTCGCAGCCTGTATACCTTCGTCCTCGTGTTCCTGTTTCTCAAAATCACGGGCCGCCGTGGCGTAAGGCAGATGTCGCTCTTTGAAGTATTGATTATCCTGACGCTGGGTTCCGCGGCGGGGGATGTCGCCTTCTATGATGATGTGCCGATGGTGCCGGTCTTCATCGTTTTTGTCTCCCTGGCGCTGCTTTACCGGCTTGTCATGTGGCTGATGTCGAAAAGTGAAAAGCTGGAAGATCTGCTTGAAGGGAAGCCGGTCGTTATCGTCGAGGACGGTCAGTTGGCCTGGGAAAACGTTCAGAGCGCCAATATGACCGAGTTTGAGTTCTTTATGGAGCTACGCCTCAACAGCGTGGAACAGCTCGGGCAGGTGCGTCTGGCGATCATGGAAACCAACGGGCAGATTAGCGTCTATTACTATTCTGACGATGAGGTGAGGCCGGGACTGTGCATCCTGCCGGATATGCTGATCGAGCGTTTCAGAACCGTACCTGAGTCAGGCGAGTATGCCTGCGTGAGATGTAGCCATGTCGTCGCGATGCAGCCGGGGGATCGTCAATTATGCCCCCGCTGTGCAAATCCGGAATGGACGAAGGTTAGCCGGGCTAAACGCATCACCTGACAGCCATTTTGTCGGTTTTGTCCTGGCGAGGCGGCAGATTGTTTTGTGTGACGTGGGGCACATTTCACGGGTCATAAGTTTTAGACATTGCGGCGCGTGTCACTGAATGATAAAACCGATATCCACAGTTATAACTTATGGCTTTTAGCGTGGTGAGGGGAAATGGCTCAAGTCTTTAATTTCAGTTCAGGTCCGGCAATGTTACCGGCAGACGTGCTTAAACAGGCTCAACAGGAACTTTGTGACTGGAACGGTCTGGGAACGTCGGTGATGGAAATCAGCCACCGGGGTAAAGAGTTTATTCAGGTGGCGGAAGAGGCAGAAAAGGATTTTCGCGATCTGCTGAATATTCCCTCGAACTACAAAGTATTGTTCTGTCACGGCGGCGGGCGCGGCCAGTTTGCGGGCGTACCGCTGAACATCCTGGGCGATAAAACGACGGCAGACTACGTTGACGCAGGCTACTGGGCGGCCAGTGCGGTGAAAGAAGCGCACAAATACTGCACGCCGAATGTGATCGACGCCAAAGTGACCGTTGACGGCCTGCGCGCCGTGAAGCCAATGAGCGAGTGGCAGCTTTCTGATAACGCCGCGTATTTGCACTACTGCCCGAATGAAACCATTGACGGCATTGCCATCGACGAGACGCCAAACTTCGGCAGCGATGTCGTGGTTGCCGCTGACTTCTCCTCCACCATTCTGTCTGCGCCAATTGACGTCAGCCGTTATGGCGTGATCTACGCGGGCGCACAGAAAAATATCGGCCCTGCAGGCCTGACGATTGTTATCGTGCGTGAAGACCTGCTGGGTAAAGCGCATACATCCTGCCCGTCGATTCTTGATTATACCGTGCTGAACGACAACGATTCTATGTTCAACACCCCACCGACGTTTGCCTGGTACCTCTCCGGCCTGGTCTTCAAATGGCTGAAGCAAAACGGCGGCGTGGCGCAAATGGACAAAGTGAATCAGCAGAAAGCTGAACTGCTGTATGGCGTGATCGACAAGAGCGATTTCTACCGCAACGATGTGGCGAAAGCTAACCGTTCCCGCATGAACGTGCCGTTCCAGCTGGCGGACAGCAACCTGGATAAAGTGTTCCTGGAAGAGTCCTTCGCGGCAGGCCTGCACGCGCTCAAAGGTCACCGTGTCGTGGGCGGCATGCGTGCCTCCATCTATAACGCGATGCCGCTGGAAGGCGTTAAGGCTCTGACCGATTTCATGATCGACTTCGAACGTCGCCACGGTTAATTGCGCTGTTTTCACCCCCGTAGCCCTGCTGCGGGGTTTTTATTATGTTGAGTTGAGAGTTAAGTTTTCATGGAATCCCTGACGTTACAACCTATCGCGCGGGTAGATGGCACCATTAATCTGCCTGGTTCAAAAAGTGTCTCGAACCGCGCTCTGCTGCTGGCAGCACTGGCAAACGGCACCACCGTCCTTACAAACCTGCTGGACAGCGATGACGTGCGCCATATGCTCAATGCGCTGAAAGCGTTGGGCGTTCATTACACTCTCTCCGACGATCGCACCCGCTGCGAAGTGACCGGCAACGGCGGCGCGCTGCAGACGGGTGAAGAGCTTGAGCTGTTTCTGGGCAACGCGGGTACCGCGATGCGTCCGCTGGCGGCGGCTCTGTGTCTTGGGCGCAACAACATTGTGCTGACCGGTGAGCCGCGCATGAAAGAGCGTCCGATTGGCCATCTGGTGGATGCCCTGCGTCAGGGCGGCGCGCAGATTGAGTATCTGGAGCAGGAAAATTATCCGCCACTGCGTCTGCGCGGGGGCTTTACCGGCGGTCACGTCGAGGTTGACGGCAGCGTTTCCAGCCAGTTCCTGACCGCGCTGCTGATGACCGCGCCGCTGGCACCGCAGGATACGGTAATTACGATTAAAGGCGAGCTGGTCTCCAAACCGTATATCGATATCACGCTGCACCTGATGAAAACCTTCGGCGTCGAGGTGGAAAACCAGTCTTATCAGCGCTTTGTGGTACGTGGGGCGCAGCAGTACCAGTCGCCGGGCAGCTATCTTGTTGAAGGCGACGCCTCGTCGGCTTCTTACTTCCTGGCGGCGGGCGCGATCAAAGGCGGTACCGTGAAGGTGACCGGTATTGGCCGCAACAGCGTGCAGGGCGATATCCGTTTTGCGGACGTGCTGGAGAAAATGGGCGCGGTTGTGACCTGGGGCGATGATTTCATCTCCTGTACCCGCGGCGAGCTGAAGGCCATCGACATGGACATGAACCATATTCCGGATGCGGCGATGACCATTGCCACAGCGGCGCTGTTTGCAAAAGGCACCACCACGCTGCGTAATATCTACAACTGGCGCGTAAAAGAAACCGACCGACTGTTCGCGATGGCGACTGAGCTGCGTAAGGTCGGCGCTGAGGTGGAAGAGGGCGAAGACTACATTCGCGTCACGCCTCCTGCAAAACTGCAGGTTGCCGAGATCGGAACCTACAACGATCACCGTATGGCGATGTGCTTCTCGCTGGTGGCATTGTCAGACACGCCTGTCACCATTCTTGATCCAAAATGTACGGCGAAAACGTTCCCGGACTACTTCGAACAGCTGGCACGCATTAGCACGCTGGCCTGATAACGCCTGCCGCATCACCCGATGCGGCATTTCCTTACGCTTCCTGACGAACACTTCCGTTCATTTCTTCTACACTCTGCTTCAATCAATCCGTAATTTGCACGCAAAGGTAACAGTTGCGCACGTTGACGCGTATAATGCGCGGCGTTCATGTAAACGGTATGCCTTATTTAAGGAGAAAAAGATGACGGCAATTGCCCCGGTAATCACCATTGATGGGCCGAGTGGCGCAGGGAAAGGGACTCTGTGCAAAGCGATGGCGGAAGCGTTGCAATGGCATCTTTTAGATTCGGGAGCAATCTATCGCGTGCTGGCTCTGGCTGCGCTGCATCATCATGTGGACGTGGCGTCAGAAGAAGCGCTGGTACCGCTGGCTGCGCATCTTGATGTGCGTTTCGTATCGACCAATGGCAACCTAGAAGTCATCCTTGAAGGGGAAGACGTGAGCGGGGAAATTCGTACCCAGGAAGTGGCGAATGCGGCCTCTCAGGTAGCGGCCTTCCCGCGCGTTCGTGAGGCGCTGTTACGTCGTCAGCGCGCGTTTCGTGAAGCCCCGGGCTTGATCGCAGACGGACGCGATATGGGAACCGTGGTATTCCCTGATGCACCTGTGAAAATTTTCCTTGACGCCTCTTCGGAAGAACGTGCTCAACGCCGCATGCTTCAGTTGCAGGAAAAGGGGTTTAGTGTTAACTTTGATCGCCTTTTATCCGAGATAAAAGAGCGCGATGACCGCGATCGTAACCGCGCCGTCGCCCCACTTGTTCCAGCAGAAGATGCATTAGTTCTGGATTCAACCAGTTTAACTATTGAGCAAGTGATTGAAAAAGCGCTACAATATGCGCGCCAAAAACTGGCACTCGCGTAATCGCGACCGATTTAGCAGTACCCCCGCTGCAAGGGATTGACGGCGGGTATGTGAAACAACCCCATCCGGCACGGAGCCAGGTGGACGTTAATATTAACCTGAAGATTAAACATGACTGAATCTTTTGCTCAACTGTTTGAAGAATCCTTAAAAGAAATCGAAACCCGCCCGGGTTCCATCGTTCGCGGTGTTGTTGTTGCTATCGACAAAGACGTAGTACTGGTTGACGCCGGTCTGAAATCTGAGTCCGCCATTCCGGCAGAGCAGTTCAAAAACGCCCAGGGCGAGCTGGAAATCCAGGTTGGCGACGAAGTTGACGTTGCTCTGGACGCAGTAGAAGACGGCTTCGGTGAAACCCTGCTTTCTCGTGAGAAAGCGAAACGTCACGAAGCATGGATCACGCTGGAAAAAGCTTACGAAGAAGCTGAAACTGTGGTCGGTGTTATCAACGGCAAAGTTAAAGGTGGCTTCACTGTTGAGCTGAATGGTATTCGTGCGTTCCTGCCAGGTTCTCTGGTAGACGTTCGTCCAGTTCGTGACACCCTGCACCTGGAAGGTAAAGAGCTTGAGTTCAAAGTAATCAAGCTGGACCAGAAGCGTAACAACGTTGTTGTTTCCCGTCGTGCCGTTATCGAATCCGAAAACAGCGCAGAACGCGATCAGCTGCTGGAAAACCTGCAGGAAGGCATGGAAGTCAAAGGTATCGTTAAGAACCTCACTGACTACGGCGCATTCGTTGACCTGGGCGGCGTTGATGGCCTGCTGCACATCACCGACATGGCGTGGAAACGCGTTAAGCACCCAAGCGAAATCGTGAACGTGGGCGACGAAATCACTGTTAAAGTGCTGAAGTTCGACCGCGAGCGTACTCGTGTATCCCTCGGCCTGAAACAGCTGGGCGAAGATCCATGGGTAGCTATCGCTAAGCGTTACCCAGAAGGTACTAAACTGACTGGTCGCGTAACCAACCTGACTGACTACGGCTGCTTCGTTGAAATCGAAGAAGGCGTTGAAGGTCTGGTGCACGTTTCCGAAATGGACTGGACCAACAAAAACATCCACCCATCCAAAGTTGTTAACGTTGGTGATGTAGTGGAAGTGATGGTTCTGGATATCGACGAAGAACGTCGTCGTATCTCCCTGGGCCTGAAGCAGTGCAAAAACAACCCATGGCAGCAGTTCGCGGAAACCCACAACAAGGGTGACCGTGTTGAAGGTAAAATCAAGTCTATCACTGACTTCGGTATCTTCATCGGCCTGGACGGCGGCATCGATGGCCTGGTTCACCTGTCTGACATCTCCTGGAACGTTGCAGGCGAAGAAGCAGTTCGTGAATACAAAAAAGGCGACGAAATCGCTGCAGTTGTTCTGCAGGTTGACGCAGAGCGTGAGCGTATCTCCCTGGGTGTTAAACAGCTCGCAGAAGATCCGTTCAACAACTGGGTTGCACTGAACAAGAAAGGCGCAATCGTAAACGGTAAAGTGACTGCAGTTGACGCTAAAGGCGCAACCGTAGAACTGGCTGACGGCGTTGAAGGTTACCTGCGCGCTTCTGAAGCTTCCCGTGACCGCGTTGAAGATGCCACTCTGGTTCTGAACGTAGGCGACGACGTTGAAGCTAAGTTCACCGGTGTTGACCGTAAGAACCGTGCAATCAGCCTGTCTGTTCGTGCTAAAGACGAAGCTGATGAGAAAGATGCAATCGCAACTGTTAACAAACAGGAAGATGCAAACTTCTCTAACAACGCAATGGCTGAAGCTTTCAAAGCAGCTAAAGGCGAGTAATATCAGGTTCTCAGCATCATGTGCGCTGTAATGCATTTACAGCGCGAAGGATGAGGAGCAAACTTGACAGATTACAGGATTCGTCCTGTAATCAATAACAAAGGGCGGCTACGGCCGCCCTTGTTTAATGAGCTGTTCAGCTAATTGGTTTGAAAGGAACCGGAGGAATCATGACCAAGTCAGAATTGATTGAAAGACTTGCCAGTCAGCAACCGCATATCCCTGCCAAAGCAGTGGAAGATGCCGTAAAAGAGATGCTGGAGCATATGGCCTCCACTCTTGCCCAGGGCGAGCGCATTGAAATCCGCGGTTTCGGTAGTTTTTCTCTGCACTATCGTGCTCCACGTACCGGGCGTAACCCGAAAACTGGCGATAAAGTCGAGCTGGAAGGTAAGTACGTTCCACACTTTAAGCCGGGTAAAGAACTGCGCGATCGCGCCAATATTTACGGCAACTGAGTTTAGCCAGCCGGTTAAACTGGGTTCGAAAGAAAGCACCTGCGGGTGCTTTTTTTGTACCTGTCGCTTTCTTTCTGAAGGTGCCCCGCATTTTCCGTTTCGTTTTCTGCAACCCGTAAAATACCTTGCTGCGCTTGCTGTAAATCGCATCCTTCACACCTGACGACCCGCTCAACCTGCTTGCATACTGCCACCCTGAAACAGGGAGGTAGCAATGGGAATTCCCGCGCTTAGTGTCTGCGCCATGCTGGCGATAGTTCCGTTACTCTGGTTACCTGAATTGCCGTCACCTTACACTGTGTGGACCATGGTGGCTGGCGGGATAGTGCTTGCTGCATGGCAAAACCGTCGAGTGAAGTATGCTGGTATCACGCTGTTATTTTGTGCGTGGGGCATTCTGGCCGCGCAAGAGAGCGTCTGGCCGATGCAGCATTTAACAACGGGGGCCGTGCAGGCTGAGGTAGAGCTCACCGCGACCGACGGCACCACTCTGCATCAGGGAAACATTCGCAGCGTCGATGGCAAGCGCTGGTGGGCCTCCACCGGCGTAACGCTGTATGGCAATTATCTGCCGCAGAAAGCCTGTGCCGGTCAGCGCTGGACCATGACGCTCAGGCTCAGGCCTGCACACGGCGAACTAAACGATGGCGGTTATGATGCTCAGCGCAGCGCTTTTGCCCGACATCAAACGTTGAGCGGGCGCTTAACCCGTGCGGAACTCGTCGACGGGCGCTGCAGCCTGCGAGCCCAATATCTGCTGTCGCTGCAAAACCGACTTTCTGCTTATCCATGGGGAGCGGTTGTCCTGGGTCTTGGGATGGGGGAACGCCTGGATGTACCACGGGAAATAAAAGATCTGATGCGGGAAACCGGCACGCTGCATTTGATGGCGATTTCGGGTCTGCATATCGCGCTGGCAGCCTCTCTCGTCTGGTTACTTGCACGTGGACTCCAGTTTTTATTACCCAGCCATCGGGTCCACTGGCAAATGCCTCTCCTTGCCGGGTTAATCTTTGCTGCTTTCTACGCCTGGCTTACCGGCCTGCAACCGCCTGCGCTGCGGACGGTCATCGCACTTGCTGTGCTTGCTATGTTGCGAATCGCTGGCCGTCAATGGTCTCCCTGGCAGGTATGGGGGTGCTGTATCGCGGCGATACTGTTAAACGATCCGTTAGCCGTACTTTCGCAGAGTCTGGCTTTGTCAGCCTTTGCCGTCGCCGCGCTGATTTTCTGGTTTCAGTGGCTGCCGCTTCCTGACTGGCAGTGGACGCGACGTATACGGCCGCTAGTGAACCTGATTTATTTGCAGGTCGGCATGTTGCTTCTGCTCATGCCGTTACAGGTTCTGATTTTCCATGGCTTCAGCCTCTCATCCCTGGTCGCGAATCTCTTTGCCGTGCCCCTGGTAACGTTTGTCTCCGTCCCGCTGATCCTGCTCGGTATGCTGCTCCATCTGCTACCGCTGGCGGCGGTTGAAAGTGCCATCTGGTTTGCTGCCGATAAGTCGCTTGCGGGACTCTTCTGGCTACTGATGCGCCTGCCTGATGGCTGGCAGAGTGTCGATCAACGCTGGCAAACCATGGCATTACTGCCGTGGTTGATCATCATTGCCTGGCGTTTTCGTGCCTGGAAAACCGTTCCTGCCGTTTGTCTTGCAGGCAGTGTCTTACTGACATTTCCCCTCTGGCGAGCGGCAAAAAGCGAGAGCTGGACGCTGCATATGCTGGACGTGGGGCAGGGGTTGGCCATGGTCATTGAAAGGCAGGGAAAAGCCATTCTTTATGATACCGGGCTCGCCTGGCCGGACGGAGACAGCGCGCAGCGGTTAATTATTCCCTGGCTTCGCTGGCATCACCTACGGCCAGACGGGGTGATTCTCAGTCATGAACACCTCGACCATGCAGGAGGCCTCGTTTCGTTGCAAAAAGCATGGCCGGATATATGGATAAGAAGCCCGTTGCGCAGGACGGGACACCGCCCCTGCTTTCGTGGGCAGAAATGGGAATGGCAGGGGTTAACCTTCACCGTACACTGGCCCCCTGAAAATTACCCGGCCCAGGGGAATAACCGTTCCTGCGTGGTAAAGGTGGACGACGGGGAGCAAAGTGTTCTGTTAACAGGAGATATTGAAGCGCAAGCGGAACAGGCTATGCTTAGCCATTACTGGCGCTATATGACGTCCACGTTGATACAGGTGCCCCATCATGGCAGCAATACCTCGTCTTCATTGCCGCTGGTACAGCGGGTGGGAGGACAGATTGCCCTGGATTCCGCGGCCCGCTATAACGCATGGCATTTCCCGTCAGCAAAAGTTGTCCGACGCTATCGAAAAGAGGGGTATATCTGGCACGATACCCCTCACTCAGGACAAATATCGGTGACATTCTCGCAACATCACTGGCAAATCCGGCGCTTGCGAGAGCAAATTTTACCACGTTGGTATCATCAGTGGTTTGGCGCGCCCGTCGATAACGGGTAGAATATGCGGCTATTTCAACAATGCTGGTTTTTTGAATGCATAACGACAAAGATCTCTCCACGTGGCAAACGTTCCGCCGACTCTGGCCGATGATTGCCCCTTTTAAAGCAGGCTTGATCGTGGCGGGTGTAGCGTTAATCCTCAACGCAGCCAGCGATACTTTTATGCTATCGCTTCTTAAACCGTTACTGGATGACGGTTTTGGTAAAACGGATCGCTCAGTGCTGCTATGGATGCCTCTGGTGGTTATCGGACTGATGATCTTACGCGGTATCACCAGCTATATCTCAAGCTACTGCATTTCCTGGGTATCCGGGAAAGTGGTGATGACCATGCGCCGTCGACTGTTCAGTCACATGATGGGCATGCCGGTTGCGTTCTTTGATAAGCAGTCAACCGGGACGCTGCTGTCGCGTATTACCTACGACTCCGAGCAGGTTGCTTCTTCCTCTTCCAGCGCACTGATCACCGTTGTGCGCGAGGGCGCGTCGATCATCGGCCTGTTCGTGATGATGTTCTACTACAGCTGGCAGCTGTCGCTTATCCTTATCGTTCTGGCACCGGTGGTTTCCATTGCTATCCGCGTCGTGTCAAAGCGCTTCCGCAATATCAGTAAGAATATGCAGAACACGATGGGGCAGGTGACCACCAGCGCAGAGCAGATGCTGAAAGGGCATAAAGAAGTGCTGATTTTTGGTGGTCAGGACGTCGAAACCAAACGCTTTGATAAAGTCAGCAACAAAATGCGTCTGCAGGGGATGAAAATGGTCTCGGCCTCTTCCATCTCTGACCCGATTATTCAGCTGATTGCTTCGCTGGCACTGGCGTTCGTCCTGTATGCAGCAAGCTTCCCGAGCGTCATGGAGACGCTGACGGCGGGTACCATTACCGTGGTCTTCTCCTCAATGATTGCCCTGATGCGTCCGCTAAAGTCACTGACGAACGTAAACGCCCAGTTCCAGCGTGGGATGGCCGCCTGCCAGACCCTGTTCAGCATTCTGGATTCCGAACAGGAAAAAGATGAAGGTAAACGCGTCATTGAGCGCGCGAACGGCGACGTTGAGTTCCGCAATGTGACCTTTACCTATCCTGGCCGCGAAACACCGGCTCTGCGCAATATCAACCTGACCATTCCAGCGGGGAAAACCGTTGCGCTGGTAGGCCGTTCTGGCTCGGGTAAATCGACCATTGCCAGTCTGATCACCCGTTTCTACGACATTGACGAAGGTGAAATTCTGTTAGACGGCCACGACCTGCGGGAGTATACCCTGCAGTCGCTGCGTAATCAGGTAGCGCTGGTCTCTCAGAACGTGCACCTGTTCAACGATACCGTGGCAAACAATATTGCCTATGCGCGTACTGAAGAGTACAGCCGCGAGCAGATTGAGAACGCCGCGCGTATGGCTTACGCGATGGACTTTATCAACAAGATGGATAACGGTCTGGATACCATCATCGGTGAGAACGGCGTACTGCTCTCCGGTGGGCAGCGTCAGCGTATCGCCATTGCCCGTGCGCTGCTGCGCGACAGCCCGATCCTGATCCTGGACGAAGCGACCTCTGCGCTGGATACGGAATCTGAACGCGCGATTCAGTCCGCGCTGGATGAGCTGCAAAAGAACCGTACCTCGCTGGTGATTGCGCACCGTCTGTCGACTATCGAGCAGGCTGATGAAATCGTCGTGGTTGAGGACGGTATCATTGTTGAGCGTGGAAGCCATGCTGACCTGCTGGAACACCGCGGCGTTTACGCTCAGCTTCATAAGATGCAGTTCGGCGAATGATTGCACGCATCTGGTCCGGGGAGTCCCCGCTGTGGCTGCTGCTTTTGCCGCTCTCATGGCTCTACGGCCTGGTGAGCGGCATCATCCGCCTGCTTTATCGTCTCGGGGTGAAGCGGGCCTGGCGCGCGCCGGTGCCGGTTGTGGTTGTCGGAAATCTTACGGCGGGCGGCAACGGCAAAACGCCGGTGGTGATCTGGCTGGTGGAGCAGCTACAAAAACGCGGTATACGCCCGGGTGTGGTATCGCGCGGATATGGTGGTCAAGCGGCGCATTACCCGCTGTTGCTGACGGCGGAAACCACGACGGCTGAAGCGGGTGATGAACCAGTATTGATTTTCCAGCGTACCGGCGTACCGGTCGCGGTTTCCCCGGTGCGCAGCGATGCCGTACAGGCACTGCTTGCCGAACACGCGGTACAAATCATCATCACTGACGATGGTCTGCAGCATTACGCCCTGGCGCGTGATAAAGAGATTGTGGTCATCGACGGCGTTCGCCGTTTTGGTAACGGCTGGTGGTTACCTGCCGGCCCCATGCGCGAACGCGCTTCGCGTCTGAAATCCGTTGATGCGGTGATCGTGAACGGGGGTGAGGCGAAAACGGGTGAAATCCCGATGCACCTGCAGCCGGGTCTGGCAATCAACCTGGTGACGGGGGAACGCCGGTCGGTTTCAGAGTTGCCTTCACTGGTAGCGATGGCGGGCATTGGTCATCCGCCGCGCTTCTTCGCGACGCTGGAACAGTGTGGTGCCCGGCTGGAAAAACGCGTTCCGCTGGCCGACCATCAGGCGCTGGTGGAAGGGCAGGTAGACGCCTTGACCGCACCCGGGCAGTCGCTGATCATGACCGAAAAAGATGCGGTGAAATGCCGCGCCTTTGCGAAAGATAACTGGTGGTATCTGCCGGTTGACGCCGAACTCAGCGGTGAGCAGCCGGAACATTTGCTCAAGGAACTGATTGCGTTGGTGCACTAAAGGCTTACGCGGTTCTGGTGACGCTTTGACTGACAGGAAAACGCATGTCTCTACCGCAACTCTCGCTTTCAGCCGCACGTAATCTCCACCTGGCCGCGCAGGGGCTGCTCAAAAAGCCCCGACGCCGCGCGCAGCCTGCCGATATTCTCTCTACCGTACAACGCATGTCGCTACTCCAGATCGACACCATTAATATTGTGGCCCGCAGCCCTTACCTGGTGCTGTTTAGCCGCCTGGGGAGTTATCCTTCCCAGTGGCTGGATGAGGCGCTCAGCAAGGGGGAGTTGATGGAGTACTGGGCGCATGAAGCCTGCTTCCTTCCTCGCAGCGATTTTGCCCTGGTGCGTCACCGTATGCTTGCGCCGGAAAAGATGGGCTGGAAATACCGACAGGCCTGGATGCAGGAACATGCGGCTGAAATAGAGCAGCTCATCGCGCATATTCAGGAAAACGGTCCTGTACGCTCTGCCGATTTTGAACACCCGCGCAAGGGGACAAGCGGCTGGTGGGAGTGGAAGCCGCACAAACGTCATCTCGAAGGGTTATTTACCTCTGGCAAAGTCATGGTGATTGAGCGGCGTAACTTTCAGCGCGTCTACGACCTCACGCATCGCGTGATGCCGCACTGGGACGACGAGCGCGACCTGCTTACCCAGGAGACGGCTGAGGCCATTATGTTAGAAAACAGCGCCCGTAGTCTGGGGATTTTTCGCGCGCAGTGGCTGGCGGATTATTATCGCCTGCGCCAGCCCGTGCTGAAACCGCTGCTGGACATGTGGCAACGGGAACAGCGCGTCATTCCCGTTACCGTGGAAACGCTGGGCGAAATGTGGCTACATGCGGATCTCCTCCCGCTATTGCCTCAGGCCCTGGAGGGGAAACTGCAGGCAACCCACAGCGCGGTATTGTCGCCTTTCGACCCGGTCGTCTGGGACAGAAAACGCGCCGAGCAGCTCTTTGATTTCAGCTACCGGCTGGAATGTTATACCCCGGCCCCAAAGCGCCAGTATGGCTACTTTGTTTTACCGCTGCTGCATAAGGGACAGCTGGTCGGGCGCATGGATGCCAAAATGCACCGCAAGACCGGCACGCTTGAAATCATTGCGCTTTATCTGCAAGAGGGCGTCAGGGTGACGGCGAGCCTGGAAAAAGGATTAACGTCCGCCATTAGCGAATTCGCGCGCTGGCAGGGTGCCGACGACGTGACGCTGGGCAGGCTACCCGACGGATTGTTTACATCCTGTCGAAGTGGCTGGGAAACAGGCACGCCCTGAAAAGGGAATGTGTTAAGCTTTAGCGATTACCCATACGGAGGAACTATGGATCACCGTTTACTTGAAATTATTGCCTGCCCGGTATGCAACGGCAAACTTTACTACAGCCAGGACAAACAAGAGCTCATTTGCAAGCTGGACAGTCTGGCTTTCCCGCTGCGTGACGGTATTCCGGTATTGCTGGAAAATGAAGCCCGTTCCCTGGTGGCAGAAGAGAGCAAGCCATGAGTTTTGTCGTCATTATTCCTGCGCGTTATGCTTCAACGCGTCTGCCGGGTAAACCGCTGGTGGATATTAACGGCAAGCCGATGATTGTGCATGTCCTCGAGCGCGCGCGTGAATCGGGCGCTGACCGCGTGATTGTTGCCACCGACCATCCGGATGTCGCTCGTGCGGTTGAGGCCGCAGGCGGAGAGGTGTGCATGACTCGCGCCGATCACCAGTCCGGCACCGAACGTCTGGCGGAAGTGGTTGAGAAATGCGGTTTCAGTGATGATACGGTCATCGTAAACGTGCAGGGTGACGAGCCGATGATCCCCGCGGTCATTATCCGTCAGGTGGCCGAAAACCTGGCGCAGCGTCAGGTCGGAATGGCGACGCTGGCGGTACCCATTCATCATGCAGAAGAAGCTTTCAACCCGAATGCGGTGAAGGTCGTCATGGATGCGGAAGGCTATGCGCTCTATTTCTCCCGCGCCACGATCCCGTGGGATCGCGATCGCTTTGCGCTCTCTAAAGAGACCATCGGTGATACCTTCCTGCGTCATATTGGGATCTACGGCTATCGCGCCGGCTTTATTCGCCGCTATGTGGCCTGGGCGCCGAGCCCGCTGGAGCATATCGAAATGCTGGAGCAGCTTCGCGTGCTCTGGTACGGCGAGAAAATTCACGTTGCCGTTGCTGAGGAAGTCCCCGGCACGGGCGTAGATACCCCTGAAGATCTTGAGCGCGTTCGCGCCGAACTGCGTTAATCTTACCGGCATCTCTCCGCAGGGAGGGATGCACTCTCCGCTTTATTTTTCACTTTCTTTTTCCTGATTGATCTCTTCCGGGTGACATCTTCATTAAGGACGCTCATTATAAAAGCAGTAGTCTTAATGGGGGTAATCTCATATGGAACAGCTGCGTGCCGAACTTAGCCATCTGCTGGGTGAAAAGTTAAGCCGGGTCGAATGCGTGAGTGAAAAAGCCGATACCGCGCTCTGGTCGCTTTACGACAGTCAGGGTAACCCGATGCCGCTAATGGCAAGAAGTTTCACGTCACCCGGCGTTGCCAGGCAGCTTGCATGGAAAATGTCGATGCTGGCGCGGGAGGGAACCGTGCGTATGCCAACGGTGTATGGCGTGATGACCCATGAGGAACACCCCGGCCCGGACGTACTGCTGATTGAACGTTTACGCGGTGTGCCCGTTGAAGCGCCCGCGCGAACGCCGGAACGCTGGGAGCAGCTGAAAGACCAGATTGTCGAGGCGCTGCTGGCCTGGCACCGTCAGGATAGCCGTGGACTTGTCGGACCGGTTGACAGCACCCAGGAAAACCTCTGGCCGCTGTGGTACCGCCAGCGGGTTGAAGTGCTGTGGGGAACGCTTAACCAGTTCAACAATACCGGTTTAACCATGCAGGACAAACGTATCCTGTTTCGCACCCGGGAGTGCTTACCGGCCTTGTTCGACGGTTTTAATGACAACTGCGTGCTGATCCACGGCAATTTTACCCTGCGCAGCATGCTCAAAGACGCCCGCAGCGATCAGCTTCTGGCAATGGTGGGGCCGGGCATCATGCTCTGGGCACCGCGCGAATATGAGCTGTTCAGGCTCAGCGACAGCGGGGCGGCGGAAGGCTTACTGTGGCATTACCTTCAACGCGCCCCCGTTGCGGAAGCGTTTCTCTGGCGACGCTGGCTCTACCTGCTCTGGGACGAAGTCGCGCAGTTGGTGAACACCGGACGATTTAATCGCGCAAACTTCGATCTGGCAACAAAATCACTCTTGCCCTGGCTCGCCTGAGGATCCTTTCAGCCACTGCCAGAGACGTCCGAGCGTCTCGTAGCCGACGCGGTCGCTGTGCATCAGCCACACCGGGGAGGGGATCGCCCGTTCCCACGGGTTGAGCGGTGCGTCGATGGCCATCTGGTTTGCCGGTGCGGGAAGCGGGCGCAGGCCTTGCTTCTCAAAGAAAATCATCGCGCGCGGCAGGTGCGAGGCGGAGGTCACCAGCAGGAACGGGGCATCGCCAATCGCCTGCTTCACTGCAGCAGCCTCTTCTTCGGTGTCTTTCGGGCTGTCCAGCGTGATGATTGAGGAACGCGGCACGCCGAGAGATTCCGCGACCCTGGCGCCCGCTTCAGCCGTACTCACCGGGTTCGTTTTGGCCGCCGCGCCGGTGAAGATCATTTTTGATCCCGGATTCGCCAGCCACAGGCGAATACCTTCGTTCAGCCGTGGCAGGCTGTTGTTGATCAGGTTTGAGCTCGGGGCCCAGTCAGGATCCCAGGTATATCCACCGCCCAGCACCACGATGTACGACACTTTCTGATTTCCCTGCCATGTTGGGTACCTGTTTTCGATGGGGCGTAACAGGCCATCCGCGACCGGTTGCAGGCTCAACAGCATCAAGACCAGCCAGCCGAGCGTGATAAGCGTTTTGCCACTCTTCTGAAAGCGACTGAACCACACCAGCGCCAGCCCCAGCGCGATGATGATGAGCAGCAGCGGAAGGGGAAGCATCATCCCTCCAATGTATTTCTTAAGGGTAAAAAGCATCCTTTTTGGTTCCTTTTTTGACCATATAGCAGGTGATTGCCGGTGATATTACACCAGAGAGGTTCATTCTCCGCGCGGGTGTGACAAAATAGCGGTTTTGCAGTTAGCGAGTGGAACTCTCCCAATGCGGGATCGCAATTTTGATGACATCGCGGAAAAATTTTCGCGCAACATTTATGGCACCACGAAGGGGCAGCTCCGTCAGACGATCCTCTGGCAGGATCTGGACACCATTCTGGCTACGTTCGGTGGCCAAACGTTGCGCGTGCTGGACGCCGGTGGTGGTGAAGGGCAGACGGCCATAAAAATGGCTGAACGCGGTCATCACGTCACGCTTTGCGATCTTTCTGCTGAAATGGTCGCCCGCGCGACGCGTGCGGCAGAAGAGAAAGGTGTGAGCGACAACATGCATTTTATACAATGCGCCGCTCAGGACATCGCACAGCATTTGGAAACCCAGGTTGATCTGATATTGTTTCATGCGGTGCTGGAGTGGGTTGCCGATCCGCAAAGCGTGTTACAAACCCTGTGGTCGATGTTGCGCCCGGGCGGCACGCTGTCGCTGATGTTCTACAATGCTAACGGCTTCCTGATGCACAACATGGTTGCGGGAAACTTCGACTATGTTCAGGTCGGGATGCCCAAAAAGAAAAAGCGCACGCTTTCCCCGGACTATCCGCGCGATCCACAGCAGGTTTATGGCTGGCTGGAAGCGATTGGCTGGCAGATTGTCGGGAAGACGGGCGTCAGGGTGTTTCATGATTATCTGCGTGAAAAACACAAACAGCGTGACTGTTTTGACACCTTAACAGAATTGGAAACGCGGTATTGCCGTCAGGAGCCTTTTGTCAGCCTTGGCCGCTATATTCACGTCACCGCGCACAAGCCGCAGATGCAAGGATAACCTATGAGTGAATTTTCCCAGACAGTCCCCGAACTGGTTGCCTGGGCCAGGAAAAACGATTTCTCCATCTCGCTGCCGGTAGACAGACTCTCTTTCCTGCTGGCGGTCGCCACGCTGAACGGCGAGCGGCTGGATGGTGAAATGAGCGAGGGTGAACTGGTGGATGCGTTCCGCCACGTCAGTGATGCGTTTGAGCAAACCAGCGAAACCATTAGCGTCCGTGCCAACAACGCGATCAACGATATGGTGCGTCAACGTCTGCTGAACCGCTTTACCAGTGAGCAGGCGGAAGGAAACGCCATCTATCGCCTGACGCCACTGGGCATCGGCATCACCGATTATTATATCCGCCAGCGTGAATTTTCCACGCTGCGTCTTTCCATGCAGCTGTCGATCGTGGCCGGTGAGCTTAAGCGCGCCGCCGATGCGGCAGATGAAGACGGTGACGAATTCCACTGGCACCGAAACGTCTATGCACCGCTGAAATATTCGGTGGCGGAAATCTTCGACAGTATCGATCTGACCCAGCGCCTGATGGACGAACAGCAGCAACAGGTGAAAGACGATATCGCACAGCTGCTGAATAAAGACTGGCGAGCGGCCATCTCCAGCTGTGAACTTCTGCTGTCAGAAACCTCCGGTACGCTGCGTGAGCTGCAGGATACGCTGGAAGCCGCAGGGGATAAGCTGCAGGCGAACCTGCTGCGCATCCAGGACGCGACGCTGGCGCACGACGATCTGCACTTTATCGATCGTTTAGTGTTCGATCTGCAGAGCAAACTGGACCGTATTATCAGCTGGGGTCAGCAGTCGATCGACCTGTGGATTGGCTATGACCGACACGTGCATAAATTTATCCGTACCGCGATCGATATGGATAAGAACCGCGTCTTTGCCCAGCGTCTGCGCCAGTCAGTGCAGACCTATTTCGATGCACCGTGGGCGCTGACCTACGCCAATGCCGATCGTCTGCTGGATATGCGCGACGAAGAGATGGCGCTGCGCGATGAAGAGGTGACCGGTGAACTGCCGCCGGATCTCGAATACGAAGAATTTAACGAAATTCGCGAGCAGCTTGCGGCGATGATCGAAGAACAGCTCGCGGTCTATAAAACCAGACAAGCTCCGCTGGATCTTGGACTCGTGGTGCGCGACTATCTGGCGCAATATCCGCGCGCGCGCCACTTCGACGTTGCCCGCATTGTGGTAGACCAGGCGGTTCGCCTGGGTATCGCGCAAGCAGACTTCACCGGACTGCCGCCGAAGTGGCAGCCAATTAACGATTACGGAGCCAAGGTACAGGCGCATGTCATTGACAAATATTGAACAAGTGATGCCGGTTAAGCTGGCACAGGCGCTGGCGAATCCGTTATTTCCGGCGCTGGACAGCCAGCTGCGTGCCGGTCGTCACATTGGCTTAGACGAGCTGGATAATCACGCCTTTTTGATGGACTTCCAGGAGTACCTGGAAGAGTTTTACGCACGCTACAACGTGGAGCTTATCCGCGCGCCGGAAGGGTTTTTCTACCTGCGCCCGCGCTCCACGACGCTGATTCCGCGTTCCGTGCTCTCCGAGCTGGATATGATGGTCGGCAAAATTCTTTGCTACCTCTACCTCAGCCCGGAACGTCTGGCGAATGAAGGGATCTTCACCCAGCAGGAGCTTTACGACGAGCTGTTGACGCTGGCAGATGAGAGCAAGCTGCTCAAGCTGGTGAACAACCGCTCCACGGGGTCGGATCTTGACCGTCAGAAATTACAGGAAAAGGTCCGCTCTTCCCTGAACCGTCTGCGTCGTCTGGGGATGGTCTGGTTTATGGGTCACGACAGCAGCAAATTCCGCATTACGGAATCTGTCTTCCGCTTCGGCGCCGACGTGCGTGCGGGCGATGACGCGCGTGAAGCGCAGCTTCGCATGATCCGCGACGGTGAAGCGATGCCGGTGGAAAACCATTTGCAGCTCAATGATGAGCATGAAGAGAATCTGCCGGATAGCGGGGAGGAAGAGTAATGATTGAACGCGGTAAATTTCGCTCACTGACGCTGATTAACTGGAACGGCTTCTTTGCCCGAACGTTCGATCTGGATGAGCTGGTCACGACGCTCTCCGGCGGTAACGGGGCGGGTAAATCCACCACCATGGCGGCCTTTGTCACGGCGCTGATCCCTGACCTGACGCTGCTTCACTTCCGTAACACCACCGAAGCGGGTGCCACAAGCGGTTCCCGTGATAAAGGTCTGCACGGGAAGCTGAAGGCCGGCGTCTGTTATTCGGTTCTGGACGTCATTAACTCCCGCCATCAGCGCGTGGTGGTGGGCGTACGCCTGCAGCAGGTTGCCGGTCGCGATCGTAAAGTCGACATTAAACCGTTCGCCATCCAGGGGCTGCCAACGTCTGTGCAGCCGACGGCGCTGCTGACGGAAACCCTGAACGAACGCCAGGCGCGCGTGCTGACGCTCCAGGAGCTGAAAGATAAGCTCGAAGCGATCGAAGGCGTGCAGTTCAAACAGTTCAACTCGATTACCGACTACCACTCGTTAATGTTCGATCTGGGCGTGGTGGCGCGTCGTCTGCGCACGGCATCAGACCGCAGCAAATACTATCGCCTGATTGAAGCGTCTCTGTACGGCGGTATCTCCAGCGCGATTACCCGCTCCCTGCGCGACTACCTGCTGCCGGAAAACAGCGGCGTGCGTAAGGCCTTCCAGGATATGGAAGCGGCGCTGCGTGAAAACCGCATGACGCTGGAAGCGATTCGCGTGACCCAGTCTGACCGTGACCTGTTTAAACACCTGATCAGTGAAGCCACCAACTACGTGGCGGCGGACTACATGCGCCACGCCAACGAGCGCCGCGTCCATCTCGATCAGGCATTAGAATATCGCCGCGAGCTGTTTACCTCCCGTAAACAGCTGGTGGCCGAGCAGTACAAGCACGTCGAAATGGCGCGCGAGCTCGGTGAGCACAACGGTGCCGAGGGCGACCTGGAAGCCGATTACCAGGCCGCCAGCGATCACCTGAACCTGGTGCAAACTGCGCTCCGTCAGCAGGAAAAAATCGAGCGCTATGAAGCGGACCTCGATGAGCTGCAGATCCGTCTCGAAGAGCAAAATGAAGTGGTGGCCGAAGCCGCCGAGATGCAGGAAGAGAACGAAGCCCGCGCCGAAGCGGCCGAGCTGGAAGTGGATGAGCTGAAAAGCCAGCTTGCCGATTACCAGCAGGCGCTGGACGTGCAGCAGACGCGTGCGATCCAGTACACCCAGGCACTGCAGGCATTACAGCGCGCGAAAGAGCTGTGCCATCTGCCTGACCTGACGCCGGAAAGCGCCGACGAGTGGCTGGATACCTTCCAGGCCAAAGAGCAGGAAGCCACTGAGAAACTGCTGTCCCTCGAACAGAAAATGAGCGTTGCGCAAACGGCGCACAGCCAGTTTGAGCAGGCCTATCAGCTGGTCGTAGCGATTAACGGCCCGCTGGCGCGTAACGAAGCCTGGGACGTTGCCCGTGAACTGCTGCGCGACGGCGTGAACCAGCGCCATCTGGCCGAGCAGGTTCAGCCGCTGCGTATGCGTCTGAACGAGCTGGAACAGCGCCTGCGCGAGCAGCAGGAAGCCGAGCGTCTGCTGGCGGAATTCTGCAAACGTCAGGGCAAAAATTACGATTTTGACGAGCTTGAGGCCCTGCATCAGGAACTCGAGGCGCGTATCGCTGCGCTTTCAGACACGGTCTCCAGCGCCAGCGAACAGCGTATGACGCTGCGTCAGGAGCTGGAACAGCTGCAGTCCCGTTCGCAAGCGCTTCTGCAGCGTGCACCGGTCTGGCTGGCGGCCCAGAGCAGCCTTAACCAGCTCAGCGAACAGTGCGGCGAGCAGTTTGAATCCAGTCAGGAAGTGACCGAATACCTACAGCAGTTGCTGGAGCGTGAGCGCGAAGCCATTGTTGAGCGTGATGAAGTCGGCACGCGCAAGCGTGAAGTCGACGAAGAAATTGAACGCTTAAGCCAGCCGGGCGGTGCGGAAGACCCGCGTCTCAATGCCCTGGCGGAACGTTTTGGCGGCGTGCTGCTGTCCGAGATTTACGACGATGTCGGTCTGGACGATGCGCCATACTTCTCCGCGCTGTACGGTCCATCCCGTAATGCGATTGTGGTGCCGGATCTGTCGCTGATTTCTGAGCAGCTTGCCGGCCTGGAAGATTGTCCGGAAGATCTCTACCTGATCGAAGGGGATCCGCAGTCGTTCGATGACAGCGTATTCAGCGTCGACGAACTGGAAAAAGCGGTGGTGGTGAAAATCGCTGACCGTCAGTGGCGCTATTCCCGCTTCCCTGAGCTGCCGCTGTTTGGCCGCGCCGCGCGCGAAAGCCGCATCGAAAGCCTGCACGCCGAGCGTGAAACGCTATCTGAACGTTTTGCGACGCTGTCGTTTGACGTGCAGAAAACCCAGCGCCTGCATCAGGCGTTTAGCCGCTTTATCGGCAGCCATCTGGCCGTGGCCTTTGAAGCTGATCCGGAAGCGGAAATTCGCAAGCTCAATACCCGTCGCGGCGAGCTGGAGCGGGCGATTGCCAGTCATGAAAGCGACAACCAGCAGAGCCGCGTCCAGTTCGAGCAGGCGAAAGAGGGCGTCGCGGCCCTTAACCGCATTCTGCCGCGCCTGAATCTGCTGGCGGATGACACGCTGGCCGATCGCGTGGACGAGATCCAGGAGCGCCTGGATGAAGCGCAGGAAGCCGCGCGCTTCGTGCAGCAGCACGGCAATCAGCTGGCGAAGCTGGAGCCGGTTGTCTCTGTCCTGCAGAGCGACCCGGAACAGTTTGAGCAGTTGAAAGAAGACTATGCCTGGTCGCAGCAGGTGCAGCGCGAGGCGCGTCAGCAGGCGTTCGCCCTGACGGAGGTGGTGCAGCGTCGCGCCCACTTCGGCTACTCCGATTCGGCAGAAATGCTGAGCGGTAACAGCGATCTGAATGAAAAGCTGCGTCAGCGCCTTGAGCAGGCGGAAGCGGAACGTACCCGCGCCCGCGAAGCAATGCGCAGCCATTCCGCTCAGCTGAACCAGTACAACCAGGTGCTGGCCTCGCTGAAAAGCTCCTTCGATACCAAGAAAGAGCTGTTAAACGACCTGCAGAAAGAGCTTCAGGACATCGGCGTTCGTGCCGACAGCGGGGCAGAGGAGCGCGCGCGCATTCGTCGTGACGAGCTGCATGCTCAGCTGAGCAACAACCGTGCGCGTCGCAATCAGCTGGAAAAAGCGCTGACCTTCTGCGAAGCAGAAATGGATAACCTGACCCGTCGCCTGCGCAAGCTGGAGCGCGACTACTTTGAGATGCGCGAGCAGGTCGTGACCGCGAAGGCGGGCTGGTGCGCGGTGATGCGCATGGTGAAAGACAATAACGTTGAGCGTCGCCTGCACCGTCGCGAGCTGGCATATCTTTCTGCCGATGAGCTGCGTTCCATGTCGGATAAGGCGTTGGGTGCCCTGCGTCTGGCGGTGGCGGATAACGAACACCTGCGCGATGTTCTGCGCATGTCTGAAGATCCGAAACGTCCTGAACGTAAAATCCAGTTCTTCGTGGCGGTTTACCAGCACCTGCGCGAACGTATTCGTCAGGACATCATTCGTACTGACGATCCGGTCGAGGCTATCGAACAGATGGAAATCGAGCTGGGTCGTCTGACGGAAGAGCTGACCTCTCGCGAGCAGAAGCTGGCGATCAGCTCCCGCAGCGTGGCGAACATCATTCGTAAAACCATTCAGCGCGAGCAGAACCGTATCCGCCAGCTCAACCAGGGTCTGCAGAGCGTGTCGTTTGGCCAGGTGAACAGCGTGCGCCTCAACGTTAACGTGCGCGAAGCGCATGCCACCCTGCTGGAAGTGCTGTCTGAGCAGCACGAACAGCATCAGGATCTGTTCAATAGTAACCGTCTGACCTTCTCTGAAGCGCTGGCGAAACTGTATCAGCGCCTGAACCCGCAGATTGATATGGGCCAGCGTACGCCGCAAACCATCGGTGAAGAGCTGCTGGATTACCGTAACTACCTGGAAATGGAGGTAGAGGTAAACCGTGGTTCAGACGGCTGGTTGCGTGCGGAGTCCGGAGCACTCTCAACCGGTGAAGCGATCGGTACCGGTATGTCAATTCTGGTGATGGTGGTACAGAGCTGGGAAGACGAAGCGCGCCGCCTGCGCGGCAAAGATATCTCCCCATGCCGACTGCTGTTCCTGGACGAGGCTGCGCGTCTTGATGCGCGCTCCATTGCCACGCTGTTTGAGCTTTGCGAACGTCTCGATATGCAGCTCATCATTGCGGCACCAGAGAACATCAGTCCTGAAAAAGGAACAACCTACAAGCTGGTGCGTAAAGTGTTCCAGAACAGCGAACACGTTCACGTTGTGGGGCTGCGTGGCTTTGCGCCGCAGCCGCCAGAGTCACTGCCAGAAACCACGGCGGACGCTTCCTGACGCGTTTTCCGATCCGAAGCGGCGCCCTGGCGCCGCTTTTTTTTTAAACTTAACTTGTGCTTAGGGCTGCGTTATCTTTAAACTTCTTTACATAAGGTAAGGCAACAGCTTAGCCGTCTACCTATAATGAAAGAAAGCCCCAACGTGATGGGCATGTCGTGAAAACAGGGGGCAAGGGATGTTGCTTAAGAAAGAATGTGGTCGTCAGCTGTCGGCGCTTAGTTTATGCCTGGCAGTGATGTTTGCTCCACTGTTAACCGCCCAGGCCGACGAGCCTGAAATTGTGCCGACTGACAGCTCGGCAACGACAGGCGCGCAGCCTACGTCGTTGTCCCAGCCGCTGGAACAGTCTCCGGCGACGGCTATCATGGCCGGTATTAAGCCGCTGCCGGAAGGCATCGATGCCGAATCGCTCAGCCAGCAGCTGCAGTCAGGGCTGCCGTCAGGCTACACGCCGGTCTATATCAATCAGCTCACGCTCCTCTATGCTGCCCGCGATATGAAACCGATGTGGGAAAACCGCGATGCCGTGCGCGCCTTCCAGCAGCAGCTGGCGGAGGTCGCGATTGCAGGGTTTCAGCCGCAGTTTACAAAGTGGGTTGAGCTGTTAACCGATCCTGCCGTGTCCGGTCAGGCACGGGACGTCGTGCTTTCCGATGCCATGATGGGCTATCTGCAGTTTGTGGCGGGTATTCCGGTCAATGGCAACCGCTGGCTGTACAGCGATAAGCCGTATAAGCTGGCGACGCCGGCGCTGTCGGTGATTAACCAGTGGCAGTTAGCCCTGGATAACGGCGAACTGCCGCGCTTTATTGCCAGCCTCGCACCAGCGCATCCACAATATGCCACTCTGCACGAGTCGCTTCTCGCGCTGGTGGGCGACTCGCGTCCATGGCCGCAGATGCGCGGCACCGCGACGCTGCGTCCGGGGCAGTGGAGCAGCGATGTGCCTGCTCTGCGAGAGATCCTGACGCGCTCCGGTCTTCTTGATGGCGGGCCACATATCGCTCTGCCTGGTGACGATCCACAAAACACGGCGGTCAGCCCGTCAGCGCCCGTGAAAGAGAAAAAAGCGATTGCCGTCAGCAATAAACCCGCAGCATACGATCGCGAGCTGGTTGCGGCAGTGAAGCAATTCCAGGCCGCTCAGGGACTGGGAGCCGATGGCGTCATTGGCCAGACGACACGAGACTGGCTGAACGTATCGCCTGCGCAGCGGGCTGGGGTGCTGGCGCTCAATATCCAGCGTTTGCGCCTGCTGCCTGGAACTCTCTCTACCGGGATTATGGTTAACATTCCGGCGTATTCACTGGTCTATTACCAGGACGGTAGCGAAAAACTGGCGTCACGCGTGATTGTCGGGCGTCCGGATCGCAAAACGCCGATGATGAGCAGCGCGCTGAATAACGTGGTGGTTAACCCGCCGTGGAACGTGCCACCGACGCTGGCGCGTAAAGACATTCTGCCGAAAGTCTGGAACGATCCGGGTTATCTGGAACGTCATGGCTATACGGTAATGCGTGGCTGGAACAGTAAAGAGGCCATCGATCCTTATATGGTCGACTGGTCGACAATCACGGCTTCTAACCTGCCGTTCCGTTTCCAGCAGGCTCCGGGGGCGCATAACTCTTTAGGGCGTTACAAATTCAATATGCCGAGTTCTGACGCTATCTATCTGCACGATACGCCGAACCACAATCTGTTCCAGAAAGATACGCGCGCGCTGAGTTCTGGCTGCGTGCGCGTGAACAAAGCCTCGGAGCTGGCCAATATGCTGCTGCAGGATGCGGGCTGGAACGATACGCGCATTTCGGATGCCCTGAAGCAGGGGGATACGCGTTACGTTAATATTCGACACAATATTCCGGTCAATCTTTACTATCTGACGGCGTTTGTTGGCGAAGACGGGCGGACTCAGTACCGTACAGATATTTACAATTATGATCTCACCGCGCGATCTGGCGCACAAATTTTGCCAAAAGCGGAACAATTAATCAGGTAAATGAAGCAGTTCGGGAAAAATGATTGTCGTAAGTTAGGGTGAATAAGGGGCTATATCGCTGCAAGCCGCGTATGCACTGGGGTTGGGCGCCTTGACGTACCCGGTTTTGCCAGTTAAGGTGCCCTTCGTGCGCTAAGCATATTACGATTTCTTTTACCTGTAGACCTGATTATCATGGACAAATTTGACGCTAATCGCCGCAAACTGCTGGCGTTAGGTGGTGTTGCGCTTGGCGCAGCGGCCATCTTGCCGACGCCAGCATTTGCCACCCTCTCGACACCTCGTCCGCGAGTTTTAACGCTCAACAATCTTCATACCGGTGAGTCGTTAAAAGCGGAGTTCTTCGATGGCAGAGGCTATATTCAGGATGAATTAGCAAGACTTAACCATTTTTTCCGTGATTTCCGCGCGAATAAAATTAAAGCCATCGACCCAGGACTGTTTGATCAGCTTTTCCGCCTTCAGGGCCTGCTGGGTACCAGCAAGCCGGTGCAGCTTATTTCTGGTTATCGCTCGGTTGATACCAATAATGAACTGCGCGCCCACAGTCGCGGGGTAGCGAAAAAAAGCTATCACACGAAGGGCCAGGCAATGGATTTCCATATTGAGGGCGTTTCGTTAGCCAATATTCGCAAAGCTGCGTTATCTATGCGCGCAGGTGGTGTAGGATATTACCCCAGCAGCAACTTTGTGCATATTGATACCGGTCCGGTTCGGCACTGGTAATAACGAAACACAGGAGCAGTATGAACTATCGTATTATTCCGGTTACCGCGTTCTCCCAGAATTGTTCACTCATCTGGTGCGAACAGACTAAACTGGCCGCGCTTGTCGATCCCGGCGGTGACGCTGAGAAGATCAAGCAGGAAGTCGCCGACAGCGGCGTGACGCTCATGCAGATTTTACTAACACATGGTCACCTCGACCATGTGGGCGCAGCGGCTGAACTGGCTGAACACTACGGCGTGCCGATTGTCGGTCCGGAAAAAGAAGATGAGTTCTGGCTGCAGGGGTTACCTGCCCAAAGCCGCATGTTTGGCCTTGATGAGTGTCTGCCCCTGACGCCCGATCGCTGGCTGAATGAAGGAGAGCGCGTTAGCATAGGGAATGTGACTTTACAGGTGTTGCATTGTCCTGGGCATACGCCAGGCCATATCGTCTTCTTTGATGACCAGTCCCGTCTGCTGATCTCCGGCGATGTGATTTTCAAAGGTGGCGTAGGACGCAGCGATTTTCCGCGCGGCGATCACGGACAGCTGATTCAGTCGATTAAACAGAAGTTATTGCCGCTGGGTGATGATGTGACGTTTATCCCTGGGCACGGTCCGATGTCGACGCTGGGCTATGAACGGCTCCATAATCCGTTCCTTCAGGATGAAATGCCTGTCTGGTAACCCGCATAAAAAAAGCCTGCATAATGCAGGCTTTTTTATAGGCGCAAATTACAGTACGGCGACAATCGCTTCGCACAGCGGCGCCATGTTGTCAGGCGTCATGCCTGCAACGTTCACGCGGCCAGACGCCACGGCGTACACGCCGAACTCTTCACGTAGACGCAGAACCTGCTCTTTGGTCAGGCCGCTGAAAGAGAACATGCCGTTCTGTTTGATGATAAAGCTGAAGTCGCGATCCGCGCCTTTCTCCGCCAGGGTGTTCACAAACAGCAGGCGCATGCGCTGAATACGCTGACGCATATCGTTCAGCTCTTGTTCCCAGATGGCGCGCAGCGCATCGTTGCTCAGGATAGTCGCAACGACAGATGCACCGTGAGCCGGCGGGTTAGAGTAGTTAGCGCGGATAACGGATTTCATTTGGCTGAACGCGCGATCGACGGTCTCATCGTTAGCCGCAACCAGCGTACAGGCACCTACACGCTCATTGTACAGACCAAAGTTCTTGGAATAGGAACTGGCAACGATCAGCTCCTGATGCACGGCGGCGAACGCGCGCAGGCCTTCAGCATCTTCTTCCAGACCACGGGCGAAGCCCTGGTAGGCAAAGTCAAACAGAGGCAGCCAGCCTTTCTCTACAGACAGCTTCGCCAGGTGTTCCCACTGCTCAAGCGTTGGATCGATACCGGTTGGGTTGTGGCAGCAGCCGTGGAACAGCACCACGTCACCCGCCTGCACTTCGCTCAGGCTTGCCAGCAGGCCGTCAAAGTCCAGAGAGTGGTTTGCTGCGTCGTAGTAGGCGTATTCACGCACTTCCAGACCCGCAGAGTTAAAAACGCTCTTGTGGTTAGGCCAGCTTGGGTTGCTTACCCATACGCGCTTAACAGAGGTGTTTTTCGCAAGGAAATCCGCCGCCACGCGCAGCGCACCGGTACCGCCCGGAGTCTGTGCTGTACGGGCACGTTTGTCACTCACAATTGCGCTGCCTTTACCGAACAGCAGCTCCTGGGTACAGCGACCAAATTCAGGGATACCATCAATACCGAGGTAGTTTTTGGTGGTTTCGTTTTCCAGCAGATACTGCTCAGCTTTCTTGACGCTGGTCAGTACCGGAGTTTTGCCGGTTTCATCTTTATATACACCAATACCCAGGTTGATTTTGCCAGGGCGGTCGTCGGCACGAAACAGATCGGCCAGGCCCAGAATCGGGTCGGCAGGAGCGGCGGTAATGTTCTCAAACATGACGAAGTTCCATTGTGATTACAGAAGTGAAATCCGCTATCAGGTTAACGGTAGATTTACAAAATGCCAACCGTTTGTGACGAAAAGCGTGCGGCTTTTCAAAAGTCGCCATTATTTTCTGTCAGGCATAAAAAAACAGGGCCGAAGCCCTGTTCATTAAGCATATAACAAAGTGGTGTACTGATTAGAACTGGTAGGTTACGCCAACGGTAGCCTGGTTGTCAGAGCCAACCCAGCTGGTGGACGCATCTTTGTCGTCCAGCAGGTTGAAGCGGTAGTCACCGTACACGTTGAAGTTCTTGTTGAAGTAGTAAGTCGCACCAGTGGTGATGTATTTCGCCAGGTCACGGTCGCCGATGCCGTTCAGGTCTTTACCTTTGGACTGAACGTAAGAAACGGAAGGACGCAGGCCGAAGTCGAACTGGTACTGAGCGATAACTTCGAAGTTCTGAGTCTTGTTAGCAATGTTATAAACATTACCATCATCATTCGGAACATAGTTTTCGCCGCTGTTACCCAAGCGACTCATGTTGCGAGTCTCCGCATAAACGGTCGCGAGGTAGATGTTGTTTGCGTCGTATTTTGCGCCAACAGCCCAGGATTCAGCTTTATCGCCTTTACCATCTTTTTTCTGCTCAAGCGTACGGTTAGCGGTGCTGTAGGCACCGATCAGACCGAAGCCTTCACCGAACTCGTAACCCAGTGACAGGCCAACGCCGTCGCCGTTTGCTTCATTCAGGTTTTTACGATCGTTTTTACCCTGGTATTGAACGCCAAAGTTCAGACCATCAACCAGACCGAAGAAGTTGTTGTTACGGTAGGTCAGCAGGCCAGTAGAACGGCTGGTCATGTAGTTATCAACATAACCGCCACCCCAGGTTTCGCCAGAGAAGGATGGAGCCATATCGGTGTAGGATTCTACGTCATACACGATACCGTAGTTACGACCGTAGTCCAGAGAACCCGCGTCAGCGATTTTCAGGCCAGCGAAAGCCAGACGAGTTACGTTAGTCTGGTCACCTTCAGCTGCACCGGCGCGTGCACGGTATTCCCACTGGCCGTAACCGGTCAGCTGATCATTGATCTGAGTTTCGCCTTTGAAGCCGATCTGGCCATAAGAGGAGTCAGCGTTTTTGTGTACGCCAGAAGTGGTGAAGCCGTGTTCGCCCACAACTTTACCGTAGAAGTCCAGTTTGTTGCCGTTCTTGTTATAGATTTCTGCAGCGTTCGCTGCGCCGGCTACCAGCAGGGCAGGGATTACCACTGCCAGAATATTGCGCTTCATCATTATTTATTACCCTCATTGGTTTTTTTATGACACTCGCCACTGCCGTCAATAAATTCTGTCAATAAATATTTCCGGAACTATTGATGAGAGTTTGGTGTCTTTATGTATCTGACAGGCATCTTTCCATTCGCCGAAGCGTTTCGCTAGCCTGAAAGTGCTACAATTCTCAAGATTGGGTAACCAAAAGAAAATATGTGTAACTAAGTGTGTATTTTTGGGAACTTTGTGAACCACCTCAAACTTCAGAGCGCCCTGGCGAATTAAGCGACAGGACATATCCTATATATATGAATTCCTTATGATTAATTTGGATAAAGGCATTTCATATAAACAGACGCTAAACGACTCGTTTTTTCTTATGGCGCCGAAAAGCCTTCTGGACGGCTGTAAAGCTGGTTGAAATTTATGCTATCGCTTAAGAATGTAATAATCGCAATAAGAATGGGGTTTATTTTTTGTGGCTGGATATTTCGTGGAAATAAAACGTAACAACCAGGGATTGTGACGGGGTGATGGTTTAAAGAAGCTGACTTTGCGCTGACGAAAACTGACAATGCAGAATAAAATAATGGCCAGCACAAGCTGGCCATTTTAGTCTTTTACCGATTAGAAGCTGGCGTTACGTGGTGTACGTGGGAACGGAATCACGTCACGAACGTTCTGCACACCGGTCACGTAGGCGATCAGACGCTCGAAGCCCAGACCAAAACCAGCGTGCGGTACGGTACCGTAACGACGCAGATCGCGGTACCAGCTGTAGTCCGCAGGGTTGAGACCCATCTCTTCCATACGCGCGTCCAGCACGTCAAGACGCTCTTCACGCTGTGAACCACCGATGATTTCACCGATGCCCGGCGCCAGGACGTCCATCGCCGCCACGGTTTTACCGTCTTCGTTAAGGCGCATATAGAAGGCCTTAATGTCTTTCGGATAGTTTTTAACGACAACCGGCGCTTTGAAATGCTTCTCGGCCAGATAGCGCTCGTGCTCAGACGCCAGGTCTACGCCCCAGTAAACCGGGTTTTCGAACTTCTCACCGCATTTCTCGAGGATCGCCACCGCGTCGGTGTAGTCCACCTGCGCAAAATCGGCAGAGACGAAGCGCTCCAGACGGGCTACTGCGTCGCTGTCAACGCGCTCGGCGAAGAATTTCATGTCGTCGGGACGCTCTTCCAGCACCGCTTTGAAGACATACTTCAGCATCGCTTCCGCCAGACCCGCAACATCGTCCAGGTTGGCGAACGCCACTTCAGGCTCCAGCATCCAGAATTCCGCCAGGTGACGGCTGGTGTTGGAGTTTTCGGCACGGAAGGTAGGGCCAAAGGTGTAGATTTTAGACAGCGCGCAGGCGTACGTTTCGCCGTTGAGCTGACCGGATACGGTCAGGAAGGCCTCTTTACCAAAGAAGTCTTTGTCATAGTCCACTTTACCTTCCGGGGTGCGCGGCAGGTTTTCGAGATCCAGCGTTGAGACGCGGAACATCTCACCGGCGCCTTCCGTATCGGACGCGGTGATCAGCGGGGTAGACACCCAGAAATAACCCTGCTCATCGAAGAAACGATGCAGCGCCTGCGCCAGCGTATGACGTACGCGAGCAACCGCACCAATCAGGTTGGTACGTGGACGCAGGTGCGCCACTTCACGCAGATACTCAATGCTGTGACGTTTAGCCGCCATCGGATAGGTATCCGGATCTTCAACCCAGCCGGTGACTTCAATGGCAGAAGCCTGAATTTCGAAACTCTGACCCTGACCCGGGGATGCCACGACCACGCCGGTGACAATAACGGAACAGCCCGTCGTCAGGTGCAGAACGTCATCATTGTAATTGGGCAGAGAATTATTAATGACGGCCTGTACAGGATCAAAGCAGGAACCGTCATAGACGGCAAGGAAGGAGATGCCAGCTTTAGAATCTCGGCGGGTACGCACCCATCCGCGCACAGTGACTTCCTGGTCAACGGCGACACGGCCCTGGAGTACGTCGGCTACAGGCACAACGCTCATAATATTCTCTCTGTTAATAGTCGGAAAAAATAAACACTTGTCCACCCTTATGGGGGGATATCTATGTTACCTGCCATCCGCTATCAGACAAGTAAATTTCGCAGTCAAAAGAGAAGAATTGAGAAATAAATAAGAAGAGGGGAGCCATGACGGCTCCCTTAAGCGCTTAACTGGCTTTTTTGATCTGAGGAAGATCGAAGGCTTTGCGCAATGCGCGGACAAACGCCTTGTCATGGCAGATGGTTTTGCCCGGGCTGTCGGAGAGTTTCGCCACCGGCTTGCCGTTACATTCCACCAGTTTTATCACGATATTCAGAGGTTTTACCTGAGGAATGTCGCAGGTTAACCGGGTACCAATCCCGAAGCTCAGGTTCACTCTGGCGTTGAAATGGCGATAGAGTTCGACGGCTTTCGCCAGATCGAGGTTATCGGAGAAGACCAGCACCTTGCTCATCGGGTCAATGCCCAGTTTCTCGTAATGGGCAATGGCCTTCTCGCCCCACTCAATCGGATCCCCTGAATCGTGGCGTAGCCCCTGATAACGCTCCGCAAATTCAGGTCCAAAGTCGCGCAGGAAGGCATCCATCGTAATACAGTCGGTGAGGGCGATCCCGAGTTGATTCGGGTACTCCTCAAGCCATGCGGCCAGTGCCGCGCGCTGGCTGTTTGCCAGGTCAGGGCTGATCTGCTGATGCGCCTGGAACCACTCGTGTGCCTGGGTACCCATTGGCGTCAGGTTGAGGCGGCGGGCCAGATCGTAGTTACTGGTGCCCACGAACCATGGCTCCTGTTGCAGACGTTTAACGATGGCCTCCTGGACGTCGCGCGAAAAACGGCGACGGGTGCCAAAGTCCATCAGGCAGAAGCGGGACATGTCCAGCCCTGCGGTCAGCGTGGAGAAGTCAGCGAGCTTGTTTTCCAGCGAGGCGACCGCCTGCGCTACGCCCGTTTCCGGTGAGCGATAGCGGTGAGCCAGTTCGCTGATCACCGCCAGAAGCGGCACTTCCCACATGATCACTTCCCGCCACGGACCTTCAAGGCGAATATCCAGCTTGCCGTTATCGTTAACCACGGTGACCTGCTCCGGTCTATAGCGGAAATCGCGCAGCCAGTTCAGGTAGTCGGCTTTGAAGAAAGGCAGGCCAGAAAGCCACTGATATTCCTCGTCCTGCAGCGTCAGATGCTGCATAGCATTGACCTGTTCACGAATGGCGTCTGCGTAGATACCGAGCAAGTCGTCGCCACGGCAGCGGAATTCCGCCGCGACATGAACGTCATAGTAATGGTGGAAAACGGCTTGCTGCATATGCAGTTTATACGCGTCGGTATCCAGCAACGTATGCAGAACTGGAGAAGCGAATTGAGTCATAGGTGCGCAGTAGCATCCTCTCACAGGAGCGTTTAGTACAATAAACAACTCCGGAGTATACCTTGTTTAGTGATTTATTGAACCCCGATCACAACATAAGCGCGTTTTATGGTCGAGGGCATTTTGTGCCCCGTGTTATACAAATGTAGCAAAAAAAGGTGTTGACCCTGAAAAGATGAACATTCTGCATAGCGCGTTTTGCGCAACAGGAATATATTGAAACGTTACTCGACAAACGATGCATAAGGTTTTCTATGACACAACAGCCACAAGCCAAATACCGCCACGACTACCGTGCGCCGGATTATCTGATTAGCGAAATCGATCTGACTTTTGACCTGGATGCCACTAAAACCGTTGTCACGGCGGTGAGTCAGGTGACGCGCCACAGCGCAACTGCCGTGCCGCTGCGTCTGGATGGCGAAGACCTGACGCTGGTCTCCCTGCATATTAATGATGAAGCCTGGTCGGACTATAAAGAAGAAAACAACCAGCTGGTCATCGACAACCTGCCGGATCAGTTTACGCTGCGCATCGTGAATGAAATCAGCCCGGCCGCCAATACCGCGCTGGAAGGGCTGTACCAGTCTGGCGTGGCGCTGTGTACCCAGTGTGAAGCGGAAGGGTTCCGCCACATTACCTGGTATCTCGACCGCCCGGATGTCCTGGCGCGCTTCACCACCAAGATCATCGCCGATAAAACCCTGTATCCCTTCCTGCTCTCCAACGGCAACCGCGTAGGTGAAGGCGAGCTGGATAATGGCCGTCACTGGGTTCAGTGGCAGGATCCCTTCCCGAAACCGTGCTACCTGTTTGCGCTGGTGGCGGGCGATTTCGACGTGCTGCGCGACACCTTCAAAACGCGCTCAGGCCGCGAGGTGGAGCTGGAGCTGTTTGTTGACCGTGGTAACCTGGACCGCGCGCCGTGGGCGATGACCTCGCTCATCAACTCCATGAAGTGGGATGAAGAGCGCTTCGGCCTCGAATATGACCTCGACATCTATATGATCGTCGCCGTTGATTTCTTCAACATGGGCGCAATGGAAAACAAAGGCTTGAACGTCTTTAACTCCAAATACGTGCTGGCGCGCACCGATACCGCCACCGATAAAGATTATCTCGATATCGAACGCGTCATCGGCCACGAATATTTCCACAACTGGACCGGTAACCGCGTCACCTGCCGCGACTGGTTCCAGCTGAGCCTGAAAGAGGGCCTGACCGTCTTCCGTGACCAGGAGTTTAGCTCCGATCTGGGGTCACGCGCGGTGAACCGCATCAACAACGTGCGTACCATGCGCGGCCTGCAGTTTGCGGAAGATGCCAGCCCAATGGCGCATCCGATCCGTCCGGATAAAGTCATCGAAATGAACAACTTCTACACCCTGACGGTGTATGAGAAAGGCGCTGAAATTATCCGCATGATCCACACTCTGCTGGGTGAAGAGAACTTCCAGAAAGGGATGCAGCTCTACTTCGAGCGTCATGACGGCAGCGCGGCCACCTGCGACGATTTTGTGCAGGCAATGGAAGATGCCTCTAATGTCGATCTTTCCCACTTCCGCCGCTGGTACAGCCAGGCCGGTACGCCGATTGTTACCGTCAAAGACGATTACAATCCAGAGACCGAGCAGTACACCCTGACCATCAGCCAGCGCACGCCGCCGACGGCAGAGCAGGAAGAGAAATATCCGCTGCATATTCCGTTCAGCATTGAGCTGTACGATAACGAAGGCAAAGTCATTCCACTGCAGAAGGGCGGTCACCCGGTACACCACGTGCTGAACGTGACCCAGGCCGAGCAGACCTTTATCTTCGATAACGTCTACTTCCAGCCGGTGCCTGCGCTGCTGTGTGAATTCTCCGCGCCGGTGAAGCTGGAGTACAAGTGGAGCGATCAGCAACTGACGTTCCTGATGCGTCACGCGCGTAACGACTTCTCCCGCTGGGATGCCGCACAAAGCCTGCTGGCGACCTACATCAAGCTCAACGTCAACCGTCATCAGCAGGGCCAGCCGCTGTCGCCGCCTGTTCACGTCGCTGACGCGTTCCGCGCGATCCTGCTGGATGAGAAGATTGACCCGGCGCTCGCCGCTGAAATTCTGACCCTGCCGTCAGCAACGGAAATCGCGGAGTTGTTCGAGATTATCGATCCGATCGCGATCGTGGCGGTGCGTGAAGCGCTGACCCGTACGCTGGCTGCTGAGCTGGCGGACGAGTTCCTCGCCATTTATAACGCCAACAAGCTTGACGCTTATCGCGTTGAGCACGCGGACATCGGCAAACGTTCTCTGCGCAACACCTGCCTGCGCTATCTGGCGTTTGGTGAAACCGAGCTGGCGAACACCCTGGTGAGCAAGCAGTATCACGAAGCGGATAACATGACCGACGCGCTGGCTGCGCTGGGCGTAAGCGTTGCCGCCGAACTGCCGTGCCGCGATGCGCTGATGCAGGAGTACGACGACAAGTGGCATCAGGATGGCCTGGTGATGGACAAGTGGTTCATCCTGCAGGCGACCAGCCCGGCGGCCGATGCGCTCAGCAACGTGCGCAGCCTGCTGAAGCATCGCTCCTTTACCCTGAGCAACCCAAACCGCGTGCGTTCGCTGATTGGCGCGTTTGCCAGCAGCAACCCGGCCGCGTTCCACGCCGAAGACGGCAGCGGTTATCAGTTCATGGTGGAAATGCTGACCGAGCTGAACAGCCGTAACCCGCAGGTGGCGTCGCGTCTGATTGAGCCGCTGATCCGTCTGAAACGCTACGATGCGAAGCGTCAGGCGAAGATGCGTGCTGCGCTTGAGCAACTGAAAGGGCTGGAAAACCTGTCTGGCGATCTGTACGAGAAGATTGCTAAAGCCTTAGCGTGATGTAGAAAAAAAGCCCGGTGGGCAGGTAAAAGCAAAACGGCAACCTCGGTTGCCGTTTTTAGTGTTTTCTCTTTCTCCCCGTGGGATGAGGGTATCAGACATTAGCCTTAACTCGCCGCAACTCCGTTTCCCCTCGCTTCATCACCCGATCCAATACCTCAGCCTCCAGCTCCGCCAGTCTTGCCGAACCCACGCGACGAGGCCGCGGAAGATCCACCGTCAGATCCAGACCGATTTTCCCTTCCTCTATTAACAGCACCCGGTCGGCCATTGCGACGGCTTCACTCACGTCATGCGTCACCAGCAGTACCGTAAAGCCGTGCGCCTGCCAAAGGGATCCAATTAAATCCTGCATTTCGATTCGCGTCAGGGCGTCGAGCGCGCCCAGCGGTTCATCGAGCAACAGCAGGCCCGGACGGTGAATTAACGCCCGCGCCAGCGCCACGCGCTGCTTCTGTCCACCCGAAAGGGCAGCAGGCCACTCATCGGCGCGATTTTCCAGCCCAACGGCGGCCAGCGCCTGGCGGGCTTCATCCCGCCAGCTGCCCTTAAGGCCGAGCCCGACATTGTCGATAACCGTTTTCCACGGCAGCAACCGCGCGTCCTGGAACATCATGCGGGTATCGTCCTGGATATTCGCAAGCGGCGTTGTCCCTGCCAGAATGTCGCCACCGTTGGGGGCTTCAAGTCCGGCCAGCAGCCGTAGCAGTGTACTCTTGCCGCCGCCGCTGCGCCCGACAACGGCCACAAACTGTCCAGCGGGAATATGCAGATCCAGCCCGTTAAGAATGGTGTTTTCGCCGTAGCGTTTGGTGACGCCGTTCAGCAGTAACGGGGTCCCCTGATTCAGTCGTGCCGTATTCATGCTTTCGCCTCCTGAAGGGTATAGGCCGGGTTCCAGCGCAGCCAGCTGCGCTCCAGCCACTGGGCACTGACGTCAGCGAGTTTGCCGAGCAGGGCATAAAGAATAATGGCAACCACCACCACGTCCGTTTGCAGGAATTCACGGGCGTTCATCGCCAGGTAGCCAATCCCGGAGTTAGCTGAGATGGTTTCCGCCACAATCAGCGTCAGCCACATCAGGCCGAGCGCAAAACGCACACCGACCATAATGGAGGGCAGGGCGCCCGGCAGAATCACATGAATAAAGAGGGAAAAACCCGATAAGCCGTAGCTGCGCGCCATCTCCACCAGACCGCGATCGATATTGCGGATGCCGTGCCAGGTATTGATGTAAATCGGGAACAGCGTGCCCAGCGCCACGAGGAAGATCTTGGCACTCTCATCAATTCCAAACCACAAAATGACCAGCGGGATCAGCGCCAGATGCGGCACATTACGCAGCATCTGGATAGAAGTATCCAGCAGCCGTTCACCCCAGCGTGAAAGGCCGCTGATCAGGCCCAGGACCAGCCCGATGCTGCCGCCGATGGAAAACCCGATCACGGCGCGCCAGGAGCTGATCGCCAGGTGCTGCCACAGCTCTCCGCTAACGCTCAGCGACCAGAACGCTTCTACAACGCCCTCCGGAGAGGGCAGAATGCGGCTCGACAGCCAGCCGGTAGACGATGCGAGCTGCCAGAGCGCCACAATGCCGACGGGTAAAAACCACGGTGCGGCGCGCAGCAGCCATTTTTGTGAGGTGGCAGACATGGTCACTCCTTAGCTCTGTGCGGCTTTGCGTGGAATGAATTCGTTCGCCACGGCTTCGCCCTGAAGCTGAAGCCGCTGCGGCTGTGGCACCTCCGGAATGGCGACATCCAGGTGCGGGAACAGCAGTTCGCCCACCTTGTACACCTCTTCCAGATGCGGATAACCGGAGAGAATAAAGCTGTCGATGCCCAGTTCGGCGTATTCATTGATACGCGCGGCCACGGTCGGGCCGTCGCCGACCAGCGCTGTGCCTGCACCGCCGCGCACCAGACCGACGCCTGCCCACAGGTTCGGGCTGATCTCCAGATTCTCGCGCTTGCCATTGTGCAGGGAGGCCATCCGGTGCTGCCCGACGGAGTCGGTTTTGGCAAATGCGGCCTGGGCTCTGGCGATCGTTTCATCATCCAGATGGGAGATCAGGCGGTCCGCCGCCTGCCAGGCTTCTTCATTGGTTTCGCGCACAATCACATGCAGACGGATACCGAAGCGCACTTTGCGGCCATGGGCGGCCGCCTTTGCGCGAACCTGGGCAATTTTTTCTTTCACCAGCTCAGGCGGTTCGCCCCAGGTCAGATAGAGATCGACCTGCTCTGCTGCCAGATCCTGCGCCACATCCGACGACCCGCCAAAATAGAGCGGCGGGCGCGGCTGCTGCACCGGCGGAAAGTAGAGCTTCGCGTCGCGAACGTGAATATGCTTGCCTTCAAAGGTGACGGTTTCCCCTTCCAGCAGACGTCGCCAGACGCGGGTGAACTCGGCGGAGGCTTCGTAGCGTTCGGTATGGTCGAGGAACACGCCGTCGCCCGCCAGCTCCTGCGGATCGCTGCCCGTCACCAGGTTAAACAGGGCGCGGCCGTTGGACAGTCGGTCCAGCGTTGCCGCCTGACGTGCCGCCACGGTAGGGGAGACGACGCTCGGGCGTAACGCGACCAGGAACTTCAGACGCTGGGTGACCGGGATCATCGACGCGGCGACCAGCCACGCATCTTCACATGACCGTCCGGTTGGGATCAGCACCCCGGTGAAACCGATTCGGTCTGCTGCCTGAGCAATCTGCTGCAGGTAGCCATGGTCAACCGGGCGTGAACCCTCTTCTGTGCCAAGATAGTGTCCATCACCGTGGGTGGGTAAAAACCAGAAAAGATTCAGACTCATGATTTAGCTCCTTCTTTGCCTGCGGGTTGCCAGATGCGTTCGCGAATAGTGACCTGTTTTGGAACCAGGTGATTTTGATAGAAGAGGTCGGCCGTTTGCTGCTGAAGCGCGGCGACGTGCGCGTCAACGGGCGTAATGGTGGTCGGCGGACGGTGGTTGAGATAGCTCGCGATCACCGGCTCAGGTAAGCCCATGGTTTTCGCCAGCAGGGCAATGCTCTCCTGACGTTGGCTCTGAGTCAGGGCATCGGCCTGGGTAAAGGTATCCAGCACGCCCTGAATAAATGCGCCGTTCTTTTCCGCATAAGGGCGCGCGGCCAGATAGAACGAGCCGGTTTGCTTCAGCGTGGTACCGTCTTTCAGCACGCGAACGCCGCCCTGCAGTAATGCGGCGGAGTAGTACGGATCCCAGATGGCCCAGGCATCAACGTTCTTCTGCTGGAACGCGGCGCGCGCGTCGGCAGGCGTCAGGTAAACAGGCTGAATGTCAGTGAACTTGAGCCCGGCCTCTTGCAGGGCACGCAGCAACAGGTTGTGTGAACTGGAACCTTTCTGGAATGCGACCTTATGGCCTTTGAGATCGGCGACGCTTTTGATATCGCTGTTTTCAGGCACCAGGATCACCTCGGCCTTCGGCTTGGGCGGCTCAACGCCTACATAGACGAGGTCTGCTCCCGCCGCCTGGGCAAATATTGGCGGAATATCGCCCGTGCTGCCGAGATCGATACTGCCCACGTTAAGGGCCTCCAGCATCTGCGGGCCGGCAGGGAACTCCACCCAGGAGAATTTGGTGTCCGGGAAGCGTTTTTCCAGAAGCTGGTGGCTTTTTGCCAGCACCATGCTGACGCTGCCTTTCTGATAGCCGATACGTAAGCTTTCCGGAGCCGTTTCTGCGGCATGGGCCAGCGAGGTAAATGCCATCAAACCGGCCAGTCCGATGCGGGTTAAGATTTTAAACATGGGCGACTCCTTGAGGCTGACCAAACGCCGGAGCCTGGATATCCCGGCGATGCAGGGCATGCCAGAAGGTTTCCAGAGCGTTATCGAGGCGGGTTTGCAGGTTGGGCGTAAAGTGGGGTTTGTGCTGATAGTCGATAACCTGTGAGTCATCGGCGAAAACGCCGTGGAGGATCTCCTGCGCTTTCAGCGCGTTCAGCACCGGCTTCAGGGCGTAATCCACGGCCAGTAAATGGGCAACCGTACCGCCCGTTGCCAGCGGCAGCACCACCTTTCCGTCCAGCGCGCGTTCCGGAAGCAGATCGAGCAGGGTTTTCAGCGCCCCGGAAAAAGAGGCTTTATAAATGGGCGTTGCCACGATCAGGCCGTCCGCGCCGTTAAGTTGCTCAATGAGGGTTTTCAGCGCGGGGCTGTCGAAACGGGCGTAGAGCAAATCTTCAGGTTCGAAGTTATGCAGGTTCCAGTGGCACACTTCCACATCCAGAGCATTCAGTTTTTCACGGGCATATTCCAGCAGGGCGCTGGAGCGTGACGGGAATCGTGGACTTCCGGCCAGGGTAATGACGCGCATACTTCCTCCTTATAACTAATTGTTTGCTTTTATCTAACATTCATAACAATTTTAAGGAGTGTGACACCGCGCGTTTATTCCACTAAATGATTTATCTGCAATTAAAATGCGAAAAAGTGCATAAGAAATAGACGGGGAGGTAAACGATTGCGTTTTACGCTGATTTTTTGCCGCAGGTCAATTCCCTTTCGCGCCGGGATCGCCCATAATCCCCTCCCGGTTTGCACACCGGGAATCCAGGAGAGTTCATGTACTACCCCTTCGTTCGTAAAGCCCTTTTCCAGCTCGACCCTGAGCGCGCTCATGAATTGACATTCCAGCAATTACGTCGTATTACCGGAACGCCTCTGGCCGCGCTGGTGCGCCAGCATGTGCCGGTAAAACCTGTGCAGTGCATGGGGCTGACCTTTAAAAATCCGCTGGGTCTGGCGGCCGGTCTGGACAAAAACGGCGAGTGCATTGATGCCCTGGGCGCGATGGGCTTTGGCTCCATTGAAATCGGCACCGTTACTCCGCGCCCGCAACCGGGAAATGACAAGCCGCGCCTGTTCCGACTGGTGGAAGCCGAAGGGCTGATCAACCGCATGGGCTTCAATAACCACGGTGTTGATCATCTCGTTGAGAACGTTAAAAAAGCCCACTTTGACGGAATTCTGGGCATCAATATCGGCAAAAATAAAGACACGCCAGTCGAGCAGGGTAAAGATGACTATCTGATTTGTATGGAAAAAGTCTACGCCTATGCCGGTTATATTGCGGTGAATATTTCGTCTCCCAATACCCCGGGGCTGCGATCCTTACAATATGGTGAGGCGCTGGACGATCTTCTGAGTGCCATTAAAAATAAACAAAATGAACTCCAGTCGATCCACCATAAATATGTTCCGGTCGCGGTTAAGATCGCGCCGGATCTTTCTGCCGAAGAATTGATCCAGGTTGCCGACAGTTTAGTTCGTCATAATATTGATGGTGTGATTGCGACCAATACCACCCTCGATCGCTCCCTCGTGCAGGGAATGAAAAACTGTGACGAAGCGGGTGGGTTAAGCGGCCGTCCGGTGCAATTAAAAAGCACCGAAATTATTCGCGCGCTGTCTGCGGAATTAAATGGCCGTCTGCCGATTATTGGCGTCGGTGGCATTGACTCGGTGATTGCTGCGCGCGAGAAGATGGCAGCGGGTTCATCACTGGTGCAAATCTATTCCGGCTTTATTTTTAAAGGGCCGCCGCTGATTAAAGAAATCGTTACTCATATCTAATCTTTTCTCTTAATCAGACAACCAGGGCTTTATTTCCAGCCCTGGTTGTTTTATATTCCGTCACTGTTGCTTATTTAGACATTATAGTCTTTTATTAATGGTGTTATAAACGAAGCGGCGATCAGGACATTTTTAGTACAGGACGTTTCGGGGACGGGAGAGAAACATGCGAATTAAACCTGACGATAACTGGCGCTGGTATTTTTGCGACGAGCATGACCGAATGATGCTCGACTTAGCCAATGGCATGTTGTTTCGCTCTCGTTTTGCCCGCCGAATGTTAACCCCGGACGCCTTTTCCCCGTCAGGCTTTTGCGTTGATGACGCGGCGCTGTATTTCTCCTTTGAGGAAAAATGTCGCGATCTGGTGCTCTCGAAAGAGCAGCGTGCCGAACTGGTATTAAATGCGCTGGTGGCTATCCGTTTCCTGAAACCGCAAATGCCAAAGAGCTGGCATTTCCTGCCGCACGGCATGAACTGGACCCCGGCAACGGGTGATGCGGCCAGCGTCAATCTGAGCGATACCGCAGAAGAGGTGAGCCTGCTGGTGGTGGAGCCCGGCGAAAATGCCGCGCTCTGTTTGCTGGCCCAGCCCGGCGTGACGATTGCCGGGCGGACAATGCAGCTTGGGGATGCCATTAAGGTTATGAACGACAGGCTGAAGCCCCAGCTTCGCGTGGATGCCTTCAGCCTCGAGCAGGCGGTTTAAGCTTCCAGCTGTACGGACGTTTTCGGGACGCAGCTGCAGCACAGAATTGTGCCGTCATTTCCAATTGCCGATTTTTTCAACGCACTCACTTCGCCATCCACCAGCCTGATGCGGCAGCATCCGCAAATTCCCGCGCGACAGGAATAGGGGATGCGGATCCCTGCTTGTTCCAGCTGCTCAAGCAATACCTGCTGGTTATTACCCCGGATCACGTTGCCCTGCCAGTGAATCTCTACCGCAGCGGCGACGTTTGTCTCAACGTCGACAAACTCCTCTTCCTGACCCGAGCCGTACACCCTTGCTGGCCCACGGGCGAGCACTTCTACCTCATCACCAACGCGGATCGCGCCGCTGGAGCGCGGGATCAGGTTCTGGCCGAAATCGACATCACCGTTATCCTGCGCGGTGCGGAATGACTGCAGCGTCTTCAACGGTTCGCCGGAAGGGTGCTTCTGGCCTTTCTCCGGGCTGATCGTCGTGAAAATGCAGCGGCTGCACGGCTTCACCACGTCAAAAATGACGCTGCCAATGCGGATCACTTTCCAGGTATCTTCGTCCCAGGCCTCTGCACCCGTCACCACCAGGTTCGGACGGAACTGTTCCATCTGAACGCTGGCTTTGCAGCGGCCTTGTAGATCACGCAGCGAGGCTTCGTTGGTCAGCAGGAACGGGAAGCCATCGGCGAAGGAGAGAGGAACGGCGTCGTGGCGCTTTACGCGACGCGTCAGTTCAGGCCCAACCCAGCGCAGCTGCACGTCACGGGAAAAGAAGTCGCTCAGCCAGCGGTTAATCTCATCCGGGGCGATGCGCGCGGTAAAATGATTACCCCACACTTCCGTTGGCGCATCGACGGGCGCAAAATCAGCAAAGCGAATCACCGCGCTGGAACCGTCCGGTGCGGTAAGGTGCAAACCGTCGTGAAGCGGGGAAGGGGTAAAGCGAACCATCTGAGGGAACTGGCGTGCGGTAATGAACGTACCGTCAGGCTCGGTGACCATAAAAATACGATCAAAGGCAAATCCGCTCATGTCGGCCAGCGCGTGAGAGACGCCGATGCCGCGCATGGATTTCACCGGATGAATAAAAAGCCTGGATAACGTCGCCACTGCACACTCCCTCGAATGAAAATAAGCCTTCAACTTTATGACATACACGCCATATTAGCTATAATGCGCGACAATTTTCTAAGAGTAAAAGTGACGATATGAATTCTCTGTTTGCCAGTACGGCCCGTGGGCTGGAAGAGCTGTTAAAAACTGAACTGGAAAGCCTGGGCGCGCAAGAGTGCCAGGTGGTTCAGGGTGGTGTCCATTTTGAGGGCGACACGCGGCTTATTTACCAGAGCCTGATGTGGAGCCGCCTGGCGTCGCGCATCATGCTGCCGATGAAGGAGTGCAAGGTCTATAGCGACCTTGACCTCTATACCGGCGTACAGATGATCGACTGGACAGAGATCTTCACCCCGAATGCCACCTTTGCGGTGCATTTCAACGGTGTGAACGACGAGATCCGCAACAGCCAGTACGGTGCACTGCGCGTAAAAGACGCCATTGTGGACTGCTTCACGCGTAAAAATAAGGAACGTCCCAACGTCGATCGTGAAAACCCCGATCTGCGTATTAACGTCTGGCTGAACGGCGACACGGCGAGTATTTCCCTCGATCTGAGCGGCGCGGGCCTGCATCTGCGCGGCTACCGCGATCGTACCGGTATGGCACCCATCAAAGAGACCCTGGCGGCCGCGATTGTGATGCGCTCCGGCTGGCAGCCGGGCACGCCGCTGCTCGACCCGATGTGTGGTTCCGGTACCCTGCTGATTGAAGCGGCTATGCTGGCCACCGATCGCGCGCCGGGACTTCACCGCGGCCAGTGGGGCTTCAAGGGCTGGGCGCAGCACGATGAAGCGCTCTGGAAAGAGGTCAAAGACGACGCACAGACCCGTGCGCGGAAGGGGCTGGCGGAATATACCTCTCATTTCTACGGCTCCGATAGCGACCCTCGCGTCATTGAGCGTGCGCGCAGCAACGCCCGCCGTGCCGGCATCGGCGAGCTGGTCACCTTTGAAGTGAAAGACGTGGCGAACCTGACCAACCCGCTGCCAAAAGGCCCGTACGGTACCGTCATCAGCAACCCGCCATACGGCGAACGTCTCGATAGCGAACCGGCGCTGATTGCCCTGCACAGCCTGCTGGGCCGCAATATGAAGGACCACTTCGGCGGCTGGAACCTGTCTCTGTTCAGCGCCTCGCCGGAACTGCTGAGCTGCCTGCAGCTGCGCGCCGATCGCCAGTTTAAAGCGAAAAACGGCCCGCTGGACTGCGTGCAGAAAAACTACCATCTGGCGGAGAAGGCGGCCGACAGCAAGCCGTCCGGCGTGGCGGAAGATTACGCCAACCGCCTGCGCAAGAACCTGAAGAAATTTGAGAAGTGGGCGAAGCAGGAGGGCATTGAATGCTATCGACTGTACGATGCCGACCTGCCGGAGTACAACGTGGCGGTTGACCGCTACGCGGACTGGGTGGTGATTCAGGAATATGCGCCGCCGAAAACCATTGATGCGCAAAAAGCGCGTCAGCGCATGCTGGACGTCATTGCCGCCACCATCGCCGTGCTGGGTATTGCGCCAAACAAGCTGGTGCTGAAAACGCGTGAACGTCAGAAAGGCAAAAACCAGTACCAGAAGATGGGCGAGAAGGGCGACTTTATCGAAGTGGGCGAATACAACGCGCGCCTGTGGGTCAACCTGACCGACTATCTGGATACCGGTCTGTTCCTCGACCACCGTATCGCCCGCCGCATGCTGGGCCAGATGAGTAAAGGCAAGGACTTCCTGAATCTCTTCTCCTATACCGGCAGCGCCAGCGTGCATGCCGGTCTGGGCGGCGCGCGCAGCACCACCACGGTGGACATGTCCCGTACCTATCTGGAGTGGGCGGAGCGCAACCTGCGTCTTAACGGCTTAACCGGACGTCAGCATCGCCTGATGCAGGCTGACGTGCTGGGCTGGCTGCGCGATACCGACGAGCAGTTTGACCTGATCTTTATCGATCCGCCGACCTTCTCCAACTCCAAGCGTATGGAAGATAGCTTTGATGTACAACGCGATCACCTGCGCCTGATGACCGACCTGAAGCGCCTGCTGCGCAAAGGCGGCACCATTATGTTCTCGAACAACAAACGCGGCTTCCGTATGGATCATGACGGCTTAGCAGCCCTGGGACTGAAAGCACAAGAAATCAGCCAAAAAACGCTGTCTCAGGACTTTGCCCGTAACCGTCAAATCCATAACTGCTGGTTGATTACCGCGGTCTGAAAGGAAAAATAAATGTCTTTAATTAGTATGCACGGCGCGTGGCTCTCCTTCAGCGACTCACCGCTTCTCGACAATGCAGAACTGCACATCGAAGATAACGAGCGCGTCTGTCTGGTGGGCCGTAACGGCGCGGGTAAATCCACGCTGATGAAAATCCTTAACCGTGAACAGGGGCTGGATGACGGGCGTATTGTTTACGAGCAGGATCTGATTGTCTCCCGCCTGCAGCAGGATCCACCGCGTCACGTGACCGGCAGCGTTTACGATTTCGTGGCGGAAGGGATCTCCGAGCAGGCTGAATACCTGAAACGCTATCACGAGATTTCGCATCTGGTGATGACCGATCCGAGCGACAAAAACCTCAACGAACTGGCGAAAGTGCAGGAGATGCTCGATCACCACGGTCTGTGGCAGCTTGAAAACCGCATTAATGAAGTTCTGGCGCAGCTCGGCCTGGAACCCGATATGGAGCTGTCGGCGCTCTCCGGCGGCTGGCTGCGTAAAGCGGCCCTGGGCCGCGCGCTGGTCAGCGGGCCGAAGGTGCTGCTGCTGGACGAACCGACCAACCACCTGGATATCGAAGCGATCGACTGGCTGGAAGGTTTCCTGAAAACCTTCAGCGGCACCATCATCTTTATCTCGCATGACCGTTCGTTTATTCGCAATATGGCGACGCGCATTGTCGACCTCGACCGCGGCAAGCTGGTGACCTATCCCGGCGATTACGATACGTATCTGCTGGAAAAAGAAGAAAACCTGCGCGTGGAAGAGCTGCAGAATGCCGAGTTCGACCGCAAGCTGGCGCAGGAAGAGGTCTGGATCCGCCAGGGCATCAAAGCCCGCCGTACCCGTAACGAAGGCCGCGTGCGTGCCCTTAAGGCGATGCGTCGCGAGCGCAGTGAACGCCGTGAAGTGATGGGCAGCGCCAAAATGCAGGTGGAAGAGGCGTCCCGTTCCGGCAAGATTGTCTTTGAAATGGAAAACGTCAACTATCAGGTTGACGGTAAAGTGCTGGTGAACGATTTCTCCGCGCAGGTTCAGCGCGGCGACAAAATCGCCCTGATTGGCCCGAACGGCTGCGGTAAAACCACGCTGCTGAAACTGATGCTGGGCCAGCTGCAGGCCGACAGCGGACGTATTCACTGCGGGACCAAGCTCGAGGTTGCCTACTTCGACCAGCACCGCGCGGAGCTGGATCCGGACCGTACGGTGATGGACAACCTCGCCGAAGGTAAGCAGGAAGTGATGGTGAACGGCAAGCCTCGCCACGTGCTGGGCTACCTGCAGGACTTCCTGTTCCATCCGAAACGCGCCATGACGCCGGTGCGCGCGCTGTCCGGCGGTGAGCGAAACCGCCTTCTGCTGGCGCGCCTGTTCCTGAAGCCAAGCAACCTGTTGATCCTCGATGAACCGACGAACGACCTGGATGTCGAAACGCTGGAATTACTCGAAGAGCTGATTGACGGCTATCAGGGCACCGTGATGCTGGTCAGCCACGATCGTCAGTTCGTTGACAACACCGTGACCGAGTGCTGGATCTTCGAAGGTGAAGGGCGAATTGGTCAATATGTCGGCGGTTATCACGATGCAAAAGGGCAGCAGGCACAGTCGCTGGCGACGAAGCAGTCAAAGTCCAAAATAAGTTCTGAACCTGCTGTAACAAAAGCAGAAACTGTCAAGAAAACCTCGGCTAAACTAAGCTATAACCTGCAGCGCGAACTGGAGGGGCTACCGCAGCGTCTTGAAGAGCTGGAGGCCGCGCTTGAGGATCTGCAAAAACAGGTTGCTGATGCGTCATTCTTTACTCAATCGCATGACTATACTCAGAAAGTACTGTCAGAACTGTCCGCGGCTGAAAAAGCCCTGGAAGAAGCATTTGAGCGCTGGGAGTACCTTGAGTCTCTGAAAAACGGCGCATAAACAGGGATAACATATGTGTGACCAGCACCATGCCGACAGGCATATTTTATGCTCGCAATGCGATATGCTCGTGGCGTTGCCAGAGCTTGGTCACGGACATAAAGCCCTGTGTCCACGTTGCGGTGCGACGTTGACAACCGAGTGGGACGCGCCGCGGCAGCGTCCCACTGCTTACGCTCTGGCAGCCTTGTTTATGCTGCTCCTCTCCAATCTCTTCCCCTTCATCTATATGAAGGTGGGGGGGATCACCAGCCAGGTGGATTTGCTTGAAATCCCGGGCGTGATGTTCTCGGAAGATTACGCCAGCCTGGGGACCTTTTTTCTCCTGTTTGTCCAGATAGTCCCGGCTTTTTGCCTGGTCGTCATCCTTTTGCTGGTGAACCGGGTCAGGATGCCGGCATCGCTGAAAATCCGACTGGCGCGTATCCTTTTTCAGCTCAAAAGCTGGGGGATGGCCGAGATCTTTCTGGCGGGGATTCTGGTCAGCTTCGTGAAGCTGATGGCGTACGGCGACGTGGGGATTGGCAGCAGCTTTATTCCCTGGTGTCTGTACTGCGTTCTGCAGCTGCGCGCCTTCCAGTGTGTGGACAGGCGCTGGGCGTGGGACGATATCGCGCCAGCGCCGACGCTTGCACAGACGGTGAAGGTCGGAGTGCCCGGCATTCGCCAGGGGCTTCGCTCGTGCCCGTGCTGTACCGCCGTGCTGCCCGCCGATCTCGACGTCTGTCCGCGCTGCGAAACAAAGGGGCACGTACGCCGTAAAAATAGCCTGCAGTGGACGATGGCGCTGCTGGTCACGTCCGTCATGCTGTATCTGCCAGCCAATATTCTGCCAATCATGATCACCGATTTGCTCGGTGACAAAATGCCCTCGACGATCCTCGCCGGGGTGATACTGCTCTGGGGCGAAGGTTCCTATCCGGTCGCTGGCGTCATCTTTATCGCCAGTATTATGGTGCCCACCTTAAAAATGATCGCCATCGCCTGGCTCTGTTGGGATGCGAAAGGGCATGGGAAACGCGATAGCGAACGCATGCACCTGATTTATGAAGTGGTCGAGTTTGTCGGACGCTGGTCAATGATTGACGTGTTTGTCATCGCCGTTCTCTCTGCGCTGGTGCGGATGGGCGGTTTGATGAGTATTTATCCTGCGATGGGGGCTTTAATGTTTGCACTGGTCGTGATCATGACCATGTTTGCGGCCATGACCTTCGACCCTCGTTTATCGTGGGATCGTGAGCCTGAATCAAGCCATGAGGAAGAGTAAGAGCATGGAAAATAAGAGTGGAGAGGCGAAAGTGCAGAAGGTCAAAAACTGGTCTCCGGTGTGGATTTTTCCCATCGTGACTGCGCTGATCGGTGCCTGGATCCTGTTTTATCATTACAGTCATCAGGGACCGGAAGTGACGCTGATAACCACCAATGCCGAGGGGATTGAGGGCGGTAAAACGACCATCAAAAGCCGTAGCGTGGATGTGGGCGTGGTCGAAAGCGCAACCCTGACGGACGATTTAACCCATGTGGAGATTAAGGCGCGCCTTAATGCCGGCATGGAAAAACTGCTGCACGGCGATTCCGTTTTCTGGGTCGTTAAGCCGCAGGTGGGGCGTGAAGGGATCAGCGGCTTAGGGACGCTGCTTTCGGGCGCCTACATTGAGCTGCAGCCCGGCGCTAAGGGTAACCAGCCAGCCAAATACCAGCTCCTGGACTCACCGCCGCTTGCGCCGCCTGATGCCAAGGGTATCCGCGTGATCCTCGACAGTAAAAAAGCAGGTCAGCTCACGGCGGGCGACCCGGTTCTGTTCCGCGGCTACCGCGTCGGGTCGGTTGAGAAAAGCACATTTGATCCGCAGAAACGCGCGATCAGCTATCAGCTCTTCATCAATGCGCCAAACGATCGCCTGGTCACCAGCAATGTCCGTTTCTGGAAAGACAGCGGGATCGCGGTGGATCTGACTTCGGCAGGTATGCGCGTTGAAATGGGTTCGCTGACCACGCTGTTTGGCGGCGGCGTGAGTTTTGATGTGCCGGAGGGCCTGGATTTGGGCCAGCCGGTTGCAGAGAACACCGCTTTCCGTCTCTTTGACGATCAAAAAAGCATTCAGGATGCGCTCTATACCGATCACGTTGACTTCCTGATGTTCTTTAAAGACTCCGTTCGCGGCCTGCAGCCGGGGGCGCCCGTTGAGTTCCGAGGTATTCGCCTCGGTACGGTTGGGCAAGTGCCGTTCTTCGTCCCGGGTCTGAGCCAGATGCTGGATGATGACTATCGCATTCCGGTGCTGATCCGCATTGAGCCGGAGCGTCTGCTAAACCAGATTGGCGAAAATCAGGATATTGCAGCCCATATCTCTCAGCTGATGGAACGCGGTTTGCGCGGGTCGCTGAAAACCGGCAACCTGGTCACCGGTGCGCTGTATGTGGATATGGACTTCTACCCGAAAGCACCGCCGATTACCGGTATCCGTGAATTCGGTGGCTATAAGATCATCCCAACGGTGAGCAGCGGCCTGGCGCAGATCCAGCAGCGTCTGATGGAGACGCTGGATAAGATCAACAATCTGCCACTGAATCCGATGATTGAAGCGGCGACCGGGTCGTTACATCAGAGTCAGGAGACAATGCAGCGCCTGCAAACCACGCTGGATAACATCAACAAGATCACGGCGAGCCAGAGCATGCAGCAGCTGCCGCAGGACATGCAGAAAACGCTGCGTGAGCTGAACCGCAGTATGCAGGGCTTCCAGCCGGGCTCAGCAGCCTATAACAAGATGGTGGCAGATATGCAGCGTCTTGATCAGGTCCTGCGTGAACTGCAGCCTGTTCTGAAAACGCTCAACGAGAAGAGCAACGCGCTGGTGTTCGAAGCGAAAGATAAAAAGGATCCTGAGCCGAAGAGGGCAAAAGAATGAAAAAGTGGCTATTGATGGTTGGCACTCTGCTGTTAACGGCGTGCAGTTCAGGGGTAGAGAATAAAAGCTACTATCAGCTGCCTGTGGCGATCCACAGCGGCGGGCAAAGCACGGCGAGTCAGGGAAACCGCCAGCTGTGGGTTGAGCAGGTTGCCGTGCCGGATTATCTGGCAGGAAACGGCGTGGTCTATCAGACCAGCGACGTTAAATATGTGATTGCGACCAACAACCTGTGGGCCAGCCCGCTGGATCAGCAGCTGCGCAACACGCTGGTGGCCAATCTGGGTAGCCAGCTTCCGGGCTGGGTTGTCGCGTCGCAGCCGCTGGGTAACGATCAGGATACGCTGAACGTCACCGTAACGGGCTTCCACGGCCGCTATGACGGTGCAGTGGTGATCAGCGGGGAGTGGTTGCTGAATCATCAGGGGCAGCTGATTAAGCGTCCTTTCCATCTGGAGCTGAAGCAGCAGAAGGATGGCTATGACGAAATGGTGAAAGTCCTGGCTCAGGGTTGGGTGCAGGAGTCGGCCAGTATCGCAAGAGAGATTTCCCGGCTGCCATAAGTAAAATTCATCATCAAAAACCGCAATCGGTCTGTTGCTGATTGCGGTTTTTTTTCGTTTTCACTTCAGGCCGTTACTTGTGCCACGTCACAATTTTTGTACAAATGATCTTCCAGGTAGCTCACAAATATGACACCCGTATGAATTTTGAACATTGACGATGCGACTAATTCGGGGTATTCGTTATCTGTGCCTGTGCAGATAGTGCAGACACTGTTTTCTTTCCACCAGACAAAAGAATGAGGGAAACGAGGCATGAAGAGACAGAAACGAGATCGCCTGGAACGGGCTCATCAACGTGGTTATCAGGCCGGCATCGCTGGACGTTCTAAAGAAATGTGTCCTTATCAGACGATAAATCAAAGGTCACAATGGCTTGGAGGCTGGCGAGAAGCCATCGGCGACAGGGCACTCATAGCCTGATAACGTCTCTTTTAAAAAAGAAACCTCCGCAATGCGGAGGTTTCGCCTTTCCGGGGGGGCAAAAAGCACGATCAGAACGCGGACGTGTCCTGGAACAGGCCAACCTTCAGGTCGCTTGCGCTATAGATCAGACGACCGTCGACCAGCACTTCGCCATCTGCCAGGCCCATAATCAGGCGGCGGTTAACGATGCGCTTGAAGTGAATACGATAGGTCACTTTCTTCGCTGTAGGCAGAACCTGGCCGGTGAATTTTACTTCGCCTACGCCCAGCGCGCGGCCTTTACCTTCACCACCCAGCCAGCCCAGATAGAAGCCAACCAGCTGCCACATCGCATCCAGACCCAGACAGCCAGGCATTACCGGATCGCCGATAAAGTGGCAACCGAAGAACCACAGGTCCGGGTTGATATCGAGTTCTGCTTCTACGTAACCCTTATCGAAGTTGCCGCCGGTTTCGGTCATTTTCACGACACGGTCCATCATCAGCATGTTCGGGGCCGGTAACTGTGGGCCTTTCGCGCCAAACAGTTCACCGCGACCAGAGGCAAGAAGATCTTCTTTTGTATAGGATTCGCGTTTATCTACCATGTTCTCAGTAAGCCTTATTTTAGTGAAGGACGCAGGATAGCTAACACGTGTACGCTGAACAAGTCCGATCAGTTCGAACTAAACCAGCCCAGCCAGCGTAACGGCCATGGATAACGATGACGAGCATCCTGCTGTGTCGCCTGAGCAATGCGCTCCTGGATAGTCTGCATCAGGGTGGTTTGCCCTTCGCCATCCCATACCAGGTTTGTCAGTAAGGGTAGTGCATCCTCAATCCCTTCGATGGCCCAGATAGCGAACTGCTCTTGTTCAACCGCATCCAGGATCTCCTGACTGAGGCTTAAATGGCGTGCGTTGGGAGCCGGAATAATCACACCCTGCTTGCCGTTTAAGCCACGCTGCTGACAGATAGAGAAGAAGCCTTCAATTTTCTCGTTGAGGCCACCCACAGGCTGCGCACGACCAAATTGATCCACCGAACCGGTGATCGCGATGTTCTGATTGATGGGCACTTCCGCCAGGGCGCTGATTAAGGCGCACAGTTCAGCCATAGAGGCGCTATCGCCATCCACTTCGCTGTAGGACTGCTCAAACGTCAGCGAGGCGGAGAAGGGGATCTGTTGCTCAAGCTGCAGTTCAGACATCAAAAACGCCTGCATGATCATCATGCCTTTGGCGTGAATGTTTCCGCCCAGCTCGGCTTTGCGTTCGATGTCGGTAAATTCACCATCGCCAATATGCACAACGCAGCTGATACGAGACGGCTCCCCGAACGCGCGCGGATGGCCAGGAAATTCAATCACTGACAGGGCGTTAATCTGCCCGACGCGTTCGCCTTCGGTTTCCACCAGAATTTGTTCCAGCAGAATTTCATCCTGCATACGGTCAGCAAGATAGCCTTCTCGCCACTCTCGTTGAGCCAGCATCTGGGTGAGTTGTTCTCCGGTGAACGCACCGTTACCGCTAATCACACCCACTTCACGCAGCTGCTTGCCGATCCAGAGCGGGCAGAGTGGCAGCGTTTCCTGGTCACCGGTATAGCGCACCGCTTCGCGGATCAGGCCTGGCCACGCGTCAGCCGCAGGCGTTGGCAGCGCAAAACGTTCGGCAACGGCCATCACCCACTGACACCACTGCGCCATATCGTCGGCATCGGCAATCTGGATATTGTCTTCGTATTCGCTATATACCGCCTGCTCAGCCAGTTCCGGCTCCATTTCCTGGAAATCCGCCAGCGATTCACGATCGCCCGTCAGCACGACGGTTAACGACAGCGGCATAGACGGAACAGAGACGGGCAGAGGACGAGACTCATCATAGCCGACCCAGTCGAAACGCTGCTGGTGCACGATGGTTTTCAGACGCATCCACAGCAGCGGCTGCGAGAGCAGGGTACGCAGTGAAATAATCAGAACACCGCCATTTGCGCGATGTACCAGCCCCGGCTGCAGCGAAAGCTCGCCGTTAAACTGGCGCAGACAACCAAAGAGTTGTTCTGCCTCGACCCAGTTCGCGGTAATCACCTCGCCCTTAGCGGCAAAACGGCCGTCGGCCTGTGCCGCCGGTTCGAAAGTGACATCATGTCCCGTAATACGATACTGGCCGCCAAAAACGGCATTCGCTTCCGGCTTTAACTGACGCACGGCATCCCCGAACAACGTCAGGTATTCCGCTTCTTCCGGGGCTTTGAGCAGCATGAAAGGCGCAGTTGCCCATGGGCTTAATGCCTGCTCCAGCGCGTAATGCAAACGGGGCTGCGTATCGCTAAGGATGAATTCGTCTTCTTTTGCGAGATCTGGCTGTGCAAACAGTTCCTGATAACTTTCGGTATCCGGAACAAGGTCACGCCATGCAAGTTTCGTAATGGTCAAAGTTGATGTTTTTTAGTCAGATGTAAAAGCGTGGAGTATACCGTAAGCGGGGGGCTGTACCCAAGCAGGATTGGGGATTTCGACAGGGTGATTGGCTGCATTCACTCACAGGATATGATTTCTTTTCAGCAGATTGCTAAAAAACTGATATTCTGAACAGAGTTACGTGGTAACACTGAGATCGCAATGAAATATCAACAACTGGAAAATCTCGAAAGCGGCTGGAAATGGAAGTACCTGGTCAAAAAGCACCGTGAAGGGGAACTGATCACCTGCTACATCGAAGCCAGCGCTGCACAAGAAGCCGTGGATATTTTGCTGACCCTCGAAAATGAACCGGTACAGGTTAACGGCTGGATTGAGAAACACATCAATCCTGCCTTGTTAAACCGGATGAAGCAAACTATCCGTGCGCGACGCAAACGGCATTTTAATGCTGAGCATCAGCACACGCGCAAAAAATCAATCGACCTGGAATTTGTTGTCTGGCAGCGCCTGGCCGGGCTGGCACAACGTCGGGGCAAAACGCTGTCGGAAACCATCGTGCAGCTGATTGAGGATGCAGAACATAAAGAGAAATACGCCAACCAGATGTCGACACTGAAGAACGACCTTCAGGCGCTGTTGGGTAAAAAGTAGATTTTTTACTTTTCTTCAGACAATAAAAAACCCCGCATTGCGGGGTTTTTTTATAAGACGATAACTTATGCCGCTGGCTGAGTTACAACGTCTTTGATGCCTTTAACTTCGATCTCTACGCGACGATCTGGAGCCAGGCAGTCGATCAGTGCAGCGCGAGCTTTCACGTTGTCACAGGTGTTGCCAGTAACTGGGTTAGATTCGCCCATACCACGTGGGGAGATCTTGTTAGCTGGGATACCTTTAGAGATCAGGTAATCAACAACAGACTGAGCACGTTTCTCAGACAGTTTCTGGTTGTAAGCGTCAGAACCGATACGGTCGGTGAAGCCCAGAACCACTACAGAACCGTCTTTAGGATCCAGGTTGCTCAGCTGGGTGTACAGCTGATCCAGTGCCTGCTGGCCTTCTGGTTTCAGAGTCGCTTTGTTGAAGTTGAACAGAACGTCAGACTTCAGAGTGAAGTGCTTGGTCTGTACTTCTGGAGCTGGAGCCGGCGCTGGAGCAACAACTGGTGCTGCTTCTTCCTGCTGGCCGAAACGGTAGGAAACACCTACGCTCAGCATGCCGTTGTCTGGACGAACACCAACGGTGTTGCCGTCGCCGATGTTGTTAACCCACTGGTATTCCAGACGGGTAGCGATGTCACGGGTCATAGCCCACTCAACGCCACCAGCGAATACTGGGGAAACACCGGTGTCATGGTCGTCGCCAGCGATGCTGTTGCTGGAGTCAGCGCGCCATACCATGCCGCCCAGACGGGTGTACACGTCCAGATCGTCAGTTACTGGGTAACCCAGTTTAGCGGTCAGCTGAACGCCCTGTGCTTTGAAAGCGCCGTTTACGGTGTCGCCTTTGTATGGCATACGACCTAACCAGTCGTAACCCATTTCAAAACCAACATACGGGTTAACCTGATAGCCACCGAACGCACCTGCACCAAGCTGGCTCTCGTGAGTTGGGCCATCATTGTTCAGGCTGCTGTTGTACCAGCCAGTGTCGTGGAACTGAGACCAGCCCAGTTTACCACCTGCATACCAGGTATTATCTTTCGGAGCGGCCTGCGCTACGGTAGCGAAGCCAGCCAGTGCCACTGCAATCGCGATAGCTGTCTTTTTCATTTTTTGCGCCTCGTTATCATCCAAAATTCGCCATGAAAGTCTCAAGAGAGAATCACGGTTAAATCCTTCACCGGGGGGCGTGGTCAAATATAAATCTACCGATATCTTCGGCTTAGGCCGAGCACCCCTGGCGATGTAAAGTCTACAACGTAGCTGAAAACTTACAAGTGTGAAGTCCGTCAGGCATATGAAAAAAAAAGTTCCGTATACCGATTATTTAACATTTTTCGAACGAATTTTGTGCAATAAAATGAAGGAGAACCGCACCAGACAAGCCTTGCCGCAATTTTGAGGTCGGGAACTAAAACCTCATCTTGCGGTCAAAAAAAATTCCAGGAAAAATCTTAATTTCACTCAATGATACAAATTTGAGTGAATTTTTAGCCCAGAAAGTTGTCCTCTGCGGTAAGAATCCGATCGAACCGGACGCATAATGAACCCGATCGCATTCCCTTCTTCAGCAGCTTCAGTCAGGCGGAAATGTTCCTCTTCCGTCAACTCTTCCGGTAACCAGCCAATCACCACGCTGTAATTCCCTGTGCGTAACGCGCGGATCATCGACTCAACGGTATCGCAAGGCGAGAGCTGATTAATCTGCATGACCTTGGTCAGCGGCAGGCCAGCGGACTGAACCCACTCGCGGCTCAGCTTTTGCTGTGGCGTGAGCCAAAGCTGCCAGCGCGATTGCTGACCGAGTTGTTGTAATAACGGCAGTAGCAGAAGTTGCGTTAACAAGGGCTGGTCTTCACGATAAACCACTTCACTGATAAGCCCTGTGGAAACACGCTCGACGGAATTCTGCGCGACATTGCCTGCGGCAGAAGAGAGAGAGATTGCGCGATTTGCATAGCCTGAAGTGTGCATATTCATTCCAGCCCTGTAGTTACTGTATGGATATACAGTAACCCCTGTATGCCCAAAGATCAACCTCATTTTCGGAAAGCGACTCGCAAAATTCATTCAATCTTGATGCCCCTCGAAAAATCATCTTGCTCAACGACGATAAGTTGCCTATTTTCCTGCTAACGGATCCGCTAGTAAGAAATTTTGTTGTTAGTCTATGATTCTGAAGGGAAATATCATGAAAAAGATATCTTATGAACGGATTTATAAATCCCAGGAATACCTGTCCCCGTTGGGCGAGATTCATCATCGCGCGCTGTTTGGCGGCTACACCCTGGCGGTGGATGATGCGGTCTTTGCAATGGTGTCCGATGGCGAACTTTATCTTCGTGCGTGTGAGGAGAGTGCAAAATACTGTGTAAAAAACGCCTCCTCCTTTTTGACGTTGATGAAGCGAGGCAGACCGGTGCTGCTCAACTATTATCGTGTGGATGACGGATTATGGCAGGACAGGGAGCGGTTGCTTCAGCTCTCCTCGTTTGCGCTCAGTGCGGCAAGGAAAGAGCGCTACCAGCGTCATCAACGAAACCGTCTTAAGGATCTGCCGAACCTGACCTTTCAGCTTGAAGTCTTGCTCTTTGAAGCCGGTATCACCAATGAAGAAACGCTGCGGGCGCTGGGCGCCAGAGCGAGTTGGCTGAAGATGCGGGCTAAGAATAAAGCACTCAGTATTAAAGTTCTCTTTGCGCTGGAAGGGGCTATCGAAGGGCTGCATGAGGCGGCACTCCCGGCAGGCATCCGCCGGGAGCTGACGGAGTGGTTTAATGCGCTGCCTGAGCCACAGGAGAGTCGTTCCTCCAGGTAGCGATGTGCTGTTGCAGCCGGCAAATTTCAGGCAGCAGAGCGATAAGCAGGCCTATCTGCTGAAGAACCAGCGGCGCTTTGCTGTCGTTTCCCGGGTCAAGGTGCGCAATGCGTTGAGCCAGTTCATCCAGAGCCTGTTGCACACGCGGTTCATCGGCTGGGCGGTGATGCAGTGCATCATCGACATAGCAGACGGCGTCATCAAGGAGGTTGAGAATTCCCGGGTTGGTGAGCTTCTCACGGTGGGCCCCCAGCGTCGAAATATAGCTGGTGAACGTATGGTTAAGGCAAAGCAGGCGAAACGCGGTTTCACGAATCTCTGCCGTGGCGCGCGGCTCCGTTGACATGTTAGACACAACGGAGGCCAGTTCAGCATCACTGTTATGCGCGTCGCGACGTGCTATCCGGTAAGCCAGACGGTTATCGCGGCCCTGGTGATACTGCTCCAGAATAGCGTCAAGGTAACGACAGTTGGCATTCATCGCCCTGTCTACCACGCGCGGCAAATTGCGAAAACGCCAGTCCGGCCAGATAAAGCTGACCGCGGCCCAGGCGATCGCGCAGCCAATCAGCGTATCAATCACGCGGGGCAGGGCGACTTCAAACCCTTCACCCAACAGATTAAAGCAGAGCAGCACCAGCAGCGTGATGAACATGGTGGCATGGGCATACTGCACGTTGCGAAACGCGAAAAACAGCACGCCGGTGATCACGATCAGAATCAGCTGCCCTTCGACGGAAGGCACGAAATAGAGCACCGGCAGGCCGATTGCGACGCCGACCAGCGTGCCGATAATGCGCAGCGCAAGACGGTGCCGGGTGGCGTTATAGTTCGGCTGACAGACGAACAGGCTGGTCAGCAGGATCCAGTAGCCATGATGCAGCCCGGTTATCTGGATAAAGGCATACCCCACGCACAGCACCAGCGACATTCTCACCGCGTGGCGGAAGAGAGCCGACTCCGGGGTAAAGTTGCGGCTCAGGCGAAGCCACATATCGCTAAAACTGTGCACGCTGTCATCAGCAAGCTGATTGTCCACTTCACTGCCCGGAAGCGCCATCGCCTGCTCGGACTCAATGGTCGCCAGCTGTGCGTCAATCGCCCGCAGGTTGTTCAGCAGAAAGCCCAGCGCTTTGATGTGTTCCGGTGACGTTCCGCTGGCCTGAACGCGGTCGAGCGCCGCGTCAAGATGGCTGAAAACGCGTTCAAAACGTGGGTCATGCTGATAGGGCGTGCGCAGCAGAATGGAGCGCGAGAGCTGCTGGCACGCCTGGGACTGCATGGACAGCAGGCGCTGGAAGCGGAACATCACGTCGCTATAGCGGAACTTCTCGCGCAGGGCGGCATATTGAACATGCGAGGAGCTGGCGCGTTCATGAATGTCCTGAGCGGCAAAATAGTAGTGTAAGGTTCTTCGCGTTCCGCGCTGACCGCGATCGCCGCGCAGACGGGTCAGCAGAGAGGCTTTTGTCTGGTTGAGGGTGGCAACCAGCAGGCCATTAGCCAGCGCCAGATCGTAGAGCGGCGCCTGGCTTTCTTCCTCGATATCCGGGTCGAAAAGCCGGGATTTCAGTTCCAGATAGTGGGCTAGCTGCTCAAAGCTGCGGGCAAGGTTGTCCTGCAGAGGGCGAACCGGGAAGAGCAGATGACCGGTTAAGGTCAGCAGGTTATACCAGATGGCACCGAGCAACAGTAGAACCGGCTGCTGGTACCACTGGTCGTAGAGGGATGCGCCCAGCATGGTGTAGATGGCGATCAGCAGGGCGCCAAACGCGATAGTGGCATAGCGCTGCCCAAGGCCGCCCAGCAAAATAAACCCGCTGGTTGAGAGCGTCAGACCCAGGGCAAACAGCCAGGGCCAGGGGAAAAGTAACTCAACGGATGCTGATGCAATAAAAAAGCAGACGAGCGTGATGACCAGGTTACGTAAACGCCCGGCCAGACGATCGTCCAGGTCCGCCAGCGCCCCGGCCACGACGCCCAGCGTGAGTGGGATGGTGAGCTTGACATCATTCAGCCACCAGGGCAGGGCAACCGTGCCGCAAAGCGCGATAAATATCCTGACGTTATAAAGCCAGGTGCTGTTCCAGGTATAACGGCGAAGCAGTGGGCTTAGCATAAACGCGGCCAGTCCTTAGTTACTGAAAACGACGACGCGCATTGGCTTCACGCGCCGCCTGGGCCACTTCGACCGGAACAACCCTGCGCCCGACGGGCCAAAGGGCGATAGCGGCGATCTTAAAGTTCGCGATCCCCACCGGAATACCAATAATCGTGATGCACTGCGCAATCCCCGCAAAAATATGCATGATGCACAGCCACCAGCCGAAGAAAATCAGCCACAGAATGTTCAGCAGGGTTCCGCCCGTATTCATCAGGGCGTTTTTGTTCTCCGGATTCAGCTCGTCAACGTGGATGGCTTCATTCCCGTAGGGGACGAAGGAGAGTTTTGTGATTTCCCAGCAAGAGCGGGTCAGGGGGAGCGTAAAAATCAGGACGATGCTCACCAGCGTGGCAAAAAGCCAGGAAAGGGTGGTGGCAAAACCGCCCAGCACAAAATTCAACACATTCAGAACGGTACGCATAAACCCTCACTTCCTTTCGATAAAATTAACGCCCAATGATTGTAACGTTTTTTTAGGCTGGAGCACCTTAAAACTGGCAGTTACACTGTCAGGTAAATTATCTTTTCGTGGATTTGGCGGAACATGGAACTGAAAGCAACGTCGTTAGGCAAACGTCTGGCGCAACACCCATACGACCGGGTGGTTCTCCTTAATGCCGGGGTGAAAGTCTCCGGGGAACGCCACGAATACCTTATTCCGTTTAATCAGCTTCTGGCTATCCACTGCAAACGCGGGCTGGTGTGGGGCGAACTGGAGTTCGTACTGCCTGACGATAAAGTCGTGCGTCTTCACGGCACCGAGTGGGTAGAAACCCAGCGTTTTCATCATCACCTGAACGCGCTCTGGCAGCGGTGGAGTCAGGATATGAGCGTGATTGCCGCCGGGGTGCTTCAGAAGGTGCTGGACGATATCGCGCAAAGCAACGCGCAGCATTCTTGGCTCACCCGTCAGCAGACCGCCGGGCTACAGCAAAAAATCCGGCAGGCACTCTCGGCGCTGCCGATCTCCGTGACGCGTCTCGAGGAGTTTGACAACTGTCGCGACGCCTGGCGCCAGTGCCAGGCCTGGTTGAATGATAAGGATAAAAGTCGGCTCGCCCATAATCAGGCCTGGACGGACGCCATGCTCACCCAATACGCCGACTTTTTCAGTACGGTGGAGTCTTCTCCGCTCAACCCGGCCCAGGCGCGCGCGGTGGTTAACGGCGAGCAGTCGCTGCTGGTGCTGGCGGGGGCCGGTAGCGGTAAAACGTCGGTGCTGGTGGCCCGTGCCGGCTGGCTGCTGACCACCGGGGAAGCGGTCGCCGATCAAATTCTGCTTCTGGCCTTTGGTCGCAAGGCGGCCCAGGAGATGGACGAACGGATCCAGGAACGTCTGCATACCCGGGATATCACGGCCAGAACCTTCCATGCCCTTGCCCTGCATATTATTCAGCAGGGCAGTAAAAAAGTGCCTGCTATCAGTAAGCTGGAAAACGATGCGCAGGCGCGTCAGGCGCTGTTTATCAAAACGTGGCGCCAGCAGTGCAGTGAGAAAAAGGCGCAGGCGAAAGGATGGCGTCAGTGGCTCGAGGAGGAACTCAACTGGGACGTGCCGGAAGGTAGCTTCTGGCAGGATGACAAACTGGCGCGTCGGCTGGGTTCACGGCTTGACCGCTGGGTCAGCCTGATGCGAATGCACGGCGGAACGCAGGCAGAGATGATTGAAAGCGCGCCGGAGGCGATCCGCGATTTGTTTTCGAAGCGGGTCAAGCTGATGGCACCGCTGCTGAAGGCCTGGAAAACCGCGCTGAAAGCGGAAAATGCCGTTGATTTCTCCGGCCTGATCCATCAGGCCATCATCATTCTTGAGAAGGGACGTTTTGTCAGCCCGTGGAAGCATATTCTGGTGGATGAGTTCCAGGACATCTCTCCGCAGCGTGCAGCGTTGCTCTCAGCGCTGCGGGCGCAAAATAAGCATACCTCTCTGTTTGCGGTGGGGGATGACTGGCAGGCCATCTATCGCTTCAGCGGGGCACAGCTTTCGCTGACGACCGCATTCCACCACTATTTTGGCGAAGGCGATCGCAGCGATCTGGACACGACCTACCGCTTCAATTCACGGATTGGTGAAATCGCCAACCGCTTTATCCAGCAGAACCCGCATCAGCTGGCAAAGCCGCTCAATAGCCTGCGGGCAGGGGATAAAAAAGCCGTGACCCTGCTGGCGGACGATCAGCTGGAACCGCTGCTGGACAAGCTCAGCGGCTATGCGAAGCCTGATGAGCGTATCCTGGTGCTGGCGCGCTACCATCACCTCAAACCCGAGGCGCTGGAAAAGGCGGCCACCCGCTGGCCGAAGCTGCAGCTTGAATTTATGACGATTCACGCCAGCAAAGGGCAGCAGGCCGACTATGTGATTGTCATGGGGTTGAAAGAGGGCAGCGACGGTTTCCCGGCTCCGGCCCGCGAGTCGGTCATGGAGCAGGCCTTGCTGCCGGTGCCGGAAGACTTCCCGGATGCCGAAGAGCGGCGTTTGCTGTATGTGGCCATGACTCGCGCGCGCCATCGCGTGTGGCTGCTGTTCAATAAAGAGGAGCCATCCGTGTTTGTCGATATTTTGAAGAGTATTGATGTGCCAGTGGCGCGAAAGCCTTAACGAAGACGGGCAAGGATGGGTAGGCCGGGTAAGGCGTAGCCGCCACCCGGCAAAAAAGCTACTTTAATCTCTCTGAAAGATAACGCTGATAGTCCGGAATAAGGATATCTACCGGCGAGTTAAACTGCGGCGATTCGATGATGAAATCCGCCGTCGAGAGGTTTGTCGCCACCGGAATATTCCACACCGTCGCCAGACGCAGCAGGGCTTTGACATCCGGGTCGTGCGGAACCGCGTTCAGCGGGTCCCAGAAGAAGATCAGCACATCAATCTTCCCTTCGGAGATCTGCGCGCCGACCTGCTGATCGCCACCCATCGGGCCGCTCAGCATGGCGTTCACCTCCAGACCCGTTTCGCGCTGGATCAGGTTACCGGTGGTGCCGGTTGCCGACAGGGCGTGCTTTTCCAGCAAAGACTGATTGCGGCGAACCCAGTTAAGCAGCATTTGTTTACAGTGATCGTGCGCCACCAGAGCAATGTGTTTGCGTTCCGGGAGCGTGCGTGTTGTCAGTTCCATAATCATATCCATCAGGTTAACTGCCTACACGATGACGGGAACCGTTTGACGCTGCAAGAGAAAGGCGTAAAAAATGTGGCTTATGATGAAGGTTGTTGTTTTGCCCACTGTAAAAATCGGGCCCGGGTATCGGCATCGGCCTGCTGGAACCAGAATTTAAGGCGTTGTTCCGTCAGGGTCTGGGACTGGGGAGGAATGACGTCCAGTTCTGAGACGCCGGAAAGCAGCGTACTGTCGTCAGCCATCATGGTGGCAAACTGGGGAAGCGACGCGCGTTTCCCCGCTTTGTTATAGGTCTGCGTCGCGGCCTCGTAGTCCGGACCTTTCGGTGAGGTTGTCAGTGCCAGAATATCCAGCTTCACCGGAATCGGCATCGCATCCCCGTCCAGCAGTTCAATGCGGGGTGAAGCGTCGAAGGCCGCCGATTCCTTCTCGGTTTCAAGACGAGGCAGGGTAATATTGACCTGACTGATTTGCCGGGTATTAAAGCTGACAATCAGCGGCGGGGAGATATACATCCTTTGCTCGTGATTCGCCAGACCGATCGATTTTTCCACCCGGAATACCAGCTGATGCGGCCCGTTATCCAGCTCGATGCTGTCCGCACCGCGCAATAAGGAACTGGAGACCTTTTTTCCGTCCAGTACCAGGAGATCAATATCGGTAGAGAGCCGGAGCGTGGTAGCAAAAACGCAGACCGGCATCACTAACGCAATCAGAGCAGTGGCAATACCGGTTTTCATAGAAGGCTCCCGTCAGAAATCCTGTCGCCGCATTAATGTATCTAAATTTTTCGAGAATCATGTTTACTAACATATAGACATATTTCGCCGTTTTGCCCTCATGCGTCGGTATGGGATGGATGGTTGAGATGTGCGGTTTGGCGTACACTTTTAAAAAAGCCAGGAGAAAAACCATGAAAGAGAACGATATTGCCGAGATTCTGACATCCACGCGTACCATTGCGCTGGTGGGCGCGAGCGATAAACCCGATCGTCCAAGCTATCGGGTGATGAAATACCTTCTCGATCAGGGCTACCACGTCATCCCGGTCTCGCCAAAAGTGGCGGGGAAAACCTTACTGGGCCAGCAGGGTTATGCCACGCTCGCTGACGTGCCGGAAAAAATTGATATGGTTGATGTCTTCCGAAACTCCGAGGCGGCGTGGGAAGTGGCGCAGGACGCTATCGCCGTCGGGGCGAAAACGCTGTGGATGCAGCTGGGCGTGATTAATGAGCAGGCTGCGGTGCTGGCGCGGGATGCGGGGTTAAAGGTCGTCATGGATCGCTGTCCGGCGATCGATATCCCCCGTCTGGGGCTGGCGAAGTAATAAAAAAAAGCCCGTTCATCGGGCTTTTTTTACACGCTTAGTTCCGCAGGCGCGGAGCCTGTAACTGTTTGCGGATAGTCTGAGCAAGTTCATCCATAGTGGGTTGTTCCGGATGCTCTTCCTGCAGTTCGCTGCTTAGCTGCGCTTCAGCAAGATAGGTGTGAACGGGTTGTCCATCATCCCCCTCCATCACCACATGGTACCAGGGCGCGGCGCGAAGCTCTGCGTTCACCGCCAGTTCGTCTGCTGACGGTTCATCAAGAGAATACTCCGGGTCGATATCCACGACCACACCCAAATACCCGAGCAAAGTGTGGCGGACCTGCTGGCCGATACCGAATTTGCTGGCAATCATAGTCACCTCCCGGGAAATACGACTTACACGTTATGTGCGGGCAATATTTCTCTTTTCAAGTTACATGACGCGACAGGCAAACCCTTTCAGATACAGTCCTTCCGGGTAGGTAGCAATCACGGGGTGATCGGCTGCCTGACGGAACTGCTCTATAAATTGTACATCACGGCCAGCATCTATTGCGGCATCGGCGATGATTTTCTGAAATAAATCTGTGGTCATCAGGCCGGAGCAGGAGAACGTGAGCAGAACTCCGCCCGGGTTCAGCAGCTGGATGGCCAGCATGTTGATATCTTTATACCCACGGCAGGCACCCATCAGCTGGCTTTTATTTTCCACAAACTTTGGCGGATCCATCACGATGACGTCGAACTTCTCGCCCTGGTCGCGGTATTTACGCAGCAGCTTGAAGACGTCGTCGCGTATAAATTCGGCTTTGCTCAGATCCAGTTTGTTCAGCTCGACGTTTTGTTTTGCCACGTCCAGCGCTTCCTGCGAGGTATCCACGCTGACCACCTGGGCACAGCCGCCCATCAGCGCCGAAACGGCGAAACCACCGGTGTAGGAGAAGCAGTTCAGCACGCGCTTGTCGGCAACGTACTGACGCGTAGCAAGGCGGCTGTCGCGCTGGTCAAGGTAGTAACCCGTTTTATGCCCGCCCTGAATATCTACCAGCAGCTTCATGCCGTGTTCTTCAATCGGCAGCAGGGCAGGCGGCAGCTCACCCGTGACCGGCCCCTGCGTCAGCTCCATGCCCTCTTTTTTGCGCACCGCCACGTCGCTGCGGTCGTAAATAGCACATTCCGGGAACAGGGTTTGCAGGGCGCTAATCAGCGCGGCACGCTGGTATTCCGCCCCGGCGCTCAGGAGCTGTAGCACCAGGAAGTTACCGAAGCGATCGATGGTCACGCCCGGCAGACCGTCGGACTCACCGGCAATCAGGCGGTAGCTGTCCAGCCCGTCGCGTTTTGCCAGCCACTCACGCCACTGCTGCGCCTGCTGCAGACGACGCACGAAGAAGTCGATGTCGATGGTTTCGTCTTTATCGAAGGTCCAGACGCGGGCACGGATCTGGGACGCTGGCGAGTAGGCGCCTCGCGCTAACCATTTCCCCTGGTGGTCCACGATATCAATGGTTTCACCGAGGTTGGCTTTGCCTTCCATACGGGCAACCGCGCCGGAAAAGACCCAGGGATGACGGCGCAGTAATGATTTCTCGCGCCCTTTGGCTAACACTAAACGTACACTCATAATTTGCTGTTCTGTCGATTTCAGGGAAATGGCGCGTAGAGTACCACATTCAGCAAGGCGCAATCATCTGCGGATGCCGTTGAGCGTTTCGGCACAAAATCAAATCGCTTAGGCACATTGGGGCATTGTTGCGTGCTTTATCTTAGGGTTTCCGGTTCAGCAAAGGAAATACCCATGAAAAAGCGTAGTGTCATCACAATAGCCGCTCTGACGGCAATGAGTTTTCAGGTTTTCGCAGCAACGCCTTTCAGCATGACCAGCCGGGATATTTCCGGCGACCGGCGGTTAGCGTCACCGCAGGTGTTTGAGGGATTTGGCTGCCATGGTGGGAATACCTCACCGCAGCTGGTGTGGACAAATCCGCCAGCCGGTACGAAAAGTTTTGCCATTACGGTCTATGACCCGGATGCGCCTACCGGCAGCGGCTGGTGGCACTGGACTGTAGCCAACATTCCCGCGAAGACAATGAGGCTGCCCGCTGGTGCCGGTAACCCAAATGGCGAAAAATTACCTGCTGGCGCTGTGCAGGGGCGTAATGATTTCGGTTATTCTGGATTCGGCGGCGCATGCCCCCCTGCCGGGGACAAGCCTCACCGCTATCAGATTACCGTCTGGGCGCTGGACGTGGATAAACTGCCCGTCGACAAAAATGCCAGCGGCGCGCTGGTCGGTTTTATGCTCAATAGTCACGTTCTGGCAAAGGCTCAGTTAACAGCAACCTACAGCAGATAAGGATGGCGGGGTGCAGGAGTTCCATTTTCGACATAAACATCTCACGGCGGGTGAAGTGAGTGCCAGCAAAATGCATCGCCTGCACCAGGTTAAGCTCTTTTTTCCGGCGATTTGCCATATCACTCACGGCAGTAAGGTGATTGTGCAGGACAATAACCGCCTGGTGGCAACCCGGGATGAGCTCATCATTATTCCTGCCAATACGGCGATGGAAATCATTAATCAGCCTGCAAACGGTCTGTTTCACTCGGACTTGCTGATGTTATCGCCGGAAATTGTTGCCGAGTTTAAAGCGCATTACCTGAAATCTTGGCCGCGCATGACGCTGCATTCGCTCTGCGCTCCGCTGAGCGAAGGGCTGGCATTTATGTGGGATAACCTGCTGCACGCCGTGCGTCAGGATTTACCGGAGGCGTTGCAAAAACATCAGGCCTTCGGTCTGTTGCTGGCATTGCTGCATGACGGCGTGGCAGGTCCGCTGCTTATTGAGCGAAACAATAACCTGACCGAGCAGGTGCGACAGTTCATCATGCTGTCGCCCGCCAGAGCCTGGACCGCGCAGGATGTCGCCAGCCGTCTCGCATTAAGCGTGCCGACGCTGCGCAGGCGGTTACGCGAGGAGTCACAGAGTTTTCGCCAGATTGTGGAGGAGGTGAGGATGGGCATTGCGCTGTCACAGTTACAGTCAACCCGATTACCGATCGGCGAAATCGCATTACAATGTGGGTATCTGTCCAGCTCTCGTTTCACCGCCCGTTTTCGGCAACACTACGGCTGTTTGCCGAAAACGCTACGTTAAGGAGAAGAAGAATGTCAAAAGTCTGCACTATTGCCTGGGTTCACGGCGTCGTTCAGGGCGTCGGGTTCCGCTACAGCACTCAGCGCGAGGCCGTTCAGCTTGGGCTAACGGGATACGCGCGCAACATGGATGACGGCAGCGTTGAGGTGGTCGCCTGCGGCGAAGCGGAGCAGGTCGACAAGCTGGTGGCGTGGCTAAAGGCGGGCGGGCCGCGCAGCGCGCGGGTTGATAAGGTACTAACGGAACCGCATCAACCCGGCCGGGAGTACGTTAACTTCGGTATTCGCTACTAAATGCACTTCACCGGTTTAGGCAGGCCGGCAATTTTGGTGGCCTGTTTTGCCGGGCCTTTCGGGAACAGACGATAGAGATAGCGGCTGTTGCCTTTCTCTTCACCGAACTTATTGGCCATCGCCTTGACCAGCATGCGGATGGCCGGAGAGGTGTTGAATTCAAGGTAGAACTCGCGGACAAAACGCACCACTTCCCAGTGTTCGGGGGAGAGGGTAATGCCTTCGTTTTCCGCAATTTTCTCCGCCAGCGGTTCGCTCCAGAGCGTCGTATCTTTCAGATAGCCTTCGCTATCGGTCTCAATTTCCTGGCCTGCAAAAATGAACATAATCTTCTGTCGTAGGTGAAAAATCGGCGACAGTGTAGCAAAAAAGCGGGCTCAGGATAAACCGTGACCTACAGGAGCAGCTGAAGCAGGTTGTTGGCATTGAGCTTCTTCAGCGCGTTGCATTTATGGGTTGAAACCTGTTTCTCCGACATGTGCGTCACGATGGCAATGTGGCGGACCGGCAACCCGGTCAGCATCAGATCGAGCACGTTGAATTCAGGAACGGTCAGGCAACAGTCCAGGCTTCGAACGCGACGCGGCTCTTTTGCCAGCAAATACGCCGCATCGGCAACGGCGATCCGGTCGTCGATGATATAAAGCGTTAGCGTACTGAAACGCTTGCGTAAATGCGTCGCCAGCGCCCACCCCTTTTCGTTGCAGACCAGATAAAGGCTGCCTTTCCAGCGGGCGGCTTCCAGCCTGAGCAAAATGTTGATCAGCGCCTGATGCGTCGCCGCCACGGAAAAACGGCAGCGGACAACGACCACGCGGCGGGTAAGCAGCGTTGGCTGCCATTGTACGGTATCGCTTATGACCTCTGGCTGGACGCCCCGACGCAGCAGCGCATAGCGCAACCCTTCGGCGTAAAATCGATTATTGTCGAGAATGGCGTAACTCACGGTGACCTCGTTATAACGTGCTGGGCGTATAGATAACGCGCAGCGTGCCGGTATAGTCGCCCGCGTTTTTGCTGCTGGCGGCAAACGCGGGCGTTTTCAGGATAATCGGCGCAGGAATGCACAGTACGCTCTCGCGTCCGCCCGGCAGCACGACCTGACGCAGATACTGCGGATCGTTCGTGCCCTGCCAGACCACGGTTTTACCGTTCGCGACCGTTTCGGTTGCGCCTGTGATGGGATTAGTGACGGAGACCCGATAATCGAGACGATCCCGCGCGTCGGTCTGGCTTCCACCGCGCCGCCTGATAGAAAACGCCCCTTCGGCACGTCCCTCTGAGGGAAGCCCGTCATCCTCAAAGCGCAGATAGGCGCGGGTGCTGGTGCTGTTTTTGCCGTCGTACAGGCACATATCCAGCGTGTTTTCCCCCTTAATCTCGCTGCCCCCGGGGCGCCCCGGGAAGTTGGTCAGGTTGAGGTTAACGATGGGCGTGGAGTGCGGAAAGGCCGGCAGATAAATCTGCTGGTTCCCCGGGTCGACCACCTCAATGCGAATATTGGCCTGCCATTTGGCGATGGTGAGATAGCCAGGACAGCCGACATTCACGTCATTGAAGTTCCCGCCGCAGTCGGCGCTTCCCCACTGGCGCAGGTTCTGCTTCAGCGTGGCGGTCCAGATCCCCGGTAGGGCGAGCTTATCCAGTTCGCTTTTCACGATATAGAAATCGAAGTAGGGCTCTCTGTTCCACGCCGGGAGGTCGACCGTTCCTCCGGTCACGAAGCTGGCGAAAATAAACACTCTGTTGTTGATAAACATGTAGTGATCGCCATACACCTTGATATCCACCGTCTTGCTGGTGAGGGCATGCGTAAAACGCAAGTTGATGGCATAAGGCGCGGCCGGGTTCGCCGAGAACCAGACCGGGGCGTTCATGCAGGCGCCGTTCGTGGTGTCAGTCCGGGACTCACAGGTCAGGGTGTTGCGTCCCCATTTTTGCGGATCGGCGGGGTCATAACCGCCCGATTCATGAAACCAGATGTCAAAACGCGCAGGCGGTGCCATACGATCGAAGCTGATCCCAACGCTGGAGTTTCGTCCCGCGGGGGCGCCCGCCAGCGCCTGGCCAGCCCACAGGCTTAACAGCAGTAAAATAAAGAGGCATTTAATCACATCATTTCCCTTTAGTGAGGCTATCGGTATTCATGGCTGTCGGGCCAGCAGGGACCGACCGTCCGGCCAGCATCAGCTGTGCCTGCTGCTGGACGGCATCCGGCAGGGCGGAGAAAGTTAATTCCTTACAGGGAATCGAACCGACGTAACGCACGACGTCGCGCATACTCTTCACGTTCAGCGCACACTGATAAAATTGCTGCTGACGCACCAGGTAGAGGTTATGCAGCAGGGCGTCGCTTTGCGCGCTAAACCCGCCGTTGCCAAGGTCGCTCCAGCCGTTCACGTTCAGCGGCACGCCGCCGATAAACGGCGAATGGTGCTCGTCGGTTAACTGGCCAAGCCAGGTGTAGCTTGCGGTCGTTTGCACGTCCCGGCGCAGCAGTTTGCCTGGCACCATAAACAGCGTTCTGCTGCCTGACCCTTGCGTGATTTCACTGCTGGCTCCCCGGGAGACGTCCAGCGATTCGTTAATCGTCAACGTCGTCTGCTGATAGCCCGGTACCGCGAAAAGCGCGCGGCTGTTGCCCGGAATGTCTGCGCTGCCGCCGTTATCCAGCGACACGGCGACGCGCGGATCCTGAGCATCTTCCGGCGTCGCCACGTTCACCGCGACGGCGGAAGCAGGGCGACCGTCGCTCCAGCGGCCCAGCCACAGGCCAGAACGGGACAGCGCGAGCGTTGAGCTGTAGTTGCCGCTGCTGCTCAGCGTATGGCGGCGGTCCTGACGATCCCAGGCGTCGCTGACCGTCAGGCTTCCGTTGCCAAATCGTCCGCCCTGGCGCGTATAGGCTGAGGTATTCAGCGAGTCGCTGTTAATGCCCGACGCGCTGAGGCCATACTCATTTTCACCTCGGGCATCGGCATACCAGTTATGCGCCACGCTGTAGCTCAGCTGGTTTTTTTCACGCTGCTGGTGCTGCCATGTCGCGCCCAGAGAGGTGTAGCTTGACGCATCACCCTGACGGTTATGCGCCATGGACAGGCTCACGCTCAGGTAGCCGCCTTTATCCCTGCCGTCGCGGGCGTCATCGTTACGCATGAAGAGGTTAATGCTGCTGTTAATGTTCAGGCCATGGGTGCTGAAGGCATTGCTCAGGCCAGCCTGCCAGGCCCGCGTGCGCGAGCGGGTCATATAGACCGATTCCCACGGCAGACCCGCATCGTGGCGATCGTCACTGTCCGGCAGCTCCCGGCGTGAAACGTACCGGCCTTCGTTGCGGTTATCCGAATACCCCAGGCTTGCATACCAGGCGCCGACCGGGACGGAGAACATCACCGAGAGGGTGCGATAACAGCCATTCACGGCGTCAAATCCCGCGCTTTGGGTGTTGCAGTTTTCAGCGGATAACGCGTTGCGATAGACGCTCAAAGAAAAACCGTCGTTGTAGCTGATTTGCTGAATATTGCCGCGCTGGCCTTCGCTGCCGTAGAGGTAGCTAAACCGGGTACTCAGCACGCCATCGATCGGGCCCGCGTTGAAGCCCCGGCTCCAGTCGATCGCGTTTTCCAGAAAACGCTGGTTTTTCTTGAACGTTGCCCCGCTGGTCAGCGCCAGCGTCGGGGTCACGGGCAGACGAACGCCCGCCTGCGCAACCGCGCGGCGTTCTTCGTTTTGATCGCTGTTGTCGGTTTCGCCCGCCTGCAGGAACCACTCGACGCGGTCAAATGGCGTAATGCCGGTTCGGGTAAACGGCACCTGCTCGGTGCGCGTCAACCGGTTATTTTCATAGATGGAGAGCGTCACGGTGTAGCTCCCGTCCGGGAACGAACGCGTGTCCAGGGTTTGCGCCCCGGCATTCAGATAGAAGCTCGCCAGCAGCTGATTTCCCCGGCGGGCATCGATACGCGCGTCATGGGAAAGCAGCACGGTAACTGGGGTTCCCTTCGACTGCTGAACCGGGTTCATCCATGCTCGTGTTGAACCCGTGCGCAGGCCGAGAATTTTGCCCAGCGGCAGCTGGCTGAGGTTGATATTTCCGCCAGCGTTACTGAACAGATCGCGGGTATCCATCTCACCTAACTGGACATAGTACTGACGCAGGATATCCTGGCGGAACCAGGCGTTGTTGACGGTGACCTCCTGCTGCTGCTGGTGCCGTGAACGCTGCCCCAGCCAGGTCCAGTCGAGATTCACATAGCCGTCCTGGGTGAGCGCCAGCGCGCCGTTGCCCTGCACGGTTGCCGACTGATAATCCCTGTCGGCAACGAAGTTAATGTTCTGCTGATGGATCAGCGCATTTTCGGTGCCCTGAGTGGGCTGATACCATTGATTCTCTGCTGTCTGCTTAGGCAGATATTTCTTGTCCAGGAACAGGTTAATGCGGGCGTTATTCTCGTCATAAATAATGGCCGCGCGGTCGGTATTGATGTAATCACAGCCCGTTGCGGAGCCGTTGCTGCTGCAGGCCAGGTTGCCGTTACGGGCAAGCGGAACGGCCAGCGCGGCAGACACGGTGGCAACGAGGGATGGGTCGTCATTAAACCGGCGTTTGATGGCCGCTACCACGGTTTCAGGTGCGACAAAGCTGACCGTTTCAAGGGTGATATCCGTTTCAAAAAGGCCAAGCGCCTCGCCGTAGAGGTTCACCTCTGTCCACAGGCGCTGCGTCTTCGCCAGGTCTTCAAAACCTGGCGGGACGGCCATCCCTGCGCAGGCGAGTTGGATGGAAGCGGGTAACAAAGCAACAAAGAGGAGGGTATTTCTGTGAAACGCCATGAACGAGCCTCGACATCATCCTGACGTCAGAGGGTGAGCACCCTCTGACGTTATTCCTTAGGTGCTGTGGTGTTACGCACCGCCTTCCGTGGTCGTCGCCTGCGTCAGCATCAGGCTGACAACGCCGCTGTACTGACCGGTTTTCAGAATGCCTTTGGTGGTCTGGGAAATGGTCAGCGGCAGTACCGCAGAACCGTTTTCAATGCTCCCCGGGAACAGTTCGGCGCCGGTATATTCCACATCTGCGGTAGAGAGGGTTTTATCACCCAGAATCACCGTCATTGGGATGGTCTCAGCACCGTCGGCATTCGCCAGCTTCGCGGCGCTTACCAGACGGACTTTTACGTTGCTGGTCGCGGAGTTAGACCACACCTTGGTATTCAGGCGGTAGCTTTCCAGGCCACGGCCAGGCAGGTACTGCATATCGATGCTTGCCGGCAGCGGCGTGTTATCGGCCTGGGTCATATCCAGCTGTGAATCAACGCTGGCGTTGACGGTAATATCTTTTTGAATCGCCAGCGCGTTAACGGACGTGGTCATCGCGGCAACAATCATCAGAGTTTTAAAATACTTACGCATTGATATCTCCATATTTACAAATGAGCACCCTGGCTCTTTAAACAAACCCTTTGGGGTCTTTACGGTAACGTCGTGTTATTGCACGACGGGTAAATCAGCTTCTTCAGCGGTTTTATTCAGCCAGTTGAAGTAGCGGAATTTATATTTCTGGCCTTGTGCCTTCGCGAGCGTTTTTAATTTCCGTTCGGTATCCGGATAAATCGTCGCGTCTTCTTTAATCCATCTGCACGACGAATCCGCATCACAAATACCGATCTCTCTCAGCGGCACGCGCAACGTGCCGTTGTTTTTTAACGTTCCCCTCTGAGGGTCAATCGACAGCGAAACCACGCTTTTTTCCGGTGCGAGATGGATCAGGGCGCCCCAGATTACATTGACGCCCAGTCTTGCCGTCGCAGCAGGGCTTTCTGCCTTGCCCGGAATAATGCTGTCAGGCTGCTTGACCCCTTCAAAATAGACGCGCCAGGTCGTCTCTTTTTCCGGGGGCGTAAGCGATACCAGGCGAACCACGCGCATTGCGCCTGCCGCAAGGGCGAATTTTTCCGGCGTGACAACAACGCCACCCTCTTTCCACGACGCCACATCAATCTCTTTTTCCAGGGCCGTGCCGGGATTAAGAATTTTCTTTTGCCTCACCCGAATGAACTGAATATCATCCGTTTTTGACGCCACCTTAATTTGCGCCGCACCGGACTTATCCACGTTAAGTTCCATGGGATACACGCTCATATTGGCCAGTGCCATTTCCGGGAAAAATGGCAATGACAGCGCGGCGACATAAAAGGCGGTTGTGACGCTCACTCTTTTTTTCTGTTTCACGATCAAGTCTGCCTGCTCTGAGTTTAAAGGCGGCGCGTTAACACCAGGACACCGTCTGCTTTCGTATCGCTTCAGGGCAGGGAAACTTTAACCAGAACAGCAGTTTGTGAAAATTTGTATTAATTAACTCGTTATATACAGTTTTTTATCCTGATTTTCTGGCTTTAAGGTTGTATAGTTAAGCGAAAATACCGCGACCAGGGATGGAGAGAAAATTCCTTCTGATGAAAAAATAAGCAAGTCAGGAGGGGGTTTTCATGTCGATGTACCAGGGATTAAAAAGCATGCGGTAACAGCCGAGAATAAAAGATGTTTTTTATATGCAATAATTCGTTGTTATTTGATCCTGAAGCACATGCAATAAGTCTTGTTGGGCAACCGGAATCTGTATTAACGCTTTCGGCCCCCGCCGTTCGCCTTTTACAGGAATTTATTAAGCACAAAGGGCACGACCTGAGTCGGGAGGAATTGATTACCCGCGTGTGGGAGGAGTTTGGCTTTACGCCATCGGGAAATAATCTCAATAAAGCGGTGAGCGAATTACGTAAAAGCTTCCAGGCACTGGGAGAGGGGTATGAATTTATCGTAACCGTACCCCGTTATGGGTTTCGTTTTGAGGCCGATGTGATTTTTCAGCCCGGAGAGCGTATTCAACCCGCCGAACCGCAGCCTCAGTCTGCAGCGAAAGTGGAAAAGCCACAACGCGCTTCCCTGAAACGATGGGGGATGACGGCCGTATTGATTATTGCTGCATTGGGGGCGAGCTTCTACTTTAGCCGGCAGCAGGGGATATTCGTTCCGGCGAAACTCATGCCGGTTAAGGAGAAAATCGCGCATTGTCGTCTCTGGATTATCAACGATCACGGAAGACCGCTGGTGTTATCGAAATTAGCGGCGCAGCTGGCGGCCAATAACGTGGCGTGCGAACGAGAGGAGTACGACATTTATTATTTCAGTGCCCGTTTTTCTATTGCCGCCGCAGATGAGGTGTTCATTGGCGCCTGCCCGGTCAGTCAATCCAGCCTGTGCAAAACCATCCGTTATAAAAGCGGGGCACAAAAATGAAAATAAAACTTCTTTTTGGGCTGGGTGGTGCATTGGTCGGCAGTGCCCTGGCGCTGTTTTACTATTCCGGCTGTGTGTTTAAAAAGGATGTGCTGGCCTGCAGCACCGAATTTAACTTTACGCGCAATGAGGGAAAAGCCAGCGAAGTGAAGGTCAATACCGTTGCCCAGTTCTATTTTCATCGGGACGGTACCGGAGTGACCACCTATAAAGGCGCGGCAAGGGCTGACGGGCAAAATCTGATCGTTGACAGGGACGTGGATTTTACCTGGCAGCAGCGGGACGATGATAACGTCATTGTGTTGAGCTACACCGAAACCTGGCGTCGACACAACGACAATACGCCCGACGCCCAGTGGGGGAGCTTTGCCAGTCCGACCGCACGCTACTATCTCACCATCTCTGAACTCTCGCCTTCCGTGTGGCTGATTCAGGACCGGCGCTATCCGACCTATATTTGCCGGGGTGAGTAGGGCATAAAAAAAGGAGAATGCCGGGGCATTCTCCTTTTTCATATCCGTTGTGATTAATCGCGGCTGGCGAAGCCCAGGATGCTCAGCAGGCTGACGAAGATGTTGTACAGCGACACGTACAGGCTGACGGTGGCGCGAATATAGTTCGTTTCACCGCCGCGAATGATGTTGCTGGTTTCAAACAGGATCGCGCCGGAAGAAATCAGAATAAACACGGCGCTGATCGCCAGATGCAGGGCAGGCAGCTGCAGGAAGATGTTGGCCACCATACCCACCAGCACCACCACAACACCCGCCATCAGCATGCCGCCGAGGAAGGACATGTCCTTACGGGTGGTCAGCACGTAGGCCGAGCAGCAGAAGAACACCAGTGCGGTACCGCCCAGCGCCATGCCGATAAGGTCACCCATACCGGCAGACAGATACGCGTTCAGCATCGGTCCCAGGATGTAGCCCAGGAAGCCGGTGAAGGCAAACGCGGACAGAATACCGACCGGTTTGTCAGCGGTTTTGTAGGTCAGGAACATCAGGCCATACATGCCCACCAGGGTCAGGATCAGCCCCGGAGACGGCAGCATCAGCACGGTGCTGGCGGTGGCGGTGATCGCGGAAAACGCCAGCGTCAGGCTGAGCATGAAATAGGTATTGCGCAGCACCTTGTGGGTGCTGAGTAGCGATGTGCGGTCGCGTGAGGAAGTAATTATACGATCCATGAGTCACTCTCTTATGACAGATGTAATTAACGGAAAGAATAGGAAACGGCGCGTCACTCTCAAAGTGGTTTTACCCATCTTTACTCAGCAGGTTAGCGCGGGAGCTGGTTGTTTCTTCTGCATAAATACGTTTCACCAGTATGAACAGCGGTTTGACGCGATTAATCAGATCAACCTCTTATAGGTTACTGAAAATTATTGCGTTATTACCATAAGGCCGCTAAGAGTTATTTCCGGATCGTCACAAAAACAGACAATAAGGCGAAGGAAATGAAACCACAAACACGCACGCGCTTTACGCTCTCTTTGTTAACCGCCGGGATCCTGTGCGCCAGCACGGCAGCCTGGGCGGCTAACGTGCCGGCAGGAACGCAGCTGGCCGATAAGCAGGAACTGGTCAGGAACAACGGTAATGAGCCCGCTTCGCTCGACCCGCATAAAGTCGAAAGCGACGTCGAATTCAATATTATCAGTGATTTATTCGACGGGCTGGTCAGCGTTTCCCCGTCGGGTGAAGTTCAGCCACGGCTGGCGGAAAAATGGGAGAACAAGGACAACACCGTCTGGACGTTCCATTTGCGTCCGGGCATTACCTGGAGCGACGGCACTGCAATCACCGCGGAAGATGTGGTCTGGAGCTGGCAGCGTCTGGTTGATCCTAAAACCGCTTCACCTTATGCCAGCTATCCAGGCAACATGCACATCGTAAATGGTGCGGATATCGCGCAGGGGAAAAAAGCGCCCGATAGGCTGGGTGTGAAAGCCATTAACGACACCACGCTGGAAGTGACGCTCACCCAGCCTAACGCGGCGTTCCTCGCGATGCTGGCGCACCCGTCGCTGGTGCCGGTGGATAAAGTGCTGATTGGCCGCTTTGGCGACAAGTGGACCAAGCCTGAACATATCGTCACCAGTGGGGCCTATAAGCTATCCCAGTGGGTGGTCAACGAACGCATCGTGGCGGAGCGTAACCCGCGCTACTGGGATAACGCGCATACCGTGATTAATAAGGTCACCTATCTGCCTATCACTTCCGAGGCCGCGGATGTGAACCGCTATAAAGCGGGCGAAATTGATATTGTCTACACGGTGCCGATCAACCAGTTCGCTCAGCTCAAGAAAACCCTGGGCAGCCAGCTCGATGTCTCCCCGCAGCTGGCGACCTATTACTACGAATTCAATACCACCCGACCGCCGTTCAACGACGCCCGCGTGCGTAAGGCGCTGAACATGGCGCTCGATAAAGACATCATTGCCGGGAAAGTCTTAGGGCAGGGGCAGCGCCCGGCGTGGCTCATCAGCCAGCCGGATATCGGCGGCGTTAAGCTTCAGAATCCAGACTACGCCAGCTGGCCGCTGGACAAACGCATCGCTGAGGCGAAAAAACTGCTCAACGAGGCCGGGTACAACGAAAGCCACCCTCTGAGCTTTAACCTGCTCTATAACACTTCTGAATCGCACCAGCGTATCGCGATTGCGGCCAGCTCTATGTGGAAGAAAAACCTCGGCGTGGAGGCGAAGCTGCAAAATCAGGAGTGGAAAACCATGCTGGATACCATGCACACCCACAACTTTGACGCGGTGCGTTACGCGTGGATTGCCGACTACGACGACGCGGCGACCTTCCTGAACAACTTCCGCACCGGCGACAGCGAAAACACCAGCCAGTACAGCAATCCGGAATATGACCAGGCGCTGGTGAATGCCGCAAAAGCTAAAACAACGGAAGAGCGGGGTAAGTTCTACCAGCAGGCGGAAGATCTGCTGGGACGCGATGTGCCCGCCATTCCGGTTTATCACTACGTCCGTACGCACCTGGTTAAACCGTGGGTGGGCGGATTTACGCCGGATAAGCTGGGGTACTATTACACGAAAGACATGTACATCAAAAAACACTAGGCCTGTGCTGATAAAATCGTCGATGTGTTGTCAGTTCAACCGATTAAACACGTTTTGACTATTTTTACAGCGAACGATTGCTGGCACTCTTTACAGCACGCGGTGAGGTGTTTATAGTTCGCCTCACTCAGGAAGTGTGGCCGAGCGGTTGAAGGCACCGGTCTTGAAAACCGGCGACCCGAAAGGGTTCCAGAGTTCGAATCTCTGCGCTTCCGCCAGATATAAACCCCAGGTTACTTGTTAACCTGGGGTTTTTCTTTTGGATTGAATGATTCAGGTCACACTTTTCAGGTTCCGATATTTCCCTGTAAAAAACAGGTGTTATCATTCACCCCGTAAATACCTTTTCATCGCTTACCGAGGCATTGATGCTGGAGAATGTTTTCATCAGATAATCAGCTTCCCGCCCTTTTCAGGACGGACTGGTTATCGCTGCGCTTAAACCTTACGCACGCACCTGCGGGTGTGGGCTTGTTTTTACGCATGATGATTACACAGGTTTTCCAGTATGAATTTATCTCGTCAGGAACAACGTACCTTACACGTTCTCGCCAAAGGTGGACGTATTGTGCACGTCCGCGACAGTTCTGGCCGCGTCACGTCCGTTGAGTGCTATACCCGTGAAGGGCTGGTGCTGAGCGACTGCACGCTCAGCGTCTTCAAAAAACTCCGTACCAAAAAGCTGATCCGATCCGTGAACGGGCAGCCTTACCGCATCAACACCACCGGGCTGAACAACGTTCGCGCCCAGCTGGATAATCGCTAAGGAGCAGTGATGAATACACCCTATACAGATAGCTATGACCGCGCTTTTTTGCTCGACACCATGATGGGCCCAAACGCCATGCGGCTTACCGAGGAGCTGGTTGCTCAACTGCATATCGCTCCAGGGATGCGCATTCTCGATCTCGGCTGCGGGAAAGGGATCTCTTCTATCCTGCTCGCCGAAAAATATGACGCCACGGTTTTTGCCGCCGATCTGTGGATTACGCCGGGAGAAAATGCAGCGCGTTTCAGCGAACGGGATCTGGACGGAAAAATCTTTCCGCTGCGGGTTGATGCTACAAAAGCGATCCCGTTCGCACATGATTACTTTGACCTGATCGTCAGCGTGGATGCATATCAATACTTTGGCAACACTGACGCCATGCTGGGCACGCTGCTACCCTTCATCAAACCCGGCGGGTACATTGCGGTTGCCGTTCCCGGGTTTATCGGGGAGTACAGCGAAACGCATCTCCCGGAGGTGGTTAAACCTTTCTGGACCCCTGAGTGGTATTTCTATCCGCTCTCCTGGTGGAAAGCGCTGTGGGAAAAAGAGCCCGGAGCGGCGCTGATCGCCGTGCGGGAGATGGATACCTGTCAGCAGGCGTGGGATGAGTTTATGCAATGCGAGATCGCTCAGGAGATGATGGTACCCATTATGGACGCGGGGGCCGGAGCGTATTTCAATATGATCCAACTGGTTGCGCAGAAGCGCTAAGCAGAATAAACAACGCCACCCTCGGGTGGCGTTCATGCATTGAATGGAATATCGTAGCGGAATGTAGGCCGGGTAAGCGCAGCGCCACCCGGCAAGAAACGCGGCGTTATGAGCGAATAAAAGCCAGAATTTCCGCGTTGATAGTATCCGCATGGGTGGTATGCATCCCGTGCGGGAAGCCCGGATAAATTTTCAGCACGCTGTTCGCCAGCAGCTTGTCCTGGAGAAGGGCGGCATTTTTATACGGTACAACCTGATCGTCATCGCCCTGCAACACCAGAACGGGAACCGTGATGGTTTTCAAATCTTCCGTCTGGTCGGTCTCTGAAAACGCCTTAATCCCCTCATAGTGGGCTTTGGCGCTTCCGATCATACCCTGTCGCCACCAGTTCTGGATCGTACCCTGCGAAACCTCGGCGCCATCGCGATTAAAACCGTAGAAAGGACCGCTGGCAACGTCGAGATAAAACTGGGCGCGGTTAGCCGCCAGCGCTTTGCGGAAGCCGTCGAAGACCTCGATGGGCGTTCCGCCGGGATTCGTCTCCGTTTTGACCATCAGAGGCGGGACGGCGCTGACGAGCACCGCTTTCGCGACGCGCCCCTGCGGTTGTCCATACCGCGCAACATAGCGGGCGACCTGGCCGCCGCCGGTGGAGTGACCGACATGCACGGCATTGTGCAGATCCAGGCTTTCAACCACGGCTGATGCATCGGCCGCATAATGATCCATATCGTGGCCTTCACTCACCTGGTCCGATCGTCCATGTCCGCGGCGATCGATAGCGATAACGCGATAGCCTTCTGCAAGGAAGAAGAGCATCTGGTTATCCCAGTCATCGGCACTCAACGGCCAGCCGTGGTGGAAGACAATGGGCTGGGCCTCTTTTGGGCCCCAGTCTTTGTAGTAAATATTGACGCCGTCTTTCGTGGTTACGAATGCCATACCGCAGACTCCTCTGTTAAGAACAACACGACCCCTAAAGTGTAGGAGAAATCTCAAAAGCGGTTGGTTTAATTCCGGTGAAGGATATTCATTTTGCGTCTGGGCTCTGGCGCGATGCGCCAGAGCCTTCAGGACAGGATTAACAGCAGAGGCGTTTAGCGGTTTTCTTCAATATAGCGGGCCAGGTCCGCCGGGGTTTTCAGCACCGTCGCCACGTCTGTCGGCGGGATCATGCAGCCGTAAACGTCCTGTACTTCCAGGACCATATCGACCGCCAGGATGGAGTCGAGAATGTCGGATTCAATCAGTTCATCGTGAAAGCCCACCTTGCGGGATAACACTTTTTCGAACAGGGCGAGAATTTCTTGTTCCATAATTTTTCCTGGGGTCATTAATTTGTGCGGGCGTAAGCGTCCAGCAACTTGCGGTCAATTTTGCCGTTAGGATTCAGCGGCAAAGCGTCTTTTACGATAATTTGTGAAGGCACCATATAGTGGGGAACCACCTTCGACAGCGAGGTTTTAATGGTATCCGGCGCCAGCTCCGTCACGCAGAACGCGGCAATGCGCAGCACGCTGCCGCAGGATTTCATCAGCGGCAGAACCACCGCTTCGTTGATGCCGGACATCGCCAGCAGGCGGTTTTCGATCTCGTTAATTTCAATACGGTAGCCATTCAGTTTGACCTGGCTGTCGTTGCGGCCCTGACAGTAGATGAGCCCCGCTTCATAACCCAGATCGCCGGTCCGGTAGCCGCGAAACGCCTCGTTTTCCCGATGAAGTAATTTCGCCGCGTTCTCCTGCGGCAGGCCGAGGTAGCCGCGCATGACGTTTTTCCCCCAGATGATCAGCTCGCCTTCAGCGGAAATTTCCATTCTGCTCTCAGGCATCATGACCCCCACCGGCAGCACGGCGCTGTCGCTGTTCAGGATTGCATCCGTGATCTCGACGACGGTTGTTGCGATGGTCGCTTCTGTTGGGCCATAGGAGTTAATAATTTTGGCCTGCGGGAAACGGCGGCGCAGCTGTTTGACCAGCGCTTTATTCAACACTTCACCAATGAAGATAAAGACGCTCAGCGCAGGCAAATACTCGCTGTTGAACTGCGGGGAAAGTAGCTGCTGATACGCAAAAGAGGGGGTGGAAACCCAGGCGGAGACGGCGTTGCTTTTCAGTCGCTCCAGCCAGTTCTCTTTCTGAATATCGTCTTTGGCGTTCAGCACGATGTGTCCACCCATCGCCAGATTCGCCAGCAAAGGGATCAGGGAGAGGTCAAAACTGAACACCGCGTGGTTCATCAGGACCGGTTTTTCCGGCAGCGAAAAGTCCTGGCTGACCCATTTCATGAAGTGCCACACGCTTTCACGCCCAATCTGCACCCCTTTAGGCTTGCCGGTGCTGCCTGAGGTAAACATGATATAGGCCAGATCCTGCTCCTCCAGCACTTTGCCCGGTTCACCCGTGGCGATGAACTGCCGGGTCGCGACGTCATAATAGTAAGGGGCGCTGGCCAGATGGCAGATCTCCCGCAGGCGCTCCTGCGGGTAAATGCAGTCCACCGGAATGTACGGAATGTTGTGCAGCAGGCAGCTATAAATCGCCACGGCGAACTCGGCCTGCTGGTGTCCGTACAAGACGACCGGCGTACCGGCAACAGGCTGGCAACCCTGATAGCGCTGAGCCCAGTCCGTCACGGCAGCGGAAAGCTGCAGCCAGCTTAAGGCTTCGTCGCTGCCGCTGATGGCCAGCTGCTGCGGGGAGGCGGGATCGTATAATGCCGCACGCAAGAAATCCTGCAGTTCCTGAAGATCGGAGTGATTTTTCATAGAGGTGACATTCCACTAAAGATGTAAAGGGAGCCCGCGGCGCTTCCCAGCGTCAGAATGCGTCCCAAAAACGCAACAGCCGGATACTGCAACCCGCGGTGTAACGCCGGGCTGCGTTTGGCTGACCACAGCAGCATGTTGTGAGCGACAGAGATGGCGCCAAACAGCGCGCCGCTGATGACGTAATGGCGTTCCAGGCCATTCCATGCCCCCATGCAAAACAGGGTGCAAAAAATACCGATATTTTGCGCCAGCGTTTTGTTCTGACGGAAAAAGTTGAACTTCATCAGGTTCATATAAACGGGCATAAAGACCACATCGCGCAGCCATTCAGACAGGCTAATGTGGAAGCGGCGCCAGAAGTCCTGCGGATTCTTTGCCAGAAGCGGCATATTGAAGTTTGCCGGAATATTCAACCCAAACAGGCGGCCCGCACCGATGGCCATATTGCTGTAGCCCGCAAAATCAAAGTAGAGGTAGGCGCTATAGGCAATCGACATCACCACGCCCACGGTCAGCGTAAACGGCTTATGGCTCCAGGGCTGCACGACAAGTGAATCAACCAGCATGGCAAACAGGAACTTCTGGACAATGCCGGTAATGATTTGCTCCAGTGCCACTAAAAACTGTTCGCGATTAAGGGCAAAGACGGGCTTACTGACGTCGCTCATCCATGTCCGCCAGCGATACATTGGGCCCGCCAGAATAATAAAGGGCATAAACAGATAGCAGAAATAATGCAGGAAATTCTGCCCTTCTTTTTTACTGCGATAGAGCAGCACATCCACCGCGCGGAACGTCATAAAAGAGAGGCCGATCATGCCGAGATGATGATTAAGGTGCAATTTCACCAAAAATAAAGGCAGCAGCGTTAACACAATCGCCTGCCAGGTTTTTAACCATCCTTTTTCTTTTAACGTGGCGACAAGGTAAAAACTGAAAAAAACGACCGCGGGAACACGGTAATCACCCTGAAAAATATAGCCCCAGCCTAATGCGGCGAGGACGGATAACGCCGATAAATACGTCAGGCGATGACGTAATACACGATTGACCAGCGCAAACGCCAGGGCGGATGAAAACAAATAGACAAAAAACATGCCTGAGCTATACATCATTCGGCCTCAGAACTTTTGATATTCAAAATGCAGCTGCATACTCATGCTGTCATCGACAGAGGTCCACGCGACGATAGTGATCGCCAGCAGGAGATAAAGGAAAAAAAGACGGATCGCGATTTTCATTATTTAAAGCTCTGTGCAATAAAGCGAATCATAGGAACCCAGGCCAGCTCGGAAGGGTGCAAACGATCCCAGTTCCAGCCATTCTGATAAGGCATGGCGTACATATCTAAATAGGGGATCTGGTTCGCTTCCAGAATGGTTTGAATTTGCTTATCAACCGGGCGGAAGGTATCGGTATTGTAAAGCGCCCAGGGGTTAACCGGGTCGACGATAGCAATCACCTGCACGTGACGGTCTTTCAGCAGCTGGACGGTTTTTCTGAACGCGGCAATTTGCGCAGGTACGACCGGCGTGTCATCCCATTGCTGTCGCGTACCGTCCTCCTCGTAAATCGTTTTGTCCATCCACAGGGTGGCCGCGCTCTGCAGGCGTTTTTTATTTAACTCGCGGGCATTCGCCAGCTCTTTATCCCAGTCTGGGGCAATATGGGTGGTTGGCTGCGGCGGCCACGGCTGTACCGTCCGGGGCGTAACGTTGAGCAGCGCCAGCCAGTCGTTTTTTATCATGGTGCAGACGTTGGCAAACTGGAAACTCACCTCGTCCCATATCAGATCGAGGTGCCAGCCAAAGACACGCATTTGACCAAAGGTTAAATGGCTTATTTCTTTACTATCAATATGTTTTAAATAATTGACTAATATTGGGCGCGCCTGCGGATCCTTCATCAAAGGATTAAAAACAGAGCCCGGGAAATTATCGGCATAGATAGCGGGTGGCAGACCTTTTGAGTAAAAGCTGTCGGGTGCCAGAAGCAAAACAACTTTACTGTTTGCGTTAAGACTATTTTTAAAACGTGAGAACAGTAAAAACTGCGTTTCGTCATCAACAAACGCATCGCCATACGCCACGACGGGTTTGTGTAATTGCTTATTAAAATAATTATAGACAGCGTAATGTTCATCTTCTGAGGTCGCTACCTCAGACGCACCAATGAAGAATATCGCATTCCCTTCTAAGGCATGAGAAATAGTGGCAATTTTTTCCGCTTGTTCTTTAGGCGTGCCCGCCATTGATTTAATCAGCGGCTGGAAGGCGAGCGGTGGATCGAAGCTCGTCACCAGCGGGTGAATACAAAGGAACAAAATGGCCAGGGTTGCCATCAGGATATGTAAGCAAAGCGTATTCTTGATTTTCATCATCAACCCGTAACACTGCATGGCAGTAATGTCTAAAATCTGCGGGAATTCAGATTTATAACAATTACACTACAAATGACCGTCTATTTTTGTGGCATTCTATACCAGAGCGATTTAAAAGGATGAGCGTTGCTATGTTACGGTATGTACAAGGTCGTGGAGAGTGACGTGAGGTCAGCGTGCGGGTGACTTTTTGCGCAGTCAAACGCGTGTGGGGAAAAATAGAAAAATTCCTGCTTTACAAGGCGCTAATAGATGTTTATAGTGCGCCTCACTTTGGAAGCGTGGCCGAGCGGTTGAAGGCACCGGTCTTGAAAACCGGCGACCCGAAAGGGTTCTAGAGTTCGAATCTCTACGCTTCCGCCAAATTCGAAACCCAGGTCGTTATGCGACCTGGGTTTTTTTGTGCATAAAATCCCCTGGCCAGGCTGAGGTTCAGCAAACCTGTCCAAAATCGCCCTGAGAGGGAATCCTGGTGCAGCGGATACTGCGCCGATACTGCAGTGGCGTCTGACGCATCATCTTTTTAAAGCAGGTAATGAAATAGGTCACCTCGCTAAACCCGACTGCCAGGGCAATAGCGTCAACAGGCTCATCGCTGTACCGTAACAGCTCGCAGCTGCTTTTTATTCGCCGGGTCAGCAAATATTCGTGGATGGTACCGCCGGTCTGCTGGCGGAAAATGCGTGAGGTATAGCTGCGTGAAAGCCCCAGGTCGTGGGCTAACTGGTCGAGCGAAAACTTGCTGGCATAGTGGGCTTCGACCCAGCTCATAATCCGCGAGGCGACGGTCTGCTGGCGCGGCGGGTAGGGCTGCGGCTGCTCGGGCAGAAACGTCATGAGCTGCATCATCAGAAAGGCCACCTCGCAGGCCTCTGTCTGCTCGTTGCCCTCCAGGCGCTGAAACTGTTCAAGGATCCTCTCGATAAACGCCGCGTGAGTGCTGAGATCGTAAATCTGTGCTGGCAGATTGCTGGCGGCCAGCGCGGCGAACCGGGCCTGATGGCGCGGGAAGGCGCCGAGCGCACTTTCGACGACCGATTGCTCAATGTGCATGGTCGTGCGGTGATAGGGGTTCTTATCGCTATGATCGACCTGCACTTTGTGCAAACGGAAGGGCGGGAAGATAAAGAGTCGCCCCGGACGGGCGGTGTAGTGCTGGTTATCCACCACCACGATGCCGTAGCCGCTGGAGATATAGAGCAATTCAACGCATTGATGCCAGTGGTAGTAAATCGCGCTGGTGGTGTACATGCGGTTAAAAGAAATGGCCTGCCGATCGAGCGTAATGCGTTCCAGTAGTTGCGTTTCACCCATATTACCTCCAGAACAACAGATTTAAATTTTTAGGCCATCATTTGTAATTTATCCCCCTCGCATTCGACAAAATCCAGAAAAAATGAAATGGCGGTTTAATTTTGTGAGTCTGCTCACTCAGCGCCAGGAATAAAAGCAGTTACTCTTCATTCAGACGTCGCACTCGTGGCTTTAAAAAGCCTAATAACAATAACTTATCTCTACCCTCGTGTAATGCGGGAGGACCCTGTGCAACCTGAAAATATTCATCTGGATAATCCACTGACAAGCCGGGAAGAGGTGCTACGGCTGGTCAACGACATGCTGAACGCGGTGGCGTCCTGGTTTAAAAAAGACGCCAGCCGCATTGATTTAGCGAACTTTACCGCTCACTACGGTCAGCAGGTGGCGAGCATGGAAACGTTTTCCCGCCTGCTGTGGGGCGTGACGCCGCTGTTAGCTGGCGGCAGCGAGCCGCAGCACTTCTCATTCTATTTACAGGCGATAAAAAACGGCACCGATCCGCAGCATGCCGATTACTGGGGCGATGTCGGGCCTTACGATCAGCGAATCGTCGAGATGGCGGCCTACGGGCTGCTGCTGGCGCTGGCGGGTGAAACCGTACTGGCACACTTCACTGAGACGGAGAAAGGGCATTTATGGCGCTGGCTAAAGCAGTGCGAGACCCAGGAAATCCCCGATAACAACTGGCACTTCTTCCCGATTCTGGTGCAGGTCGGCTTCCATTATTGCGGCATGCCGACCAACCCGCAGGCGCTGGAAGATCATTTTGCTGCCATGGAGCACTACTACCTCGGCGATGGCTGGTATTCCGATGGTCCGGGACGGCCGCGCGACTATTACATCTCGATGGGCTTCCATTTCTATGGCCTGATTTACGCGAAGCTCATGGCCGGGATCGATCCACAGCGCTGTGCAACGCTGCGCGATCGGGCCGCGCGTTTCTCCTCTGACTTCATCCATTTCTTTGCCGAAGACGGCGCGGCGATCCCGTTTGGCCGTAGCCTGACCTACCGCTTTGCCGAGGCGGCATTCTGGAGTGCGGCGGCCTTCGCCGGGCTGGAAGTCTTTTCGCCCGGCGTGATGAAGGGCATCGTCCTGCGTCATCTGCGCTGGTGGCTGAAGCAGCCGATATTCGACCGCGACGGCGTACTGAGCGTCGGTTACAGCTATCCGAACCTGGCGATGGCGGAAGATTACAACGCGCCGGGGTCGCCGTACTGGGGCCTGAAGACCCTGCTGGTGCTGGCATTAGATGAGGGCGATGCCTTCTGGCAGGCGGCTGAGCTGCCGCTGCCGCCGTTGCCCGCGCAGCACACGATAGCCCACGCGGATCAGGTGGTGGTACATCAGGCCGACCACCTGTGGATGCTGACGTCCGGCCAGCTGGAGCTGAACAACTTCGTGAACACCGAAGCGAAATACTGCAAATTTGCCTATTCCACCCGTTTTGGCTTCACCATCGAACGCGGCCGCTACGGCCTGAACCATGCCGCGCCCGATTCGATGCTGCTGCTGGCCGAAAAGGACAACTACTGGCGTGGCCGTCGCGAATGTCAGCACGTGGTCACCGCTGACGGCACTATATACAGCCGCTGGCTGCCGTGGCACGACGTGGTGATTGATAGCTGGCTGCTGGCGCTGGGCGACTGGCAGCTGCGCGTTCATCGTATCGATACCCGGCGCGCGCTGGATTGTGCGGAAGGCGGCTTTAGCCTGGCAAACCGCCCGCAGCCGCAGGTACACGAGAGTGACGGCGCCTGCTGGTTACGCAATGCCCGGGATGTCTCAGCCATTTTCTGTTTACATCCGCGCGCTCGCCGCGGCGAGACGGTGTTGACGCCGCCAAACAGTAATCTGCTGTTCGCCGAGCGCGCGGCGGTGCCGGTGCTGCGCGGCGAGCTCGACCCCGGTACGCATGTGTTAATCAGCGCGGTGTGGGCGGGAAATGCCGCCGACTTCGATCCGCAACGCTGCCCGCAGGCCTTCATTAGCGATGACGCGGTACGCTTCGTGACGGCACGACAAGAAACGACGCTCGTTCTGGCTCCGGAGGCATCGCTATGAGCACATCATCGTCCGTACGCGCCGCGCAGTACAAAATGAGTACCTTTATTTTCCTTTACTTCTTCACGTGGTCATCCAGCTTTGGCCTGTACGCCCTGTGGTTGAGCCAGAAAGTGGGCCTCGATAGCGTCACCATCGGCAGCGTGTTCGCTATAAATGGCGTCTTCGCGGTGGTTCTGAAGCCGGTGTACGGCTACATCATGGACAAAATCGGCATGAGCAAGTGGCTGCTCTATTTTGTCTGCGCAATTTCTGCGCTGATGGCGCCGTTTTTTGCGCTGGTTTACCAGCCGCTGCTGCAAAGCCATGCGATGGCGGGGATTATCATCGGCGCGCTGTATCTGAGCCTGGGCTGGTACGCCGGTGTGGCGGCGTCTGAATCTTACGCCGACCGCTTTAGCCGCCTGTACGGGCTGGAGTTTGGCCGCATCAGAATGTGGGGCTCACTGGGCTGGGCGATGGCGGCGTCGGTCTCCGGGCTGTTGTTTAACGTCACCCCGCTGGCCAACTTTCTCCTCAGCAGCGGTACCTCGGTACTGATGCTGCTGGTGCTGATTAGCCTCAAAATCGGCGATGAGCAGCTGCGCAATAACAGCGTCATTTCCGCTAATAAGATCGTCTTCGCCGATGTGCTGATGCTCCTGAAAAACCGCAAATTCTGGATGTTCAGCCTCTATGTCGCTGGGGTCGCGTGGATGATGTTTATCGCCGAACAGCAGTTCCCGCGCTACTTCGTCTCGTTCTTCGCCACCAAAGAGCAGGGGAATGCCTGGTACGGCTACCTGAGTACCGTCCAGTCGGGGATGGAGTTCGTGATGATGATGTTTATCCCGTGGCTGGTGAACCACTACGGTGCTAAGCGCGGCCTGCTGTTCTGCGGCTGCGTGGTCGGGGCACGGCTGATCGCCTCCGGGCTGACCAGTGACCCGATTGTTATCTCCATCATCAAACCGTTTTATGGCGTCGAGATCGCGCTGCTGCTCATCTCCGTCTTCAAATACATTGCCGAACATTTCCATCGTCGGGTTAACGCCACGATGTACCTGCTGGGCTACCAGGCGATGATTTACGTGGGTTCGATTGTGGTCGCCCCACCTGCCGGCTATCTGTACGACAAGATTGGCTTTGAGCATACCTATCTGCTGATGGGCAGCTGCGCCCTGGTATTTACGCTGATTTCCGCCTTTACGCTGTCGCGCTGCCAGTCGACGCGCGATGACTCACGATCCTTTGCTCCGGCTTTAGATACCGCCCCGGTTGAACCGGCCAAACATTAATTCAGGAGTTGTTATGACCAAATCTGTTATCACCGAAGCGCTGCGGCCGATCGAACTGCATCAGGTCGATCGCCTGGCACTGAGCCAGAAGCTGGAAGCGGCGTTAGCCCGCGTCACGCGCAAGCTCGACAACAATATTGTCGCCTTCGGCGATAAGTTCCCCGGCGAGGCCTGTGAGAAGGGGGTCTGGCCGCGCACCGATAACGTGGAATGGACCACCAGCTTTTGGCCTGGCCAGCTGTGGCTGGCGTGGGAGATGACCGGCAAAGCGCATTATCGCGAAGCCGCCGAACGCTATTTACCGTCGTTCGCCCGGCGTATTGAGCAGCGCATCGATACCGCAACGCACGATCTCGGGTTCCTCTATTCGCTCTCCTGCATCAGCGCCTGGCGCCTCACCGGCAACGAAGCCGCTCGCCAGTCGGCGCTGCTGGCAGCCGAGCGCCTGATGGAGCGTTTTAACCCGACGGCCAACATTATTCAGGCGTGGGGTGATTTAAACGACCCGGAGCAGCAGGGGAGAATGATCATCGACTGCAACATGAACCTGCCGCTGCTGTACTGGGCCAGCGAACAGACCGGGGATCCGCGCTATGCGCAGGCGGCGACGGCTCATGCCGGACAGGCCGCGAACTATATCGTGCGTGAAGATGCCTCGACTTATCACACTTACTATATGGATGTGCAGACGGGTGAGCCGCGCTTTGGCAACACCCATCAGGGCTACAGCGATACCTCGTGCTGGTCGCGCGGCCAGGCATGGGGCATTTACGGCTTCCTGCTCAGCTATCAGCACACCGGCGATAAGCAGATGGTGGAGCTGTCCCGCAGCCTGGCGCATTACTTCCTCAACCGTCTGCCGGAAGATGATGTTTGCCACTGGGATCTGGCGCTGCTCGGTACCGACGCCGTGCGCGACAGTTCAGCGGCGGCGATTGCCGCCTGTGGCCTGCTGGAGCTGGTCAAGGCGCTGCCGACGCTCGACGCAAACCGTGCGTATTATGAAGAGATGGCGCTGCGTATTGCGCTGTCGCTGACCGATAACTACCTTGCTCACGACGACGATCCGACCGAAGGGCTGCTGCAGCACTCGGTTTATCATATGGGCAGCGGTAAGGGCGTCGATCAATGCTGTAGCTGGGGAGACTATTTCTATCTTGAACTGCTGGCGCGGCTGCGACAGATTTGGCACCCGTACTGGTAACCCTTAAGCAATGGAGAGCAAAATGAAAAGCGTAGCCGTGCTATTAGCCCCTGGTTTTGAAGAGGGGGAAGCGATTGTCACTATCGATATCCTGCGCCGCCTGAATATTTCGGTGCAGACGATTGCCTGCGGCGAGAGTCGCGAAGTGGTGAGCTATCACGCCATCCCTATGGTGGCGGACAGTACTCTGCAGGCCAGCCTCGACCGGACCTTTGACGCCGTGGTGTTACCGGGCGGCCCGCAAGGCAGCATTAACCTGGCGAAAAGCGCGGAGGTCATTGCCTTCGTCCGCCGCCACGATGAAGCGGGCAAATATATCTGCCCAATTTGTTCCGCCGCCGCCCGCGTACTGGGCGGCAATGGACTGCTGAAGGGGCGTCGCTATGTCTGTTCCGGCGATCTGTGGAAAACAGTCAGCGATGGCATCTACGTCGATGCCGACGTGGTGGAAGACGGCAATCTGCTGAGCGGCCGTGGGCTGGGTAAAGTGTTTGATTTCGCCTTTACCCTGGCGGCGCGATTGCAGGGCGATGACGCGTTGGCGCGCGAGCAGGCCAGCCATATTGATTATGCGTGGCAGGATAGCGAGCCCGTTTACGGGCTGGCAAAGCGCGATTTGTAAGTTTCGCCCGGCGGCGCTACGCTTGCACGGGCCTACAATGAATAGTGCAATATATTGATATTGTTACGGATTATAGGCCGGGTAAGCGCAGCGCCACCCGGCAAGAAAGCGTGTGCAGACGGTTTACAGCCCAATCACCAGCTCCCCGGAATGGCTCCGCGAGCAGCACAGCGCCACCTGCTGGTCCGTTGCGCTTTTTTCCGCCTCCGACTGCACGCTATCCCGGTGATCCACCACGCCGTCAATCACCGGCGTCAGGCAGGCTCCGCAGATCCCCATCTCACAGGAAAGCGGGACTGCCACGCCATTTTCCTGCAGCACCTGGGCGATGGTTTTATCCGCAGGCACCGGCCAGCGCTCCCCGGTGGAGGCCAGCTTGACCGTGAAGATCTCCCCGGTTTCACCGCCTGCGGCGGGCGCAACGGGCTGAAACGCCTCGCTGTGAAGATGGGCGTCATCCCATCCCTTTGCCGTGGCGACCTCACGCACTTTTTCCATAAAACCTGCCGGACCACAGACCCAGGCGTGAAGGCCCGATTCGGCCGCCGGGAGATGTTCCGCCAGCGCGGTGCGCGGGCTGGCGGTATGAATGATGCACTCATCGCAAAGCGAGAGTTCGCGCGTAAACGCCGCGCTTTCCCGGTTCCTGACGTAGTAGTGCAGCGTGAACGGCGTTCCGGTCGCCTTCAGCTGCAGGGCCATCGCATACAGCGGCGTAATGCCAATTCCCGCCGCCAGGAGCAAAACCCGCTCTGCCTGCTGAAGCGGAAACAGGTTGCGCGGGGCCGATATCATCAGCTTCTGCCCGGGACGCAGCGTCTCGTGAACGTAGCGCGACCCGCCGCGCGAGGCGGTTTCCCGCCCCACGCAGATCAGGTAGCTCTCGCCGCCACACGCTCCGGTCAGGGAATACTGGCGAACCACGCCGCAGGGCAGGTGAACATCAATGTGCGCACCGGGCTGCCACGGTGGCAGCGCTTCGCCGTCTTCCGCCACCAGCCTGACGGCGAGGCTTTTGTCGCCCTCGCGCCACAACCCGTCAACAATCACGCTCAGCATATTGGCCTCCGTCATACCAGGAAAAACTCGCCAAAGCCCATCTTTTTCAGTCCCCGACGGTAGGCAATCGAGCTTTTATCTGCGGGGATATGCGCTTCCAGGGTCAGGTCCAGCGGCAGGCTTTCCGGGCGCTGGGTTTCCACCATCAGACGGTCCTCTTCAAAAATCCGCAGATTGAAGGCATGCACATCCTCCACCGGAATATGCAGGTCAAAATTGCGGGCGATAGGGGCGAACATGCGGGTCACGCGCGATGACACCGGCGATGCGGCGTTCATAATGACCAGTCTCGACTCACCCGGAAAATGAATCGTCAGAGTGGCGGTGAACGGCAGGTGCATTTCAAAATGGCGCAACCACTGGAACCCTTCCGGAGCCTGCACGGGGGAACTGGCGGGATAGTTGCTCACGGAGCTCCAGTAATCTGCCACGAAGCCAAACGGCGTCTCCTGAGGCTGATAGTGGGGCACCAGCGGGTTATTCGGGTCCGCAAAAGTATCAGTGTGGATCCAGGCAAAGTGCGCCACGTCCAGAAAACCCTCTACCTGACGTCCGGCAAAGCCGTTGACCTCAAACGCCGGGCAGTTAATCTGCTGAAATCCGTCGTCATCCCAGTGCGGCATGGTGGGCAGCGGCGCGGGGTTTTCCGGATCAAACGCCAGGCAGGTCCAGATGAGCCCGAACCGCTCCTCCACGGCGTAGTTAATCAGGTTCAGCTTCACCGGAACGGGCTGGTCGGGGCTGGAGGGAATACGGTTGCAGCGCCCGTCCTCCCCAAAGCGTAAGCCATGATAGGGGCAGATAATCCCGTGCTCGTCGTGAAAGCCGAGCGTCAGCGGCACGCCGCGGTGCGGGCAAACGTCACGGGCGACCACGACCTGGTCGTTAATGCGGTAAATCACCAGCTGTTCATCCAGTAGCGTCGCTTTGACCGGCGCCGGACCGACGTCGCAGGCACGCGCGACCGGATGCCAGCATTTCGCCAGACGCAGCCAGTCCTCTGGCTCAAACGTACAGTGGGCGGGTGGAGTCGGTTCTCTTTTCATCATTATCCCTCTTACATTCAGCCTAACGGGCCGCCCTGAATGGTCTCGCACAGACCGTTGATGATGCGCTCTCCGGTCTCCTCGCGAAGCTCCTGATACCAGGCTTGCGTCAACGCCATGTCTTTGCCGTGGGTGACGTCGCAGCGCTTACGCGCCTTCAGCACCAGGTCACGCACCCGGTCGCAGCGCAGCGCCTCGTACTGCCGAAGCGCCAGCGTGATGTTGTGGTTTTCACGCAGGCATTCCCCCAGCACCACGGCGTCTTCCATCGCTGCGCAGCCGCCCTGGCCGATATCCGGTGTGGTGCTGTGTCCGGCATCGCCCAGCAGCGCGACGTTGCCGCGTACCAGGCTGTCGAACGGCTCAATGTCGTGGATTTCAATGCGGTTGGTGGTTTCAGGATCCAGCGCCGCGATAAGCGTCTGCACCGGCGGCGCCCATCCGCGGAAGTAGCCCGTGAGGTCGGCGCGCAGGGTAGTGCGATCCTCCGCCAGACCCGCAGGGAGCGGCACGTCAAAGAAGAAGTAGAAGCGTCCACCGGAGACGGGCATCAGCGACACCCGTTTGCCTTCGCCAACGAAGGTGGTCCACTGGTGCGCCGGGGCGATCTCTTCGTCAATCTTCACCAGACCGTTCCAGTTCACGTAGCCGGCGTAGCGGCGCTCGGGGGTATACCCCAGCACGTACGGGCGAACCGCCGAGTGGCTGCCGTCGGCGGCAATCAGGAAATCCCCGGCAGCTGTGCTGCCATCGGTGAAGGTGACGCTCACGCCAGCCTCGTCTTCATGAACGCGTTCGACGCGCTTGCCGAACTGCACCTTGTCGTGCCCCCAGAAGTCCAGCATTTCGCGCTGAAGCTCAGCGCGCGAGACGGGGCAGGGACGCCCGCCGGTACGCTCAACCAGCGGGGCAAGGCTAAAGCGGGTCAGGGTATCGCCGCGCCGGTAATCCTTATAGGCCATAAAACGCATCGGCCCGCCCCAGGTCTCGATGATGTCGCCCATGCCGAGGTGTTGCATGCATTTCACGCCGTTCGGCCAGATGGAGATGGCCGCCCCGACGGGCCTGATCTCCTTTACGGCTTCAAACACGGTACAGTCGATGCCCGCTTTCTTGAGCGCGACGGCGGCGCTCAGGCCGCCAATACCCGCACCAATAACGATTGCTCTCATGCTTCTCTCCTTTTGCAGGGTGTAAAGACATTCAGCAATTTGCGTACCAGGCTGCAGAGTGGTGAAAACGGCGTTGTGAGGGAGATGTTTGCACTGCTAAGGTGCGCAAACGCGGTGAGCGTGCCTTTTTATGAATCAAAAATTTCCTGGTTAGCCATCCGGAATCGACTGTTTCACGTTTGTCTCAAGAGTGGCGTGGTTTGTGCACTAACCTGAAGGAGGATAATCAAGGAGAACCTATGATCGCACTGCACGACTTCAATCAGCTGCCTGAGAAAGACGCTTTTACGCTGCTTCAGCCCTGCGTGGCGATACCCGGCTGGGCCGACGCGCTGGTGAGTGGGCGGCCTTATTCGAGCCGGGACGCGTTGTTCATTGCGGCGCAGGCTCTGACGCAACGCTGGGATGAAGCGGCCTTAACGCAAGCCCTGAGCGCCCATCCGCGCATCGGGGAAAAGCCCGCAGGTTCAGCGACGGAGGCGGCACTGTCGCGCCAGGAGCAGGGTGCGGTGAACGATCGCGATACCGCCCTTGCCCAGGCGCTGCGTGAAGGTAATGCCCGCTATGAAGCCCGCTTTGGGCGCGTCTTTCTGATCCGCGCGAAGGGACGCAGCGGCGAGGAGATATTACAGGCCCTGCACGCGCGGCTGGAGAACAGCGACGCGCAGGAAATCCGTGCCGCGCTGGAACAGCTGCGGGAAATTACGCTGCTGCGACTGGAAGGAGTCATTCACGAATGAGCACACTCAGCACCCATATCCTCGATATTTCGACGGGCAAACCCGCAGAGGGCGTGACGGTTCATCTGCAACAGGACGGGAAGACGCTGGCCACGGGCGTGACCAACGTCCAGGGACGCATCGCCGCGTTCGTTCCCTCTCTGCCCGCGGGCCGCTATCGGCTGGTGGCGGAGATAGGGACGTGGTTTAGCGATACCGGCCGGGAGACGATCTATCCCTGCGCGCACATTGAGTTTGTGACGGGAGAAACGGCAGACGAGCATTTCCATCTGCCGTTTGTGATTGCCCCCGGCGGATGGTCAACCTACCGGGGCAGTTGACCACACCCGCTCGCCGTTGACCCAGGTCTCACTGATGTTGCGCTCGTCGCCGAGGGTCATCAGCACGAAAAGCTGCTCGTAGATATCCTGGCAGCGGCGATTGCGCAGGCGCTGCAGCGGCGTCAAGTCGGGGTCGATAACCACGAAATCCGCCTCTTTGCCTGCCGCGAAGTTGCCAATCTTATCGTCCAGCCGGAGGGCGTGCGCGCCGCCCAGCGTGGCGTGATAAAACGCCTCGCTGGCGCGCAGGCGGTAGCTCTGAAGCTGGCCCACCTTGTAGGCCTCCCCCAGCGTGCGCAGCATGCTGAAGGTGGTGCCCGCCCCGACGTCGGTGCCGATGCCCATCCGCACCCTGTGCTGCCAGCAGGCGGGCAGGCGAAACAGCCCACTGCCGAGAAACAGGTTAGAGGTGGGGCAAAACGCCACCGCCGAGCCGGTGTCATGCAGACACTGCCACTCGCTGTGGTGCAGATGGATCGCGTGGGCAAACACGCTGCGCTCGCCGGTCAGGCCGTAGTGGTGATACACGTCCAGATAGCGCTCATGCTCCGGCCAGAGATCGCTCACCCAGGCCACTTCGTTGGGGTTCTCGCTCAGGTGGGTCTGCAGCCAGGTGTCCGGGAACTCCTCTCTGAGCAGGCTGACCGCCGCAAGCAGCTCGGGTGATGACGTCGGCGCAAAGCGCGGCGTAATCGCATAGCCCAGCCGTCCACGGTGATGCCAGCGCTGGATCAGCGCCCGGGTCTGCCGGTAGCTCTGCTTCGCGTCTTCGCTCAGGTAGTCCGGCGCGTGCCTGTCCATCATCACCTTTCCGGCGATAAGGCGCATGTTCAGGCGCAGGGCCTCGGTAAACAGTGCCTCGACCGATTCCGGATGCAGCGTGCAAAACACCAGCGCGGTGGTGGTGCCGTTGCTCACCAACTGGTTAATGAAAAATTCGGCGATCTCTTTTGCGTAGGCCTCATCGGCGAACTGGCTCTCCACCGGGAAGGTGTAGGTGGTCAGCCACTCCAGCAGCTGTTCGCCAAAGGCGCCAATCATCTCCGTTTGCGGATAATGGATGTGGGTGTCCACAAAACCGGGTAGCAGCAGCCTGCCGCGCAGGTCGGTATAGCCTTTGTGCGGGTCAAGATACTGCTCGCCCTCCTGCCACGGCATCTGTGCCAGAATTTTTCCGTGCTGGATAAACAGCAGGCCGTCCTCAAGGTAGCGCGCGTGCTGGGCAATGGCGTCTGCGCTGTCGCAGACCCGGGCAATATCAAAAAAAGCACCGCGTATCGCAGTCTGGTATTCCATCATGGTTCCTGCCTTCGTGTGTGCGTAGCGGGGGGTTAGAAGGCTCAGCAAGAACGGTGCCAGAATGAACGGGCCGCAGAGATGCTGCGGCCGGAGGGAGGGAAAGGTTACTCTTTTTGCGTCGCCACGCGGGAGCCAAACGACGTTGCACCTGCCGTCTCGCGCTCTTCCCGCGCCAGCCAGCGGTAGGTGACGCCGCCGAGGAAGACGCCAATAAACCAGCTGAAGTTTGCCACCTCATGCAGGGCCGGGATAAAGCTAATGACCAGGCCCACGGCAACGGACGGGATCAGCGCACCAATGGCTTTCGGGTTAAAGCCGTTGCGGTACCAGTATTTGCCCTTTGGCGTGTCGTCGAACAGATCGTCAACCGATACCTTGCCGCGTTTAATCAGGTAGAAATCGGCGATCAGAATGCCGAACAGCGGGCCGATAAACGCCCCGAGCACGTCCAGGGTGTAGTGGATAAGCTCCGGCGAGTTGAACAGGTTCCACGGGGTGAGCAGGATCGAGCCGACGGCGGCAATCATTCCTCCGGTGCGGAAGCTGATTTTCTGCGGCGAGCAGTTAGAGAAATCAAACGCCGGTGAGACGAAGTTCGCCACGATGTTGATCCCGATGGTGGCGGTGATCATCGTCAGCAGGCCAATCGCCACGGCCAGATCGTTGCCCACGCGGCTGACGGTCTCAATCGGGTCGGTGATCATGCGGCCAAACAGCGACTGGGTGCCGGAGACAATCACTACGGTGACGATGGAGAACAGCAGGAAGTTAAACGGCAGCCCCCAGCGGTTGCCGCGGCGGATCTCACCCATGCTTTTGCCGTAGCGGGAGAAATCGCCAAAGTTAAGCAGCGGACCGGAGAAGTAGGAGACCACCAGCGCCGTGGCGGTGATCATCTGCCAGGTCTGCTCGCCCGCACTCAGGGATTTGCTGGCGAGGGTAAAGGAGATGCCGTCAAAACCGGTCTTGTATACAATCCAGCCGGCGAGGGCCAGCATCACCATGTAAACCGCCGGACCGGCGATATCAATAAAGCGCTTGATGGCGCTCATGCCGTGCCAGAAGACCATCGCCTGCAGGACCCACATAATGGCAAAGCAGATCCAGCCCAGGTGCGACAGGCCCAGGAATGCGCCGGTAGTGAGTGAAGAGAGCGATGGCCAGAACTTCAGCGCCACCAGCATCAGCGCGTTGGCGGCGAGATAGGTCTGAATCCCGTACCACGCGAAGGCAATCAGCCCGCGGATCACCGCCGGGATATTGGCCCCGAACACGCCAAACGCCTGACGGCTGATCACCGCGTAGGGCACGCCCGCCATCTGGCTCGGTTTGGCCACCAGGTTGGCGCACAACTGCACGATGCAAATCCCCACCAGCAGGCAGAGCAGCACCTGCCAGCTTGCCAGCCCGAGCGTAAAGAAGCTCGCGGCGACAACATAACCCCCCATGCTGTGAACGTCCGACATCCAGAACGAAAAGATGTTGTACCAGCTCCAGTTCTGGTCACGCGTCGGTGCCAGATCCTCATTGCAAAGACGTGGGCTGTAAACCGCACCGGAATCAGCGGCCGTACCTTGCTGTGCGTTTTGACTGTTTGGCATGAAACCTGCTCCTGTGAATGAAAACCCGTTGAGTGGGAGTGCAAACGGTGTTGCAGGATCCAGGCCAAAATAATAAATCTTGTATGCAATATTTTATTTTTATGTATACGATTCGATAACGGAAAGTAAAATTCGGAGTGGTGAATGAACAACATAAACGCCCTGCAGACCGCGCCAGACCTGCATGATAAAGACGAATCCATCTTCCAGGCGCTGATGACCGCGATTGTCGAACACCAGCTGCTGCCGGGGAGCAAATTGCCGGAAGAGGCGCTGGCCGATGTCTTTGGCGTGAGCCGAACGGGCATCCGCAAGGTGCTTCAACGACTCGCCGCTGTGCAAATGGTCACCCTGACGCCCAAGCGTGGTGCACACGTCGCCAGCCCGACGGTGGAAGAGGCGCGGCACATCTTCCTCACCCGCGCCCTGCTGGAGGTCGCTAACCTGCCGGACGTGCTGGCGCACTGCCAGCCGCCGCACCTTGCCGCGCTGGAGGCCATTATTCGTCAGGAGCAGCAGGCGCACGAGGCCTATGACGGCCCGGCGGCGATCCGCCACTCCGCCAATTTCCACATTCAGCTGCAGGCCATCTCCGGCAACCAGGTGCTCACTGAGATGGTGACCAGCCTGAGCCAGCGTTCTTCGCTGGTGATTGCCACCTGGGGCGCGCCGTGGCGTCAGGGCTGCCGTTGCAACGATCACGAGCAGCTGGTGGATCTGCTGCGCCAGAAGGCGCTCCAGCCGCTCAGCGATGCATTAATGCACCATTTTGAACATATCGTCGCCAGCCTCTGCTTCGAGCGGGCGGGCGAGTGCCTGCCTGATTTTGCCCGGCTGTTTGCCGGCCACAAGGAGTCGTAATGTCTGTCTGTATACAAGTGATCAACCCCAACACCAGCCTCGCCATGACGGAAACCATCGGCGCGGCGGCCCGCGCGGTGGCGGCGCCGGGGACGGAGATCCTCGCGGTCTGCCCGAGCGCGGGCGTGCCGTCCATAGAAGGCCACTTTGATGAAGCCATCGCCGCCGTCGGTGTCCTGGAACAGATCAAAAAAGGCAGGGAGCAGGGCGTGGACGGTCACGTCATCGCCTGCTTTGGCGATCCGGGCCTGCTGGCGGCGCGCGAGCTGGCGCAGGGGCCGGTAGTCGGCATTGCGGAAGCCGCCATGCATATGGCGACGCTGGTGGCGACGCGCTTTTCGGTGGTTACTACGCTGCCGCGCACGCTGATCATTGCCCGTCATCTGCTGCACCAGTATGGCTTTCAGGACCATTGTGCGGCGCTGCACGCCATCGACCTTCCGGTGCTGGCGCTGGAAGACGGCAGCGGTCTGGCGCAGGAGAAAGTGCGCGCGCGCTGTATACAGGCGCTGAAAGAGGATGGCTGTGGCGCCATCGTGCTGGGCTGCGGCGGCATGGCGACGCTGGCGCAGGAGCTGACCCGCGAACTGCGCGTGCCGGTGATCGACGGCGTCAGCGCGGCGGTGAAGATGGTGGAATCGCTGGTGGCGCTGGGGCTGTCGACCAGCAAGCACGGCGATCTGGCGTTCCCGGAGAACAAAGCGTTAAGCGGGCATTTTCAGGCATTGAATCCATTTTAATTTTTTGGGGGGTGGCAATGGGGCTTTTTGAACAGGATTATCCGCGGGATCTGCGCGGCTACGCGGGCAACCCGCCGCACGCGCGGTGGCCGAATCAGGCGCGCATCGCCGTGCAGTTTGTGCTCAATTACGAAGAAGGGGCAGAAAACCACGTTCTGCACGGCGATGCCGGATCCGAGCAGTTCCTGTCGGACATCATCGGCGCGACCAGCTACCCGGACAAACACATGTCGATGGACTCTCTCTACGAATACGGCAGTCGCGCCGGGTTCTGGCGGATCCACAGTGAATTTCAGAAACGCGGCCTGCCGTTGACGGTCTTCGGCGTGGCGATGGCGCTGGCGCGTCACCCGGAGATAGTCGAGGCAATCAAAGCCGCGGATTACGACGTGGTCAGCCACGGCTGGCGCTGGATCCACTACCAGAATATGGACTTCAGCCAGGAGCGCGAACACCTGCACAAGGCGGTGCATGTTCTGACCGACCTGTTTGGCAAGCCGCCAACGGGCTGGTACACCGGGCGCGACAGCCCCAATACGCGCCAGCTGGTGGTAGAGCACGGCGGTTTTGACTACGACAGCGACTACTACGGCGACGATTTGCCCTTCTGGACGGAAGTGGCCTGCAGCGACGGCTCCCGTAAACCGCACCTGATTGTGCCGTATACGCTGGATGCGAACGACATGCGCTTTGCGACCGCGCAGGGGTTTAACACCGCCGAGCAGTTTTATACGTATCTGAAGGACAGTTTTGACGTGTTGTACGAAGAGGGGGAAAGCGCGCCGAAGATGATGTCCATCGGCATGCACTGCCGCCTGCTGGGGCGACCGGGGCGTTTTCGCGCGCTGCAGCGGTTCCTGGATTATGTGCAGCAGCACGAGCGGGTGTGGGTCTGTACCCGCCAGCAGATTGCCGACCACTGGCGGGACGTGCATCCGTTTCAGAAGTAAGTGTGAGATGTTTTGCCGGGTGGCGGCTGCGCCTTACCCGGCCTACAGGGCCCACAGGGCATACGGGACATCGTAGGCCCGGTAAGCGCAGCGCCACCGGGCAGGTTTTTCAGCGTTACACCATCAAACTCACCTGCGCCGCCACGATGCGCCATCCGTAAGCAAACCGCACCCACGTCTGCTGCTGGCGGCCAATGCGTTCTGTGCTCTCCCGGGTAAACTCGGTGCTGCACACGGCATAATCCTCCCCGAAAGTGGTGATGACGGTGTGGCGCAGCGTCCGCAGCAGCCCGGCGGCTGGGCGCGCCGCGCGAAAGGCGCGGATTTCATCAATTCCGTACAGGTTTTCCCCCGCCCCCAGCCGCACCGTGTTTTTGTCGTGCCAGAACAGCTCGTCCAGCACCGCAACGTTGTTGCTCACCAGCGCGTCCTCATAGCGGTAAAACGCGGCCGTCACCTCGGCAACCACCCACGGGAGGTTAATGTCATCGTGATTCATCATGCTGCTATCTCCGCCGGACGGGCATCGGTGATGCCGCTCTCCTCCAGAACCCGCGCGACGCGCAGGCAGGCCTGCTCGTTAAACGGCGCGGCAATCAGCTGCAGGCCGATGGGCGCGCCCTGCGCGGTGCGCAGCGGAACGGTGGTCACGGGCAGGCCCAAAAACGAAATTGGCTGGGTCAGCATCCCCATGCTGGCGCGAATGGGCAGCGGCTGACCGTTAATTTCCATGGTTTGCTCGCCTGCCAGCGTGGCGCTGCGCGGGGTGGCCGGGGCGATCAGCACGTCGGCCTGCGCGAATAAGGTTTTAAACGCCTGCCGGGCGTGAGCGCGAAACCGCTGGGCCTGAATGTACCAGGCGGAGGGGATCATCGCCCCGGCCAGCAGGCGTTCGCGGGAGTGCGGTTCAAAACGCGCCGGCTCCTGGCGAAGCGCGGGCAGGTACTGGTTTCCCCCTTCGGCGGCGCTGATGATAAACGCCGCCGAACGTGCCAGCTCGGCGTCCGGGAACTGTAGCTCATCCTGCACGTCGAGCGCCTTCGCCACCCGCGCCACGGCGTCTCTGGCGTCCGCGTCGCACCAGGTGGTGAAGTAGCCGCCGAGCACCGCGCAGCGCAGGCCGTCAAGCCCGCGATCGAGCAGGGGGCGCGTCTGCTCCCGCGAGCTCTCTGCCTGAAAACCGTCGCTGGTGTCCCGTCCCTGCAGGGCGTCATATACGGACGCCAGGTCACACACGCGGCGGGCGAAGGGGCCGATATGATCCAGACTCGGGACAAACGGATGGCTTCCGGCGCGCGACAGGCGGCCAAAGGTGGGCTTCAGGCCGTAGATGCCGCACAGGGAGGCCGGAACGCGAATCGACCCGTTGGTGTCGGTGCCGAGTGAAAAGTGTACCAGCCCGGCAGCCACCGCGGCCGCTGACCCGCCGGACGACCCGCCCGCAATACGCGACAGGTCGTGCGGGTTACGCGTCGTGCCGTAGTGGCTGTTCTCGGTGGTAAAGCCGTAGGCGTAGGCGTCCATATTGACCATCCCGGTCAGCAGCCCGCCCGCGCTGCGCAGCTGGCGTACCGCAAAGCCGTCAGCCGCGGCGGCAGGGCGCTGGCTGAACAGCTCGGCCCCGGCGAGGGTGGGGTGACCGGCAACGTCGAACAGGTTTTTCACCGCATAAGGCACACCCGCCAGCGGCGGCAGGGGACGCTTTTCCCGTCGCAGAGTATCAATATTATCGGCTTCGGCGAGCATGCGTGCTTCCGTCACGGTGGTCCAGGCGTTGATCAGCGGATTTACGCGCGCAATCGCCTCCAGCGTCTGTCGGGCGATCTCGTGGGCGCTCAGCTCCCCCGCGCTCAGCGCCTGCTGGATCGCGCTGATACTCATCTCGTGTAGCGTCATGCTTTATACACTCCTGCAATCTCCAGACGGTCGTCGAGCGGCAGCGCCATCAGCGGGGCGGCCATGCTGGCAATGCGGCTGAACTGCAGCTGCAGCTCGGCGCGGCGGGCGTCATCCAGCTCAACGCCGAGTACGGTTTCCATTTGCGCCAGGTACGCCTGCCAGTCGGGTTGGTGTGTCGTCATTGTTTTCTCCTCAGAATCCGGCGGCTGTGCCGTTGCTGCGTGGGTCAAATGCCCCTTCGAACAGCCCGTTGGGGTGGCGGACAATCGCGCCCGCGTGGCCCATGGCTTCACTAAAGTCAGGGAAAAGCTCCACCTCGTGGCCGAGTGCCTGCAGGCGCGCGACCGTCTCGGGTGAAAAACGCCCTTCAAGCTTTAAGGTGTCCGAGGTTTGTCCCCAGGTGCGCCCCAGCAGCCAGCGCGGGCGGGTAATGCTCTCCTGCAGGGGGACGCCCTGGATAACGTAGCGGGTAAAGAGCGCGGCCTGGGTTTGCGGCTGTCCGTCGCCACCCATCGATCCGTAGACCATCACGCGACCGTCCTTCAGACGCGCCGCCGCCGGGTTCAGGGTGTGGAACGGCTGTTTGCCCGGCGCGAGGGCCAGAAGATGGGCGGGATCGAGGCTGAAGGATGCGCCGCGGTTCTGCCAGACGATGCCGGTATCGGGCAGCACCACGCCGCTGCCGAACTCGTGATAAAGGCTCTGGATAAACGACACGGCAAGCCCGCTGCTGTCCATCACCCCCATCCACACCGTATCGCCGGGACCTTTTCCGGTTCCCCACGGCGCCGCGCGACTGTCGTCAACCCTGTCGGCAAGCGCCTGCAGGGCGGCGGGATCCAGCAGTTGCTGAACATCGGTGTTCAGCGCGCGCGGGTCGGTGATGTGGGCATCCCGCAGGCCAAAGGCCAGCTTGGTGGCTTCCACGATGCGGTGCAGGGTGTCGGCGTCGTCGGCCTCCGCCATGTTCAGGCGGTCGGTAATGCCGAGTATCGCCAGCGAGACCAGCCCCTGCGTCGGCGGGGCGTGGTTAAAGATCTCTCCCTGCTGATGCTGCAGCTTCAGCGGCACGGTGCGTCGGGCGGCGTGCGCGTTGAGATCGGCCAGCGTCACGGGGAGATCCAGCGTCTCCATGCCGCGCGCCAGGACTTCCGCCAGCGGGCCGCGATAAAAGCTGTCCAGACCGTCCTCCACCAGGCGCATCAGGGTCGTGGCCATGGCGGGCTGGTAAAAGCGGCTCCCGACCTGCGGCGGCTTACCGTCCACCAGCCAGGTTTCCGCGAAGCCGGGAACGTCCTTCAGCTCGTCGAACTTGCTGGCCGTAGCGTGGGCCTGAGAGGCCGTGACCGGCGTGCCGTGTTGCGCATAGTCAATAGCGTCGGCCAGCAGGCGGGCCAGCGGCAGCGCCTTGCCGGTCATCTCGCGCGAGACCGTCAGCGCCTCGTCCCAGCCGCTGACGGTTCCGGCGACGGTCAGCGCCGCACGGGGGCCACGATGGGGGATCTGCGTGAGCCCGTCGTAGGCGGCCAGCGTCGCGCGCGATCCCGCCGCGCCGCTGGCATCGATGGCAATGGGATCGCCTTCCGGGGGCACGATAAGCCAGAAGCCATCGCCGCCCAGCCCGTTCATATGCGGATAGACTACGGCGATGGTTGCCGCCGCCGCGACCATCGCTTCGATGGCGCTGCCGCCTTCGCGCAGCACTGCCAGCGCGCTCTGGCTGGCGAGGTGGTGAGGCGCAACCGCCATACCGTGTGTGGAGACATTACTTTGCATGAAGAGTCCTCGTAACCCTGAAAGTCACAAGGTGCTGCAAAAGCTGTTCCAGTTCTGAATAAAAAGTTTCATGCCAGTTGCCGCAGAAGCTGGCATGCTTAATGAATGATGAGCATGAGATGAAACAAACGTTACAGAGGCGTTATGGAACAGCTTGATGAACGACTGAAAGCACAATACGCGTCATTGTCGCCGCAGGAGCAGCGGGTGGCGGATTTTATTTTCGATCATTTTGACGACCTCATTAGCTACAACAGCGCCGAGCTGGCGCAGCTGAGCGGGGTGTCGAAAGCCACGGTGAGCCGTCTGTTTAAGCGTCTGGGCTATGAGAAATATAAGGACATGCGCGAAGAGCTGCGCACCCTGCGCCAGAGCGGGATGCCGCTCACCGACAATCGCGATGCGGTGCAGGGCAATACGCTGCTGGCGCGCCACTATAAGCAGGAGATGGCAAACCTGACCCAGTGGGTCAATGCCCTCGACGCGCAGCAGTTTGCCGACGCCATGGCCTGCATGGTCAGGGCGCGCCGTATCGTCATTATCGGCATGCGTAACGCCTATCCGGCGGCGCTGCACCTGCGCCAGCAGCTGCTGCAGGCGCGCGGTCAGGTGCTGGTGCTGCCGCAGCCGGGGCAGAGCCTGAGCGAGGAGCTGGTGGACTTAACGCCGGACGATCTGGTGGTGATGATGGCCTTCCGCCGTCGCCCGCGCATCATTCGCCCGCTGATGCAGCAGCTTCAGAGCAGCGGTATTCCGGTGCTGCTGATGTGCGAGCCGCAGGCCCACAGCCTGTTCCCGCTGGCGAGCTGGCAGCTCTGCACCCCACTGGACAGCGTCTCCGCCTATGACAGCTATTCGTCGGTCAACAGTCTGATCAACCTGCTGGCGAACGCCTTCCTGCATGACATTCTCGATAAGGGCCGCCCGCGCATTCACGAGATTGCCTCCCTCTACCAGCAACTGGACGAGCTGGAACAGCGATAATGGGGCATCAGGCTGGTGCTTTGCATTAAAACAGTGCAATCAGACGGGGCGTAAAAGAGCGCCCCCTTTTCGCCATTCCCCGATTTATCAGGCTTTATGACAATATCCCCCGTTTCGCCTGATTTGGCACATTAGTTGCAAAATCACATTCAAAGAATCTTTTGTTTCATGTTAACGTTACGGGGAAGCACCATGAAAAAATTGTTGATTGCACTGGCCGGGGCAGCATGCCTCTTCACACAGCTGCCTGCAAAGGCTGACCAGCTTCAGGATATTGAGAAGCGCGGCACCATCCGCATCGCCGTTCCGCAGGATTTCCCGCCGTTTGGCTCGGTGGGAACCGATCTGCAGCCGCAGGGCTATGACATCGACATGGCGCGCTATCTGGCTAAACAGATGAAGCTCAAGCTGCAGCTGGTGCCAGTGACCAGCGCTAACCGCGTGCCGTACCTGCAAACCGACAAGGTGGACCTGGTCATTTCCAGCCTGGGTAAAAACCCGGAGCGTGAGAAGGTAATCGACTTCAGCCGCGCCTACGCGCCGTTCTTCCTCGGCGTGTTTGGCCCGAAAGGGGCTGAACTGAAGGATGCCGCCGCGCTCAGCGGAAAAACCATCGGCGTGACGCGCGGGGCGGTGGAGGACATGGTGCTGACCGGCCTGGCGCCGAAAGACGCGGACGTGAAGCGCTACGAAGACAACAACACCACGCTGTCGGCATATCTGTCCGGCCAGGTGCAGTACGTGGCGACCGGCAATCTCGTGGTGGCGGCCATTTCGCGCCAGAACGCGGCGAAAGCCCCGGTGCCGAGCTTTATGCTGAAAGACTCGCCGTGCTTCATTGGCCTGAAGAAAAACGAACCGGCCCTGAAAGCAAAAGTGGACGCGCTGATCGAGCAGGGCATTAAGGACGGCACGCTGAACGGTCTGTCTGAGCAATGGCTGAAAGCCCCGCTGCCGGCAAACCTTGGCGCCTGAGCCGATGACTGAGCAACTTGATTTTTCCGCCCTCTGGCCGCACTGGCCGGAGCTGCTGGCCGGGCTGTGGGTCACTATTCAACTGACGGTGATGGCCACCGTCGGCGGGCTGGCAACAGGGATTGTCGGGGCGGCGATCCGCAGCGGACGCACCACCTGGTACAGCCGGATCTGGGGCGGGTATGTGGAGATCATCCGCAACACGCCGTTTGTGGTGCAGCTGTTTTTCATCGTCTTCGGCCTGCCGAACCTGGGGCTGAAGATGACGGCGGGGGAAGCGGCGCTGCTGGCCATGGTGGTCAACCTGGGCGCCTACAGCACCGAGATTATTCGCGCGGGCATTCAGGTCACGCCGAAAGGGCAGTGGGAGGCCGGTCGCGTGCTGGGGCTGACCCGCCTGCAGACCTTTATCCGCGTGGTGCTGCCGCCTGCGCTGCAGCGCATTTATCCGGCGCTGGTGAGCCAGTGCATCATCGTGATGCTCGGCTCGTCGGTGGTGTCGCAGGTCTCCTATGAAGAGCTGACCTTCGCCGCCAACCTGATCCAGTCCAGAACGTTTTTAAGCTTTGAGGTCTATCTGGTGACCACCGGGATTTACTTAGCGCTGTCGATTACCCTGCGCCAGCTGATGATGGCGGCAGGACGGAAATGGCTGGGGGTGCAGGCATGATGACCACCTTTACCGACTGGGACATTATTCGCAACCTGCTGCTGGCCGGACGCTGGACGGTGCTGCTGTCGCTGGTGGCGTTTGTCGGCGGGGCGGTGGTGACCCTGCCGCTCCTGCTGCTGCGCCTGACGGGCGCACGCACGGTGAAGCGCATTATCCGCGGCTACATTGAGCTGTTTCAGGGCACGCCGCTGCTGATGCAGCTGTTCCTGGCCTTCTTCGGCGTGGCGCTGTTCGGCATCGACGTCTCGCCGTGGACCGCCGCCTCGCTGGCGCTGACGTTCTACACCAGCGCGTTTCTGCTCGATATCTGGTACGGCAGCATTCGTGCTTTACCGAAGGGGCAGTGGGAAGCCTCGCGCTGCCTGGGGCTGACCTTCGGCCAGACCCTGTTTCGCGTGGTCGCCCCGCAGGCGCTGCGCATCGGCATTGCGCCGACGGTCGGCTTTGCCGTGCAGGTGATCAAAGGCACCGCGCTGGCGTCGATTATCGGTTTTGTCGAGCTGACCAAGGCCGGGACCATGCTGACCAACGTGACCTATCAGCCTTTTAAGGTCTTTGCGCTGGTGGCGCTCGGCTACTTTATTCTGTGTTATCCGCTGTCGCGCTACAGCCGCTATCTGGAGACGAAATTCAATGCCTCTCATCACCATTAATCAGGTGCAGAAGTACTACGGCGATAACCACGTGCTCAAGGGCGTCGATCTGGATATCGACATGGGCCAGGTGATCTCCATCATCGGGCGCAGCGGATCGGGCAAAAGCACGCTGCTGCGCTGCATTAACGGCCTGGAAGGCTATCAGGACGGCAGCATCAAGCTGGGCGGCATGACCATTACCGACCGGGATTCCCAGGCGCGTGAAATCAGCCGCTCGGTCGGGATGGTCTTCCAGAGCTTCAACCTGTTCCCGCACATGACGGCGCTGGAGAACGTGATGCTCGCCCCGCGTCGGGTGCTGAAAAAAAGCGCCGCCGAATGCCGGGCGCTGGCGCAGCAGATGCTGGAGAAGGTTGGCCTTGGCGATCGTCTGGATTACTACCCGTCGAGCCTCTCCGGCGGCCAGCAGCAGCGCGTGGCGATAGCCCGCGCGCTGGCGATGTCGCCGAAAGTATTACTCTGCGACGAGATCACCTCCGCGCTGGATCCGGAGCTGGTGGGCGAAGTGCTCAAAGTGCTGGAGCAACTGGCGGCCGAGGGGATGACGCTCATACTGGTTACCCATGAAATGAATTTTGCCCGCGAAGTGGGCGACCGCGTGGTGTTTATGCACCAGGGGAAAGTCTGGGAACAGGGCGACAGCAAAACGCTGTTCGCCAACCCGCAGACCACGGAACTGAAGCAGTTCATCTCCTCCGTGCGCGGCCTCAACTGATAAGGACTGAACAATGGATATCGCACACTTTCCGCAAATCAACCCGCCGCAGCGCCTGCTGATGGGCCCGGGCCCGATCAACGCCGACCCGCGCGTGCTGCGCGCCATGTCGAGCCAGCTGATCGGCCAGTACGATCCGGCCATGACCCACTACATGAACGAGGTGATGGCGCTCTATCGCGGCGTATTCCGCACCGAAAACCGCTGGACGATGCTGGTGGACGGCACCTCCCGCGCGGGAATTGAAGCCATTCTGGTTTCCGCCATTCGACCGGGCGATAAGGTGCTGGTGCCGGTCTTTGGCCGCTTTGGCCACCTGCTGTGCGAAATTGCCCGCCGCTGCCGTGCAGAGGTCCATACCATCGAGGTGCCGTGGGGCGAGGTGTTTACCCCGGACCAGGTGGAGGATGCGATAAAACGTATTCGTCCGCGCCTGCTGCTGACCGTGCAGGGCGACACCTCCACCACCATGCTGCAGCCGCTCGCGGAGCTGGGCGCGATCTGCCACCGCTACGACGTGCTGTTTTACACCGACGCCACCGCGTCGCTCGGCGGTAACGCGCTGGAGACCGACGCCTGGGGGCTGGATGCCGTCTCGGCCGGGATGCAGAAATGCCTCGGCGGCCCGTCGGGCACGTCGCCGATCACCCTGAGCGCGCGGATGGAAGAGGCGATCCGCCGCCGCAAGTGCGTGGAGGAGGGCATTCGCACCGACGCCCACCGCGACGGCGATGAGGAGATGATCTACTCCAACTACTTCGATCTCGGCATGGTGATGGACTACTGGGGGCCGGAGCGGCTGAACCACCACACCGAAGCAACTACCGCGCTGTTTGGCGCCCGCGAATGCGCGCGGCTGATCCTGCAGGAAGGGCTGGATAACGGCATCGCGCGTCATAAGCTGCACGGCGATGCGCTGCTTAAGGGGATTCAGGCGATGGGGCTGGAGACCTTCGGCGACCTGAAGCACAAGATGAACAACGTCCTGGGCGTGGTCATTCCGCAGGGCATCAACGGTGATCAGGTGCGTAAGCTGATGCTGGAGGATTTCGGGATTGAAATCGGCACCTCGTTTGGCCCGCTGCACGGCAAAGTGTGGCGTATTGGCACTATGGGCTATAACGCGCGCAAGGACTGCGTGATGACCACCCTGAGCGCGCTGGAGTCGGTGCTGAACTACCTCAAATTTACCACCACGCAGGGGGCCGCCATGCAGGCCGCGTGGGACCACTATCGCCGCGAGACGCCGCAATGAGCCCGGCGGCAGAAAGGGTGATGGCGCGCGCCGACGCGCTGGCCGCCATCAGCGAAACCCCGGATGCGCTGACAAGGGTGTATCTCTCCACGCAGCATCTGCAGGCCAACCAGCTGGTCGGGGAGTGGATGCGCCAGGCGGGCATGACCGTCTGGCAGGACAGCGTGGGCAATATCTGTGGACGCTACGAAGGCGCGCAGGAGGGAGCCCAGGCGGTGCTGCTTGGCTCGCATCTGGACACCGTACGCAACGCCGGGCGCTACGACGGCATGCTCGGGGTGCTTACCGCCATCGAAGTGGTGGATAGCCTGCACCAGCAGGGTGTGCATCTGGCACAGGCCATAGAGATTGTCGGCTTTGGTGACGAAGAGGGAACCCGTTTTGGGATCACTCTGCTAGGCAGCCGGGGGCTGACGGGCACCTGGCCGCAGGGCTGGCTGGAGACGTGTGATGCTCAGGGCATCAGCGTGGCGCAGGCGATGGTGCAGGCGGGGCTCGATCCTGCCCGCGTGGCGCTCGCGGCACGTCATCAGGACGATTTTAGCGCCTGCCTGGAACTGCATATCGAACAGGGACCGTGTCTGGAGCAGGAAGGGCTGGCGCTGGGCGTGGTGGAAGCCATTAACGGCGCGCGCCGCCTCAACTGCCGCTTCACCGGCGAGGCCGGGCATGCGGGTACTGTGCCGATGCATCACCGTAAGGATGCCCTGGCCGCCGCCGCCGAATGGATGGTGCTGATTGAAAACACCACCCGACAGCAGGGCGGCAACCGGGTGGCGACGGTCGGTGAACTGCGCTGCCTGCCCGGTGCGGTCAACGTCATCCCCGGCGAGGTTGCGCTCTCGCTGGATATTCGCGGCCCGCAGGATGCCCCGCTTGACGCGCTGCTCGCTGAGCTGCTGGCGCAGGCGCAGGCGATTGCCGCTCGTCGCGGGCTGAGCTTCAGCGCCGAGGAGTTTTACCGGATCGCTGCCACGCCGTGCGATGCGCGTTTGCAGGATCTGCTGGGACAGGCCGTTGAGTCGGTGCAGGGGCGCTCATTATCGCTGCCGAGCGGTGCCGGGCACGACACCATCGCGCTGGCAGAGCGCTGGCCGGTCGGGATGCTGTTTGTGCGCTGCAGGGGGGGCGTCAGCCACCATCCGGCGGAATCGGTGATGGCTGAGGATGTTGCCCTGGCGATTGAGGCGTTTGGGCGGGCGGTGAGAAAGCTTGCTGACGGTGGCGCGCGTTAAGCCACCGAACGCACCGCATCTTCGATATCCGCGCTCACCCGGACATCCTGCTCGTCAAAGACCATGCAGTGGCGATCGTCGAAGGCCACGTCTATCTTCTGCCAGGGCGCGAACTTCACGTCGCCCGGCAGCAAGATCTTCACGTTGTCATGGCCGTAGCATTGTCCAAACAGGTAAGTATTGTTCCCCAGCCGCTCCACTACTTCACAGCTAAATTCCAGCCGCGTGCCGCGGTGAAGGTCAGTGGTTAAATGTTCCGGACGGATGCCCAGCGTGACCTGGCTGCCCGGCTGCAGCGGTGTGGTGGTTATCGCGAGCGTGAGCGACTTCTGCTGCGACAACCTGACGGTGAACTTGCCCGGCTGCCAGGCCTCAACGGTCGCCGGCAGAAAGTTCATCTTCGGAGAACCGATAAACCCGGCGACAAACTTATTCGCCGGTTTGTAATAGAGATCCATCGGGGCGCCCATCTGCTCCACTTTGCCGTAGTTCATGACCACAATTTTGTCGGCCAGGGTCATCGCTTCGATCTGGTCGTGCGTGACATACACCATGGTGGTTTTCAGCTCCTGATGCAGGCGGGCGAGGTGCAGGCGCATCTCCACGCGCAGTTCGGCATCCAGGTTGGAAAGCGGCTCATCGAACATAAAGACGCGCGGGTTACGTACGATAGCGCGGCCAATCGCGACGCGCTGGCGCTGGCCGCCGGAAAGCTGTTTAGGTTTGCGGTCTAGCAGGTGGGAGAGCTGCAGCGTTTTGGCGACCATCTCGACCTGATGGCGGATCTGATCTTTCGGCACTTTATTCACCTTCAGCCCGTAGCCCATGTTTTCGGCCACCGTCATATGCGGATAGAGCGCGTAGGACTGAAAGACCATCGCCACACCCCGATGGGAAGGGGCGATGTCGTTCATCACCTCGTTACCGATCAGCACTTCACCCTCGCTTATCTCCTCCAGCCCGGCAATCATACGCAGCATAGTGGATTTGCCACAGCCGGAAGGCCCGACGAATACGGCAAACTCACCGTCCTCAATATCAAGATTAACGTTGTGGAGCGTGACGGTGTCGCCAAAGCGCTTGGTGACATTCCTCAATTGTATGTTCGACATCAGTGTTCCCCAGGTAAACCGCCGAGTATGTTTTACGTATAACAATTGTGTTCAACGTGGCCGGACGGTGCAATTTGTCTGCCTTGACTATAACTTCCAGCATTCATGCGCCCTATATAGATATTCCATTAATGTTATGACGATCACACAACTTACAGTTTTATGTAGAGTTATCATGATGTGAAGGGTAGCGTATAACAAACCAAAAGCATTTGGTGTCAGACGTACAACGCCAGTTTAATCAGGATATATAGCGGGGTTTGTAGGGCGTCATATGCGATAACAACCATAAAATTGTTATACCTTCACATGAGGTTGATAATGAAAAAGAACATACTCGCTGCTCTGATCCTCTCTACGCTCGCGGTACAGGCTCACGCCACCGCGCAGCTTAACGTCTGGGAAGACATCAAGAAGTCGTCCGGTATTAAAGATGCGGTCGCGGACTTTGAAAAACAGTACGACGTTAAGGTCAACGTGCAGGAAACTCCTTACGCACAGCAGCTGGAAAAACTGCGCCTGGACGGCCCGGCAGGCATTGGCCCGGACGTGCTGGTCATTCCTAACGATCAGCTGGGCGGCGCCGTCGTGCAAGGGTTATTGGCCCCCCTGAATCTGGAGGCTAAGCAGACCGAACAGTACACCCCGGCCTCGATTAACGCCTTCAAAATGGATAACGCCCTCTACGGCGTGCCGAAAGCGGTTGAGACGCTGGTGCTGATCTACAACAAAGATCTCATCGACAAGCCGCTCAACTCGCTGCAGGACTGGTATGACTTTTCCAAACAGCAGCGCGCAAAAAACCAGTACGGTCTGCTCGCCAAGTTCGATCAGATTTACTACAGCTGGGGCGCGATCTCCCCGATGGGCGGCTACATCTTCGGTCAAAACGGCAAAGGCGGCTATAACGCCAGCGACGTCGGCCTTAACAAGCCGGGCGCGGTAGAAGCCGTGACGTACCTGAAAAAATTCTACGCTGACGATATTTTCCCGGCCGGGATAGTCGGTGACAACGGCCTGAACGCTATCGACTCCCTGTTTACTGAGAAGAAAGCGGCAGCCGTCATCAACGGCCCGTGGGCGTTCCAGCCGTATGAAGCGGCAGGCATCAACTACGGCGTGGCGCCGCTGCCCACGCTGCCGGACGGCAAGCCAATGAGCTCCTTCCTCGGCGTGAAAGGCTACGTCGTTTCCACCTGGAGCAAGGACAAAGCGCTGGCGCAGAAATTTATCGAATTCATCAACCAGCCGCAGTACGTGAAAACCCGCTACGTGGCCACGCGTGAGATCCCGCCTTTGACCGCAATGATCGACGACCCGGTAATCAAGAACGACGAGAAGGCAAGCGCCGTTGCGGTGCAGGCCGCGCGAGCCACCGCCATGCCGGGTATCCCTGAAATGGGCGAAGTCTGGGGGCCGGCCAACGCCGCGCTGGAGCTAAGCCTGACCGGCAAACAGGATCCCAAAGCCGCGCTGGACAGCGCAGAGAAACAGGTCCAGATGCAAATCGAAGCCATGCAGGCCAGCAACCAGTAATTTTCTGACGTCGCAGAACGGGAGGCCACTCTCCCGTTTTATTGAAAGGAGTTGTCTGTGAGTATCATCCCGGAAAATTTTGCCAGACCGCACGGGGCCGGGCGTCACGCCTGGACCGGGCTGCTGCTGGCGGTCATCCCCGGCTTCGGCCAGTTCTATCACCGCCAGTGGCTGAAGGGCGTTATCTTCCTGGTGCTGCTGGCCAGTTTTATCGGCGTTTTTGCCGATTTCCTGCGCGAAGGACTTTGGGGGCTGGTGACGCTGGGGGAGGAAGTGCCGCGGGATAACTCCATCTTCCTGCTGGCAGAAGGGATCATTAGCGTACTGATCGCCGCCTTTGGCGTGATGGTGTATTACCTGTCGATGCGCGATGCCTGGGTTAACGGTCGAAAACGTGATGAAGGGCTGGGGCTAAACAGCGTGCGTAAGCAGTATCAGATGCTGCTGAGCGACGGCTTTCCGTATCTGATGATCACGCCGGGCTTTATTCTGCTGGTGTTTGTGGTGGTTTTCCCGATCCTCTTCGGTTTTGCCATCGCCTTTACTAATTACAATCTTTACCACACGCCGCCGGCTAAGCTGGTAGATTGGGTTGGGTTTAAGAACTTCGTCAATATTTTTACGCTCTCCATCTGGCGCTCAACCTTCTTCGACGTCCTGCAGTGGACGGTGGTTTGGACGCTGCTCGCCACCACGCTGCAATGTACCGTGGGCGTGCTGCTGGCTATCCTGGTGAACCAGAAAGACCTGCGCTTTAAGCCGCTTATCCGCACCATTTTCATTCTGCCGTGGGCGGTGCCGGGTTTTGTCACCATTCTGGTGTTTGCCGGAATGTTCAATGACTCTTTCGGTGTGATAAACAACGCCATTCTGGCCTTCTTCGGCATTGCGCCGAAAGCCTGGATGACCGATCCGTTCTGGACCAAAACGGCGCTGATCCTGATGCAGACCTGGCTCGGCTTCCCGTTTGTTTTTGCTATGACCACCGGCGTGCTGCAGGCGATCCCTGACGATCTGTACGAAGCCGCCACCATGGACGGGGCCAGCAGTGCGACCAAGCTGCGCACCATCACGCTGCCGCTGGTGCTTTATTCCATTGCGCCAATACTGATTACCCAATACACCTTCAACTTCAATAACTTCAACATCATCTACCTGTTCAATAACGGCGGACCAGCGGTGGTGGGGTCCAATGCGGGTGGGACAGATATCCTGGTGTCGTGGATCTACAAGCTCACCATGTCGTCGTCGCAGTACGCGATTGCGGCGACCATCACTATCCTGCTGTCGATCTTTGTCGTCGGCCTGGCGCTGTGGCAGTTCCGCGCCACCAAATCTTTCAAAAACGACGACATGGCGTAAGGGACGTAACAATGGCTCAATCACAAAGTATTAAACGTGAGAAGTGGGTACGCCTCTCGCTCTCCTGGCTGGTTATCGTGCTGGTGTCGACGATTATCATCTACCCGCTGGTGTGGACGGTCGGCGCGTCGTTTAACGCGGGTAATAGCCTGCTCAGCTCCTCAATTATTCCTGAGAACTTTTCGGTGCAGCACTATGCCGACCTGTTCAACGGCCAGGTGAACTACATGACCTGGTACTGGAACTCGATGAAAATCAGCTTCCTGACCATGGTGCTGACCTTAATCAGCGTCAGCTTTACCGCCTATGCCTTTTCGCGCTTTCGCTTTAAGGGACGCCAGAACGGGCTGATGCTGTTCCTGCTCCTGCAGATGATCCCCCAGTTCTCGGCGCTGATTGCCATCTTCGTGCTGTCGCAGCTTTTGGGCCTCATCAACAGCCATCTGGCGCTGGTGCTGATCTACGTGGGCGGCATGATCCCGATGAATACCTATCTGATGAAAGGCTACCTCGACGCCATCCCGAAAGATCTGGATGAATCCGCGCGCATGGACGGGGCCAGCAATTTCCGGATTTTCATCGAAATTATCATGCCGCTTTCGAAGCCGATTGTGGCGGTGGTGGCGCTGTTCTCCTTCACCGGGCCGCTGGGGGATTTCATCCTCTCCAGCACGATTCTGCGCACCCCGGACAAATACACCTTACCCATCGGGCTCTATAACCTGGTGGCGCAAAAAATGGGTGCCAGCTACACCACCTACGCGGCAGGCGCGGTGTTGATTGCGGTGCCGGTAGCGATCCTCTATCTGGCATTACAAAAATACTTCGTCTCCGGCCTGACCTCCGGGAGTACCAAAGGATAATCATGAAAAGACTCAAACCTGCTTTACTTGCCGTTTGCCTCTCCTGCGGCCTTGCCGCGAGCGCGTTTGCGGCGGACGGGGTCAAAACGCGTCCTTTTAACGCCATGCCCGCGGACTTTATCAAGGGCGCGGATATTTCGACGCTGCTGGAAGCGGAACAGCACGGCGCCAAATTTTATAACCACAGCGGCCAGCAGCAGGACGCGATTGCGATCCTGAAGGCTAACGGGGTGAACACCGTGCGCCTGCGCCTGTGGGTTGACCCGCAGGATGCCGACGGCAACACCTACGGCGGCGGCAGTAATAATCTCGAAAACACCCTCGCGCTGGCGAAGCGCGTAAAGGCGCAGGGCCTGAAGCTGCTGCTCGATTTCCACTACAGCGACTTCTGGACCGATCCGGGCAAACAGTTTAAGCCAAAAGCCTGGGAGAAGATGGACTACCCGCAGCTGAAAACGGCAATTCATGACTACACCCGCGACACGATTGCCCGCTTTAAGAAAGAGGGCGTATTGCCGGACATGGTGCAGATAGGAAACGAAATTAACGGCGGCATGCTGTGGTCGGAAGGGAAAAGCTGGGGGCAGGGCGGCGGCGAATTTGACCGCCTGGCCGGGCTGCTCAACGCCGCGATTGGTGGACTGAAGGAGAACCTGACCGACGGCGAGCAGGTGAAAATCATGCTGCATCTGGCCGAAGGCACCAAAAATGACACCTTCCGCTGGTGGTTTGATGAAATCACGAAGCGCGGCGTGCCGTTCGATATCATCGGCCTGTCGATGTACACCTACTGGAACGGCCCGATTAGCGCGCTGAAGAACAACATGGATGACATCAGCAGGCGCTATAACAAAGACGTGATTGTGGTGGAAGCGGCCTATGGCTATACGCTGGAGAACTGCGATAACGCCGAGAACAGTTTCCAGGCCAAAGAGGAAAAGGACGGCGGCTATCCCGGCACCGTTCAGGGTCAGTACGACTATATTCACGATTTAATGCAGTCCGTGATTGATGTGCCTGACCGTCGCGGCAAGGGCATCTTTTATTGGGAACCGACCTGGATTGCCGTTCCGGGCACCACGTGGGCCACCAAAACCGGCATGAAATATATCCATGACGAGTGGAAAGAGGGTAATGCCCGCGAGAATCAGGCGTTATTTGATTGCCAGGGCAAAGTGCTGCCGTCAATCACGGTATTTAACTAGTTTTTATCTTCATTCAGGACGTTTTAAATATGAATAAATTTGCGCCTTTAAGTCCAAAGGTCGCGGCGTTATTGCATGGCGCCGACTATAACCCGGAGCAATGGGAGAATTACCCCGGTATTATTGAAAAAGATATCGCCATGATGCAGCAGGCGAAATGTAATGTCATGTCGGTGGGGATATTTAGCTGGGCGAAACTGGAGCCTCAGGAAGGGGAATATGATTTTGCCTGGCTGGACAGCATTATTGAAAAACTCTATGCGGCGGGCATTCATATATTTCTCGCTACGCCGAGCGGCGCGCGTCCGGCATGGATGTCGCAAAAATATCCTGAAGTGCTGCGCGTCGGGCGCAACCGCGTCCCCGCGCTGCACGGCGGGCGTCACAACCACTGCATGTCGTCTCCGGTTTACCGCGAAAAGACGATGAAAATTAACAGCCTGCTGGCGGCGCGTTATTCGCATCATCCGGCGGTGCTGGGCTGGCATATCTCCAATGAGTACGGCGGCGAATGCCACTGTAGCCTGTGCCAGGAACGCTTCCGCGACTGGCTAAAGGCGCGCTACAAAACCCTCGACGCGCTGAACCATGCGTGGTGGAGCACCTTCTGGAGCCATACCTACACCGACTGGTCGCAGATTGAGTCCCCCGCGCCGCAGGGGGAAGTGTCGATTCACGGCCTGAATCTCGACTGGCGCCGCTTCAATACCGCGCAGGTCACCGATTTTTGCCAGCATGAGGTGGCGCCGCTGAAGGCCGCCAATGCCGAACTGCCGGTGACAACCAACTTTATGGAGTATTTCTACGATTACGACTACTGGCAGCTGGCGAAAGCGATCGACTTCATCTCCTGGGACAGCTACCCGATGTGGCACAAGGAGAAAGACGAAACGCAGCTGGCCTGCTATACCGCCATGTACCACGACATGATGCGCAGCCTGAAGGGCGGTAAACCCTTTGTGCTGATGGAGTCCACGCCGAGCACCACCAACTGGCAGCCGACCAGCAAGCTGAAAAAGCCGGGGATGCATATTCTCTCCTCTATTCAGGCGGTAGCGCACGGGGCGGATTCGGTGCAGTACTTCCAGTGGCGTAAGAGCCGCGGATCGGTGGAGAAATTCCACGGTGCAATTATCGATCACGTGGGGCATCTTGATACCCGCGTCGGGCGCGAAGTAACGCGTCTGGGGGAGATGCTGGCACGTCTGCCTGAGGTGGTGGGTTGCCGCACCGACGCGCGCGTGGCCATTATCTTTGACCAGCAAAACCGCTGGGCGCTGGACGATGCTGAAGGCCCGCGGAACATGGGGCTGGAGTACGAAAAAACCGTCAACGAACACTATCGTCCGTTCTGGGAAAAGGGCATCGCGGTCGACGTCATCGACGCTGACGGCGATCTGAGCCGCTACGCGCTGGTGATTGCCCCCATGCTCTACATGGTGCGCGAAGGTTTCGCCGAGCGGGCGGAAGCCTTTGTGGCCGCGGGCGGGCATCTGGTGACGACCTACTGGAGCGGGGTAGTGGATGAGACCGATCTCTGCCACCTCGGCGGTTTCCCGGGCCCGCTGCGCAAGCTCCTCGGCATCTGGGCGGAAGAGATTGACTGTTTGGGCGAGGGGGAGCGAAACCTGGTCCAGGGGCTGGCGGGCAATGCGGCGGGCCTGCAGGGACCGTATCAGGTCAGGCATCTGTGCGAGCTGATCCATACTGAATCCGCGCAGGCGCTGGCGACCTACCGGGATGATTTCTACGCCGGTCGCCCGGCGGTGACGGTCAACCGCTTCGGCAAAGGCAAGGCGTGGCACGTGGCGTCGCGCAACGACCTGCCGTTCCAGCGCGATTTCTTCGCCGGGATTATCGACGAGCTGGCGCTGCCGCGCGCAGTCGAAGGAGATTTCCCTCCGGGCGTGGTCGCCGCGGCGCGCACGGATGGCGAAACCGCCTGGGTGTTTGTACAGAACTACACGGCCCAGCAGCAGCTCATCACGCTGCCGCAGGGGTATACCGACTGCATGACCGACGCCGCCGCGGCGGGCGATACCGTGCTGCTGGCGTGGGACTGTCGGGTGCTCAGGCGTAAAGCGTAAGAACCGCCCGGCGGCGCTGCGCTTGCACGGGCCTACAAAACCCGTAGGCCGGGTAAGCGCAGCGCCACCCGGCAACAAGGCACAAAACGCCTGCTCCCCGAGCAGGCATTTTTTTATCTGCATAAAAGAGAGGCGTATTATGGACAGTCAAATTACTCAGCGTTTAATTCCTGCATTTGGCGGCGACGATAATATCGAGCACGTCGAAGCCTGTATTACCCGCCTGCGCGTGACGGTAAAAGATTTAAATAAGGTCGATTCACAGACGTTACAGAGTGAGGGGGCGCTGGGGGTGATTATTATCGGTCAGCAGGTGCACGCTATATTCGGCAGGCAGTCTGATACATTACGGAAATTATTAGACGAACATTTTAATCAGTAAATATAAAAAAGGGATAGCCAAAGTAATGGCTATCCCAAAGCAGTAAAATAGACTGCAGGTTGCTGGAGATACGATAACGATTAACGCAAATTATGAATTAAGACTTACCACCAGGCCTCGACCTGCACACCAAAGTTCCAGGTATTGTTGGCCGTGCCATCTTCGAAGGATTGCCCTTTTTCGGAGTCATTCAGATAGGAGGCGAATACGCGCAGTTCAGGACGTGACATAAACTCAGGACCGTCTGCCAGGCCCAGCGCGAGGGTGTACTTCTCGCCGCTCTGCTTGTACTTAGTGCCGTCGGTGTAGGTATCTTCCTGGTAGAATCCGCCCACTTCGCCAATCAGACGCACGTACTCGGTAAACTGATACTGTGCGCGCCCCACCAGCGATACCAGGCGTGATTTGTCCGTATACTGCGTGGTGTCGTCTGCCGAACCCCATGTCAGGACGTGGTTAAAAGAGAACTTGTCGGTAATCGGAATTAAGCCGGTGTTAATCACGCGGTAGCCGGTGGCGTCGTTCACGTAGTTCCACATGTCGTACCAGCCCCCACCCTGTGACACCATGTTCTGGGCCAGACCTTTATTGGCGTACTGCAGCACCAGCTTGTTATAGCCGCCAAACATATCCTGGCTGATCTCACCGGTGACCATCACGCCGTTATCGGCCTCGTACAGCCCGCCATACTCTTTCTGCTTGTTGGTCGGGTTTGGCATGGCGTAATCAATACCCACTTCCGTCCACGCGCCCGCCCACGGCTTCCAGCCCGCATAGCGAAGGTCGATATAGTTGATGTTAACGTCGCTGTCGCCATCCACGCGATAGTCCACGTCGTTAGCATCGCCGCGGATCCACGCAACGGAGACTGCGCCCGGGCCAAGCGTGTAGTTCTCGATACCCGCACCGGAGCCGGAAATATTCCAGTATTTGGTATCAATGATGTGCAGGTCATGGCGCTGGTAGTAGCGCTTACCGCCCCAAATCACCGCATTGGGATCCCCGGGGATCAGCCCCTTGATCTGCAGGTTAAGCTGGCGCAGGCCGAACTGGGCATCGTCATCTAAGGTGGTTTCATTGTCGTTGGAGCCGTCTGATACCATGCTCACCATGCTGTCGAGATAGAAACTGACGTCGTTCTTTTTGTATACCTCGGAGCCTAGCTCCAGCTCGCCGTAGGTGTCGGCCTCGTTACCCAGACGGCCAATCTTGTTTTTTTGCCACTCCTCCATCCCACCATCCCGTGAGACGCCCACACCGGAGCGAAGATATCCATGAAAATCAATCGGTACTGAAGACGCTGCAAACAGCGAAGGCGATGCCAGCGCGGCAGCCAACGCAACAGATACAGAGCGGATCGTCGTGTTCATTGTAACCCTCTTATTGTTTTGTAATACGTTCACAAATCCGCTGTCATAAAATGCCTAAACCCGTTGGCTGGCAATTACACGATCTGAAATGTGTGATTAACTGCAAATAAAATAGACAATTTTGTTACGAGTAATGAGATTGGACACAAATTATGGCATTGTGAGCGTCATACTTTTTGATGGTGTTATGCCCGCAGCGAGAGGGTGATAAGCGTTTTTTTTCAGCACCCCTGTTACAATCAGCGCATAACAACATAAGGAACCGGACCATGAAGTCGAAAAGCGCAACGTTAGAGGACGTGGCACGCCATGCGGGCGTCTCCTATCAGACCGTGTCCAGGGTACTGAATAAATCTGCCAATGTATCCGACGCCACGCGCATCAAGGTGGAGAAATCCATAGAGTTATTGCGGTATGTACCCAACCGACTGGCTCAGCAGCTGGTGGGCAAGCAGAGCCAGACCGTTGGGCTGGTGACCATTTCGCTGGCGCTGCACGCGCCTTCGCAGGTTGCGGCGGCGGTGAAACGCTATGCCAATGTGGAAGGCTACCAGGTACTGATCTCAATGATTGATGAGAACGTAAACCACAGCATCCAGGATTCCATCAACGAGCTGAAATCCCAGCTGGTGAGCAAAGTGATCATCAACGTGCCGCTGGAGGCTGAAGCGGCGCAGAAAATCGCCGCCGACAACGACGACATTGTCTGTCTGTTCCTCGACGTTGACCCGTACAGTTCCGTGTTTAACGTTTCGTTTAATCCGGCGGACGGCACCCGCGCCAGCGTCAAATATCTTTACGAGCTGGGGCATCGCGACATTGCCCTGCTGGCGGGGCCGGCGTCTTCCGTGTCGGCGCAGCTGAGGCTAAAAAGCTGGATCGAGACCCTGAAGGGCTACGGTCTGGAGCCAGCATCGGTCATTCGCGGCAACTGGGATGCGCAAAGCGGTTATTCGGGAGCGTTGCAAATGCTGCGGGAAACGGCGCAGTTTACCGCCGTGCTGGTGGCGAACGACCAGATGGCGCTCGGCGTGCTGAGCGCGTTCCATCAGCAGCAGATTTCAATTCCGGGCGAGAAGTCGGTGATTGGCTACGATGACACCTATGAAAGCTCGTTCTTCTACCCGGCACTGACGACGGTATCGCTGGATTTAGATCTGCAGGGTAAAGAGGCGGTGCGCCGTATTCTCGACAGCGGTGAAGAGAATGCCCAGCGCATGTCCTCGATTTTACCTGCCCGTCTGGTGGTGCGTCAGTCCACCGGCCCAAAAGGGGAGAAGGGGAAAAACCTGCAGGCGCTTGCCCAGCAGTTGCGTGAGATCGCGCATCAGCTCGGCGATGCGTAGCGAAGTGAGCACCTCAATCACGTGAATGAGGTGCTCGCAAGCTTACTCTAGCCCCAGCGTGTACTGGGCAATTTTGAAGTAGATAATCAGCCCGGTCCCGTCAATCAGCGTGGCGATAAACGGCGCGGACACCACGGCAGGGTCGATCCGGCAGCGCTTGAGCACCATCGGGATCACGGACGACACAATCGCGCTCCAGAGCGTGATACACACCAGCGTCAGACTGACGATAAGCGTGATCTCCAGGCCGATACCCATCATCCAGGCGCGGATACACCCGGCGATACCGAGTGTGGCGGCAATCATCAGCGAGGTGGTCATCTCTTTGCGCAGCACGCGCCCGACGTCGCGAAGGTGGACTTCTCCCAGCGCCATCGCGCGCACCAGCGTGGAGGTGATCTGCGTCCCGCTGTTGCCGCCCGTGCCGATCAGCAGCGGAATGAAGAACGCCAGCGCGATGGCGGACTCGAGCGCCTCTTCAAAATGCTGAATAACCGAGCTGGTGTAGGCTTCGGCGACAAACAGCAGCAGCAGCCAGACGGAGCGTTTTTTCCACAGGTTATACGGGCTGGTCTCCAGATAGGGCTTCTCCAGGGGGAGCGTCGCCCCCTGAAGCTGGGCATCTTCGGTGACGTCATCTTCCAACAGATGGGCGATTTCGCGCTCGGTCAGGCAGCCGACGAGCTTGCCGTGGGTGACCACGGGCACGACATCCGCGCCGCCGTGCGCCAGCAGTCCGGCAACATCGGCACGTTCATCTTCCGGTTTGACCTGCAAAAACTGCGAAATCATCAGCGATTTTACCGGCTGCACCGTATCGGTGGTCTGCAGCAATTTGCGCACGGCAACCATCCCCGCCAGGCGGCCATGGTCTTCGATAAAAATATGCGACGGAATATCATCGTCTTTTAATTTTTCGAAGAATTGCTCGCGCGCCAGCGCTACGCATAATGCTATATCGAGGACGATAAAATCGGTATTCATATATTGCGCGATCGCGCTGTCATTGAATGCCAGGTTTTGGTTGTGAATAGCGTAAGACATAGTGAATTCCCTTTGAATAATAAAATCTCTCAGGGGCGAGCAAGACAGGGCATGTCGAAGAGGAGATCCCCACGTCCTGGGTTCAGCACTGTACACCGTATCCCGCGAGGGAAGTTATACTGACAAAGCCTTGATTCGACAGTGCCTGTTTTACCCTGTGTCGATTCTCTCGAACCTACCAGAGCGATAACGTGTATTTGTACAGGAGCCTCGCCATAACGAGATCGTTGTAAAACGAGAGGAATAATACGCTTATTTAACATTGCCGCTCAGGAATTTAAAAAATGTTTAAGAACGGTTTAGGAGAATATTATTAATAGAATGTTGAGGGTTTATTTAAGGTTATTCATTTTAAATGGAGAATTAAATAATTAACGGGGGAGGGAAAATGGCGTGGCTTGATAATCTGCTGAATCATTTTGCGCTGTATCCGGCACATCTGTTCGCGCTGTTATTTATGATGGCGCTGAGCAAGTCGACGGTGCTGATCTCCTCCGTGCTGCCGCCCGCCTCGGTCATGCTGCTGGCGGGCATTACCGTCAGCCAGGCAAGCATGCATCCTGCCCTGGCGTGGCTGGCCGTGGTGATGGGGGCAACGGCGGGCTCGGCGCTGAACTACCACTTAGGGCAGCGGATGGGGCACACGCGCTGGATGACCCGCTTCACGGCAAAACACGCCGGTAAATTTCTGCGGGTGCAGCATCAGCTACAAAAAAACGGGGTGCTGGTGCTGTTCACCGCGCGCTTCCTGGCGGTATTGCGCTACATCGTGCCACTGGCTGCAGGCATGCTCAGGCTGAACGTGGTGAAAGTTTACGGCGTGAGCCTGGCCTCTGCCGCCGTATGGGCGGCGCTGTATGTCGGCATCGTCACCGGCATCAGCGCCTTTTGAGTTACAGGCTCCCCATTCCGCCGTCCACCAGCAGTTCTGTTCCTACCGTGTAGCTCGACTCGTCGGAGGCGAGATAGAGCGCGGCTTTTGCCAGCTCCGTCGTCGAGCCCATTCTGCCCAGCGGCACCAGCTTGATGATCTCCGCCATCATTGCGTTAAGCGCCTCTTCACTTAAGCCCGTTTTCGTAAAGGCCGGGGTTTCCACCGGACCGGGGCTCAGGCCGTTGACGCGGATCCCGCGCGGCAGCAGTTCCGCCGACAGCGTGCGCGCCAGCGACAGCAGGGCGGCCTTGCTCGCGGCATACACGCTGCTGGTGGGCAGTCCGATGCGCGCGCTCACGGAGCCGCAGAGGATCACCGACGACGGGTTATTCAGCAGCGGCAGCAGCGCCTGGATTAAAAAGAACGGTCCCTTCAGGTTGATGTTCATCAGGCGGTCCCAGGTCTCTTCCTGCCAGGCTTCCAGCGGCGCGTGCGTCACGTCGCCGGCGTTGAGAAAGACCGCGTCCAGGCGTGGCCAGCGGGCGGCGAGGGTTGCCGCCAGCGCTTTTTGCGACGCGATATCGCCCGCATCGGTTGGGATCACCCAGGCCTTATCGCCCAGAATGCGCTCTGCTTCGGCGAGGGTGTCCGGGTTGCGTCCGGTCACAGCGACGTGCGCCCCTTCGGCGATAAATGCCTGCGCGGTGGCGAGACCGATACCGCTGGTGCCGCCGGTAATCAACGTATACTTATCGGTTAAACGACCCATGTTCTTCTCCTGAAATGTCACTGGAGAAAGCACTATAGAAACGTTAGTATCGAAAGGAAACCAGGTACCAAATGGATACTAAAGAGGCAAGAGGTGTGCTATGGCAGAAATGCTGGAGGAGTGCTGTGAAAAAAAATCTGAGGCCTATACCTGCCCGATGACGCAGTTTGTAAACCTGATTTCCGGCAAATGGGCAATCCCGATCCTCTATCGTCTTATTGTGATTAACACGCCTGTCCGCTTTGGCGACCTGCTGCGGGCGGCTGCCCCCATCACCCAGAAAGAGCTGACGAAGCAGCTGCGCCTGTTTGAACAGCGCGGGCTGGTGACGCGGACGGTCTACCCGGAGATCCCGCCGCGCGTGGAGTATCAGATTACCGGGCTGGGGTTAACCCTGCAGGATGCGCTCTCGCCGCTGGCCGCCTGGATGAGCGAGTACGGCGACCAGCTTCAGCGTTAGGCTACTGTTTTACGTAGCGCGGTGCCGGGATGCCGGTGCGCGCGCTGCTAAACAGCTCAAGGCGCGCCGCTTCGTAGCGGTCCCACAGGCCTGCATCATGCATCGGCGGGATGGTGATCGGTTCGCCCTGATCCAGACCCGCCAGCGACGCATCCACCATATCGTCGGTGGTCATTACCGATCCTTCCGGCAGATCGTCCACCGTGACGCCAGAATGGCTCCAGATCTCCGTCGCGGTGGCGGCGGGCAGCACGGCCTGAATGCGCACGCTGCTGTCGGCAAATTCTTCCTGTAGCCCACGGGTAAAGCTCAATACCCACGCCTTCGTGGCGCTGTAGAGCGCGCTGCCCGCCCGAACATGCAGCGCCAGCACGGACGCGATATTGATCAGCGTGCCGCGATTATTCTGCGCCAGGCGCGGCAGGATGGCGTAGGTCAGACGCATCAGCGCCGTGGTGTTCAGGGTGTTAATGGCCTGATGCTGCGCCACCTCGCCCGCGAGGAACGGTGCCATCTGCGCGGTGCCCGCGTTGTTAATCAGCGTATCAATGGCGGTATTGCTGCGCAGTTCGTCTTCCACCGCGCGGATCCCGGCTTCATCGGTGAGATCGGCCACCAGAATATCGACGGCCACGCCATAGCGTGCGCGCAGGTCGGCGGCGAGGGCTTTCAGGCGATCCTCGCGGCGGGCGACCAGGACCAGGTTAGCACCGCGCGCGGCAAGGCGATCGGCATAGACGGCACCGATCCCGGAAGAGGCACCCGTAATCAGGGCGGTGGTGATTTGCGTAGTCATCGTGCATTACCTCAGTCAAAGTGGGTTATTTGGTTTCAATATGAAACTGAATTAACTCTCGGTCATTTGGTTTTATAATGCAACCATATTGGCGATCATTTTGTGCTTTTGCCGTCGGGAACGGTCAGGAGGGGAGTCTGGCCACGATCTCTTCAGGCGTCAGTTCGCGGCCATCGTCGGCGATAAGCATCAGTTTACGCAGGGGTTTGCGCTGTTCGCTATCGACCAGCACGGTGCCGCATTCGTTTTCCGCGAACAAAAATTCATTGCCCCACTGGGACAGGGCAACCAGCACGGTTTGCAGGGCGCGTCCCTTGTCGGTCAGGACGTATTCCTGCCAGGCGCTGCCGTCGGAGGCGGGCTGAAGCCGGAGAATGCCTTCGTCCACCAGCAGCTTGAGCCGCGTGGTCAGCATGTTTTTCGCGATACCGAGGCTTTTCTGAAACTCGCCGAAGCGTTTAATCCCGCGGAGCGCGTCGCGGACGATCAGCAGCGACCACCAGTCGCCGATGATATCCAGCGAACGGGCGACGGGGCAGGTGCTCTCTTCAAGGCGGGTACGTTTCACAGCGAATTCTCCGGTGGGGTATGGTTTTATTATAAAACTAATCCATACACACCGTAAGCACGTTAATCATCAGTTTGAGAAATGCTTCCCGGAAAATTGTGACGAATCTGTCACACTGAGCGCGACATTTTAAAACGAGTGAGGAATTAGGGATGAGAAAAGCACTACTCGCGCTGGCAGTCGCCGGTTCCATTTCAGCAACGTTTGGCGTGCAGGCGCAAGAGACGCCGGAAGGGTATCAGCTGGAGCAAGTTTTAATCATGAGTCGCCATAACCTGCGCGCGCCGCTGGCTAACAGCGGCAGCGTGCTGGAGCAGTCCACGCCGAAGCAGTGGCCGGAGTGGGAGGTGCCGGGCGGCCAGCTCACGACCAAAGGGGGCGTGCTGGAGGTCTATATGGGCCATTACATGCGCGAGTGGCTGGCGCAGCAGGGGATGGTGAAGACGGGAGAATGTCCACCGGCGGAGAGCGTTTACGCCTATGCTAACAGCCTGCAGCGCACCGTCGCCACCGCGCAGTTCTTCATTACCGGCGCGTTCCCGGGCTGCGATGTGCCCGTGCACCATCAGGAAAAAATGGGCACCATGGATCCGACATTTAATCCGGTGATCACCGATAATTCGCCGGAATTCCGCGAAAAAGCGCTCAAGGCGATGGAGGCGGAACGGCAGAAAATGCAGCTTGGCGAAAGCTATAAGCTGCTGGAGCAGATGACGAACTACGCCGACTCGCCGTCCTGCAAAGAGAAAAAGGTCTGCTCGCTGGCGGACGCGAAAGATACCTTCAGCGCTGACTATGAAAAAGAGCCTGGCGTATCCGGGCCGCTGAAGGTGGGCAACTCGCTGGTGGATGCGTTCACGCTGCAGTATTACGAAGGCTTCCCGGCCGACCAGGTCGCCTGGGGAGAAATCAAAACCGACCAGCAGTGGCGCGTGCTGTCGAAGCTGAAGAACGGCTATCAGGACTCGCTGTTTACCTCCACCGAGGTGGCGCAAAACGTGGCGAAACCGCTGGTGAAATATATCGATAAAACGCTGGTTACCGACCAGGCGAAAGCGCCGAAAATCACCCTGCTGGTGGGGCATGATTCGAACATTGCTTCCCTGCTCACCGCCCTCGATTTCAAACCGTATCAGCTACACGATCAGCAGGAACGTACCCCGATCGGCGGCAAGATTGTCTTCCAGCGCTGGCATGACAAAAATGCCAACCAGGAGCTGATGAAAATTGAGTATGTCTACCAGAGTTCAGAGCAGTTGCGCAACGCCAGCGTGCTGTCGCTGCAGTCTCCGGCACAGCGCGTGACGCTGGAGCTGAAGGGCTGCCCGGTGGATGCGAACGGCTTCTGTCCTGTTGATAAATTCAATGCGGTGATGAATAACGCGGCGAAGTAAGAGAGAACCCCCCGCTGCGGCGGGGGGAAACGCTTAGACGTTTTTACGTTCGATGGTTTGCTCACCCCAGAAGAGCGAGTCTTTGTCCGTTTTTTCGAAGGCGCGCACCAGCACCTCATCGTTACCTTCCTCCCAAATCTGCTCGGCCAGCTTTTCATCGTATTTCGCGACTTCAAAGATAGCTTCGGCAATCTCCGGCGAGGTGTTGCGTAAACTTGCCCATTCGCCCACGTGGTGAGCTTTGGATTCTTGAGTTGGCATGCTTGTCCTCCTGTTGGGTGTTAGCCGTTCAGTTTTTTGGCCAGACCCGCGACGTATTCACCCTGATAGCGGGCGATAGACAGTTCTTCATTGCTTGGCTGACGTGAGCCATCCCCACCGGCAATGGTGGTTGCGCCGTACGGCGTACCGCCGCGCACCTGGGAAACGTCAAACAGCTCCTGCGCGCCGTAGCCAATCGGCACAATCACCATCCCGTGATGAGCAAGGGTAGTCCAGGTTGAGGTAATCGTCTGCTCCTGACCGCCGCCGGTCCCGGTAGAGCTAAATACGCTGGCGAGTTTGCCGTAGAGCGCCCCGGATGCCCAAAGTCCGCCGGTTTGATCGAGGAAGGTGCGCATCTGGCCTGACATATTGCCGAAGCGGGTCGGGGTGCCGAAGATAATGGCATCATAATCCGCCAGCTCCTGCGGGGTGGCGACCGGTGCATTTTGCGTTTTTCCCCCGGCTTTCGCGAAGGCTTCCGCCTGCATGGTTTCCGGTACGCGTTTCACCACAACCTCTACGCCATCAACCCTGTTTGCACCTTCTGCTACCGCGTGAGCCATGGTTTCAATGTGTCCATACATGGAATAATAGAGCACCAGAACTTTTGCCATTTTGCTTCACTCCTCGTTGGTTTCTCTGACAGCGGATCGCTGCGCTCTTTTAAAGATATGTCATCACAGCCAGACTGCAAAAATGAACGCCATTTATTTGATTTATAACAACATGAGGAGAAAAATGACTTTGTAGCAAAATGATACAACTTTCCCGGTGCGGATTTTTAAAATGATAAGAAAGGCTTATGAATAGCCGTCGCGTCATCTCACCCGAAAGACTGAGATCATGTTGCAGGATATTACCTTCGGCTTGCCGGATAACCTCATTCCACTAAGCTTAGTTTCACGCGGCACAGATAAAGGCGTTGTCCTTGAGCCGCGAGGTGAAAGAATCCTCTTTTACTGAATGCAATATGATGTCTAATGTTTCACATTCTGGAGGTTAGAGATGGCAAACCATCGTGGTGGTTCAGGTAATTTCGCAGAAGACCGTGAAAGAGCATCAGAAGCAGGCCGTAAAGGTGGCCAGCATAGCGGGGGGAACTTCAAGAATGACCCGCAACGCGCATCTGAAGCTGGCAAGAAAGGGGGGAAAAACAGCCACGGCAGCAGTAAGTAACACGCCGGGTTGAACCCCTGCCGCCGGGATATCCCGGCGGTTTTTTTATTTCTGCAACATTGAACTGTAACCAAAGGCAACGCACACTACAGAATTGTTCTCATTTGCTGGTGCCGCATGTCTGTCTCACGCTTTAAGTTTTCCGTAAAACCACAGGAAGCCATCCTCATTCTCATCACCATGTTCTGGGGCGGGACGTTTCTGGCCGTTCAGTACGCGGTGACCCTCAGCGATCCGTTCTTTTTTGTTGGTCTGCGCTTTGCAACGGCGGCGATAGCCGTGGGGCTGATATCCCTTAACACGCTGCGGGGTCTGACGCTCAAAGAGCTTAAGGCGGGCGTGGCGATTGGGGTGGCGATCGCGATGGGCTACAGCCTGCAGACGTGGGGATTGCAGACCATCTCCAGCAGCAAATCCGCATTTATCACCGCCATGTATGTGCCCCTGGTGCCGCTGCTTCAGTGGCTGTGCCTGGGGCGGCTGCCGGGGCTGATGTCCTGTATTGGCATCGTGCTGGCGTTTATCGGTCTGATTTTGCTGGCCGGGCCGGAAAACAACCTCCTGGCGCTGGGGCCGGGCGAGATCATCACCCTGATTGGGGCGGTTGCGATTGCGGCGGAAATTATTCTGATCAGCGCCTGGGCGGGCAAGGTGGACGTTAAGCGGGTGACGGTGGTGCAACTCGCGACCGCGTCGCTGGTGGCGTTTGCGACGATGGTTCCGGCAGGGGAGTCCGTGCCGCCGATGTCCACCGGCCTGGTCGTGGTGGCGCTGGGGCTGGGGATCTTCAGCGCCATTATCCAGGTCACCATGAACTGGGCGCAGCGTAGCGTATCGCCAACCCGGGCAACGGTCATTTATACCGGTGAACCGGTCTGGGCGGGCATTTTCGGGCGACTCGCCGGGGAACGTCTGCCGCTGCTGGCCCTGGTGGGTGCGGCGTTTATTGTCGCCGGGGTGCTGGTGAGCGAGTTGAAGCTCAGAAAGCGTCGGAACCCGGTGAGCGACATGACTGCTGAAGAAGGTTTAGATTGAAAAAACAGACGGGTTTATCTACGATATGTACGGATAAATACCGTACACGGTGAAGTAAACCATGCCAGCACTGAAAAAACAGCGTATCGATCTTCGCTTAACGGACGAAGACAAAACAATGATTGAAGAAGCGGCAGCGATGACGAACCAAACGATCACCCAGTTTATGGTGAACAGTGCGTCAGAGCGCGCTGCAGAGGTCATTGAACACCATCGGCGTCTCGTCTTAAACGAAGCATCATGGAATGCCGTGATGGATGCCATCGACAATCCGCCAGAGCCAAATGAACGCCTGAAGCGAGCGGCAAAACGTCTTCGAAACATGGAGTGAAGCGTCGTGGAAAATCTCACGATCGAAATGTTTTCAGAGGGAAAAGATTATGATTTCAGGGACTTCGATTGTGGTGAACCCTCGCTAAATGTCTTCCTCACAGAACATCTGGTGCGTCAGCACAATGGGCGTATTTTACGAGGCTATCTGCTTAAAGACCGCGATGGTCCGCGAGTCCTGGGCTATTACACGTTATCGGGAAGTTGCTTTGAAAAAGCGATGCTGCCTTCCAGGACTCAGCAGCGTCGGATCCCTTATAGCAACGTACCGAGCGTAACGCTGGGACGTCTGGCGATACATAAAGACCTGCAAGGGCAGGAGTGGGGAACGACGCTCGTCACGCATGCCATGCGGGTTGTCTATCTGGCATCGCAGGCGGTGGGCGTACACGGAATATTTGTTGATGCACTCAACGACCAGGCAAAACAATTTTATCTGAAGCAGGGTTTTATTCCGCTGACGGGTGAAAACAGCCATTCTCTTTTCTTTCCTACAAAATCTATCGAACGACTGTTTGAGCAGGTGTGATTGCCTGGCATTATGGTGTTCTTACGGAACGTAAAGGTCGGGTAAGGCATCGCCGTCACCCGACATTGAGATTTCACGAATCCTGACGCACCACCTCGCCCTGCGGGGCCGCGGCCATCCGGCGGCTCAGCAGGGCGTTAAGCAGGATCGCGCCGAAGGTCGCGGTGCCAATCCCGCCGATCGTAAACCCGCCCAGCGTCAGGGCAAAATCGCCCGCGCCCAGCACCAGCGTAACGGCCACCATAATCAGGTTGCCGTTCTGGCTGAGATCGACCCGATGCTGCACCCAGATCCGCGCGCCAGCCACGGCGATCAGCCCAAACACCACGATTGAGGCTCCGCCGATCACCGGTGACGGAATGGTGTGGATTAGCGCGCCGAATTTCGGTGAGAAGCCGAGCAGCATCGCCATCACCGCTGCCGCGACAAAGACCAGCGTCGAATAGACTTTGGTCACCGCCATCACGCCGATATTCTCGGCATAGGTGGTGACGCCGCTGCCGCCGACTGAGCCCGAAAGCATGGTCGCCAGCCCGTCGCCGACGAACGCGCGGCCCATGTATGGGTCCATACTGCGTCCCGTCATCCCCGCGACTGCCTTCAGATGACCCAGGTTTTCCGCCACCAGGATCACCGCCACCGGGGCGATAAGCATCATCGCCTGGGTGTTAAAGGTGGGCGAGGTCACTTTCGGCAGGCCGAACCAGGCGGCCTGATGCAGCAGCGTAAAATCAACCGGCTTGCCGAGACCAAAAACGTTCGCCAGCAGGGCATACACCAGACAGGCAACAATCAGCCCGACCAGGATCAGCAGCCGCTGGATCATGCCTCGCGTAAATACCGCTACCAGGCCGATGCACAGCACGGTCACGACGGCCATCCAGCTTTCAAACGGCGAGCCGGAGACGCTTTTCACCGCAATCGGCGCAAGGTTAAGGCCGATCGCCATCACCACCGCGCCGGTAACCACGGGAGGCATCAGGCGTTCGATCCAGCGCGTACCGATTTTCATCACCACCAGACCAATCAGGGTATACACCAGACCGCAGGCGATAATGCCGCCGAGGGCCACGCTCAGGTTGGGGTTGATTCCCTGGCCGTTAAATCCGGTGGTGGCGATCACCACGCCGACAAAGGCGGCGCTGGATCCCAGATAGCTGGGCACGCGCCCGCCGGTGACAAAAAAGAACAGCAGGGTGCCGATACCGGACATCAGAATCGAGAGGTTGGGATCGAGTCCCATCAGCATCGGCATCAGCACCGTGGCGCCAAACATGGCGACCGCGTGCTGGACGCCCATCACCATCGTCTGCCCGAGCGGGAGGCGTTCATCCGGCGCGACCACGCCAGCGTCTGTGGAGGTCGATTTCAACTGCCAGTGGGGAAATCCGAACATGGTCTGTCTCCTTAGAGCGCCTTAACAGGCGGGTCGCATCAGCGCGTGGTAGCCGCGGTCAAACCACACCAGGCCCTGCGGCGCGGGGTGGCGAATAATCGAAACGATGTCGCAAAACAGAATGTCATGGGTACCGACGCTCACCACCTGGCTGATGCGGCAGTCAAACGAGGCCAGCGCATCCTCCAGACGCGGGCAGCCGGTGTCGCCCGTTTGCCAGCGGGCGGCGGCAAAGCGTTCTCCCATCGGCGTTTTGCCGCCAAACAGGTTTGAGAGCGGCTCCTGTCCGGCGCTCAGGGTATTCACGCACAGCGTGCGGTTCTCGCTGAACGTCGGCCAGACGGACGCGCCGCGGTTCAGGCACACCAGCAGAGTGGGCGGTGAATCCGTGACGCTGCACACCGCGCTGGCGGTGAAGCCTGCCATCCCCGCCGGACCGTCGGTGGTGATGATATTCACCGCCGCGCCGACGCAGGCCATGGCATCGCGAAAGGTTTGTTTATCCGGTGTCGTCATCATCGCTCCTTACGCCAGCCCGCAGGCATCGTCGAAGGTCAGGCGCGGCAGGCGCCCGTAAAGTTTGCCCGGGTCGCCGTAGCCGATGTTGATCAGCAGATTGCTTTTAAGCGTCGTGCCGGTGAAAAAGGCCTCGTCGACCTTTTGGCGGTCAAAGCCCGACATCGGGCCGGTGTCCAGCCCCAGCGCGCGACAGGCGAAAATCATGTAGGCGGCCTGCAGCGAGCTGTTGCGAAAGGCGGTCTCTTCCGCCAGCGCGGGGCTTGCGGTAAACCAGCTTCTGGCATCGCCGTGCGGGAACAGTTCAGGCAGGCGCTCGTAGAATTCACTGTCCCAGGCCACAATCGCCGTGACCGGGGCGGTGAGTGTTTTCTCCAGGTTGCCGCTGGAGAGCGCCGGGCGCAGCTTCTCTTTTCCCTCCGCGCTTCGCACAAACACAATGCGCGCCGGGGAGCAGTTGGCGGAGGTTGGACCCCATTTCATCAGGTCGTAGATTTCGCGCAGCGTCTCGTCGCTGACGGCAATATCCTGCCAGCCGTTATGGGTTCTGGCGCCGGTGAACAGCGTTTCCAGCGCGGTGGGATTAATGGCTTCGCTCATTACAGCTCCTTATAAAGCGGGTTCATGACTGTGCAGCAGGCTGGCCAGCCCGTTAAGCAGCAGGGTGTTAAAGGTGTCCGGCTCGGTGACGTTGCAGGCATGGCCGCCCTGACGCATCACCGCGCTGTGGCTGTGCGGGATCGCTGCCTGCAGCTCAGACGAGCAGACAGAGGGCACCAGCATGTCGTCGGCGGAACAGATGATCTGTACCGGGCAGCGAATGCGCGCCGCATGGCGGCTGAAGTCAGCCTTTTTCAGGGCGCTGAGCCGGTGCAGCAGGTTGGATTTGCCCTGGAAATGGGCCAGCGCCAGCGCTTCTTCGGCCTCCAGGCGGGGAGCGCGAGCGGCCATCCAGTCTGCCGGGTAGAGAAACAGCGGCTGCGCCTCAACCCACGCCTGCGGGCCACCGTAATGCAGCAGGCGCTCGCGGATCTGAAAGCAGCGGCGGGTATGCGCGTTGAGGGTCAACCAGCCGTTGACGCACACCAGCGCGGTGAGGGCGTCGGGCCTGTCGAGGGCCAGCTGCAGGCCGACCAGTGCCCCTAGCGCGTGGCCGACAACGCTGTAGCGTGCGATCCCGGCCTCAGCCAGCGCCTGGGCCAGTTCGTCCGCCATCTGTGCCAGGCTGTAGCCTTCCGGCAGGGCATCGGGGTTAGTGCCCGTTCCACGCTGGTCATAGCACACCACCTGATACTCCGGTTCCAGCGCGGCCAGTTGGGGCAACCAGTAGCTGCCGCTGCCGCCGAGACCGGCAATAAGGACCACCACGGGCGCACCCTCATACGGGGGCGGTGAGACGGAGAGTTTCATGGCCGCCTCACTTCGCGATGTGCGCAACGGTGGCGATCTCAACCAGCGCGTCTGGCTTAACCAGCCCGCACTGAATGCAGAATCGGGCCGGCTTATCGCCGGGGAAGAACTCCGCGTAGATTTCATTAATCGCGGCGTAGTTTTTCCAGTCGGTGATAAAGATGCTGTTGAAGGTCACATCCTCCATCGTGCCACCCGCCGTTTCGATCACGGTTTTGATCGTCTCCAGCACGTGGCGGGTTTGCGCCTTTGGGTCGTTGATAAACACCACGTTGTTGTCTTTATCAAACGGCAGCGTGCCGGAGACATACACCACGCCGTCGGCGAGCGTGCCGGGGACAAACGGGGCGATGGGCGTGTTGGTGCCCGGCGGGATGATTACGGATTTCGACATCGTGCGTCTCCTCAGGCGATACGGGCGAGCGGGGGATTCAGGGCGTCGCTGAAATCCGCAACGTTACTGACCCAGCCAAAAAAGGTTTCGATATTGAACAGGGCCGCCTTCTGGGCGAAATCCGGCCCGGCCTGATGGGTCGCGTCTTCCAGCACCACGCCGAAATACTCGAGGAAAAAGCCGTCGCGCAGGGTCGACTCCACGCAGACGTTGGTGGCAATGCCGGTGAAGACCAGGTGGCGAATGCCCCGGCTGCGCAGCAGGCTGTCGAGCGGCGTGTTGAAAAAGCCGCTGTAGCGCGGTTTCGGCAGGACAATATCACCCGCCTGCGGGACCAGCTCATCCACCAGCTGATAATCCCAGCCGCCCTTCGCCAGCAGCTTGCCCTGCAGTTCGGGCCGCTTGCGCATGGTTTTCAGGGCGTTCGACTTGTGGAAGTTCGGTGAACCGGGGCCACCGGCTTCAACGTACTGGTCATCCCAGCCGTTCTGGAACCATATGATAAGCATGCCCGCAGCGCGCGCGGCGGCGACGGCGGTTTTGATATTCGCTATCACAGGCTGCGTAGCGGAGACGTCGAAGCCCGCCAGATCAAGATAACCACCGGGGCTGGCGTAGGCGTTTTGCATGTCCACCACGATCAGCGCGCTCTGCTGTGGCGTGAAGGTAATGGCTTCCGGGCGTGCGTTAAGGGTTGTCATTACGCCACCTCCTTCGTGACGGCAGGGATGTGGGCGCGGCACTGCATCAGCGGCTGGATGCGCTCGCCGAAGGTCTCCACGCCGGTGAGGAAGTCATCGAAGGTCAGCAGGACGCCTTCCGCACCGGGAACGGCCGCCACTTCATCGAGCATTCTGGCAACGCTGGCGTACGAGCCGACCAGCGTGCCCATGTTGATGTTGACGGCGGAGGTCGGGTCGGCCATCTGACGAACGTTCGTATCCGCCCCGGAGCGGGTGTCCTTCTGGCTCTGCTCGGTGAGCCAGCTCAGGGCTTCCTCGTCGGCGCCGTCCTTATAGCGCTCCCATTTTGCGCGCGCGGCGTCGTCGGTTTCGTCGGCAATCACCATAAACAGCACGTAGGAGCCCACGTCGCGCCCGGTTTTGTCGGCGGCTTCTTTCATGCGCGCGGCGGTCGGGGCGAAGGCGGCAGGCGTGTTAACGCCTTTACCGAAGCAGAAGTTAAAGTCGGCGTATTTCGCCGAGAATTCCATTCCCGCGTCGCTCTGCCCGGCGCAAATCACCTTCATCGGCACCGACGGCTGCGGGCTGACGCGGCAGTCGTTCATGGTGAAGAAGTCACCCTTGAAATCGCTTTTGCCGGTACCCCACAGATCGCGCAGGACCTGCACGTACTCGGTCAGGTAGTCGTAGCGACGCGAGAAGTAATCGTCACCCGGCCAGAGCCCCATCTGCTCGTACTCGGGTTTTTGCCAGCCGGTCACCAGGTTGACGCCAAAGCGTCCGCCGGAGATGGAGTCGATGGTGGAGGCCATGCGCGCCACGATCGCCGGGGGCAGGGTGAGGGTGGCCGCGGTGGCGTAGATTTGGATCCGCGAGGTGACCGCGGCCAGCCCGGCCATCAGGGTGAAGGACTCCAGGTTGTGATCCCAGAATTCGGTTTTGCCGCCGAAGCCGCGCAGCTTGATCATCGAAAGCGCAAAGTCGAAATGGTAGTGCTCCGCTTTCTGCACGATGGCTTTATTCAGCTCAAAGGTCGGCATGTATTGCGGTGCAGTGGTCGAGATAAGCCAGCCGTTGTTGCCGATGGGTACAAATACGCCAATTTTCATCACGAACCTCTCTTCATTACGTCGCAGGTGTAACGGTGTTTTTGCAAAGGCAGTGCCAGTTTTAAAAATGGCAGTGTTATTAATGTGTTAATCAGAGGTTGATGGATTGATGCGGCTAAAAGTGGACTAGCTGGTCAAAAACATTGCACAGAAAACAGGCATTCATGCGCGATCGGAGTGCAGGATGTCGTGGCGAGACGGGGGTTTTGCTATGCTGAGGGCAACGCAGAATAAGGAGAGCGGGAATGACACAAGGCGCAGTGAAAACACCAGGTAAACGTTCGCAGGCGGTGAGAGCCAAGAAGCAGGCGATCCTCAGCGCGGCGCTGGAGACCTTTTCGCAGTTTGGCATTCACGGCACGCGCCTGGAGCAGGTGGCGGAGCAGTCCGGGGTATCCAAAACCAATCTGCTCTACTATTACCCGTCGAAAGAGGCGCTGTATGTTGCGGTGATGCAGCAGATTCTCGATATCTGGCTGGCGCCGCTGAAAGCGTTCCGCGAAGAGCTGGCCCCGCTGGTGGCGATCAAAGAGTACATTCGCCTGAAGCTGGAGGTGTCGCGCGATTACCCGCAGGCATCACGGCTGTTCTGCCTTGAGATGCTGCAGGGGGCGCCGCTGTTGCAGGCGGAGCTGACCGGAGATTTGAAACAGCTGGTGGACGATAAGTCGGCCATTATCGCCGGATGGGTGGCCAGCGGAAAACTGGCTCCGGTCGATCCGCATCATCTGATCTTTATGATTTGGGCCTCCACCCAGCATTACGCTGACTTTGCGGCCCAGGTCGAGGCGGTGACCGGTAAAACGCTCCAGGACGAAGCGTTTTTCCACAGCACCCTGGAAAACGTGCAGCGGATGATTATCGAAGGGATCCGCTTGCGCTAGTTCCCCTCACCCTAACCCTCTCCCCAGAGGGGAGAGGGAACTGTTCTGCGCTGTCTTTTCTCCCTCGCCCCTATGGGGAGAGGGGACAGCTTAGGTTGCCCTCTTCGCACTGCATCAGCGAGGCCAGAAACGCTTCGCGCTCCACGGTTTTCTCCGCCAGGCACTGATTCACGATCATCGGCTGAACGCTGCCGCCTTCCGTTCCCGAACCGATAAACGCACAGTCCGCGTCGCGCAGGGCAATCCAGGCCTGCTGCGCCTTTTTCAGCAGCTCGCGCTGGGGAGCTTCCGCGCGCTTGACGGCGGCCTGATAGGTCTGGTTGAGCTTTTTATCGGCAGCCTGGTACTGCTGCGCGCTACAGGTATTCAGTTCAAGCTGAGTGGTCGCTTTGTCGCACTCGTCAGCCAGCGCGCTGGCGCTCAGCAGCAGTGCTGCGCCTGCGAGAAATACTCTTTTCATCTTTCCCTCAGTGTAAAAAAGCCGGATGCGCTGCGCTTATCCGGCCTACGGTTGTTTTGTCGCCCCGGTAAGCATAGCGCCACCGGGGAGAGTTTACACGATTAACCGATGGTCATCAGGCTGGCGTTACCGCCCGCTGCCGCGGTGTTGACGCTGAGGGAACGCTCCACGTACAGACGCTCCAGCAGCAGGTTGGTTTCCCCGCGCGCGAAGCCCTGCACTGAAACAATTGCCCCGCTGCGGGCCGCAACCTGCTCGCAGAGCTCGCGCAGCTGGTCGGAATCACCGTGATATATGACGGCATCAAACGGCTGCGTCAGCAGCGCATCGGCTTTCGCGAAGTGGATACGGGCCGAGACCGCTTTCGGCAGCTGTTTGGCGAGATCGCGATGCAGCGCATCTTCCGGCCACAGCACTTCACACCCGGTGGCCATCGCGGCGGCCAGCTGTACCAGCGCGTCCTGCTCGTTATCCGCCACGCACAGTACGCGCTCGCGCGGCATCAGCGTCCAGGTATTGCGCTCGCCGGTCGGCCCAGGCAGCAGACGCTGCGTACCGGCCTGTGCCAGCTCGCCATACTGCTGCGCCACGGCACGCAGTTCAGGACGTTTTTCCGCCCAGGCGATCAGCGCTTCCAGCGGCTGGGTCAGCACGGTTTTCAGCTGCGCATCCACCGGGTACTCCGCATCCTGACGCGCCAGGGTGACGCCCAGCGCGTTCTCAGGACGGTTCGCCAGCAGACGGTACAGGTAGAGCGGACCGCCCGCTTTCGGGCCGGTGCCGGAGAGGCCTTCACCGCCGAACGGCTGCACGCCCACGACCGCGCCAACCATGTTGCGGTTAACGTACAGGTTGCCCACTTTGGCGCTGCCGGTTACCTGCGCGATGGTCTCGTCGATACGGGTATGTACGCCGAGCGTCAGGCCATAGCCGGAGGCGTTGATCTGCTCAACCAGCTCGTTGAGGTTGTTACGGTTGTAGCGCACCACGTGCAGCACCGGACCGAAGACCTCTTTTTTCAGCTCGTCGAAGCTTGCCAGCTCGATAAGCGTAGGCGGCACAAAGGTGCCGGAACGCCACTCGCGGGCGTCTTCGCTGTTGTCTCGCACCGCCTGGAACACCGGACGGCCTTTCGCGCGCATGGCCTGAATGTGGTTTTCAATATTGGCTTTGGCTTCCGCGTCGATCACCGGCCCGATGTCGGTGGTGAGACGGCCCGGGTTGCCCATGCGACATTCGGCCATCGCGCCGCGCAGCATCTTCAGCGTGTGGTCCGCCACGTCATCCTGCAGGCACAGCACGCGCAGGGCGGAGCAGCGCTGACCGGCGCTGTCGAAGGCGGAGGCCAGTACGTCAACCACCACCTGCTCGGTGAGGGCGGAGGAGTCAACGATCATGGCGTTCATGCCGCCGGTTTCCGCGATAAGCGGAGTAGGACGACCCTGCGCATCCAGACGGGTGGCAATATTGCGCTGCAGCAGCGAGGCCACTTCGGTCGAACCGGTAAACATCACGCCGCGCACGCGGTTATCGGAGGTCAGTTTGGCGCCCACGGTTTCACCGCGGCCCGGCAGCAGCTGGACCACGCCTGCCGGTACGCCTGCTTCCAGAAGAATGTTGATGCCCTGCGCGGCAATCAGCGGGGTCTGCTCTGCCGGTTTTGCCAGCACGCTGTTGCCAGCGGCCAGGGCGGCGGCAATCTGGCCGGTGAAGATCGCCAGCGGGAAGTTCCACGGGCTGATACAGACGACCGGGCCGAGCGGACGGTGGGTTTCGTTATCGAAATCATCGCGCACCTGACCGGCGTAGTAGTGCAGGAAGTCGACCGCCTCGCGCACTTCGGCGATGGCGTTGCTGAAGGTTTTACCCGCTTCGCGCACCAGAATGCCGATGAGCGACTGCATCTGGTCTTCCATCAGCACCGCCGCGCGCTCCAGGATGGCGGCACGTTCCTGCGGCGGGGTGGCGAACCAGATAGGGGCGTTATTCACCGCGCTGTCCAGCGCCTGATCCACTTCCGCATCGGTGGCTTCACGCACGTAGCCGACGATGTCTTTTGGCTCCGCCGGGTTGATGACCGGCTGCATGTCACCGTCAGCAACGGGCTGCTCCAGCATCGGTTTGGCTTGCCACTTCTGCAGCGCGCTGTTGAGCAGGGCAGAGGAGAGGGATGCCAGACGGTGTTCGTTGGCGAGATCCAGCCCCGCCGAGTTGACGCGGCCTTTGCCGTACAGCTCGCGCGGCAGGGCAATCTTCGGATGCGGCAGGCCAATCTGGCCTTCCTGCGCCGCCATCTTCTCAACGGCCTGCACCGGATCGGCGACCAACTCGTCGAGCGGCAGCGTGGTGTCGGCGATGCGGTTAACGAAGGAGGTGTTCGCGCCGTTTTCCAGCAGACGACGCACCAGGTAGGCCAGCAGGGTTTCGTGGGTACCTACCGGGGCATAAATTCGGCACGGGCGGTTCAGCTTGCCGTCCGCCACTTTACCGGTCACCTGCTCGTACAGCGGTTCGCCCATGCCGTGCAGACACTGGAACTCGTACTGGCCCGGGTAGTAGTTCTGCCCGGCCAGGCTGTAGATCGCCGCCAGGGTGTGGGCGTTGTGGGTGGCGAACTGCGGATAGATCAGGTTCGGCACGCCGAGCAGCTTTTTCGCGCAGGCGAGGTAAGAGACGTCGGTATAGACCTTGCGGGTGTAGACCGGATAGCCTTCCAGCCCTTCCATCTGGGCGCGTTTGATTTCGCTGTCCCAGTAGGCCCCTTTCACCAGGCGGATCATCAGGCGACGGCGGCTGCGGCTGGCCAGGTCAATCAGGTAATCAATGACGAACGGGCAGCGTTTCTGGTAGGCCTGGATAACGAAACCAATCCCGTTCCAGCCCGCCAGCTCCGGCTCGAAGCACAGTTTTTCCAGCAGATCGAGGGAGATCTCCAGACGGTCGGCCTCTTCGGCGTCGATGTTGATGCCGATGTCATACTGGCGCGCCAGCAGGGTCAGGGACTTCAGGCGCGGGTAGAGCTCTTCCATCACCCGGTCGTACTGCGCGCGGCTGTAACGCGGGTGGAGGGCGGAGAGCTTAATCGAGATGCCCGGGCCTTCATAAATACCGCGACCGTTGGACGCTTTACCGATGGCGTGGATCGCCTGCTGGTAAGAAACCATGTAGGCCTGCGCGTCGGCGGCGGTCAGCGCCGCTTCGCCGAGCATGTCGTACGAATAGCGGAAACCTTTATCTTCCAGCTTGCGGGCGTTCGCCAGCGCTTCGGCAATGGTTTCTCCGGTCACAAACTGTTCGCCCATCAGACGCATCGCCATGTCCACACCTTTGCGGATCAGCGGCTCGCCGCTCTTACCGATGATGCGGTTCAGGGAGCGGGAGAGGTTGGCTTCGTTATGGGTGGAGACCAGCTTGCCGGTAAACAGCAGACCCCAGGTGGCGGCGTTAACGAACAGCGACGGGCTGCGGCCAATGTGCGAATGCCAGTTACCGTTGCTGATCTTGTCGCGGATCAGCGCGTCGCGGGTGGCTTTATCCGGAATACGCAGCAGCGCTTCCGCCAGGCACATCAGCGCCACGCCCTCCTGGGAGGAGAGGGAGAACTCCTGAAGCAGACCCTGAACCATCCCGGCGCGGCCGGTGGCGGTCTTCTGGTTACGCAGTTTGTCAGCTAATTGGTACGCCAGGCTGTGCGCCTGGGCGGCAACGGCTTCCGGCAGGCGAGCCTGCTCCAGCAGCATCGGTACGGCGTCGGTTTCGGCGCGACGGTACGCGCCGGTAATGGCGGCGCGGCTGACGGACTGCGGCAGGATCTGCTCGGCGAATTCGAGGAACGGCTGATGGCTCTCATCGCCAGCGGTCGGCGCTTCTTCACTTTCATTGGCGGCACCGGCGAGCAGGGCAGGCAGCTCCGGCAGGCCCTCGTCGCTCTCGAGTCTTTCGAGATAGTTAAAAATCGCCTGCTTAATTAACCAGTGCGGCGTGCGGTCAATGCGGGTTGCTGCGGTCTTAATCCGTTCGCGGGTTGCGTCATCCAGCTTAACCCCCATGGTGGTCATACCCATGCCAAAGCTCCTGTTGTGCTTTCATCGTGTTTGGTCGTTAGCGTGAAATATCCACCATGTTGCAACTTTGTGCAACCGTGTTAAATGTGACCTGGTTTGCAACCCGGGAAATGAATGAATTGTTAACGAATAGTTAGCTGGAAAAACGTGCTGCCTTTGTCCCGGGAAGCCTGTTTTTATGCGGGAGTTAACACTTTTAAAAGGTGCAACCCGTAAAAGCGTGAGCGAGTGCAACCTATAGGAAACTCGTATCAAACCGGGGATGAAATTGATGTAAATGCAGTGTTAAATCGTTTGTCAGCGGAGGGCGCATACGGCAGGATAGCGCGCCTCACCGAAACACAAGATACCGTCACCTCGTTCCGGTGATCATATAACAAGGCAACCCGGACGGTTGTCGCTCGACACTTTTGGAGAATTTGAATGGCAATTAGCACACCGATGCTGGTGACATTTCTCGTTTATATTTTTGGCATGATCCTGATAGGGTTTTTGGCGTGGCGTTCAACGAAAAACTTTGACGACTACATCCTGGGCGGACGCAGTTTAGGCCCGATGGTGACCGCACTCTCTGCGGGCGCATCGGACATGAGCGGCTGGCTGCTGATGGGTCTGCCGGGTGCGATTTTTATCTCTGGTATCTCGGAAAGCTGGATTGCCATCGGTCTGACCGTGGGCGCATGGATCAACTGGAAGCTGGTGGCAGGCCGTCTGCGCGTGCACACCGAGGCCAACAATAATGCCCTGACGCTGCCGGACTACTTCACCGGACGCTTTGAGGATAACAGCCGCGTGCTGCGTATTATCTCGGCGGTGGTGATCCTGGTGTTCTTCACCATCTACTGTGCCTCCGGCATCGTGGCCGGTGCGCGTCTGTTCGAAAGCACCTTCGGCATGAGCTACGAAACCGCCCTGTGGGCCGGAGCGGCGGCAACCATCCTCTATACCTTCGTGGGCGGCTTCCTGGCCGTCAGCTGGACCGACACCGTGCAGGCGAGCCTGATGATCTTCGCGCTGATCCTGACCCCGGTGATTGTGATTTTCACCGTTGGCGGCTTTGGCGATTCGCTGGAGGTGATCAAGCAGAAGAGCATCGAAAACGTCGACATGCTGAAAGGGCTCAACTTTGTCGCCATCGTCTCCCTGATGGGCTGGGGTCTGGGCTACTTCGGTCAGCCACACATTCTGGCGCGCTTTATGGCGGCGGATTCTCACCATACCATCGTCCATGCGCGTCGCATCAGTATGACGTGGATGATTCTGTGTCTGGCGGGCGCGTGTGCGGTCGGCTTCTTCGGGATCGCCTACTTCAGCAATAACCCGGCGCAGGCGGGCGCGGTGAACCAGAACGCCGAACGCGTGTTTATCGAGCTGGCGCAGATTCTGTTTAATCCGTGGATTGCCGGTATTCTGCTCTCCGCGATCCTGGCCGCGGTGATGTCCACCCTGAGCTGTCAGCTGCTGGTCTGCTCCAGTGCCATCACCGAAGATCTCTATAAGGCCTTCCTGCGCAAGGGCGCGAGCCAGAAAGAGCTGGTATGGGTAGGGCGCTTTATGGTGCTGCTGGTGGCGCTGATTGCGATTGCGCTGGCGGCCAACCCGGAAAACCGCGTGCTGGGGCTCGTGAGCTACGCGTGGGCGGGCTTTGGTGCGGCATTTGGTCCGGTCGTCCTGTTCTCCGTCATGTGGTCCCGTATGACCCGTAACGGCGCGCTGGCGGGGATGATTATCGGTGCGGTGACCGTTATCGTCTGGAAACAGTTCGCCTGGCTGGGCCTGTACGAAATCATTCCGGGCTTCATCTTCGGCAGCATCGGTATCGTGGTCTTCAGCCTGTTGGGTAAAGCGCCGTCTGCCTCCATGCAGAAACGCTTTGCGGAAGCCGACGCGCATTACCACTCCGCACCGCCGTCTAAGCTGCAGCCAGAATAATTTTCTCACGCAGTACCGTAGGCCGGGTAAGCGCAAGCGCACCCGGCTTTTTTCTTGCCAAAATCCGTCTTTTCCTGTGATATCCCAGTGCTTATAACAATGAGGATAGCGAAGCATGACAATCAAAACAGGGTTAATGGCGGCGGCATTATTGATGCTGGCGGGCTGCAACGCGCCATCGCAACACGCGGCGGTAGAGACCTGCAAAGCGGATAACCAGATGCAGCAAACCACGCTCTATTTCGGCTTAAACCGTCCTGCCGGGGCGCAGATTACCCCCAACGAGTGGCAGCAGTTTGTTGACCTGGACGTGACGCCGCGCTTTCGCGATGGCTTAACGGTATTTGATGCCCGCGGGCAGTGGCTGGGGAACGACGGAAAAGTGGCGCGTGAACCGAGCAAGGCGCTGATGCTGATCCACGGTAAAGATGCGCAGAGTGAGAAGAACATCGAAGCGTTACGCGGGATTTATAAGTCACGCTTCGCGCAGGAGTCGGTGATGCGTGTCGATCAGCCGGTGTGCGTACAGTTTTAATGAAAAACGGCGGGATAACCCGCCGTTGTTGTTTTGCAGGCCGGGATCGCTGCGCGCCACCCGGCATTGCATCAGAGCACCAACCCCGCAAAGCTCGCTGACAGCAAACTCACCAGCGTCGCGCCGTAGACCAGACGCAGCCCGAAACGCGATACCACGTTACCCTGCTGCTCGTTCAGGCCCTTAATCGCCCCAGCCACGATGCCGATGGAGGCGAAGTTAGCGAATGAGACGAGGAAGACGGATAAAATCCCCAGCCCGCGCGGGGACATCTGGTGTGCTATTTTCTGCAGCTCAATCATCGCCACAAATTCATTCGCCACCAGCTTGGTCGCCATAATGCTGCCCGCGTTTAAGGCATCGCTCAGCGGTATACCCACCAGCCATGCCAGGGGATAAAATACATAGCCCAGGATCTGCTGGAAGCTCATGCCAAATACGCTGGAGAAGAGGGCGTTAACGGCGCTAATAAGGGCGATAAAGCCAATCAGCATCGCCAGAATAATCATCGCCACTTTAAAACCGGCCAGAATATACTCGCCGAGCATCTCGAAGAAGCTCTGCGATTCATGCAGTTTTTCAAGCTTGATATCCGGCTCCGCTTCCGGGCGCGTCGGGTTGATGACGGAGAGAATAATAAAGGTGCTGAACATGTTCAAAATCAGCGCCGCGACGACAAATTTGGCATCGAGCATGGTCATATACGCCCCGACAATCGACAGGGAGACCGTCGACATGGCCGTGGCCGCCATGGTGAACAGACGACGCGAGGAGAGATCGCCCAGCACGCCTTTGTAGGCAATGAAGTTTTCCGACTGGCCGAGGATTAGCGAGCTCACCGCATTAAAGGATTCCAGCTTGCCCATGCCGTTCAGTTTGGACAGCAGCGTACCGATCACCCGAATAAAAATCGGCAGGATCCGCCAGTGCTGAAGAATACCAATCAGCGCGGAAATAAAAATAATCGGGCAAAGTACGCCGAGGAAAATGAATGCCAGCCCTTTTTCTCCCATACCGCCAAAGACGAAATTAGTCCCTTCGCCAGCAAATTTGAGCAGTGACTCAAAAAATCCCGAGACGTATTTAATCAGGAATAACCCGCTTTCGGCGTGCAGGAAAAAGAACGCCAGGGCAATTTCAATGACAATCAGCTGTAAAACAAAACGAATGCGAATTTTTCGGCGGTCGAAACTCGTAAGCCAGGCAAGCGCGAGAATAATGACCAGCGCCAGCAGGAAATGGACAATTTTAAACATAATTTATTTTCACCAGGTGTTTGAGGCGGATATTTAGCCACAGCCCTGAATCAGCGTAAATGGGCATTTTCGTTATAACTTATAAACTTGACCGTTACGTATGTAACTATTATCAGGCTCTGCGTTTACAACTCGTCATCAAAACACCGCACATTTCGCTTGTGTTTCTTTCTGCCGTAATGATAATCACTATCACAAGAATTTACCTTTCTTTGCATCAGTTGACCGCGATAAACATTTAAGGTGTCGGCATGTTTGTTCCATTTCTCATTATGTTACGTGAAGGGCTCGAAGCCGCCCTTATCGTGAGCCTCATCGCCAGTTATCTGAAGCGAACCCAGCGCGGGCGCTGGATTGGCGTCATGTGGATCGGGGTCTTCCTTGCCGCGGCGCTCTGCCTGGGTCTGGGGATCCTCATCAACGAAACCACCGGCGAGTTTCCGCAGAAAGAGCAGGAGCTGTTTGAAGGTATCGTCGCCGTGATTGCGGTGGTGATCCTCACCTGGATGGTGTTCTGGATGCGTAAAGTCTCCCGTAACGTGAAGGTGCAGCTGGAGCAGGCGGTGGATAACGCCCTGCAGAAGGGGAACAACCACGGCTGGGCGCTCATTATGATGGTCTTTTTCGCCGTGGCGCGCGAAGGGCTGGAGTCTGTTTTCTTCCTGCTGGCGGCGTTTCAGCAGGATGTGGGGATCTGGCCGCCGCTGGGGGCCATGCTGGGCCTTGCCACGGCCGTGGTGCTCGGTATCCTGCTCTACTGGGGCGGTATTCGCCTGAACCTGGGCGCCTTCTTCAAGTGGACCAGCCTGTTTATTCTGCTGGTAGCCGCGGGTCTGGCGGCAGGGGCGATTCGCGCCTTCCATGAAGCGGGCCTGTGGAACCATTTCCAGGACGTGGCGTTCGACCTCAGCAACGTTCTCTCCACGCACTCTCTGACCGGCACCCTGCTCGAAGGTATCTTCGGCTATCAGGAAACGCCGAGCGTCAGCGAAGTGGCGATGTACTTTATCTATCTGGTTCCGGCGCTGGTGCTGTTCGCAATGCCGCCGCGTACCGGCACGCAGGCGTCACGCGTTGCGCCGTAATCTTTGATTGAGTAACAACATACTTTTAAAGGGAAGAGTCATGGCAATTCAGTTCCGTCGTAGTGCGTTATGCGCAGGCATTGCCGCGCTGTTCGCTTCTGCATTCTCCGCCTGGGGCGCGGATGTTCCACAGGTTAAGGTCACCGTCAACGACAAGCAGTGTGAGCCGATGACCCTCACGGTGAACAGCGGAAAAACCCAGTTTATTATTCAGAACCACAGCCAGAAGGCGCTGGAGTGGGAGATCCTGAAAGGCGTTCTGGTGGTGGAAGAGCGTGAAAATATCGCCCCTGGCTTCAGCCAGAAGATGACCGCCAACCTGCAGCCGGGCGAGTATGAGATGACCTGCGGTCTGCTGACCAACCCGAAAGGGAAGCTTATCGTCAAAGGTGAAGCGACGGCCGATGCGGCGAAAGGCGCTGCGGTACTGAGCCTGGGCGATGCGATTACCGCGTATAAAGCGTACGTCACGAAAGAGACGGCGGATCTGGCTGCGTCAACCAAAGCCTTTACCGATGCGGTGAAGGCCGGTGATATCGAAAAAGCGAAATCCCTCTACGCGCCAACCCGTCAGCATTACGAGCGCATTGAGCCGATCGCCGAGCTGTTCTCTGACCTTGATGGCAGCATTGACGCTCGTGAAGATGATTTCGAGCAGAAAGCGGCCGATCCGAAATTCACCGGTTTCCACCGTCTGGAGAAAGCCCTGTTTGGCGATAATTCTGCCAAAGGGATGGAGAAGTATGCCGACCAGCTGAACAGCGACGTGCTGGAGCTGCAAAAGCGCATCAGCGAGCTGGCCTTCCCGCCATCAAAAGTGGTGGGCGGTGCGGCCGGGCTGATTGAAGAAGTGGCCGCGAGCAAAATCAGCGGCGAAGAAGATCGCTACAGCCATACCGACCTGTGGGACTTCCAGGCTAACGTCGACGGCGCGCAGAAAATTGTTAACCTGCTGCGTCCTCAGCTGCAGAAAGAGAACGGTGAGCTGCTGGCCAAAGTGGATGCCAACTTCAAAAAAGTCGACACCATCCTGGCGAAGTACCGCACCAAAGACGGGTTTGAGACCTACGACAAGCTGACCGATGCCGACCGCAACGCGCTGAAAGGCCCGATTACCGCCCTGGCGGAAGATCTCTCCCTGCTGCGTGGCGTACTGGGTCTGGACTAAGCACGATGAATAAGCATAACGAGAGCGACGTGGCTGAGCCTTCCCGTCGCCGGTTGTTAAAAGGGGTAGGGGCGCTGGGGGGCGCGCTTGCTCTGGCTGGCGGGTGTCCGGTGGCGCACGCGGCGAAACCGCAAAGCGCGCCCGGCACGCTGTCACCTAATGCCCGCATGGAGACGCAGCCGTTTTATGGCGAGCATCAGGCCGGTATCCTGACGCCGCAGCAGGCGTCGATGATGCTGGTGGCCTTTGATTCGCTGGCCAGTGATAAAGCCGATCTGGAACGTCTGTTCCGCCTGCTGACGACGCGCATCGCGTTTCTTACCGCCGGTGGACCGGCGCCCGATACGCCGAACCCGCGTCTGCCGCCAATGGACTCCGGCATTCTGGGGCCATTCATTGCCCCGGATAACCTGACCATAACCGTTTCGCTGGGAGAATCGCTGTTTGACGCGCGCTACGGGCTGGCAAAACAGAAGCCGAAAGCGCTGCAAAAAATGACGCGCTTCCCGAATGATTCCCTGGATGCCGCCCTTTGTCACGGCGACCTGCTCCTGCAGATCTGCGCCAACACCCAGGACACGGTGATCCACGCCCTGCGCGACATCATCAAGCATACGCCGGATCTGCTGAGCGTGCGCTGGAAGCGGGAAGGGTTTATCTCTGATCACGCCGCCCGCAGCAAGGGAAAAGAGACCCCGGTGAACCTGCTGGGCTTCAAGGACGGCACGGCCAACCCGGACAGCCACGATAGCGCGCTCATGAAGGAGGTGGTGTGGGTCACTGCCGACCAGAATGAACCGGCATGGGCGGTGGGCGGCAGCTATCAGGCGGTGCGCATTATTCAGTTCCACGTGGAGTTCTGGGACCGCACGCCGCTGAAAGAGCAGCAGACGATCTTCGGTCGTGATAAGCAAAGCGGGGCTCCGCTCGGCATGAAGAACGAGCATGATGTGCCTGACTACGCCAGCGATCCGAATGGCGATGTGATTGCGCTGGACAGCCATATTCGTCTGGCCAATCCGCGCACCATAGAGACGCAGTCGAGCCTGATGATGCGTCGGGGATACAGCTATTCGCTGGGCGTCACCAATTCCGGTCAGCTCGATATGGGGCTGCTGTTCGTCTGCTATCAGCACGATCTGGAAAAGGGCTTCCTGACCGTGCAGAAGCGGCTCAACGGCGAAGCACTGGAAGAGTACATTAAACCCATCGGCGGCGGCTATTTCTTTGCCCTGCCAGGCGTGCGCGACAGCAACGCGTATCTCGCTCAAGGTCTTATTGAAGCCTGATAATTGTCCCTGCGACGATTCGCAGGGACATTATTTTTTCATATGACTATCCTGCTGTTATATTTCTGTAATATTTCTATATGAGACTGATTTCAACTGTAGGGACAGTCTTAAAAGTTGCGTTCAGGTAAAATAAATGTTGCATTTATGATAAATCCTGATGTACTTAAGATAAGACAGCGGTAGTTCCCGGCAGTGATGCTGAATCACTATGGAGATCGCGAATGGTTGCGTCCTGTACTGGACAAGGTAAACATAACAACCGCAGCACCCGGCGCGGAGGCTCAGACTCCGGCAGCGATTTCCTCACCACTAAATTTTCCCCCCTCCCTCAAGAATCTGATTCGACCGACGTGCAGAACGGTGCGCGTAGCTGTTCCGTATCGTCATCCGATAGTGCAAGCAATGGCTTACAAGGAAGCCAACCCTCTGATGTTCGTGCGCATAATCGTGCCGACGCTGGCGCGTGTGATGAATACCAACAACTCAAGGTGCTATCCATGGGAAGACAAAAAGCAGTGATCAAAGCTCGTCGCGAAGCAAAACGTGTGCTGAGACGGGATTCACGTAGCCATAAACAGCGTGAAGAAGAATCGGTCACCTCGCTTGTGCAGATGAGTGGCGTAGAAGCAATTGGCATGGCCCGTGACAGCCGTGATAATTCTCCAATTGTGGCGCGCAATGAGGCTCAGGCGCACTACCTGAATGCTATCGAGAGTAAACAGCTCATCTTTGCAACCGGTGAAGCCGGATGCGGGAAAACCTGGATCAGTGCAGCCAAAGCGGCGGAAGCGCTGATCCATAAGGACGTGGAGAGAATCATTGTTACCCGTCCGGTACTGCAGGCTGATGAAGATCTCGGCTTCTTGCCCGGTGATATTTCGGAGAAGTTTGCCCCGTACTTCAGGCCCGTCTATGACGTGCTGGTGAAGCGGCTGGGTGCATCCTTTATGCAGTACTGCCTGCGGCCAGAGATTGGCAAGGTGGAAATCGCGCCGTTCGCCTATATGCGCGGACGTACATTTGAAAATGCGGTCGTCATTCTTGACGAGGCTCAGAACGTGACCGCTGCGCAAATGAAGATGTTTTTAACGCGCCTCGGGGAGAACGTGACGGTTATCGTTAACGGCGATATTACCCAGTGTGACCTGCCGTCCGGCGTGAAATCCGGACTGAGCGACGCCATGTCACGTTTTGAGGAAGATGAGATGATTGGGGTGGTACGCTTCACCAAAGATGATTGCGTGCGCTCGGCGCTCTGCCAGCGCACGCTGCAAGCCTATTACTGAGTTTGCTGTTGCGTTCAAGGCCCGGGAAACCGGGCTTTGTTTTTTGTGCGGGCATGTCGTCGGGTGGCGCTGCGCTTACCCGACCTACAATACTGCATGCGTGCAATATACGAAAAAAAAGCCCGCATTTTCATGCGAGCTCTTCTTTAAATATGGCGGTGAGGGGGGGATTGACCGCTTCGCTCGCCCTGCGGGCAGCCTGTTCGCGACGCTCACAGTCTGTCCAACTGGCTGTCGCCAGTTGTCGAACCCCGGTCGGGGATTTTCATCCCCCCCTTTCAGAGAAGATAAAAGAAAAAAGCCCGTACTTTCGTACGAGCTCTAATCTCGAATATGGCGGTGAGGGGGGGATTCGAACCCCCGATACGTTGCCGTATACACACTTTCCAGGCGTGCTCCTTCAGCCACTCGGACACCTCACCATATTGTTTTGCTGCCTGACCGCGTGGGGGGCAACGGGGCGCTACTATAGGGAGTTGCGCTGACACGGTCAAGCAGATTTTCAGCTTTAGTGCCTGTTCGGTTAAGCAATAATCAGCTCCACGGTTTTTACGCCGTGGAGCAGGGGATTAACGCTGTGAATCGAGCACTTCGCTGTTTTTAACCACTTCCTGTGCTTTGCTGTAGCTTTCGATCAGCAGCTGATAAGCCGGGAAGATGTGGGTGTACACTTCCGCCCACTCCGCGGCATCTTCACGGTTCCATGTACGCTGGATCTCAGAGGCCACCGCCGCCGTATCCATCGGGACCACACCGGCCTGCACCACGCGCGCCAGCGTGATCTCCTGCGCCATTTTGCTGTAGGTGCCGGAGGCATCAATCACCGCAAACACTTTATACCCGTCCGCCACCGCGCTGATTGACGGGAAGGCCATGCAGACGCTGGTGATGGTGCCCGCAATGATCAACGTCTTACGCCCGGTGGCTTTTACCGCCGCCACGAACTCCGGGTTATCCCAGGCGTTGATTTCGCCTTTACGGGCAACATATTGCGCATGCGGCGCGTTGGCGTGGATCTCCGGGATAAGCGGTCCGTTTGGTCCTTGTGGGACGGACGCGGTGGTGATCACCGGGATTTTCGCCAGGGTCGCGATTTTTGCCAGCGCTGCCGCACGGGCACGCAGTTCCGGCATTGGCATATCCCCGACGGTCTGGAACAGACCGCTCTGGTGATCGATAAGCAACATCACCGCATCGTTTACATCGATGGCCGGACGGGTTCCGTTAAAATTCGCAGGTGTAGACATCTTCTTCTCCTTTATTACGTTCAGATCTGGCCGAAGCGGCCGGAATTGAAATCACGAATGGCTTCGTTGATTTCGGTTTTACTGTTCATCACAAACGGGCCATAGCCCACGATCGGTTCATTCAGCGGCTCACCGGCCATCAGCAGCACTTTTGCGTCGCTGTTCGCTTCCAGGTGCAGTTTGTCGCCTTCCTGACTTAACACAACCAGTTGGGCTTCACCCGCCTGAGCGGTACCGTTTACCGTGATGCTGCCTTCAAGCACGACCAGCGCCGTGCTCCAGCCTTCCGGCTGAGCGAGCGTCAGATGGCTTCCCTGGTTCAGCGCGATGTCCCACACGTTGAGCGGCGAGAAGGTGTGCGCCGGGCCGGTCACCGTGTCGTAGCGACCGGCAATAACCCGCAGCGTTCCACCATTGTCAGGCAGCGTCACCACCGGGATGTCGGCTTTCGTGATGCTCTGGTAGCCCGGTGCGGCCATCTTGTCTTTCGCCGGCAGGTTGACCCAAAGCTGCATCATTTTGAGTTCCCCGCCTTTCTGCGAGAACGCGCTGGAGTGGAACTCCTCGTGCAAAATGCCTGCGCCTGCGGTCATCCACTGCACGTCGCCGGGCCCAATCACACCGCCTTTCCCCGTGGAGTCGCGATGCTCCACTTCACCGGCATAGACGATAGTGACCGTCTCAAAACCCCGGTGAGGATGCTGGCCTACGCCGCGTTTCGCACCATCTGCCGGAAAGGTGTATGGACCCGCATAGTCCAGCAGTAGGAACGGGCTGAGCGGCTCGCCGTGGGTTTGATAAGAGAACATTGAACGGACCGGGAAACCATCGCCAACCCAGTGCTGACGAGGAGCGGTATAAACGCCAGTGATGTTTTTCATGATTAACTCCTGATGTTCTGTTGATGTAATTAGCTTATATTCAGGGTTAATATCCCGGTAGATAGTGAAAATGGCATTCACTGTTCTGGAAATAGAACGATGAGGATGTATGCAGGATCTCAATGACTTCGTCTGGTTTGTGAAGGTTGTGGAGTACGGTGGCTTTGCGGCGGCGGGAAGGGCGCTTGACCAACCCAAGTCCAAACTGAGCCGCAGGATCGCGCAGCTGGAGGAGCGGCTTGGCGTACGGTTGATACAGCGCACGACGCGGCAGTTTACGGTAACGGAAGTGGGGCACACTTTCTATCAGCACTGTAAGGCAATGCTGATAGAAGCAGAAGCGGCAGAGGAGGCCGTTGCTGCACTGCAGGCTGAGCCGCGCGGCGTCGTCAGGATCACCTGTCCCGTCACGTTACTGCACGTCCACGTGGGACCGATGCTGGCGCGGTTTATGGCGCGCTACCCCGGGATTAATCTCCAGCTTGAGGCCACCAATCGTCGGGTCGATCTTGTTGGCGAAGGTATTGATGTGGCTATCCGCGTGCGTCCGCGTCCGTTTGATGACAGCGATCTGGTGTTAAGGGTGCTGGCTGACAGGGGGCATTGCCTGGTGGCAAGTCTGCAGTTGATTGAACGTATGGGTAAACCGCGAATGCCTTCCGAGCTCAGTGAATGGCCTGGATTAAGTATGGGGGCCGGTAAACAGGTGCATAAATGGGAGCTCAGTGGTCCAGAAGGGGCGAAAGCGGAGATCCACTACGCACCGCGCTTTATTACCACCGACATGCTGGCACTGCGGGAAGCAGCGATGGCGGGCGTGGGCGTTGTACAGTTGCCGATATTGATGGTGAAGGATCAGCTTGCGTCAGGGGAACTGGTACGGGTGCTGGACGCGTGGGAACCCCGACGGGAAGTGATTCACGCGGTTTATCCTTCGCGGCGCGGCATGCTGCCGTCGGTCAGGACGCTGGTGGATTTTCTGACTGAAGAGTATGCGAAGATGGTGGAGGAGTAGCTTTTTGTAGGTCGGGTAAGCGCAGCGCCACCCGACATAAAGAGCGCAGGGAGTTTCAAGGTTCGAATCCCCCCTGCATGCGTGCAATATGCGAAAAAAAAGCCCGCATTTTCATGCGAGCTCTTCTTTAAATATGGCGGTGAGGGGGGGATTCGAACCCCCGATACGTTGCCGTATACACACTTTCCAGGCGTGCTCCTTCAGCCACTCGGACACCTCACCATATTGTCATCCCGTTGTTGACGGGACGGGCGCTAATGTAAGGAAAAGCCGAACTGCCGTCAACTCACTTTTTCAGTAATTTAGCGCGTTTAGACAAACTTCAGACAACATGATTCTTAAATGTGCTGAAAGCGTCTTTTTTATCAACAACACAGCCGTGCAATAAATTTGTTATGCTGACAACCTCGTTAAAAAACAAAATAAATCAGCGCAATAAAAGGCAGGAATGACTATGGATATACTTTTCTATCACCCCACGTTTGATACGGCCTACTGGATCGAGGCGCTCACGGCGGCATTACCCGGCGCACGCGTTCGCGAGTGGAAGCGTGGAGATAACGAACATGCTGACTATGCGCTGGTCTGGCATCCGCCGGTAGAAATGCTCCAGGGTCGCAAGCTAAAGGCCGTTTTTGCCCTGGGAGCCGGTGTGGATTCCATTCTGAGCAAGCTGAAGGCGCACCCTGACATGCTGCCGGAAGCGATTCCCCTGTTCCGCCTGGAAGATACCGGAATGGGGCAGCAGATGCAGGAATATGCGGTCAGCCAGGTGTTGCACTGGTTCCGCCGCTTTGATGACTATCAGGCATTTAAACAGCAGGCCCACTGGGAGCCGCTGCCGGATTACCGTCGTGAAGACTTTACCATCGGCATCCTCGGTGCGGGCGTGCTGGGCTCAAAGGTGGCTGAAGCCCTTGCACCGTGGGGCTTTCCGCTGCGCTGCTGGAGCCGCAGCCGCAAAGATTATCCGGGCGTCGAGAGCTTTGCCGGCACGGATGAACTCCCGGCCTTTCTGAACGGCACGCGCGTGCTGATCAACCTGCTGCCCAATACGGCGGAAACGGTCGGTATCATCAATGAAGACTTGCTCAACCAGTTAGCCGATGAGAGCTACCTGATGAACCTGGCGCGCGGGGTGCATCTGGTCGAGACCGATCTGCTGAAGGCGCTGGACAGCGGAAAGCTAAAAGGCGCCATGCTGGATGTCTATAGCCGTGAGCCGCTGCCGGTGGAAAGCCCGCTGTGGGCACATCCGCGCGTGGCGATGACCCCGCACGTGGCCGCCGTGACGCGTCCGGCAGAAGCGGTGGCGTACATATCCTATACCATCAGCGAAATGGAGAAGGGTAACGCGGTCACCGGCCAGGTCGACAGACAGCGCGGCTACTGAGAGAAACCCGGCGTTCGCCGGGTTTTTGCTAATATTCGCCGCTGATAACTGCTATCCTTTGGAAAAACCGCAGAGGAGAGAGAGATGTATCCCGTTGACCTGCATATGCACACCGTCGCCAGTACCCACGCGTATAGCAACCTCCATGATTATATCGCCCAGGCGAAGCTTAAGGGGATTAAGCTGTTCGCAATCACCGATCATGGCCCGGACATGGCGGATGCGCCGCACTACTGGCATTTTGTGAATATGCGGATCTGGCCACGTCTGGTGGACGGCATTGGGATACTGCGCGGCATCGAGGCGAATATCAAAAATACCGACGGTGAGATCGACTGCACCGGCCCGATGCTGACGTCTCTGGACCTTATCCTCGCCGGTTTCCACGAGCCGGTTTTTGCACCTCAGGATAAAGAGACCAACACCGCGGCGATGATTGCCACCATTGCCAGCGGCAATGTGCATATTATCAGCCACCCCGGCAACCCGAAGTACCCGATTGATATTCAGGCTGTCGCGCAGGCGGCAGCGAAGCACCGCGTGGCGCTGGAGATTAACAACTCCTCCTTTGTTCACTCGCGTAAGGGCAGTGAAGCCAACTGCCGCGAGGTGGCGGCCGCCGTCCGCGATGCGGGCGGCATGGTGGCGCTGGGTTCGGATTCCCATACCGCCTTCACGCTGGGCGATTTCAGCGAGTGCCTGAAGGTGCTGAATGACGTTAACTTCCCGGAAGCGCAAATCCTGAACGTCACCCCGCGCCGCATGCTCGATTTCCTCGAATCGCGCGGCATGGAGCCGATTGCCGAATTTGCCGATCTTTAATTGTGTAATGGAATAATAAAAATGAACGAGTTTTCCATCCTTTGCCGCGTGCTGGGTACGCTCTATTATCGCCAGCCGCAAGACCCGCTGTTGGTTCCGCTTTTTACGTTAATTCGTGAAGGTAAACTGGCGGAGAACTGGCCGCTGGAACAGGATGATTTACTGGCGCGTCTGCAAAAAAGCTGCGACATGCAGCAGATTGCGACCGATTACAATGCGCTGTTCGTCGGTGAAGAGTGCCGCGTTTCGCCATACCGTTCTGCCTGGCAGGAAGGGGCGACGGAAGCGGAAGTCCGTGCTTTCCTCTCCACCCGCGGTATGCCGCTAAGCGATACGCCAGCCGATCATATCGGTACGCTGCTGCTTGCTGCCTCCTGGATCGAAGACAACGCCGGGGATGATGAGAACGAAGCCATCGAAACCTTGTTCGAAACGTACCTGCTGCCGTGGGTCGGCACATTCCTGGGTAAAGTCGAAGCCCATGCCACCTCGCCATTCTGGAGAACGCTGGCACCGCTGACCCGCGACGCGATCGCGGCGATGTGGGATGAGCTGGAAGAAGAGAATGAAGAGTGATTTAGATCACATAAATTCTGCAACTCCGCATTTCAATTTGCACATAATGTGCTTCTGATCGCATTTCTATGGTGCGCTTCTGCTAAGATGCGCGCCATGAACATATTACTTTGTATCGCAATAACGACGGGCATTCTCTCCGGACTTTGGGGATGGGTGGCCGTGTCTCTCGGATTGCTCAGCTGGGCCGGATTCCTTGGCTGTACGGCCTATTTCGCCTGTCCGCAGGGGGGCGTCAAAGGGCTCTTCATCTCAGGCTGCACGCTGATGAGCGGGGTTATCTGGGCGCTGGTGATCATGAAAGGCAGCGCGCTGGCGCCGCATCTGGAGATACTGGGGTACGTCATGACGGGCGTGGTTGCCTTCCTGATGTGCGTTCAGGCTAAGCATCTGCTGCTTTCGTTTGTGCCGGGAACCTTCATGGGAGCGTGCGCGACCTTTGCAGGGCAGGGTGACTGGAAGCTGGTGGTGCCTTCCCTGGCGCTGGGGTTGCTGTTTGGCTATGCCATGAAAAACAGCGGTCTTTGGCTGGCGTCGCGGCGGGAAAAAGCGCAAAACATCACGGCGGTGAGCGAATAAAAAAAGGCGAGATAATCATCTCGCCTTTTTTATGCGCTTCCTGTCAGGATTCCGGAGGGACTGACATATCGCGGTATTTCACCAGTATCGGGTTCTGCACGTCTGCTTTGTTTTGCAGATCCCACAGCCCGCGGTCAATACCGTCGTTGATTAAGAAGATCACGCCGGTTTCAATGGCTGACATCAGACACATCATGACCGGCTCGTTAGAGGTGTAACCAATTTCACCCTCAAGCAAACGCTGGTAATCGATGAAGCGGAATACCCCTGCCTGAACTTCATAGGACAGTATGGTTTTGCTGGTGGTCACCGAAGAGAGCACTTCGCCTGTACTGACGTTGACCACACGCAGGTTAACGGCGATTTGGTCGAGCTGGTATTGGGTATCCGCACCGATACCGAAGTACCGCGCGCCCGCACCACCCGATTTAACGTTACTTTCGTAACCAATAATCGATCCTTCAATCATCACGTTTGCTGCCGCCAGAGATTCCAGAGGCGTGCGGTTATTGGCCGCGACGGTACCATTCTCCTGTGCGGCACGAATGATTTTCCGTTCATTCAACAGGTTCTGAAGACCCTGACGTTCCAGCGGAATAAACCAGTGCGAATCCTTGAGTGCGGTAACTAGCATCGCGGTGGCGCTTTGCGGCACGGCCGTAGAGAAGTTACTAGCCGGGTAAGGTTTGAATTGCCCGGTTTCATCCTGAATGTTGTATACGGAGACAAATATTTTCCCCGTTGGAGCAGGTAAATGTGTTAAATCACGATAACTCTGGGCCCGAGGCATTAATGTTGGTTTTGCAGCTTCTTTAGGTGGAGCAGTTAAACAACCGCTCAATAAGCACACTGCAACAAATATCAGGAAGCGCTGCATGATCGTTGTCCTTATTTAGCTATTGTTTAAAAGTCAGTTGAATTACTTTGAAGACCGGAAACCTGAATGGTGGATATTCTTCCGGTTTTACGATCGGTCACGTTCAGCTGAAGCTGTCCATCAGTGTTGGCGATATCAACGATAAAATCGTTGGTCACCATCCGGCCGGGTTTACCGGTATTAATGTTGGTCAATAACCCGCCTAAAATCTGCGACTGGATAGCCTGAGTGAAGTTGTCCAGAGCGGATGGGGTATCAATACTAAAATCCTTTAAGCTTGGATCCTTATAGGAGTTTTGCGCCTGAGCCTCATTCAGCAGAAACGCACCGTTGTTAGGGTTACCGCCAAAGTTAGGGTTACGGAACTGAAACGTCATGTTTCCGGCCCAGCTTATGGGGGTGATCAGCATTATCGAAACAACTGCATATGCAATACGCATGACAGCCTCCGCATATCGGTTCGCTAGAACTCGTCTTTTGCTAAATCGCTGGTGCTTAATAGGGCTTTATCTATTTGCAGGCGATTAATAGCGTCTTCTGATTGTGCCAGTGCTAAGGCTACGTTTTTATCGAAGTCCATTTTTGTGGGGAATAAAAACGTTTGATAAATAACGTACTGATTGGCCGTTATTGTTATCCAACTTCCCCATCGTGCACTGGGCCGCTCGTTGATTGTTATATTTCCGGTATAGGTACTGTCCCATTTGTCACTGAAGGCCCGGTAAAAACTGTGCCCGACCGATGAGACGGTGTGGTCTGTTAACAATCCGGGAACTTCGACCTCGACGGCCTTCAGATTCCCTGCAGCGAGCAGGAAACTCGCTGCGGCGATCCAACTCAACGTGCGTTTCATGTGATTAACGCCTGAGGTTATCGTTAGCCCACGAAACCGCCTGAGTTCGGTTTTTCACAGCTATCTTCTTGAAAAGATTATAAAGGTGCGTCTTTACCGTATTTTCGCTGATAAATAACGAACGGGCGATTTCAATATTTGAAGCACCAATGCGTAACTTATTCAGGATCTCTTTCTCACGGTGCGTGAGCAGTGCTGACTCTGAGCTGTTATAGCGATAATTTCCGGAGTGCGTAATGAGATAGCTTGCAAGCTTTTGCGAAAAATAACACTCGCCGCGCAATATACCTTGCAGGCCCTCAACCACCCGGTCTTCTTCTTCCGTGACGTAGAACACGCCATTGATATGCGGCCAGCTTTCAATATCTCTGAAGGGATATTCGTCAGGTGTATTCAACAATAGCACGCGGATATTATTGTTTTTCCTGCTTAAAATATCCTGCCAGTAATGGATAAGCTTTTTATCAGCTTCCATCATATCGAACAGAATGATGCTGCCAGGGGCAATATCATCAAAAGAACGTTGAATATTATGCAATTTCCCGTTCAGTGATAAAGATTGCTTTAAATGTTGTAATAACGCTGTCGCTTGCAAAGAAGGTTTTGTGATCAACAGTAATGTATGACCATGTAAACTATGGACTTCATTATACATGATGAAACCCCACTTTTTTTGGCACCTGGCAGCTGCCCTCCTGTTTATTAGAGGACACCAGAAGTACTGACAGATGTTGCACTGCTGTGTGTAGAATCAGACCATAACCTCCACAGGGAGGTAAATATAAAACCAATTTCGTACATCTAATTTCAATCTAGCTTTTACGAAGTTTAAAGCAAGTGTTAAACATGTAACTGAATGTAAAAATAAATATTAATTTGTGAAATTAGCTTGTAATGAATGGCGAGAAATGATGAGAAAGTTGTACATATTAATAGAGGTGCACAGATTTTAAAAATCATACAAATATTTATAATTATTTGATTTATAGAGTTATTTGTTATTTTTATGAAACGATAATTAAGTATGAGTTACAGGTTGGTTCTAAGTCCAGGAATGAGCCGTGGTCTGGCTTAAGAAAAGAGGGGTCGTGTCACGCACTGAGAAAAAATGTTCTTCAGCCGTTACGTTTAAACACCCCGGGAGGACCCGTGGACAGCCTTCGCCTCGCTGTACAACCCTTTCGCAAAACACCTGTAATAAAAAATATAAGCTGTCCTGAATAAAGTGTTTTTTGATGTAAATTACGACTTTGTGGTGATCTGAAAAATAAAAATAAGCCGCGCGGGTGAGATATTTAAAATGTTTCAGCGGACATACTCTTCACCGTAACGACGCGTTAACACAATACGAATCGTTTTTACAATTAACACGGTTATACGGTTATGGCGTGATTCAATAACCAGGTCCAGGGTGACAACATGAAATACACATCGTTATTTATGGTGTTTACATTACTGGGTGCGCCTGGATTTGTAACCGCAGCGAATTCAGATTTAGCCAATCCTGAATATAACTTTGCGGTTAACGAATTAAGTCTTTCATCACTCAATCAGGCAGCCATTATTGGTCAACAGGGTGTTTTCAATGACGCTCAGGTTCGCCAGGAGGGTTCAAAACTCTTGTCCATTGTTTCCCAGGATGGGGCAGGTAACAGAGCGAGAGTTGATCAATCAGGGGGTTACAATATTGCCTGGATCGATCAGAGCGGTAACGCGAATGATGCAGGTATTACGCAAGATGGATACGGTAATAGCGCGAAAATTATCCAGAAAGGGTCGGGTAATAGAGCAAATATTACGCAGTACGGTACGCAGAAAACCGCAGTTGTAGTGCAGAAACAGTCGCAAATGGCGATTAACGTTATTCAACATTAGCGCCTTCGCGACGACTTTAATCAATCCGATGGGGGTTTACCATGAAATTTCTCAAAGTGGCAGCGCTTGCAGCAATCGTAGTTTCTGGTAGTGCTATGGCGGGTTCTATTAATCAGGGCGGCTGGGGTCATGGACATGGTCATGGCGGATACAGTGGCCCAAATTCAACCCTGAATATTTATCAGGACGGTGGCGGTAACTCCGCGGTTGCTCTGCAGACAGACGCCAGAAATTCTGTGCTGAATATTACCCAGAAAGGTGGCGGTAACGGCGCTGACGTTGGTCAGGGTTCTGATGACAGTAAAATCAACCTGAGCCAGAAAGGATTTGGCAACAGTGCAACACTTGATCAGTGGAACAGTAAAAAATCTGTTATGAACGTTAGCCAGTCCGGCGGCTTTAACGGTGCCCTCGTAGACCAGACTGCTTCTAACTCTACTGTCAACGTTACCCAGATCGGCTTCGGTAACCACGCGACAGCTCATCAGTACTGATACTGAAATCTGTGCTACAAAAAAACAGGGCTGATGCCCTGTTTTTTTTCGGGAGTTCATCATGAATACCTTAATTCTTCTCGCCGCGCTTTCCAGCCAGATAACCTTCAAAACGTCGCAGCAGGAAAATATGACCACCATTATTCCGCAGGTCACTCTGGCGCAGCCGTGTGATTGTCAGGTTCAGATTGTTTCCGTTCGGGAAGGGCAGGGGGGACAAAGTTCGTCCCGACAGCAAAATACCCTTTTTATACCCGCTAATCAGACGATTGATTTAATGCGCCTGAGTTTAAATATTAACGCAGGAGACACGGTAAAAATCGTTGTCACCGTCTCAGATGGAAAATCGCTTCATTTATCACAACAGTGGTCGCCAGCGGGAAGCGCTATCTAAACATTCATGGAATCAATGGCTTGCGAATGTGGCGGGTCTGTACCGTTGAGCTATGCTGATATCAGGGACCAGGTCATTATGTTCCTTAACGTGAGACTTCGTTTGCCATAATGAAGTGCGTTTACCCCTCAAGGACGATTTTCATTGAGGAGTACCTATAATGAACCACTCTTTCGCTCGACTCGTGACGGGTCTGGGCCTGATCGTTTCTGTTTTTAGCCTCCCGGTTTATTCCGCTACCATTGTGAACGGTGGCGTCATTCATTTTCGCGGTGCCATTGTTGCCGACCCCTGTGAAGTTTCGCCGCATCAGAGACAGTTTGCCTTGTCCTGCCCGGATAATAATCGTATGCAAACGCGCATGGTCAGCTATCAAGAGGCGCTTAATGGCCATGTGTCTGATTCGAACCTGGCATCGCTGCGCATGAAATACCTCAACCCTGAAAAAACGCTCGCGGTTGTCGAAATACAGTATCGATAACGCTCTCTCTTCCGCTTTGTGCGGAAGAGGATTTTTTCTGATAGTTTTATCTCCCGGGCAGCCCTGCGATACACTTAAGAAAAAGGCGGGTTGCAGAGGGGCTTTATGAAACCGCAAATTGAAGTTATTCATGGCGATATTACGACCATGCACGTCGACGTCATCGTCAATGCGGCCAATCCCTCCCTGATGGGGGGAGGCGGTGTGGACGGGGCTATCCACCGGGCTGCCGGACCGCAGCTGCTGGAAGCCTGCAAAACCGTGCGGCAACAGCAGGGTGAATGTCCTCCCGGCCATGCGGTGATTACGCTTGCGGGGGATCTGCCTGCCAGAGCGGTCATTCACGCCGTAGGGCCTGTCTGGCACGGTGGCGATCGGCATGAGGCGAGTATTCTGGAAGAGGCGTACCGGAACTGTCTGCGGCTGGCTGCCGACAACGGCTATAAAACAATGGCGTTTCCGGCCATCAGTACCGGCGTGTATGGCTATCCTAAGGCGGCTGCCGCGACGATCGCCGTCGAAACCGTTTACCGCTACCTGTCGCTAAAACCGATGCCTGAGAAGGTTATCTTTGTCTGTTTCGACGAAGAAACTACCCACCTTTATCAACGGTTGCTGACCCAACGCGGGCAGGAACTGGACACCTGAAGAAAGCGCGGCGCACTCAGTGCGCCGCGGTTGTTTATGAGGCTTTTACCTGTGGTTTTCCTGAAAAGAGGAAACGCAGGAGCGGGATCCGCAGATGGATTTCATAGAGCACGATCGCAATCCCCACGACAAACACCAGACCGGTAAAGAACCCCAGCGTGTTAGAGGCGATATGCGGGGTGATATAAGCCCCGAAGAAAAGCGTTAACGGGTGATGCACCAGATAAATAAACAGCGAAGCATTGACGAAGTAGGTCACGCGGCTGGACTTAAAGTTCAGCAGGCGGTGGCCGAGCGCGAATACCACGTTCACCATCCACAAACCCAGCAGCATGGTGATCACGCTTTCCGTTTCGTACATCCAGGCGTCGCCGCTGCCGTAGCGCTGATTCAGCAGATAGGCTGCGAACGCGAAGGCCGCACCTATCGCGCACCACGGTGACGGAGTGGTAAACAGTGCTTTCAGCTTCGGATAAATAAACGCCAGCGCGCCGATTAAAAAGAACGGGATGTAGAACAGCGACTGCATCACCACGAAATTAAAGAGCCCGTCGCTTAAAATCGGCGAATAGACGATAAGCAGGGTCCGTCGCACGGCGGCATAAGCGATCCCCAACAGCAAGAAGAGCACTGACAGTTTGCCCATCGTAACGTTGGCGAAAAAGGTGTCGGCTGTCGAACTCAGGTGGTGGCGCAGGCGGCTAAAAATGAACAGACTCACCGTGGTGAGCACCACCAGGACCAGCAGGAACCACAGGTGAGACACCAGCTCCCAGACCAGCGTATTGTACTTTTCATACAGCGACAGATTCGGCCAGTTTTCCGCTTTGCCTTTGACGTACTGCAGCATAATGAACTGAGGCAGCGTCAGCAGCGGAATCGCGGTCAGCATGGGGATCCCCACGCGCTCGACGCGCACCTTCCACCAGCGTTTAAGCGGGTATCGCAGAAACAGCATGTAAGAGAAATAGCCGGAGATGACAAAAAACACCTGCATACGGAAGGCGTGAATAAAGTCATTAAACAGCGTCAGCCACCAGGACGGCATCTGGCTATTCACATGCCAGGTGTGGCTGGAGTAAATCAGTGATATGTGAAAAGGGATCCCCAATAGCATCAGCCATGCCCGGATCGAGTCGAGGAAATATTCACGTTCTGTTGGTGTTGTGCTCATATAACGTTGTGCATTCTCAGACTTTTCGTCTTATCCCTAAGACTCATAATGGTTACATTCGAAAGCAACCCTACACCAAGACCGACACCCTGTCTCCAGGATAAGCACGCAAAGTGAATAATGGGTTCTTTCATTTGCTTAATCCATGAGCCAGCAGCTGAACAAAGCAGTGATAATGTTGTCGGATTGCCTGAGTTTCCATTAAAATGGATCGGATCGATATAAGCACACAAAGGGGGAAGTGCTTACTTATTATGAAACATAAACCACAGATGATGAAAATGCGTTGGTTAGGTGCTGCAGTGGTGTTATCACTGTATACCTCATCGGCACTGGCCTTTAACATCGACGATGTCGCAAAACAGGCAAAATCGATGGCAGGCAAGAGCTACGAAGCGCCGAAAAGTAACTTGCCCTCCGTTTTCCGCGATATGAAATATGCGGACTATCAGCAGATCCAGTTCAATCACGACAAAGCCTACTGGAGCAACATCAAGACCCCGTTCAAGCTTGAGTTTTATCATCAGGGTATGTATTTCGACACGCCAGTTGCCATCAATGAAGTGACGGCCACAGCGGTACGTAAGATTAAATACAGCCCTGATTACTTCAATTTTGGCAATGTGCAACACGACAAAGATACGGTGAAAGACCTGGGCTTCGCTGGCTTTAAGGTGCTTTACCCGATCAACAGCAAAGATAAAAACGACGAAATCGTCAGCATGCTTGGTGCCAGCTATTTCCGCGTGATTGGCGCGGGGCAGGTATACGGGCTTTCTGCGCGCGGACTGGCTATTGATACCGCGCTGCCATCAGGTGAAGAATTCCCACGTTTCCGTGAGTTCTGGATTGAACGTCCAAAACCAACGGACAAACGTCTGACTATATATGCGCTGCTGGATTCTCCGCGTGCGACCGGTGCCTATCGCTTTGTGATCATGCCGGGTCGTGACACGGTGGTTGACGTGCAGTCTAAGGTTTACCTGCGTGATAAAGTGGGCAAACTGGGCGTTGCGCCGCTGACCAGTATGTTCCTGTTTGGGCCGAACCAGCCGTCACCAGCAACCAACTTCCGCCCGGAACTGCATGACTCCAACGGTCTGTCTATTCACGCCGGTAACGGCGAGTGGATCTGGCGTCCGCTGAACAACCCGAAACATCTGGCGGTGAGCAGCTTCGCAATGGAAAACCCACAAGGTTTTGGCCTGCTGCAGCGTGGTCGTCAGTTCTCCCGCTTTGAAGATCTGGACGACCGCTATGACCAGCGCCCAAGCGCCTGGGTCACGCCAAACGGTGACTGGGGTAAAGGTAAGGTCGAGCTGGTAGAAATTCCAACCAACGACGAAACCAACGATAACATCGTGGCTTACTGGACGCCGGATCAACTGCCGGAAGCCGGTAAAGAGATGAACTTCAAGTACACCATCACCTTCAGCCGCGACGAAGATAAGCTGCATGCGCCGGATAACGCGTATGTTATGCAGACTCGCCGCTCAACGGGTGATGTGAAGCAGTCTAATCTTATCCGTCAGCCTGACGGTACCGTGGCCTTTGTCGTGGACTTCACAGGCCAGGATATGAAGAAACTGTCACCGGACACTGCCGTTGCCGCTCAGGCCAGCATCGGTGATAACGGTGAAATCGTTGAGAATACCGTGCGTTACAACCCGGTAACCAAAGGCTGGCGTCTGACCCTGCGCGTGAAAGTGAAAGATCCGAAGCAGACCACTGAAATGCGTGCAGCGCTGGTCAGTAACGATCAGCCACTGAGTGAAACCTGGAGCTATCAGCTACCTGCCAATGAATAATACATCTGAATATATTGATGCCATGCCGCTGACGGATATCGAAAAAGCGGCACTGCCTAAGAGCGACATCCGCGCGGTTCACACCGCGCTGGATGGTGAACATCGTCAGTTTTCCCGTGATGATGATACGCCGCTGGGGTCAGTAAAGGCACGTCTGGAGCAGGCCTGGCCGGACTCGCTGGCAGAAGGGCAGTTGATTAAAGACGACGAAGGGCGCGATCAGCTTCAGGCGATGCCGAAGGCCACGCGTTCCTCAATGTTTCCCGATCCATGGCGCACCAACCCGGTGGGCCGCTTCTGGGATCGCCTGCGCGGGCGTGATGTGACGCCCCGCTATCTGTCACGCCTGACGAAAGAAGAGCAGGCTTCCGAACAGAAATGGCGTACCGTGGGGACCATCCGTCGCTACATCCTGCTGCTGCTGACGCTGGCGCAGACGGTCGTCGCGACCTGGTATATGAAAACCATCCTGCCTTATCAGGGCTGGGCGTTTATCAACCCGACAGACATGATGGGCCAGGACCTCTGGGTCTCCTTCATGCAGCTGCTGCCGTACATCCTGCAGAGCGGCATCCTTCTGCTGTTCGCGGTTCTCTTCTGCTGGGTCTCGGCTGGTTTCTGGACCGCGCTGATGGGCTTCCTGCAGCTGCTGATGGGGCGTGACAAATACAGCATTTCGGCGTCAACGGTCGGGGATGAACCCCTCAATCCTGAGCACCGTACCGCGCTGATTATGCCTATCTGCAACGAAGACGTTGACCGCGTGTTTGCGGGCCTGCGTGCCACCTGGGAGTCCGTAAAGGCGACCGGCAACGCGGAGCATTTCGACGTCTACATCCTGAGCGACAGTTACAACCCGGATATCTGCGTGGCGGAACAAAAAGCGTGGATGGAGCTGATTGCGGAAGTGCAGGGCGAAGGGCAGATCTTCTACCGTCGCCGCCGCCGTCGTGTGAAGCGTAAAAGCGGTAACATCGATGACTTCTGCCGTCGCTGGGGTAATCAGTACAGCTATATGGTCGTGCTGGATGCGGACTCCGTCATGAGCGGTGACTGCCTGAGCGGTCTGGTGCGTCTGATGGAAGCCAACCCGAACGCGGGTATCATTCAGTCTTCGCCAAAAGCCTCCGGTATGGACACGCTCTATGCGCGCTGCCAGCAGTTCGCCACCCGTGTTTACGGGCCGCTGTTTACGGCGGGTCTGCACTTCTGGCAACTGGGTGAATCGCACTACTGGGGTCACAACGCGATTATCCGCGTGAAGCCGTTCATTGAACACTGTGCGCTGGCGCCGCTGCCGGGCGAGGGTTCGTTTGCCGGTTCTATTCTGTCGCATGACTTCGTGGAAGCGGCGCTGATGCGTCGTGCTGGCTGGGGCGTCTGGATTGCCTACGACCTGCCGGGATCGTACGAGGAGCTGCCGCCGAACCTGCTGGACGAGCTCAAGCGTGACCGCCGCTGGTGTCACGGTAACCTGATGAACTTCCGCCTGTTCCTGGTGAAAGGGATGCACCCGGTTCACCGTGCAGTGTTCCTGACGGGCGTGATGTCTTATCTCTCCGCACCGCTGTGGTTTATGTTCCTTGCGCTCTCTACTGCGCTGCAGGTCGTGCATGCCCTGACGGAGCCGCAATACTTCCTGCAACCGCGGCAGCTGTTCCCGGTGTGGCCACAGTGGCGCCCGGAACTGGCGATTGCGCTGTTTGCCTCCACCATGGTGCTGCTGTTCCTGCCTAAGCTGCTCAGCATCATCCTGATCTGGTGCAAAGGCTCGAAAGAGTACGGCGGTTTCTTCCGCGTGACCCTTTCACTGCTGCTGGAAGTGCTGTTCTCCGTGCTGCTGGCACCGGTGCGTATGCTGTTCCACACCGTGTTCGTGGTCAGTGCGTTCCTGGGCTGGGAAGTGGTCTGGAACTCACCGCAGCGTGATGACGACTCCACGCCGTGGAGCGAAGCCTTTATGCGCCACGGTTCTCAGCTGCTGCTGGGTCTGGTGTGGGCAGCCGGGATGGCGTGGCTGGATCTGCGCTTCCTGTTCTGGCTGGCGCCGATTGTCTTCTCGCTGATCCTGTCGCCGTTTGTCTCCGTGATCTCCAGCCGTTCGACGGTGGGGCTGCGGACCAAACGCTGGAAGCTGTTCCTGATCCCGGAAGAGTATTCCCCGCCGCAGGTGCTGGTGGATACCGATCGTTATCTCGAGCAGAACCGCAATCGCACGCTGGATGACGGCTTTATGCACGCCGTGTTTAACCCGTCATTCAACGCCCTGGCAACGGCGATGGCCACTGCGCGCCACCGTGCCAGCCAGGTGCTGGAGATTGCCCGCGATCGTCACGTTGAGCAGGCGCTGAACGAGACCCCGGAAAAACTCAACCGTGACCGTCGTCTGGTCCTGTTGAGCGACCCGGTCACGATGGCGCGTCTTCACTACCGCGTGTGGTCCGCTCCGGAGAGATACTCTTCGTGGGTAAACTACTATAAAGAACTGAAGCTGAACCCGCTGGCGTTGAAGGCGAAGTAAGTGGTTAAGTAGGGCGGGTAAGCGAAGCGCCACCCGCCAGATAAAATACCGGCTTAATCGCCGGTATTTTTTTAGAGGTTACTCATGAGAATAATCATCGTCGTTCTGATGGCATGCCTGCTCAGCGGCTGCGGCAGCATCATCAGCCGCACCATTCCAGGGCAAGGCCACGGGAATCAGTATTACCCGGGCGTGAAATGGGATCTCCGTGACTCCGCATGGCGCTACCTCACCGTGCTGGATCTGCCATTCTCGCTAATTTTCGACACGCTGCTGCTGCCGATCGATGCCAGCCACGGCCCTTACGAGTAGCGTAAATTAACGCTCGTCCCACTCATCGGCTGCGGTTTGACCTTCTTCCGTATCGAGTGGTGGCTCGAGCTGAAATTCGCCCTCATCCCACTCGTGCAGGGTGTTTTCTTCCAGCCATTCCTGCCGCAGTTCGATTTCATCATAGTCACCGTCAAAGACGGCCTGCGCACCTTCACCGCTCAGGACCGGCAGGCATTCCCCTTCTTCACCTTCATCGGCAAAGAATTCGGCCTGCCACATAATATCCCCATCCTGCAGAACGTATTTTTGGATATTAAGTTGTTGCACGTCAGCATCTTCTTCTTCAACGCCGGGGTTGTCGGCGAGGAACTCTTCACGAGCGGCATCAATAGCTTCTTCCAGCGTGGCGTACATGGTCATTGGTGTCTCCCTGTTTTCCATAAGGTTTCAGGGAAAGAATAGCTGAATATCTGATTCTGCAAGTATGAATACGAAAATAAGCTTCAGGCGTTCGTCTTATTCCGCCACTGGCCGTAACGCGCGGGATAAACTGAACCACGAATAGATCGCATTAAACAGCACTACGCCTGCCGTCACGATAAAGACGGCGCGAAAACCAAAGCTGGCGGAAATGCCAGCCCCGAGGAGCGGCCCGGTGACATTACCGATGTCGCGAAACGACTGGTTATAGCTGAAAATACGCCCGGCAATCTGGTTTGTGGAGTTGTAGACCAGCAGGGTCTGAACGGCGGGCAGTAACGCGCCGTCGGCAGCGCCCAGTAAAAAGCGCAGAACACCAAGCTGCCAGGGCGAGTGCACCATCGACATGGGGATCAGCAGCAGGACAGAGATCACCAGCGCACAGATCAGAATTTTTTCCGGGCCGACGCGGTCTCCCAGTTTCCCCAGCCTCGGGGCGCTGAGCAATGCCGCCACACCGGGCACGGATGCGATCAGCCCGCTAATAAATGCAATATTGCTGACGTTGCCCGCCAGATCGCGAACGTACAGCGTGAGGATAGGAGCAATCGATCCGGTTGCCACCTGGATAATCATTGTTGTCACGAACAGACTCAGCACCAGTCTGGGATTTTTGAGCGAGGTCAGCACCTCCCTGGCGTGGAGCATCTCTTTCTTCGCAACGGGCGTGAAGTTTTCCCGAATACAGAGCAGGGTGACGATAAAGCACAGGAACAGCACGCTGGCGGTGATGAAGAACACCGGGCGCAGGCCATAGCTGTCGGCCAGGAGTCCGCCGGCCAGTGGCCCCAGCAGGGCACCGCTCACGCCGCCGGTTGAGAGCGTGCCCAGCGCCCAGCCGCTCTTATGGCGAGGAATTTGTGTGGCAATCAGAGCGTTGGCATTGGGAATAAAGCCTCCCAGCAAGCCCAGCAACGCGCGCAAAATCAGGAACTGCCAGACGTTTTGCGCCACGCCCATCAGCGCCATGATAATGGCCATCCCCAGCGCCGAGCGGAGCAGCATGATTTTTCGCCCCTTGCGGTCGGCAAGACCACCCCAGAAGGGCGAGGCCATCGCGGAAAACAGGAACGTGATGCTGAATACCAGGCCGGACCACATATTGAGCGCGCTGTGGCCCGTCACGCCCAGCTGTTCGACGTAAAGCGGCAGGAAAGGCATGACCAGGCTAAACGCTGCGCCGGTGAGAAAACAGCCAAGCCACGCAACCGTGAGGTTACGCTTCCAGTTTATGGGGGCATCTGAGGGTGACATAACAATCCGCATAATGAGGTGCTGAGCACCTGAAGCATGAAGTAATAAGCCTGCTAATTATGCGCCTGGGTTATGATTGCCGCAATGAGGGGGAGCTTTTAAAGCTAAAACAGCATGCGGCCCTGAGGGCCGCACGTTGAAAATCAATAGCGGGACGGCGTGCCTTTTGGCCGGGTTTTAAAGCGACGGTGCAGCCACATATACTGCTCCGGGGCGAGCATGATGCACTTCTCCACAACGCTGTTCATCCAGCGTGCGGTGGTTTCTGCATCGTCAAGCGGCGGTGCGAGTTCCGGCTCCAGCATCATCAGCTCGTAGCCCGAACCGTCCGGCTTACGGCGGGGAACAAAAGGCACGATGGCGGCTTTGGACATCCGCGCCAGCATCCAGGTACCGGTGGTTGTCGCGGCCTCTTCAACGGCGAAGAAGGGGACAAAAACGCTGGCCTGTGGGCCATAGTCGTGGTCGGGGGCATACCAGACCACTTCACCGGATTTCAGCGCGCGGATCATTCCCTTCAGATCTTTACGGTCGATCATGCTTTTGTTAGAGCGCATACGGCCGTTGGTCTGGATTAAATCGATGACCGGGTTATCGTTAGGGCGATAAACGCCAATGCCGGGCGCCTGCATGCCGAACATACGCGCCCCGATTTCCAGCGTCAGAAAATGGACGCCGATCAGCAGAACGCCCGTCTGGTTGGCCTGAAGCGTATGCACCGGATCCATGCCGGTTCCCGTCACCTCACTCCAGCGAGCCATGCGTTTGTCCGGCCAGAACCACGCCATGCCGGTTTCCATAAGCCCCATCCCGACGGATTCAAAATTCTTCGCGACCATGTCGTGACGCTCTGATTCGCTCATCTGCGGAAAACACAGCTCAAGGTTGCGGTACGCGATTCTGGCGCGACGCTTCATAAACAGCTGTGCGAAACGGCCCAGAAATTTACCCAACCGAAAAATAACAGGGTAGGGAAGCTGTACCAGAAGCCATAAAAAGCCGATGCCAAGCCAGGTCAACCAATAGCGGGGATGCAAAAGGGCGGCAGTAAATGTTGGTAACTGGGTCATGTCTTTCCTGTGTTCAAACGTCCTGTTTCGCTAGTGTCTCATTTTTTGAGGCGTAGCCAAAATATCTGCTTTCGAAGCGTGCACGAATACAGCAATTGTTAAGCCTGATTAATCAGGGTGTGTGAAATGTAGCGTAAATTGTGTGGATGTAAATTGGTTTTGTTTGCTATATGATGCCGACCGAATTTTCATTCTCTCTAACGATTCCAGGACTGTACACCATGCCAGTGTTACACAACCGCGTGTCGAATGAGATGTTAAAGGCGCGAATGTTGGCTGAAACCGAACCGCGCACCACCATCTCATTCTATAAATACTTCACGATCGACGATCCGCAGGCGACCCGCGATGCGCTTTATCAGGCGTTCACAGCGCTGAACGTTTTCGGCCGCGTCTACCTTGCCCGTGAAGGCATTAACGCGCAGATTAGCGTACCGGAAAGCAAAGTCAGCGCCTTCCGTGACGTACTTTATCAGTTTGACCCGGCCCTTAACGGCTTACGCCTGAACATTGCCCTGGATGATGACGGGAAATCCTTCTGGGTGCTGCGCATGAAGGTGCGTGAACGCATCGTGGCGGACGGTATCGACGATCCTGAGTTTAACCCGGCGGACGTCGGTGAATACCTGAAGGCGGCGGAAGTGAATGCGATGCTGGACGATCCGGATGCCGTGTTTATTGATATGCGTAACCACTATGAGTATGAGGTGGGGCATTTCGAGAACGCGATGGAAATCCCGGCCGATACCTTCCGCGAGCAGCTGCCGAAAGCGGTTGAGATGATGCAGGAGCATAAAGATAAAAAGATCGTTATGTACTGCACCGGCGGTATCCGCTGTGAGAAAGCCAGCGCGTGGATGAAGCACAACGGCTTTAATAAGGTCTGGCACATTGAAGGCGGCATAATCGAGTACGCTCGCCGCGCCCGTGAGCAGGGGCTGCCGGTACGCTTTATCGGGAAAAACTTTGTCTTTGACGAGCGTATGGGCGAACGTATTTCGGACGACGTCATTGCCCAGTGCCACCAGTGCGGCGCGCCGTGCGATACCCACACCAACTGCAAAAATGACGGTTGCCATCTGCTGTTCATTCAGTGCCCGGCCTGTGCCGAGAAGTTTAACGGCTGCTGTAGCGAGCTGTGCAGCGAAGAGAGCATCCTGCCGGAAGAAGAGCAGCGTCGCCGTCGCGCAGGACGTGAAAACGGCAACAAGATTTTCAATAAATCACGCGGTCGTCTGAATACCAAACTGGGTATCCCTGACCCGGAATGATAATAACGCCCGGCACGGTGAAAGCCTGCCGGGCGACGTTATTACGATTTCTGCTGTACACCTTCCACGGAAATAATCAGCTCCACGTCCTGAGACGCCGGGCCTAAATCCGTTGTGATATTAAAATCTTTCAGGTGAATTTTCCCTGCCGCTTCAAAACCTGCGCGTTTACCTCCCCACGGGTCATCACCCTGACCCAGTAATTTCGCATCAAGCGTGACCGGTTTGGTTACGCCGTTAAGCGTCAGGTTGCCGGTAATATTCAGTTTATCGCCGTCTTTCTTCACCTCAGTAGAAGTGAAGGTCGCCTGCGGGAATTTCGCGACGTTGAGGAACTCCCCACTGCGCAGGTGTTTATCGCGCTCTGCGTGGTTTGTGTCGACGCTGTTCGTATTAATCGTCACATTGACTTTATCGGCCGCAGGATTTTTTTCGTCAAAGGTGAACGTGCCGTCAAAATCCTTAAAGGTACCGTACAGCCAGCTATATCCCAGGTGCTGAATACGGAAATTGACGAAAGCGTGCTGGCCCTCTTTATCAATTTTATAATCCGCCGCCACGGCGGAACCGGCGGTGAATAACAGAGAACCCAGTGCGATACCCAGCAGGTGTTTTTTCATTTTATGCTCCAGAGTCAACTGACGAGCGGCCAAGCATGCGCTTTAGCGTATCGTCTTTATCAATAAAATGGTGTTTGAGGGCGGCAAACCCGTGAAGTACGGACAGGATCACCACGCTCCAGGCAAGCCAGAGGTGAATGACCCCCGCCGTGTCGGCCTGTGCCCCGGCATCGCTCAGTGTTGCCGGAACGTCGAACAGGCCAAAGACGTTAATCGGCTTACCGTCAGCCGTCGAAATGAGATAGCCGCTAATCAGGATGCCAAACAGCAGTGCATAGAGGGCAATATGCGCGGCGACGGCACTGAGGCGGGTAAATTTACTGTGGGTCTTTGGCGCAGCGGGCGGCGGGGAAATATGTCGCCAGATCACGCGGAAAACCAGCCCCAGCATCAGCAGGACACCAATGCTTTTATGCAACTCCGGCGCCTGGTGATACCAGCCATCGTAATAGCTGAGCGTGACCATCCAGAGTCCAAGTCCAAACATACCGTAGACGGCAAGAGCAAATATCCAGTGCAAACCTATGGATATTATTCCGTAGCGCCGGGAGGAGTTACGCAATTGCATCAGAATGTCCATTTTCAAATTAACCGGAAAGTAAAAATGAACGGGAAGGCGGGATATTGCAACTGAAATAATTGTCTATTGATTTTTATTTTATTTATTTCAGCAATTTTGAAAAGGATCGCTAGCGCTAATTCAATCTCTTCGTGCAAGCGAAATGGTGAGTTTCAATAAAGATAAATTAACGTCAATTATTGTCAGTAAGGCTTTTCAGTAAAATACAATGTAAACAAAATCAATAATGGCCAACAGCGCCCACAATAAGAGATAGAGCATAAAATGCTCGCGAATATTATTCATCAGAAAGCTAACGATCCTGCGCATAACGCCCCGTAATGCAGTGTGAATGAAACGGGCACCGGGATGTCCGGCGCCCGTGGCGAATTATCTGTTAAAACGCGAGAGGGAGAAGGGCGTCAGATCAAACTGCGGTGCAATACCCTGGGCAAACTGCGCGGCGATTTCACCCAGCACGGAAGCAAACTTAAAGCCGTGGCCGCTCAGTCCGGTGATGAGCAGCGTGTTGTCATGCCCCGGCAGCGTATCAATGATAAAGTCTTCATCCGGCGTGTTGTCGTAGGTACAGGCCGCGCCATACAGCAAGCCGCCGACGCCCGGAAGAATAGTGCGCAGGAACGAGAAGGCTTCCGAACCATCCTGAGGAAAGGCGCCGAAAGGCTTACGCTCTTCAGGGGAGGAGATAGCCTGGCCCCCGTTGTGTTTACCGATTTTCAGCGCGTCTTTTTCTGACGGGAAGCCGTAGAACTGGTCGCCGTTGGGTAATTCGCCAGTGAAGGCCGGGAATTTATTCTGGACGCTGTAACGACCATCCGACTGGAACCAGGAGAAGACCTTGCGCACCGGCTGGATCGGCAGATCGGGCAGCAGGCGGGTAACCCAGGTTCCCGCGCTGACCAGCAGGCGATCCGCGGAATATTCACCGTCAAGGGTCGTTACCGTGACGCCATTATCGTCATGGGTGATGGCGTCCACCGGACAGTTGAACAGCTGCGCGCAGCCTGCCTTCTCTGCCAGCTCGATCCAGGTCTTGATCGCCGTTTCACAATGCAGCACACCAGAGTGAGCTTCAAAGAGGCCAATATAATCGTCCGGGACGCTAATTTCGGGCCAGCGCGTGCTAATGCCCGTCGCGTCCAGTTTCTCAACGTCCAGATTAAACGCTTTCGCGCTGCGTTCGACGCCGGCGAGAAATTCAGAATGGGCCGGGCCCAGGTTGATAACGCCGGTACGTTCGAAAATGCGGTCTTCAGTCTGTTTCGCCAGTTCGTCCCACAGCGTCTGGGCGCGAAGCACCAGCGGAACATAGCGTTCGCCTTCTCCATACGCATGGCGGATGAGGCGGGTATCGCCATGATGGCTGCCCTCCGCATGAGGCGGAAGATGGCTATCGATCATCAGGACCTTCAGGCCCGCCTGCGTCGCGTAATAACCGGCGGCAGAACCCACAGATCCGCTGCCAATAATGATTAAGTCGTATCTCATATGCATCTCGTAAACTGATGTTTTGTTAGCAGAGTAATTAACAACGCGGGGTTAGACAAGGGAGAAATAAATAAGGCACCGCGAGGGTGCCTGTTGAGTGAAAAGTGGGCATAAGCTTAGTGCCGTTTATACTCATTTTCCTGATAGTCGCCAGATTCTATTTTTGCAATACCTGCCTCTAAAATAGAAATAAACTGACGGGCGACGTCTGTTGTTAGCCACAGCGTCTGTCCAACTTCCGCTTCTTCACGGTTGAGTTGATTTGGGGTCTGGTAGTGCAAACGCAGCATCAGCGCATCGTAGCTATCTACGGTACTGATATCCCAGCCAACGAGTGGGTGGGTCTGGATGACTTCACTATTCTTTTCCATTATAACCCCCTTAATGCGTGTTAGAAGACAACGGCTTTGAGGTTCAATGCATGTTTTTCTGAAAGCAACTTCAGTATACCAAGTAATAAGGGTTCCGAAGGGAAAAATAAACAGGTGGCAACACATTTTTCTGCTTTTTAGGATTGTTCGAACAATAAAACACCATCTCGTTCACGATTTTTAAAGAAGATGCCGAATTAATTTGAACTTACGGGATTTTAGGCAAAAAAAAGCCGGGGCGACCCGGCAAAAAACACAATGAGGGAGCAGTGTTAATCCGTGATGAACCAGTCGTCAGCGCTTTCCCACGTTTCCTGCAGGATTTCGCTGATGCGATCTTTATCTTCTTTTGCGGCACCAATAACGGAAAGGTTGTTTGCCGCGGCGTAACGCACCGTGACGGCACCTGCGTTGTCAGGAAAGGTATTGTTAATACGACGGGATAATTCGCCTGCCAGTGCATCAAGCGCGCCGGCAGGCAGAACGGTAGTTTTGGCTATGGTGACTTCAATACGCATAAATGCCCCCTGTGTAATATACTGTTTATTTATACAGGTATATTATCAGTTTGACAACAAGGGGCATTGATTTTTTAACGTTTTACCGTCCAGCTTACGGTTTCACCCGCCAGGAATGGGATCAGCGTGTCATCCGTCAGGGCAATGGATTCCTCTACGTGGCTCGCTTTACGCTCCAGTTCAATGAAGGTGTCATTGACTGGCAGGCCGTAGAAGCGTGGGCCGTTAAGAGAGCAGAATGCTTCGAAATGTTCCAGCGCGTTCATCTCTTCAAATACAGTTGCGTAGCTGGCAAGCGCCGTTGGGGCATTGAAGCAGCCTGCACAGCCGCAGCTTGCCTCTTTACGATGGCGGGCGTGAGGCGCGGAATCGGTACCGAGGAACGCGCGGGAGAACCCGCTGGCGACCAGCTCACGCAGCGCCTGCTGGTGGATGTTGCGCTTGAGGATAGGCAGGCAGTAGAGGTGAGGGCGCACCCCGCCCACCAGCATGTGGTTACGGTTAAACATCAGGTGTTGTGGCGTAATGGTGGCGGCGATGAGATCGTTGCCGTCACGCACGTACTCTGCCGCGTCTTTGGTGGTGATATGCTCAAAGACCACCTTCAGCGCGGGCAGGCGCTGGCGCAGAGGCTCCATCACGGTCTCGATAAAACGGGCTTCACGGTCGAAGATGTCAATGTCAGCATGCGTTACTTCACCGTGAACCAGCAGCGGCATACCCAGTTTCTGCATGCGTTCCAGAACCGGCATAATGGCATCAATGCTGGTGACGCCGTGGCTGGAGTTGGTGGTGGCATTCGCCGGGTAGAGTTTCGCTGCCGTAAACACGCCTTCGTTAAAGCCGCGCTCCACTTCGTTCGGATCCAGTGAATCGGTCAGGTAGCAGGTCATCAACGGGGTAAAATCGTGTCCCGCAGGAACGGCGTCGAGGATGCGCTGGCGATAGGCTATCGCGGCATCGACGGTGGTGACTGGTGGCACCAGGTTAGGCATGACAATCGCGCGGCCATAAATTTCGCTGGTATAAGGCACGACGGTTTTCAGCATATCACCATCACGCAGATGAATATGCCAGTCGTCAGGGCGGCGGATTTTAAGAACCTGGGGTTGTGCAGTCATGGAAGCTCCGGCTTGTCAGGAATCAGTCATTAGGATGGCTGTTTTTGCCGGACACAAATCATAAGCGGAAACGTTTTCGTTTGCACACTTTTCCGTAAAAAAAAGGGCGCCGCAGCGCCCTTCAGGTTAATCTGTGAAAGGAATGATAATTTCACCCGGCTTAACCTCTATCCCTTTTGCGTATTTTTTCGCCAGGGCTTCACCCTTGCTTTTGTCTTCACTTAAGACGTACGCGGGCTGCTGGTTAAAGTAATTCCGCAGCGACTGATTCAGATAGGGCATCAGGGTTTGCAGTACCGGCGCCATTTTGTCCGGAGACACCTGCGCATCGACGACTTCCATCTCCTGGAGGAAAATTGCCCCTTTCTCTTTATTGAAAACAGGGAGGGCCTTCAGCTTGAGCTTGATGTTGGCTTTCTGGTTACCAAAGAGGGAGGACATATCGAGGTCCGCATCACCGGCCAGGGTGACTTTGTTTGGCTCTTCGCGTCCGATCTGGCTGGTGAGATTTGTGAGCACGATATGCGCATCGGCAAGACCCGGTACGCCAATGTCTTTCGAGAAATTGTTATGTTTTTCCAGCGCCTGATTAATTTCCTGTTCACTGACGGTATATTGCGTGAGCTGGTTACAGCCGACCAGCAGACCGCTGACAACCAATGCCGCGGCTAAAACAATTTTCTTCATAGTGTTCCTCAACGAAAAATCGGCGCTTCTGTCCTGTTACGCCAGTATGTCAGCGTGAATGGGCAGAAACCAGCAGAAAAAACTGAGAAGTGGGGCGGGAGCGGCGCCCGCCCGAGGGAAAAGTTATGCGCCTGGCTCGAGCATGCCGCTCGCGCTGCGTTTCTGGCTGAACTGCCACCACAGGGCAAGGAGCGTCATAAAGCCCACCACGCCGAGCATCATCCACGGGAGTTCAGGTTGATTTAACGCTTTGCCGGCATCAAACAACCAGCCGCCCCCGGCGTAACCTAATGCCCCGCCGAGTGCCAGCCCCAGGCGGCTGAACCCCATATAGCTGCCGCGCGCACGCGCATCCGCAAGCGAGGCGCTCAGCGTTTCGCGGGCAGGCTCGGCGATGATCGAGCCAATATAGAATGTGCAAATCAGCGTAAACAGCTGCTGGAGCGTGTTCACCAGGCCGATCGGCATCATGCTCAGCGTCATCAGGAACAGTCCGGCCATCAGACGATGTTCCAGACGAAAACGTCGCTCGCTCCAGCGGGCAATCGGATAGAGCAGCGTTAACGACAGGCAGGCTTCGATGGCGTACATCCATTTCACCGCCGCAGGGGTACCTGCAATATCGTTAACCATGATCGGCAGCATCAGCATGACCTGCACGGCCAGCATGTAATATCCCGTCAGGGTCAACACATAGGTGACAAAGCGCTTGTCATGCAGGACGCGACCAAGCCCTTCCCGGACCGGCGCTTTCACCGTCGACAGTTTCCACGCCGGCAGGAACAGGCCATTAAACAGTGCGCACAGAATAAAGAGTACCGCGCCAGCCGCACAGACCAGACGGAAGTCATACTGCAGCAGCCAGCTTCCCAGCAGGGCGCCGACAACCGCCCCGGCACTGTCCTGCATCATGAGAATCGAGAAGAAGCGGCCGCGGTGCTGCGGGCGAATCAGCTTTACCACCAGCGCGGTGCGGGGCGGATCGAACAGCGTGCCCCCGATACCAGAGAGGAAACAGGAGAACCAGAGCAGCCACGGCTCCTGAGCGACCGCCATCGTGGCAAACCCTGCCGCGCGCAGCAGCATACCGGTTACGATCATCGGTTTCGCACCAAAGCGGTCGGCGATGGCCCCGCCAAAGACGCCCAGGCCCTGCTGGACAAACTGGCGTAGCCCCAGGGCAATGCCGACCATGAGTGCCGCCCAGCCCATCTGATCGACAAAGCGGATCGAAATAAGCGGAAAAACGACAAAAAAGCCGAGCACGACCAGCATGTTATCGACGAGCAGGAAATATTTACCCAGGCTCCTGGCCTGTGATACGCGGGACATTTTCCCTCCAGGGAAAATAAGATGGTGAGCACGCTAACATTCTGCGGTGTCGCCGCGTTTTTTCCCACCCCTGAACGCGACAATATTTTTTTATCAAAAGGGTGCTTTGATAGAGAGTTCTCATCGAAAAGTGTGAAAAGAGGTGAAAATGGTATGTCACTGTTTTCACAGACGGCGCAGGCGCAGGTATAGTAAAGCTAATGGGTAAGCTGAAGTGACGGGAAGGAGTGGTATCGATGTTTGGCTATCGCAGTAATGTGCCAAAAGTGCGTCTGACAACGGACAGGCTGGTCGTTCGTCTGGTGCATGAGCGTGATGCCTGGCGTCTGGCGGATTATTACGCCGAGAATCGCCAGTTTTTAAAACCCTGGGAACCCGTTCGGGATGAGAGCCATTGTTACCCTTCCGGCTGGCAGGCGCGCCTCAGCATGATTACGGAATTTCACAAGCAGGGCAGCGCGTTTTACTTCGCGCTGCTGGATCCTGAAGAGAAAGAGATTATCGGGATCGCCAATTTTTCAAACGTGGTGCGGGGATCATTTCACGCCTGCTACCTTGGCTACTCTATCGGCCAGAAGTGGCAGGGACAGGGGCTGATGTACGAGGCGCTGACGGTAGCGATCCGCTATATGCAACGCACGCAGCACATTCATCGCATTATGGCGAACTATATGCCGCATAACCAGCGCAGCGGAAATCTGCTGGCGCGTTTAGGGTTCGAGAAAGAGGGTTACGCCAAAGACTATCTGCTGATAGACGGAGAGTGGCGCGACCACGTTCTGACGGCATTAACCACCCGGGACTGGACTGCAGGTCGTTAAGGAGAAAAGATGAAGTATCAGCTAAACGGTACAGAAGCGCGCGTGATTGGGTGCTTACTCGAAAAACAGGTCACCACGCCGGAGCAGTATCCGCTCTCCGTCAACGCCGTGACCATGGCCTGCAACCAGAAAACCAACCGCGAGCCGGTGATGAACCTCAGCGAACATGATGTTCAGGAGGTGCTGGATGCGCTGGTAAAACGCCACTATCTGCGCACCGTCAGCGGATTCGGCAACCGGGTGACCAAATACGAACAGCGCTTTTGTAACTCCGAATTTGGCGACCTGAAGCTGAGCAGTGCGGAAGTGGCGGTCATCACCACGCTGTTGCTGCGCGGGGCGCAGACGCCGGGGGAACTACGCATCCGTGCTTCCCGCATGCATGAGTTCAGCGACATGCAGGAGGTCGAGCAGACCCTGGAAGGGCTGGCTTCTCGCGAAGACGGCCCATACGTGGTGCGTCTGGCGCGCGAGCCGGGCAAGCGTGAAAGCCGCTATATGCATCTGTTCAGCGGTGACGTTGATATTTCAGTGAAATCCAGCGCAACTGATATGAATGCTGGAGATGACGATTTAGTTGCCCGCGTAGAGGCGCTGGAAGACGAGGTCGCCGGGCTGAAACAGCGTCTGGATGCCTTGCTGGCACATTTGGGAGACTGACGGTGAAAAAATTACGCGTAGGCGTGGTGGGGCTGGGCGGTATCGCGCAAAAAGCCTGGCTGCCTGTTTTAGGTACGGCGACGGACTGGACCCTGCAAGGGGCATGGTCACCCACCCGAGAAAAGGCAGAACGTATCTGCGAAACCTGGCGCATGCCGTATGCTGCCTCATTGCAGGATCTGGCCCGCGAGTGTGATGTGGTATTTGTCCATACCTCAACGGCAACCCATTATCAGGTGGTGAGCGAGCTGCTCAATTTGGGGGTTCACGTCTGCGTGGATAAACCGCTGGCGGAAAATGTTCAGGATGCCGAGCGGCTGATTGAACTGGCCGCGCGCAAAAAACTGACGCTGATGGTCGGTTTCAACCGCCGCTTCGCACCGCTTTATCAGCAGCTTAAGGCACAGTCGGGCACGCTTTCCTCGCTGCGGATGGATAAACACCGCACAGACAGCATCGGGCCGAACGATCTGCGCTTCACGCTGCTGGATGACTATCTGCACGTTGTGGATACAGCGCTGTGGCTCGCCAGCGGCAATGCGCAGTTGCAAAGTGGCACGCTACTGACGAACGAGCAGGGTGAAATGGTCTACGCCGAACATCATTTCTCGATTGACCATCTGCAGGTAACCACCAGTATGCATCGTCGTGCAGGCAGCCAGCGAGAATGCGTCCAGGCCGTCACCGACGGCGCGTTGTACGACATTACCGACATGCGTGAATGGCGTGAGGAGAAGGGCAGCGGCGTGGTGACGCTACCTGCCCCTGGCTGGCAGAGCACGCTTGAACAGCGCGGTTTTGCCGGCTGTGCCCGTCACTTCATCTCCTGCGTGCAAAATCAGACGGTTCCTGAAACGTCCGGCGAGCAGGCCATCATGGCGCAGCGCGTTGTGGAAAGGCTCTGGCGCGAGGCCATGAGTGAATAACTCGCTGTAACATCTGCGGATAGTAATTCGTTGAAATCCGGGTAGACTAAGCGCCGCTTGTAGGCTTTGCCGGGTGGCGCTTACGCTTGCCCGTCCTGGAAATCCGTATGGTTCTGGAAATTCACGTTAATGAACTTATTAAAATCGCTGGCGGCCGTCAGCTCGATGACCATGTTTTCCCGCGTGCTGGGTTTTGCGCGCGACGCCATTGTGGCAAGGGTATTTGGTGCAGGGATGGCCACGGACGCCTTTTTCGTCGCGTTCAAATTACCGAACCTGCTGCGTCGTATTTTTGCGGAAGGGGCGTTTTCTCAGGCATTCGTCCCGATCCTGGCGGAATATAAAAGCAAGCAGGGCGAGGACGCAACGCGCGTCTTTGTGTCTTATGTCTCCGGCCTGCTGACGCTGGCGCTGGCGGTGGTGACCGTCCTCGGGATGCTGGCTGCGCCCTGGGTGATTATGGTGACCGCGCCCGGCTTTGCCGATACGGCCGACAAGTTTGCCCTGACCTCGCAGCTTTTGCGCATCACCTTCCCTTATATTCTGCTGATCTCGCTGGCCTCGCTGGTGGGGGCGATCCTCAACACCTGGAACCGCTTCTCTGTTCCCGCGTTTGCGCCGACGTTCCTTAACGTCAGCATGATCGGCTTTGCCCTGTTCGCCGCGCCGCACTTCAACCCGCCGGTACTGGCGCTGGCCTGGGCGGTCACCGTGGGCGGTGTGCTGCAGCTGGCGTATCAGCTACCGCATCTGAAAAAAATCGGCATGCTGGTGCTGCCGCGCATCAACCTCAAAGATGCCGGGGCGATGCGCGTCATCAAGCAGATGGGGCCCGCCATTCTCGGCGTCTCCGTCAGCCAGATCTCGCTGATTATCAACACCATCTTTGCCTCGTTCCTGGTGTCCGGCTCGGTTTCCTGGATGTACTATGCCGACCGCCTGATGGAGTTCCCGTCCGGGGTGCTGGGCGTGGCGCTGGGGACCATCCTACTGCCGTCGCTGTCGAAAAGTTTTGCCAGCGGCAATCATGATGAGTATTGCCGCCTGATGGATTGGGGGTTACGTCTCTGCTTCCTGCTGGCCCTGCCAAGCGCGGTGGCGCTGGGTATTCTGGCCAAACCGCTGACGGTGTCGCTCTTCCAGTACGGGAAGTTCACCGCCTTCGATGCCGCCATGACCCAGCGCGCGCTGATTGCCTACTCGGTGGGACTGATGGGGCTGATCGTGGTGAAAGTGCTGGCGCCGGGCTTTTATTCGCGTCAGGACATCAAAACGCCGGTAAAAATTGCCATCGTGACGCTGATTATGACGCAGCTGATGAACCTGGCGTTTATTGGTCCGCTGAAGCATGCAGGCCTGTCATTATCGATTGGTCTGGCGGCCTGTCTGAATGCCGGGCTGCTGTACTGGCAGCTGCGCAAGCAGGATATTTTCACGCCGCAGCCGGGCTGGGGGGGGTTCCTGGCGCGTCTGATTGTTGCGGTACTGGTGATGTCTGCCGCGCTGCTTGGCATGATGTACGTGATGCCGGAATGGTCCCTGGGTACCATGCCTTATCGTCTGATGCGGCTGATGGCCGTAGTAGGCGTCGGGGTGGTGGCGTACTTTGCCACGCTCGCGGTGCTGGGTTTCAAAGTCAAAGAGTTTGCCCGCCGGACGGCATAAACGCCAAAAGGGGAGTTCACCTTAGGGTGCTCCCCACTGCATAATTTGTCGCTTAAGCGTCAAATCGAAATCTTTTTCACACCCGCAATACGTGCAGTCGCTGTCTGACCATCCGCACCGTACAGTCCGGTTTCTTTATGCGGTTTCAACACCTCAAGCGCCTGCTGATTACGCTCAATCTGACCTTCCAGTAGCCAGCCGTTATGCTGGTTAAGATCGCGCAGGTGCTGGGTTTTTTCGGTAATGGTCTGCCAGCGCTCAATAATATCGTCATTGGCGCTGCGCTTAGGATCCTGCTCAGCGCGTCGCTGCTGCTCCAGATAATCCAGCGTTGCCAGAAGCGAACTTTTGTCTTCAGTAATACGCTGCAACGCGCTGCCGTTGATGTGACCGGAAGAGAGATGCTGCTGTTCAGCGTCCATTACCGTTTTCAGGTCGTTCAGGACAACCGTCATTTGATCCAGTATTTCTGACAGTCGACTCATACGGTTAGTTACTCTGTAAGAAACTCTGTGCTTCCTGAATCAGGGCGTCAGCGATTTTGCTGGTGTCCATTTTCAGCTCACCGTTACGAATAGCTGTTTTCAGCGCTTCAACACGTTCCATATTGATATCGTTGCTGCCCGGCTGCATCAGTTTTGCCTGCGCGTCGCTCAGGGTCACGCTGGTGCTGTTGGACGTTGACGGTTTTTCCAGACGCGTTTTCTGCGCCGTAGCGTCATTCGTTTCGCGAGGTTGTACAGCGCTTACCGGCTTCAGGGCTGATGTACGATCAATGCTCATAGTGTTGTCCTCATCGAGGGTTCGCGGCGTTTGCGCCTGACATCATCATTAGTGGAATATTTATCGGCACGCGCCGCGAAATCTTTAAAAAGATTATAGGTTAATCAGAATATTCCCATCAGCATCGACGGTTCCGCTCACCACCTGGCCTGAGGACATTCTGACGCGGGCGTTTTGCGCCACCGCGGCATTGTTCAACGCTTTCCCTTCACTGTTGATGCTAAAGCCATCTCCGTTGGCCACCACCATCACCTGTTGGCCTGCTTTTACCCGCCATGCCTGACGCAGCATGGAGATCTGTATCGGCTGGCCTGGCGCAACGTCGCGCAGGCTGACGGCGTCCTGTGCCTGGTTAATATCCAGCATGGTGCGTGGCGGCAGCTGATCCAGACGGCCGCGCTTCAGCGTCACGCTGTTTGTCTGCAGCACGCTGCCGCGCGCAATCGGCACGGCAGCGACAACATAATTGCCCGTCGCCTGAACGGCAACCTGTAAATAGCGTTTTTCGTTGGCGCAGCGTGCCAGCACGTTCACATTCCCCCAAAGCTTTGTGAACCCTACCACGCTGAAGGACGGCTGGTCACACGTCGGGTACAGATTCGGTGGCGTGCGCACGGTAACGGTCACGTCATCGCTAAAGCCTGCCAGTTTTTCAGCAAAAAAAGCCGTTAGCCGATCCTGTAACCCTTCAGCCTGCGCCAGAGGGCTTAACAGCAAGAGAGCCGCCACCAGACCACGTTTTAACGTTTGCATCGCAAGTTCCACCGTTTCCTGAGTTGAACGAATTCTACCTGCAGTGGTTTTGCATCAACGGAATAAATAGCGACGCATTTTGCGCTTATTCCGTCGATAGGGGAGACCGGGTGAGATTTAAGCTGTGAACTGAAATTTTGCCATCAGCGGAGGAGACATGCTCGATAAACTCGACGCCGCGTTACGTTTTCAGCAGGAAGCGCTCAACTTACGCGCCCAGCGGCAGGAGATTTTAGCCGCCAATATCGCTAACGCCGATACCCCGGGGTATCAGGCGCGCGATATTGATTTTTCCAGTGAACTCAAAAAGGTGATGGAGCGTGGACGTGCCGAAGGAACGGGTGTTGCACTTGCCATGACATCCTCTCGCCATATTCCTGCTCAGGCGATGACCGCGCCAGCGACCGATTTACTTTATCGCATTCCCGATCAGCCCTCACTCGACGGTAACACCGTGGATATGGACCGGGAGCGTACCCAGTTTGCCGACAACAGCCTGAAATACCAGACGGGCCTGACCGTACTCGGTGGACAAATCAAAGGCATGATGAACGTCCTGCAGGGGGGGAACTGATAGATGGCCTTGCTGAATATTTTTGATATCGCCGGTTCGGCGTTAACCGCACAGTCCAAACGCCTGAACGTGGCCGCCAGTAACCTGGCGAACGCCGACAGCGTCACCGGACCCGACGGCCAGCCCTATCGTGCCAAACAGGTTGTCTTTCAGGTCGATGCTGCGCCAGGCGCGGCGACGGGCGGCGTGAAGGTCTCTGATGTGGTAGAGAGCCAGGCGCCGGACAGGCTGGTGTATGAGCCGGGTAACCCGCTTGCGGATGCCAGCGGATACGTGAAGATGCCAAACGTGGATGTGGTGGGTGAGATGGTGAACTCCATGTCGGCTTCCCGTAGCTACCAGGCCAACGTCGAAGTGCTTAATACCGTGAAGAGCATGATGCTCAAAACACTCACTCTCGGCCAGTAAAGGAGACATGCATGTCCATCGCCGTAAATGTGAATGATCCTACGAACTCGGGTGTTAACAACACAAAGAGTACGACAGGTTCTAACTCCCTGACGGGGAGTAACGCCGCCGACCTTCAGGGCAGCTTTCTGACGCTGCTGGTGGCGCAGCTTAAGAACCAGGATCCCACCAACCCAATGCAGAACAACGAACTGACCACGCAGCTTGCGCAGATCAGTACCGTGAGCGGCATTGAGAAACTGAACACCACCCTCGGTTCCGTCTCTGGGCAGATTAACAGCGCCCAGTCTCTGCAGGCGGCAAGCCTGATTGGTCACGGGGTGATGATCCCGGGAACCACGATTCTGGCAGGCACCAGCACCACCGACGGCAATACCACCACGACAACCACGCCGTTTGGCGTTGAGCTACAGCAGCCGGCTGAGAAGGTGACGGCAACGATCACGGATGCCAATAACGTGGTGGTTCGCACCATTGATATCGGTGAGCTGAAGGCGGGCGTTCACACCTTTACCTGGGATGGCAGCCTGACCGACGGCACCAAAGCACCAAACGGATCCTACAAAGTGGCAATCAGCGCCAGCAACGGGACGACCCAGCTGGTAGCGCAGCCGCTGCAGTTCGCGCTGGTCCAGGGCGTGATTAAAGGAAGCGACGGCAACAAACTGGATTTGGGAACCTCTGGTTCCACCACACTCGACGAAGTTCGGCAGATTATCTAAGCCTTAACACTTATCAGGAGTAAGTCATGGCCTTTTCTCAAGCGGTCAGCGGCCTGAATGCTGCGGCCACCAACCTGGACGTCATTGGCAACAACATCGCCAACTCCGCGACCTATGGTTTTAAATCCGGTTCTGCTTCCTTTGCAGACATGTTTGCCGGTTCCAAAGTCGGCCTGGGCGTGAAAGTTGCGGGCATCACTCAGGACTTTAGCGACGGCACCACCACCAACACCGGTCGTGGTCTGGACGTTGCCATCAGCCAGAACGGTTTCTTCCGTATGGTCGATTCCAACGGCTCTGTGTTCTACAGCCGTAACGGCCAGTTCAAGCTGGATGAAAACCGTACGCTGGTTAACATGCAGGGCATGCAGCTGACGGGCTACCCGGTAGCGGGAACGCCGCCTACCGTTCAGACCGGTGCGAACCCTCAGGCAATTACCATCCCGAATACCCTGATGGCGGCGAAATCGACCACCACCGCGACGCAGCAGATCAACCTGAACTCAACCGATCCTGTTCAAACCGCTCCCTTCGATGCGACTAACCCGGATACCTACAACAAAAAAGGGACCGTGACCGTATTCGACAGCCAGGGTAACGCCCATAACATGTACGTCTACTACGTTAAGACGGCTGACAATAAATGGGATCTTTACACTCAGGACGGCAGCGTAGCGGGTTCTGCAGCGACGAAAGCGGCGCAGATGAACTTTGATGCGAACGGTAACCTGGCGGGTGTGTATAACTACGACGCAGCGGGTGTGCTGAGCGCAGCGCCAAACGCCACGCCGGCCATTAACATCACCACGGGCTCCGTCAGCGGTGCAACGGCGGCGACATTCTCCCTGAGCTTCCAGAACTCCATGCAGCAGAATACCGGCGCGAACAGCGTGGTGGCTACCAATCAGAACGGCTACAAGCCAGGCGATCTGGTGAGCTACCAGATCAACGACGATGGCACCGTGGTGGGAAGCTACTCTAACGAACAGTCTCAGGTTCTGGGTCAGATCGTGCTGGCAAACTTCGCCAACAACGAAGGTCTGAAATCGGAAGGCGACAACGTCTGGTCTGCCACCCAGTCCTCTGGCGTGGCGCTGCTGGGTACCGCAGGCACCGGTAACTTTGGCAAGCTGACCAACGGCGCGCTGGAAGCTTCCAACGTGGATATGAGTAAAGAACTGGTGAACATGATCGTCGCGCAGCGTAACTATCAGTCTAACGCGCAGACCATCAAAACCCAGGACCAGATCCTCAACACGCTGGTTAACCTGCGTTAAGCGGCTAACAGGAAAGCGCAATGGATCACGCAATATATACCGCGATGGGCGCGGCAAGTCAGACGCTCAATCAGCAGGCCGTTACCGCCAGCAACCTGGCAAACGCCTCAACGCCGGGCTTTCGTGCGCAGCTTAATGCGCTGCGCGCGGTGCCGGTAGAAGGGCTTTCCCTGCCGACCCGTACACTGGTGACCGCATCGACCCCTGGCGCCGATATGACGCCAGGGCAGATGGACTACACCTCACGCCCGCTGGACGTTGCTCTGCAGCAGGACGGCTGGCTGGCGGTGCAAACGGCGGACGGCAGTGAAGGCTATACCCGTAACGGGAACATCCAGGTGAGCGCGACGGGCCAACTGACGATTCAGGGGCATCCGGTGATGGGGGAAGCGGGTCCGCTGACCGTACCGGAAGGCTCTGAGCTGACTATCGCTGCGGACGGCACCATTTCGGCGCTCAACCCAGGCGACCCGGCCAATACCGTTGCGCCCGTCGGTCGTCTGAAGCTGGTCAAAGCGGAAGGCAAAGAGGTGCAGCGTGGCGACGACGGCATGTTCCGTCTGACCCAGGCGGCGCAGGCGACGCGGGGTGCCACCTTACAGGCCGATCCGAGCATCCGCGTGATGTCCGGCGTCCTGGAAGGCAGTAACGTCAAGCCGGTCGAAGCCATGACCGACATGATCGCCAGCGCCCGCCGCTTTGAAATGCAGATGAAGATCATCAGCAGCGTGGATGAAAACGCGGGCAAGGCTAACCAACTTCTGGCTATGAGCTAACAGGATTCCTTATGATCAGTTCTTTATGGATCGCGAAAACTGGCCTGGACGCCCAGCAAACCAATATGGACGTGATTGCCAACAACCTGGCAAACGTCAGCACCAATGGTTTCAAGCGTCAGCGCGCCGTTTTCGAAGATTTGCTTTATCAAACCATCCGCCAGCCGGGGGCGCAGTCTTCTGAACAGACGACGTTGCCATCGGGTCTGCAGATCGGTACCGGTGTTCGTCCGGTGGCCACCGAGCGTCTGCACAGTCAGGGCAACCTGTCTCAGACCAACAACAGCAAAGACGTGGCGATCAAAGGCCAGGGCTTCTTCCAGGTGCAGCTGCCTGACGGGACTTCTGCCTACACCCGCGACGGCTCGTTCCAGGTCGATCAGAATGGCCAGCTGGTGACGGCGGGCGGTTTCCAGGTCCAGCCTGCGATTACCATCCCGGCGAACGCACTGAGCATCACCATCGGACGTGACGGTGTGGTCAGCGTAACCCAGCAGGGGCAGGCCGCGCCGGTTCAGGTTGGGCAGCTCAACCTGACCACCTTCATGAACGATACCGGTCTGGAAAGCATTGGTGAGAACCTCTACACCGAGACGCAATCCTCCGGTACGCCAAATGAAAGTACGCCAGGCCTGAACGGCGCGGGCCTGCTGTATCAGGGCTATGTTGAAACCTCTAACGTGAACGTGGCGGAAGAGCTGGTGAATATGATCCAGGTCCAGCGCGCGTATGAAATTAACAGTAAAGCAGTGTCGACGACCGACCAGATGCTGCAGAAACTGACGCAACTCTAAGGTGTAGCCCGGTGCGGTAAACGCCGCGCCGGCTCCCTGTTTTCGAAGATGAAGGCAATGCAAAAAAACGCGGCGTTTCGTTATCCGATACTGACTGTTCTGGCCGTCACCCTCAGCGGGTGTGCCTGGATCCCGTCTAAACCTTTGGTCCAGGGTGCGACGACTGCCCAACCCGTTCCTGGCCCTGCGCCAGTGGTAAACGGCTCCATTTTCCAGACCGCGCAGCCGATTAATTACGGCTATCAGCCGCTGTTTGAAGATCGCCGCCCGCGTAACGTCGGCGATACATTGACCATTGTGCTGCAGGAAAACGTCAGCGCGAGCAAGAGCTCGTCGGCGAACGCCAGCCGCGATGGCAAAACGAATTTTGGCTTCGACACCGTGCCACGCTATCTCGAAGGGCTGTTCGGCAACGCGCGTGCTGATGTGAACGCGTCCGGCGGCAATACCTTTAACGGTAAAGGCGGCGCGAATGCCAGCAACACCTTCAGCGGTACGCTGACGGTGACGGTTGACCAGGTACTGGTTAACGGCAACCTACACGTTGTGGGTGAAAAACAGATCGCCATCAACCAGGGCACTGAATTCATTCGCTTCTCGGGCGTGGTTAACCCTCGCACCATCAGCGGCACCAACACCGTTCCGTCCACTCAGGTGGCGGATGCGCGCATTGAGTACGTCGGGAACGGCTATATCAATGAAGCGCAAAATATGGGTTGGCTGCAGCGCTTCTTCCTTAATTTATCGCCGATGTAAGCGAGGTGACCCATGTTTAAATCGATCTTCGCCGTGGCGCTCGCGCTGGTGGCTACCTTTGCCCAGGCTGACCGTATTCGCGATCTCACCAGCGTTCAGGGCGTGCGCGAAAACTCGCTGATTGGCTACGGCCTGGTGGTGGGTCTGGACGGTACTGGTGACCAGACGACCCAGACTCCTTTTACCACCCAAAGCCTGAACAACATGCTTTCTCAGCTCGGCATTACCGTGCCAGCGGGAACTAACATGCAGCTGAAAAACGTGGCGGCAGTAATGGTCACCGCGTCCTACCCGGCGTTTGCGCGCCAGGGACAGACCATTGACGTGGTGGTCTCTTCAATGGGTAACGCCAAAAGCCTGCGTGGCGGTACGCTGCTGATGACCCCGCTGAAAGGCGTCGACAGCCAGGTTTATGCGCTGGCGCAGGGGAACATTCTGGTCGGCGGTGCGGGTGCATCCGCAGGCGGAAGCAGCGTGCAGGTGAACCAGCTTAACGGTGGACGGATAACCAACGGGGCGATCATTGAGCGTGAACTGCCGACCCAGTTTGGCGCGGGCAACACCATCAACCTGCAGCTCAATAATGAAGACTTCACGATGGCGCAGCAGATTGCCGATACTATCAACCGCAGCCGTGGCTATGGTAATGCAACGGCACTCGATGCGCGCACCGTGCAGATCCGTACCTCCACCGGCAGCAGCAATCAGGTGCGCATGCTGGCCGATATCCAGAATATGGAAGTGAACGTTCCGGTCCAGGATGCGAAGGTGATCATCAACTCCCGTACCGGCTCGGTGGTCATGAACCGGGAAGTGTCGCTCGACAGCTGCGCCGTGGCGCAGGGGAACCTCTCCGTGACGGTAAACCGCTCCGCGAACGTGAGCCAGCCGAATACGCCATTTGGTGGCGGTCAGACGGTGGTGACGCCGCAAACGCAGATTGATATGCGCCAGAGCGGCGGGTCACTGCAAAGCGTGCGCTCCAGCGCCAACCTGAACAGCGTGGTGCGTGCCCTGAATGCCCTGGGGGCAACGCCGATGGATCTGATGTCCATCCTGCAATCGATGCAAAGCGCGGGCTGCCTGCGCGCCAAACTGGAAATCATCTAATGCTGACCGATAGCAAACTGTTGACCAGTGCAGCCTGGGACGCCCAGTCGCTCAACGAACTGAAAACCAAAGCAGGAAAAGACCCGGCGGCGAATATCCGCCCGGTCGCCCGCCAGGTAGAAGGGATGTTTGTACAGATGATGCTGAAAAGCATGCGCGAAACCCTGCCGAAAGACGGGATGTTCAGCAGTGATTCAACGCGTCTCTACACCAGCATGTATGACCAGCAGATTGCGCAGCAGATGACCGCCGGGAAAGGCCTTGGTCTGGCTGACATGATTGTCAAGCAGACCGAAGCCGCGCAGGGCATTCAGCCTCAGGATCAGCCGCAGCAGGTACCGATGAAATTCGACCTGGAAACGGTGACCAGCTATCAGAACCAGGCTCTGACGCAAATGGTGCGTAAAGCCATGCCGAAAGCCACGGGCAGCGGCGATGAGCCGCTCTCCGGTGACAGCAAAGACTTCCTGGCGCAGCTTTCTCTGCCTGCGCGCCTTGCCAGCGAACAGAGCGGCGTGCCGCATCACCTGATTCTGGCGCAGGCTGCGCTGGAGTCGGGCTGGGGTCAGCGCCAGATCCGCAAGGAAAACGGCGAGCCGAGCTTCAACATCTTCGGCGTGAAGGCTACCTCCAGCTGGAAGGGGCCAACCACGGAGATCACGACCACCGAATACGAGAACGGTGCGGCGGTGAAGGTGAAAGCCAAATTCCGCGTCTACAGCTCGTATCTGGAAGCCTTGTCCGATTATGTTGGCCTGCTGAGCCGAAATCCGCGCTATACCGCCGTGACGCAGGCGGCGACGGCGGAGCAGGGCGCTCAGGCGCTGCAAAACGCGGGCTACGCGACCGACCCGAACTATGCGCGTAAGCTCACCAGCATGATCCAGCAGCTGAAATCAATGGGCGAGAAGGTCAGCAAAGCCTATAGCACAGATATTGAAAATCTGTTCTGAAAGTTCTCAAGTCCCGGTGGAGGTTGCCGATAACCTTCATCAGGACTCGTGTCTGAACGTATAAAAGGAACCCCCATGTCCAGTTTGATTAACAGCGCCATGAGTGGCCTCAGTGCTGCGCAGTCGGCACTCAATACCGTCAGTAATAATATTTCAAGCTATAACGTGGCAGGCTATACCCGCCAGACCACGGTGCTGGGCGCATCTAACAGCACGCTGACCGGCGGTGGCTGGGTGGGTAACGGGGTGTATGTCTCCGGTGTCCAGCGTGAGTATGACGCCTTCATCACCAACCAGCTGCGCGCCGCGCAGACGCAGAGCAGCGGCCTGACGACGCGCTACCAGCAGATGTCAAAAATCGACGATGTGCTCTCCGATACCACCAACTCGCTCTCCACCACGCTGCAGGACTTCTTCAAGAGTCTGCAAACGCTGGTGAGCAACGCGGAAGACCCGGCGGCACGTCAGACGGTGCTGGGTAAAGCGGGCGGTCTGGTCAATCAGTTTAAAACCAACGATCAGTATCTTCGCGACCAGGATACGCAGGTGAATACCGCGATTAGCACCAGCGTTTCTCAGATCAACAACTATGCCAAACAGATTGCCAATCTGAACGATCAGATTTCCCGTCTGACCGGCGTCGGCGCGGGCGCATCGCCTAACGATCTGCTTGATCAGCGCGATCAGCTCGTCAATGAGCTGAACAAAATCGTCGGCGTGGAAGTCTCTGTCCAGGATAGCGGCACGTTTAACATCTCTTTCGGCAACGGTTACAGCCTGGTACAGGGCAGCAAAGCCAACCAGCTGGCTGCCGTGAAGTCGAGTGCCGATCCGACCCGTACTACCGTGGCCTATGTCGATGACGTGGCCGGGAACGTCGAGATCCCGGAAAAAATGATCACTACCGGTTCATTAGGCGGTTTACTGACTTTCCGTACGGAAGATCTGGATAAAGCCCGTAATACCCTGAACCAGATGGCGCTGGCCTTTGCCGATTCGATGAACACGCAGCATGAAGCCGGTTTTGATGCAAACGGTGATGCGGGCGGTAAGCTGTTCAACTTTGGTTCTCCGGCGGTGCTGTCCAACAGCAAGAACGGCGGATCGGCGGTTGTTACGGCCTCTGTGACGGACAGCAAACAGGTCCAGGCGACAGACTATAAGCTGCAGTTCAACGGCACTGACTGGACGATCACCCGTACATCAGACAAAACCAGCTTTACGATGAGCCCGGATGCCAGCGGCAATCTGTCGTTTGATGGCCTTAACGTCAACGTGAGCGGCACGGCAAATACCAAAGACAGCTTTACCGTGAAGCCGGTTTCCGACGTCATCATGAACATGGATCTGGCGATCAGCGACGAGTCCAAACTGGCGATGGCGTCAGTGCAGAACGGCGGCGAAAGTGATAACCGTAACGGCCAGAAACTGCTCGATCTGCAAAACGCGAAAGTCGTGGGGGGCAACAAAACCTTCAACGATGCGTATGCCTCTCTCGTCAGTACCGTGGGTAGCTCAACGGCGTCACTGAAGGTGAGCAGCCAGACGAAAGCCAACGTGGAGACGCAGTTAATCAAGCAGCAGCAGACCATCTCTGGGGTAAACCTCGACGAAGAGTATGGCAATTTGCAGCGTTATCAGCAGTATTACCTGGCGAACGCCCAGGTTCTCCAGACTGCCAGTACGCTCTTCGATGCAATTATCAACATTCGTTAAGGTTGAGGTGAACAATGCGTATTAGCACCCAGATGATGTATGAGCAGAACATGCGTGGGATCACCGATTCCCAGAGCAGATGGCTGAGCTACGGTGAACAGATGTCCACCGGCAAGCGCGTCAACCGTCCGTCGGACGATCCTATCGCCGCGTCGCAGGCCATCGTTCTGTCACAATCGCAGTCGCAAAACAGCCAGTTCGCGCTTGCGCGTACCTTCGCCACGCAAAAAGTCTCGCTGGAAGATAACGTGTTAACTCAGGTGAACACCGCGATCTCAAGCGTGCGCGAGAAGCTCGTTTACGCCTCGAACGGCACATTAAGCGATGACGACCGTCTTTCTCTGGCGACCGATATTCAGGGGATCCGCGATCAGCTTATGAACCTGGCTAACACAACGGATGGTAATGGTCGCTTTATCTTTGCGGGATACAAAACCGAGAGCGCACCGTTTGATGCCGCGACCGGGGATTATAACGGCGGCGCTGAGGCCATCACGCAGCAGGTTGATACGGCGCGTAATATGGCCATTAGCCATACCGGGCAGCAAATTTTCGAAAGCATTACCAGTAATGCGGAACAGCTGCCGGGCGGTGGATATGGCGAGACGAACATGTTCAAAATCCTGGATTCTGCGATTGCGTCGCTGAAGACGCCGATTGAGAACGATCCGGCTGCCGCAACGGCGCAAAGCCAGGTGATTGCCAATGCGCAAATCGGCATCAAAAACTCCCAGAACAATATTCTGACGGTCGTTGCGGATGTGGGCACCAAGATGAACGAGCTGGAAAAACTCGATACGCTGGGCGATGACCGCGCGCTGGGTCAGACCAAGCAGATGAGCGACCTGGTTGATGTCGACTGGAACGAAGCGATTTCCTCTTACACCATGCAGCAGGCGGCCTTGCAGGCGTCTTATAAAGCGTTTAGCGATATGCAGGGCATGTCTCTGTTCCAGCTGAACAAATAACATCTTGACCTCTTGGAACATGTCTTGAAACTGGGCATGTTTTACTGCCCAATCCGTCTGGATTGGGCATTTTTTTTATGCGGCTTCCGCCGGTACGGAGGCGACACGCGCGCTTTCTATCAGACGGATGACCAGCGCAATGACGCCACAGACGGTGGCCAGTGCGACCACACCCGTCCAGCCAGCCAGCGAGTAGATATTGCTGCCTAACGCGGACCCCAGCGCCATCCCGATAAAGACCACCGTAAAGAGCAGGGCGTTGAGACGACCACGCGCCTGCGGTTCTAGGCTGTACACCAGGTTCTGGTGGGCGACCAGGCTGGACTGCAGGCCCAGGTCGAACCCGACGGCAGAGATGGCGATCAGCATCAGCTGTCCATGAACGCCCAATGCGGGCATCAGGAACATCAGGGCGAAAGAGACGGTCACAAGAACGGCACCAAGCTGCGTGACTTTTCCTGCCCCCAGTTTGTCCGCCAGACCCCCCGCCAGTGGGGCAGCTAACGCACCCGCGGCACCGGCAATACCAAAACCACCTGCGACGGCACTACCCAGGTGATAGCGTTCCAGCAGCATGACCGCAAGCGTTGACCAGAAGGCGCTAAAGGCAATCGACAGGAAACCCTGAGCCAGCGCCGCGCGGCGCAGTGCCGGATAACGACGCCACAGGTGCTCCATCGAGCGCATCAGCGCGGGGTAGCTCAGCGTGGAGTGAATGGCAAAACGGGGAAGTACAAACCACATCATCACCCCGATGAACGCAATGCTCGCCGCCGCCAGCTGGTACATGACGCGCCAGCCAAACGCTTCGCCCACCACGCCGCTTACGGTTCTGGATAATAAGATACCCATCAGCAGGCCGGTCATTACCGTGCCCACGGTTTTCCCCTGTTTACCTTCCGGTGCGAGAATGGCCGCGGCGGGGACGATATCCTGTGCCATGGTGGCGGCCATGCCGATGAGCAGGCTTGCCAGCAGAAGAGAATGGAACTGCCCGGTCAGGCTACAGCCGAGAAGAAACAGCGCCAGCGCCGCGCTTTTGATCAGAATTAACGTCCTGCGGTCGTGGCGATCGCCCAGAGGAAGCAGGAACAGGATGCCGAGCGCGTAGCCTGCCTGCGTTAATGTTGGCACCAGGCCCATACCTTCAATGCTCAGATGCAGGTCAGCACCCATCAGCGGCAGCAGGGGCTGCGCGTAATAGATTGATGCCACGCTGAAGCCCGCCCCCAGAGCCAGCATAAAAATCACCCAGCGGCTTACAGCATGGGGAGTTGTTGTTGTGTTCATAAGTTGTTCCTCATTCGTCGTGTGCGGCTATTTTTTATCAGTACGCCTTGCGACGGTAGCGGGCCCGGTGGTAAAACGCTTATACGTTAAACGTATAACTGAAAATGCGATGAAAAGAGCTGAGCGTATAGACAGGGTAGAGCTAATGCGGACGTTTGTGCGCATTGTCGAGGCGGGTTCGCTTTCAGCGGCGGCACGGCAGCTGGCGACAACCCAGGCCACGGTAAGCCGACGGTTGCAGTCGCTTGAAACCATGCTGGGCGTGCGCCTGATGTTGCGCACCACCCACACGACGCGGCTAACGGATGACGGCGAGCGCTGCTATCAGCACGCCCGTCGGGTGATCGACAGCTGGCTGGCGCTGGAAGATGAGGTGGGGCAGACGGAAGATGAGCCGGTAGGCGTGTTGCGGGTGCGCGCTCCCCACGCGTTTGGTCAGGACCAGCTTCTGAAACCTGTAACCGAATTTTTGCAACGCTATCCCCAGCTTTCGATTGAGTGGATGCTCAACGATCGGTCGGCAGATTTTCTCGGTGACAATCTTGACTGCGCTATTCGGGTGGGTGTGGAGGTCGATCCGGCGACCGTATCCGTGCTGCTGGCGGAAGTGCCTCGCTCGGTGGTGGCCGCGCCAGCGCTGCTGGCCCGCTTCCCGGCGGTGAATAAGCCGGAAGATTTGCAGCAGTTTCCCTGGATAGCCATCAGCTCTTTCTACCAGCGCCACGTGGAGCTATTTCACGATGCTTCGCCCGCCACCGCGCGAATTGCTATTACGCCACGCCTCAGCACCGACAGCCTGTATGTTGCACGCAATACGGCACTGACCGGGCTCGGTGTGGCGGTCGTATCAAGCTGGACGGTACAGGATGATATTCGGGAAGGGCGGCTGGTGCATTTGCTGCCGGAGTGGCAGCCAGCGGCGCTACCGGTGCATCTGGTCTATCCCTGGTCCCGTTATTATCCGGCACGCTTGCGGCGTTTTCTTGAGTTGATGAGGCAGGTCATGCCGGAGGTGACCGGGATGAGGAAGCCTGTGCAGCAGCCATAAAAAAAGCCGACCTTAAGGTCGGCTTTTTGCTTTCAGCGTTGTTTGTCGTTATTCGACAGACTGTGGACGCGTCGCGGGTGCAGTCGCCTGATGCGTTGCACTGTGGCCGCCTGCAGCGCCTTTACCGTCGAAGCTGAAAGCCGGGCGAACCCAGTCGCTGTGACGCGGTGCTTCTGGCACGTAATCCGGCGCCGGAGCGCGGGTCATCGGTGCTGTCGCCACGTGGGCAGCGGCTGGTGCAGAGACAACCGGCTCAGGTTTCACTTCAGGCGCTTTCGGTTCTTCAACAACCGGTTCAACCTCAATCTCAACGTCCTGAACGATTTCTTCAGTGGTCGTTTCGACGATGGCTTCAGCGGTGTCTTCCACGGTGGCTACAGGTTCAGCTTCTTCAGCGATTTCCTCAGCCACCACCACATCTTCTTCAGCAATAAGCTGCGGTGCGGCATCAACCGGCGCGGCAATCACTTCCGGATGCGTGGTTTCGACATCAGCTGCCTGAGGTGCTTCCGCTTCAACAACCTCAGGTTCAACCACGGTTGCCGCTTCAGTCACAACGTCTTCTACCGCTACCGCAGGTGCAATGATCTCTTCCGCAACTGGCTGTTCTTCAACAACCTGCTCCTGACGTGCTACCGGGTAGCGGATCCAGACTTTGCCGGAAGCCATTTCTGGCGAAGCACAGGCAATGGTCAGCGGCATTGGCGACTGAGTCGGGTAACGCTCGTCACGATAGCGGCGACGGCGCTGACCGCTGACGCGCAGATGACGTGGGGAACGACGTGAACGGCGCGGCATGCCGGCGTTATCACGGTTTTCACCGTTTTCATCCTGCTCAACGTTGTTATCAACGACCGCTGGCAGGTCAACTTTTGCCAGCTGCGTGCCGGTTGCGCTCTCGCGGGTTTCAACCGCGACGATTGCTGACTCTTCGGTTGCTTCGGAGGCGAAGCGGACTTTCTGAGCAAGCTGGCGCTGCTTACGGCGCGGCATGACCTGAGTACGTTCTTCCTGCTCGCCGTCCTGCTGTTCAACAGGCTCTTCGCGGTTCAGGTTTTTGACTTCCTGCTGTGCCTGACGCTTCTCGTCGTTACGGCGACGGTTGCGTTCACGGCGCGGCTGCTGGTCGTCACGCTGTTTGCTCTTCTCAGACTCATCGCCCGCCTGCTGGCGAATTTCACGATCTTCAACATTCTGCTGTTGTTTCTCGCGACGGTTGCGACGGTTGTCTTCGCGTTGCTCACGGCCTTCATTGTTCTCAGCGCGGTTGTCACGGTTGTCACGACGCTCGCTGCGGTCATTACGATCGCTACGGTCATTACGGTCGCGGCGGTTGTTCTGACGCTTACGGCGGTCCTGCTGACGTTCAGGCTTGGCCGCTTTTGGCTCTTCTTTCGGCTGCTCTGGCTGAACTTCCTCACCGGCAAACATCTTCTTCAGCGCGCCGAAGAAGCGGCTCAGCAGACCCGGCTGCGCCGGCTGGGCTTTCGCTGCCGTTGCTTCTGGTTTCTGCGCCGCAGGTTTGGCAGCTGGTTTTTCCAGGGCTGCTTCCGGTGGGGCTTCTGGCATGATGAAGGTGGCTAACGCAGGCTGCTCTGGCAGTTTACGCTCTGCTGGCTCTTCATCTGAAGGCAGGGCCATCTCTTCTTCGTGCAGCTTCGGCAGCAGGTAGCTGAGCGTTGACGTCTCTTCACCTTTACGGACACGCAGCACGTGATAGTGCGGGGTTTCCATCTGATCGTTTGGCACAATGATGCAGCGAACGCCACCCTGACGCGCTTCAATCGCACTGACCGCTGCACGTTTTTCGTTCAGCAGGTAAGAGGCAATTGGCACAGGAACAATCGCGTGAACCTCTTTGGTATTCTCTTTCAGCGCTTCTTCTTCAATCAGACGCAGAATCGAGAGGGACAGCGATTCGTTATCACGCACGGTACCGGTGCCGGAGCAGCGTGGACAGACGTGATGGCTGGACTCACCCAGCGACGGGCTCAGACGCTGGCGGGACATTTCCAGCAGGCCAAAGCGTGAGATATGGCTAATCTGAATACGCGCCCTGTCCTGACGCACCGCTTCGCGCAGACGGTTTTCTACTGCACGCTGGTGGCGAACAGGGGTCATGTCGATGAAGTCGATAACAATCAGACCACCCAGGTCGCGCAGGCGGAGCTGGCGGGCGATTTCATCAGCGGCTTCAAGGTTGGTGTTGAAGGCGGTCTCTTCGATATCGCCACCGCGCGTTGCGCGAGCGGAGTTGATGTCGATAGCGGTCAGCGCTTCAGTGGTATCGATAACGATAGAACCGCCGGATGGCAGGCGCACTTCACGCTGGAAGGCGGATTCAATCTGGGATTCGATCTGATAGTGGCTGAACAGCGGGATTTCACCGGTGTACAGTTTAATTTTGCTGGTGAAATCCGGACGACCCAGCGCGGCGATGTGCTGGCGCGCCAGCTCAAGCACTTTCGGGTTATCGATCAGAATCTCACCGATGTCCTGACGCAGGTAGTCACGGAAGGCACGCACGATCACGTTGCTTTCCTGGTGGATCAGGAACGGAGCAGGGCGGCTTTCCGCTGCTTTCTGGATAGCTTCCCAGTGCTTCAGACGGAAGCTCAGGTCCCACTGCAGCGCTTCGGCGGATTTGCCGACGCCCGCGGTACGCACGATAAGCCCCATGCCATCAGGCAGTTCAAGGCTTGCCAGCGCTTCTTTCAGTTCGGTACGGTCATCACCTTCGATACGGCGAGAGATGCCACCCGCACGCGGGTTGTTAGGCATCAGCACCAGATAGCTCCCTGCCAGGCTGATAAAGGTAGTCAGTGCGGCGCCTTTGTTGCCACGCTCTTCTTTATCAATCTGAACGATAACTTCCTGACCTTCACGCAGAACATCTTTGATGTTTGGTCGGCCATGGGCGTTGTAGTTTGCAGGGAAATATTCGCGGGCGATTTCTTTCAGAGGGAGGAAACCATGACGCTCAGCACCGTAATCGACAAATGCAGCTTCAAGGCTTGGTTCAATGCGGGTGATTTTACCTTTGTAAATGTTCGCTTTTTTCTGTTCGTGTCCAGGACTTTCGATATCCAGATCGTACAGGCGCTGCCCATCCACAAGGGCGACACGCAACTCTTCTTGCTGAGTTGCGTTGATTAACATTCTTTTCATCGTAACTTACTCGTTATTCTTACATTGACGACAAAGCTGCGGGCAAGGTGACGCTTTCCGGGGTATGAACCGATGGCCTCGTGTCTGTTCACGTCGCCAACCTCACGGTTGTCGCTCGCTTAAGAGGCGCAGAGTGTCGGTTGCCTGTATTTCATACGGAAACACAGCGCAATTATCAGGGGAATTGCCTGGGTAGAACTCTCCAGAGAACAATCCTTATACCGGGAAGTACTGCAACCCGCAGCCCGCTAACTGCCTGAAAGATCAATACGTCTTACGCCATTGCTGCGTGGATGATCGGTCAGACAAAATTGGTCATTCCGTCAACATCCTTACTTAACCAGGATTTAACACGGAAAACAGCCTCATTATTCCACTGCTCGCCGGGTTATAGCAAGATGACTTTTACCAATTATCACCCGGTTACTCACAGTTTCTTCACTTCAGAATGGCGATTGGTTTAATAACCACCAAATCGGTTGCGCGAAACGGGGGACAGGCCGGATAAAAGTAAATATAAGCATAGAAAAATGAGTGGCGCTAATGGCTGTCGATATTTAGAATCGCCAACCATGAAAACAGAGACTCCAGCCGTAAAAATGGTTGCCATCGCCGAAGATGAAGCGGGGCAACGTATCGATAACTTTTTGCGTACCCAGCTGAAAGGGGTGCCAAAGAGCATGATTTATCGCATCCTGCGTAAGGGCGAGGTGCGGGTTAACAAAAAACGCGTGAAGCCTGAGTATAAGCTTGAAGCCGGTGACGAAGTGCGTATTCCACCGGTGCGCGTGGCAGAGCGTGAAGAAGAGACCGTTTCACCGAAGCTGCAGAAAGTGGCGGCCCTGAGCGATGTCATCCTTTACGAAGACGACCATATTCTGGTGCTGAATAAACCGTCAGGAACGGCAGTCCATGGCGGTAGCGGTCTGAGCTTCGGCGTGATTGAAGGGCTGCGTGCCCTGCGTCCGGAAGCGCGCTTCCTTGAGCTGGTGCACCGTCTTGACCGCGACACTTCAGGCGTACTGCTGGTGGCGAAAAAGCGTTCCGCGCTGCGTTCGCTGCATGAACAGCTGCGTGAAAAAGGGATGCAGAAAGACTATCTGGCGCTGGTGCGCGGTCAGTGGCAGTCCCATGTAAAAGTGGTGCAGGCGCCGCTGCTGAAGAACATTCTGCAAAGCGGTGAGCGTATTGTCCGCGTGAGCCAGGAAGGGAAACCGTCTGAGACGCGCTTTAAGGTTGAAGAGCGCTATGAGTTTGCCACGCTGGTGCGCTGCAGTCCGGTGACCGGTCGTACCCACCAGATCCGCGTGCATACGCAGTTTGCAGGGCACCCCATCGCGTTTGATGACCGCTATGGCGACCGCGAGTTTGATAAGCAGCTGGCGGGGACGGGACTGTCGCGTCTGTTCCTGCATGCGGCAGCGCTGAAGTTTACCCATCCGAATACCGGTGAAGTGATCCGTATTGAAGCGCCGCTGGATGAGCAGCTGAAACGCTGTCTTAAGGTTCTGCGCGGCTGATTTCGTGCCGGGTGGCGCTGCGCTTACCCGGCCTACAAAACCCGTAGGCCCATGCAAGCGAAGCGCCGCTGGGCAAAAGTCACATGATCAGCGGATTACACTCTTCTCGCCGTAACATCTGACACAAGGCAATCAGCGGTAACCCCACCAGGGTGTTGGGATCGCGACCGTCCAGCTTGTCGAACAGCGCAATCCCCAATCCTTCACTTTTAAAGCTCCCTGCGCAGTTCAGCGGTCGCTCACGGCGCACATAATCCATAATCTCTTGTTCGCTGAGATGACGGAAGTGTACGTCGAACGGCTCACACTCGGTTTGCAGATGGCCTGACGCGGAGTTATAGAGGGCCAAGCCCGTATAGAAGGTCACGATAGTACCGCGCGCGCGCAGAAGCTGCTGGCAGGCATTTTCCTCAGTATGGGGCTTGCCGGTGATTTCGCCGCCCAGCACGCAAACCTGATCGGAGCCTATAATCAAATGCGAAGGATAGCGTGTGGCCAGCGATTGCGCCTTCTCCTTAGCAAGACGCGTCACCAGATGGCGCGGTGACTCGCCCTGCTGTGGCGTCTCATCCACCTCTGGCGCGGCGCATTCAAACGGGATCCCGAGCTTTTCCAGCAGCATTCGGCGGTAGGGAGACGTGGAAGCAAGGACGAGATTTGGCATATTTTTATCACCAGATATAGCGTATCGATGCCAGCCATTTTAAACTACAGGCCGCAATGTGTGCGAATAATTGGCAAAAGGCAGCTCTGGTTGCCTTTTTCTTTGACTCTATGACGTTACAAAGTTAATATGCGCGCCCTATGCAAAAGGTAAAATTACCCCTGACTCTTGATCCGGTTCGTACGGCTCAAAAACGCCTCGATTACGAAGGTATCTATACTTCCGATCAGGCTGAGCGTATTGCCGAATCCGTAGTCAGTGTGGACAGTGATGTAGAATGCTCCATGTCGTTCGCTATCGACAACCAGCGTCTCGCCGTTTTAACCGGTGATGCAAAGGTGACGGTAACGCTCGAGTGTCAGCGTTGCGGGAAACCGTTTGTACAGCATGTTCACACAACGTATTGTTTCAGTCCGGTTCGTTCTGACGAACAGGCTGAAGCACTCCCGGAAGCGTATGAGCCGATTGAGGTTAACGAATTCGGTGAAATCGATCTTCTGGCTCTGGTTGAAGATGAAATCATCCTCACCTTGCCAGTGGTTCCGGTGCATGATTCTGAACACTGTGAAGTGTCCGAGGCGGACATGGTCTTTGGGGAACTGCCTGATGAAGCGCAAAAACCAAACCCATTTGCCGTATTAGCCAGCTTAAAGCGTAAGTAATTGAGGAGTAAGGTCCATGGCCGTACAACAGAATAAACCAACCCGTTCCAAACGTGGCATGCGTCGTTCCCATGACGCGCTGACTGCAGTTACCAGCCTGTCTGTAGACAAGACTTCTGGTGAGAAACACCTGCGTCACCACATCACCGCTGACGGTTTCTACCGCGGCCGCAAGGTTATCACTAAGTAATCACGCGTCAGCGTGATTAGGCTTAGTGAGGAGCTCCCCGTGCAAACGGGGAACTTACCGAACCAGGCTGCGACGATACCTTGACACGTCTAACCCTGGCGTTAGATGTCATGGGGGGAGATTTTGGCCCTTCCGTGACAGTGCCTGCAGCATTGCAGGCACTGAATTCTAATTCGCAACTCACTCTTCTTTTAGTCGGCAATCCCGACACAATCACGCCATTACTTGCAAAAGCTGACTTTGAACAACGTTCACGTCTGCAGATTATTCCTGCGCAGTCAGTTATTGCCAGTGATGCCCGACCCTCGCAGGCGATTCGTAACAGCCGCGGCAGCTCGATGCGGATAGCGCTGGAGCTGGTGAAAGAAGGTCGAGCCCAGGCTTGCGTTAGCGCGGGAAATACCGGCGCGCTGATGGGGCTGTCGAAATTATTGCTCAAACCGATTGACGGTATTGAGCGTCCGGCGCTGGTGACGGTGTTGCCGCATCAGCAGAAGGGCAAGACGGTAGTGCTCGATTTGGGCGCGAACGTCGATTGTGATAGTACAATGCTGGCTCAGTTTGCCGTCATGGGATCGGTGCTGGCAGAAGAGGTGGTCGGGATCAACACTCCCCGTGTTGCGTTACTGAACATTGGTGAAGAAGAGACCAAAGGCCTGGACAGCATTCGCGAAGCAGCTGAATTGCTCAAACAGGTTCCCTCCATCAACTATATTGGTTATCTCGAAGCCAATGAGTTGTTGACGGGTAAAACGGATGTTCTGGTGTGCGATGGCTTCACCGGGAACGTGACGTTGAAAACCATGGAAGGGGTCGTGCGGATGTTTCTTTCTCTGCTGAAATCACAGGGAGAGGGCAAAAAAAGCGCCTGGTGGCTGATTTTATTGAAGCGTTGGTTACAAAAGAGCCTGACGCGGCGATTCAGTCACCTCAACCCCGACCAGTATAATGGCGCCTGTCTGTTAGGATTGCGCGGCATCGTGATTAAGAGTCATGGCGCCGCCAATCAGCGAGCATTTGCTGTCGCGATTGAACAGGCAGTGCAGGCGGTGCAGCGACAAGTCCCTCAGCGGATTGCCGCTCGCCTGGGATCTGTATTAGCTAAAAGTGACTGAGCGTACATGTATACGAAGATTTTAGGTACCGGCAGCTACCTGCCAAAACAGGTGCGTACCAACGCCGATCTGGAAAAAATGGTAGATACGTCTGACGAGTGGATTGTCACGCGCACAGGTATCCGTGAACGTCGTATTGCCGCGCCAGACGAAACCGTGTCGACCATGGGTTACGAAGCCGCACAGCGTGCTATCGAAATGGCGGGCATTGATAAAGAACAGATCGGTTTGATCGTGGTGGCCACGACGTCTGCCACGCATGCTTTCCCAAGCGCGGCGTGCCAGGTGCAAAACATGCTCGGCATTAAGGGCTGCCCGGCGTTTGACGTCGCTGCCGCATGCGCAGGTTTTACCTATGCGCTGAGCGTAGCCGATCAGTACGTGAAGTCCGGTGCCGTTAAATATGCGCTGGTGATCGGTGCTGACGTGCTGGCGCGTACCTGCGATCCGACCGATCGCGGAACGATCATTATTTTTGGTGATGGTGCGGGTGCGGTGCTGCTGGGGCAGTCCGAAGAGCCGGGTATCATCTCTACGCATCTGCATGCTGACGGCAGCTATGGCGAACTGTTGACCCTGCCTAACGCCGATCGCGTAAATCCGGACAACTCGATTTACCTGACGATGGCAGGGAACGAGGTGTTCAAGGTGGCGGTGACTGAGCTTGCGCACATCGTTGATGAAACGCTGGAAGCGAATAACCTTGAACGCTCCGCGCTCGACTGGCTGGTGCCGCATCAGGCGAACCTGCGTATCATCAGCGCAACCGCGAAAAAGCTGGGCATGTCGATGGATAACGTTGTGGTGACGCTGGATCGTCACGGCAACACCTCTGCGGCGTCAGTACCGTGCGCATTTGATGAAGCGGTACGCGACGGGCGAATCAAACGGGGCCAGCTGGTCTTGCTTGAAGCCTTCGGTGGCGGGTTCACCTGGGGTTCCGCGCTGGTTCGTTTCTAGGATAAGGAATAAAAAATGACGCAATTTGCTTTTGTGTTCCCGGGGCAGGGCTCTCAAACCGTTGGGATGTTGTCTGAAATGGCAGCAACCTATCCGGTCATTGAAGAGACTTTCCGTGAAGCTTCTGATGCACTGGGTTATGATTTATGGGCGCTGACCCAGCAGGGTCCTGCCGAAGAGCTGAACAAAACCTGGCAGACCCAGCCTGCGCTGCTGACCGCGTCCGTTGCGCTGTGGCGTGTCTGGCAGCAGCAGGGCGGTAAAGCGCCCGCACTGCTTGCTGGACATAGCCTGGGTGAATACTCAGCGCTGGTCTGTGCCGGTGTGATCGCGTTTGCTGACGCGGTTCGTCTGGTGGAACTGCGCGGTAAATTCATGCAGGAAGCAGTGCCAGAAGGCACGGGTGGCATGTCAGCCATCATCGGTCTGGATGATGCCGCGATTGCAAAAGCGTGTGAAGAGTCTGCTGAAGGTCAGGTTGTCTCTCCGGTTAACTTCAACTCGCCGGGCCAGGTGGTTATCGCCGGTCATAAAGAAGCGGTTGAGCGTGCCGGTGCAGCCTGTAAAGCGGCGGGGGCGAAACGTGCGCTGCCGCTGCCGGTCAGCGTGCCGTCTCACTGTGCGCTGATGAAGCCCGCTGCCGAGAAACTGGCGGTTGAGCTGGAAAAAATTACGTTTAACGCACCGACGATTTCCGTTGTGAACAACGTCGATGTGAAATGCGAAACCGCGCCGGAAGCTATCCGCGACGCGCTGGTTCGCCAGCTCTACAGCCCGGTACAGTGGACCAAAACCGTTGAGTTTATGGCCTCTCAGGGCGTTGAGCATCTGTATGAAGTCGGCCCAGGGAAAGTCCTCACCGGTCTGACAAAACGTATTGTTGACACCCTGACAGCCTCGGCGATTAACGAGCCGGAAGCGATGTCAGCGGCACTCTCGCAATAAAAGAGGAATACCATGAGTTTTGAAGGAAAAATTGCCCTGGTCACTGGCGCAAGCCGCGGTATCGGGCGTGCAATTGCTGAAACACTGGTTGCGCGCGGCGCGAAGGTGATTGGGACAGCAACCAGCGAGAATGGCGCTCAGGCTATCAGTGAATATCTGGGTGCAAACGGTAAAGGTCTGGTACTGAATGTGACCGAACCTGCATCTATCGAATCTGTTCTGGAAAATATTCGCGCAGAGTTTGGCGAAGTGGATATTCTGGTAAACAACGCCGGGATCACTCGCGATAACCTGTTAATGCGAATGAAAGACGACGAGTGGAACGATATTATCGAAACCAACCTGTCATCTGTATTCCGTCTGTCAAAAGCGGTAATGCGCGCTATGATGAAAAAGCGTCATGGTCGTATTATCACTGTCGGTTCTGTGGTTGGTACCATGGGAAATGCTGGTCAGGCTAACTACGCTGCGGCGAAAGCCGGTCTGATTGGTTTCAGTAAGTCGCTGGCGCGTGAAGTCGCGTCCCGCGGTATTACGGTAAACGTTGTTGCTCCGGGCTTTATTGAAACGGACATGACGCGTGCGCTGACTGATGAGCAGCGTGCGGGTACGCTGGCGGCAGTTCCGGCGGGTCGTCTTGGCGACCCTAAAGAAATCGCCAGTGCGGTTGCATTTTTAGCCTCTGACGAAGCGGGTTACATCACTGGTGAGACCCTCCACGTCAACGGCGGGATGTATATGGTTTAACCACGATGAAAAATATTTGCGTTATTAGGGCGAATGGCCTCAAAATAACGTAAAATCGTGGTAAGAACTGCCGGGATTTAGTTGCAAATTTTTCAACATTTTATACACTACGAAAACCATCGCGAAAGCGAGTTTTGATAGGAAATTTAAGAGTATGAGCACTATCGAAGAACGCGTTAAGAAAATTATCGGCGAACAGCTGGGCGTTAAGCAGGAAGAAGTTGTGAACTCCGCTTCCTTCGTTGAAGACCTGGGCGCAGATTCTCTTGACACCGTTGAGCTGGTAATGGCTCTGGAAGAAGAGTTTGATACTGAGATTCCGGACGAAGAAGCTGAGAAGATCACCACCGTTCAGGCTGCCATTGATTACATCAACGGTCACCAGGCGTAAGTGAACATCTCCAGGCGGTCATTCGACCGCCTGAGTTTTATCTTTTTTAGTCCCACGAATCTCTTTTTTTATCCCTCCCTGGAGGACAAACGTGTCTAAGCGTCGTGTAGTTGTGACCGGACTTGGCATGTTGTCTCCTGTCGGCAATACCGTAGAGTCCACCTGGAAAGCTCTCCTTGCCGGTCAGAGCGGCATCAGCCTAATCGACCATTTCGATACTAGCGCCTATGCAACGAAATTTGCTGGCTTAGTAAAGGATTTTAACTGTGAAGAGATCATCTCGCGCAAAGAGCAGCGCAAGATGGATGCCTTCATTCAATATGGAATTGTCGCTGGCGTTCAGGCCATGCAGGATTCTGGCCTTGTGATTACGGAAGAGAACGCAACCCGTATCGGCGCCGCTATCGGCTCCGGGATTGGCGGTCTTGGCCTGATCGAGGAAAACCATACATCCCTGATGAATGGCGGCCCGCGTAAGATCAGTCCGTTCTTCGTTCCGTCCACGATTGTTAATATGGTGGCAGGTCACCTGACCATCATGTTCGGCCTGCGTGGGCCAAGCATTTCTATCGCCACCGCCTGTACGTCTGGCGTACATAACATCGGCCAGGCCGCGCGCATTATTGCGTACGGCGATGCAGATGCTATGGTTGCCGGCGGTGCTGAAAAAGCCAGTACCCCACTGGGTGTCGGCGGTTTCGGTGCGGCCCGTGCGCTCTCTACCCGCAACGATAATCCACAGGCGGCAAGCCGTCCGTGGGATAAAGACCGTGATGGCTTCGTGCTGGGCGACGGTGCGGGTATGATCGTACTGGAAGAGTACGAACACGCGAAAAAACGCGGTGCGAAAATTTATGCTGAAGTCGTTGGCTTTGGTATGAGCAGCGATGCGTATCACATGACGTCTCCTCCGGAGAACGGTGCAGGTGCTGCGCTGGCGATGGAAAACGCGATCCGTGATGCGGGTATTACTCCAGCTCAGATTGGCTACGTCAATGCGCACGGCACATCTACACCTGCAGGCGATAAAGCGGAAGCTCAGGCGGTTAAGTCTATCTTCGGCGAGTCTGCCAGCCGCGTACTGGTGAGCTCCACGAAATCCATGACCGGTCACCTGTTGGGTGCGGCGGGTGCAGTAGAGTCAATCTACTCCATCCTTGCGCTGCGCGATCAGGCTGTTCCACCAACCATCAACCTGGATAACCCGGATGAAGGTTGCGATCTGGACTTCGTTCCTCACGAAGCGCGACAGGTTAGCGGAATGGAGTATACCCTGTGTAACTCCTTCGGCTTTGGCGGTACCAACGGTTCTCTGATCTTCAAGCGTGTCTAGCAGATCCTGAAGCTAAAAAAAACGGAGCGCATTGCGCTCCGTTTTTTTTCACTTGATCACTGGTACGTAAAGGTGAGCTGAACGAACGTCCTGAACTCGCCTGCCGTTACCATTCCCGTCGGGGTATACATTCGTGCAGAAAGCGGGAATACCGCACGGCGACTGGTACCATCGATATTCACCGCCAGCTTGCCCGCGGGCGGGATCTCCTTGAGATGATCACGGGTCATAATCTGGAGCGCCATACCCGTTGCACTGCCTTGTGCGTTGGCAAATTTCGTGCCGTCATCTTGATCGGCATTGCCGCTGAACAGTGCGGTCACCTGCGTGGTTGAGAGAGGGCAGCCTGAAAGCGTGAGCTCAAAGTCCTGCCACTCGCTGGTATTGCCAACCTTCGTGTAGTCAACGGCGCGAGCCTGATCAAATGTGACGGTCTGTTCTTTGGTGCCCGTATCTACCGTACAGGCGGAAGCGACGACGGTTCCGCTTAAATTAATATCGGCAGCGTACACTGCATGCGTTCCACTGACTGCCAACAGACAAGCAAGAGCAAGAAGCCGTTTAGTTTTTTGTTGCGCCATTGTCCTGTCCCGACTTACTGGTAGGTAAAGGTTGCCTGCACCTGGCCAACGATAGTCCCGGGCAGTACGTTGCCGGTTGATACGGCGCGAGCGCGCATGGCAAGGTCATAGCTGTGAGACGCGGGAATCGCAACGTTTTGCAATGTTGCACCATTCTTGTAGGCGGTATTACTGGTGCTGTCCGTCAGCTCCAGTTTCAGGTTGGTGGCCGTTCCCGTGTTTTTATAATAATTCCCGTCGGTGTCAGCGGTACCGGCAAAGGCGACGCTGAAAGAGGTGGTCGAGGCGGGGCAACCGGTGAGTCGAAGCGTGACGTCTGTCCATGCCGTGGCGCTGCCGCTGGTTGCCAGCGAATCCGCCTGTATATTATCGCCTAAGTTAACGGCCAGAGATTCGTTGTTGCCATTCACGACGCAGGGAGAAGCAACCACTTTACCCGTAATATCAATATTGACCGCATGGCTGGCCGCAGAGAACAATCCGCTACAGGCCAGTAAACCGATAATCATCTTCTTTCCATATATGATTTGCATAAATAATCCTTATTAGTTGTAGATCATTTTGAGTTCAATCGCTGATTTGACGTTTCCAGCCGTAACGTTTTCGGCATCGTCAACGTAATAAGCGACTTTGAAGTCGGGGATTTTGTAATCACCCGAGCCGTTATAGTCGTTTAACGGCACGGGTCCGTTGACAATATGTGGTGACCCATCAGCATTCTGTACCTGGATAAACACATTTTGCGCATAGCCTTCGCCACTCACGGTATTCATCACACCGTTTGCAGCATCGTGGGTACCGTATACGGCCGAGAAGTTATAGGAGATCCCGTCAACGGCTCCTGGACAATTCGTTAGAGAAATGGATGGCGACGCGGTAGCCAACTGCGCCCCATTTTTAAGGACATTGCCGTAAAGCGTAGGTAGACTGATTTCAGTCGGCGCGCTGACTGAACATGCACCCACTGTAGGCTGCGTGCTTATTCCGGCCATAATAACGCCTGACATTTCAGCGGTACCTTCGCCATCCAGGTTATGGACATTAAGGGTCACCGTCGGCACTGAGGTAATGCGGCCCGCAGGCACCTTATCTAACAGTCTGACGAGCCGGTACTGCAAATGGTAGTAAGTTGATACCCACTTACCGCTGGTAACGGCAGTGAGGTCGAGCCGATAATTAGGCGCCGTTGTGGTTTCTGCTGGCGTAAACCCGCTCATACCGGGTACAACTTTAAACTGGATACCAATCCCCGGGTTATTTGTTACCCATGAGACGCCATCACCGCTCAGCGTGCCATTAACAGAGAGCTCCATATAGGAATGGTTACCTTCACTGCTGTTGACTTCATAATGGATAGAACCCGAGTCGTGCCAGTTGCTGCTGGTTTCACCCACTGCAGCGGGAACGGTGAAATCATCAAGGTCATAAGTCATCACATGGAAGTTAACGACCGAAAAATAGTCAGCATGGGCGGGGATTATGGCGAAAAAGGTGCTCATAATCATCGCGGTGAATATAGATAGCTTCTTCATTGCTTGAGTCTCTCTATTGGCAGGTGGCATTGAGTTCAATCACGCCGCTTGCCGGGGTCTCTTCCGGAAGACGGTAGCTGACGCTGCACTGTTCTTTTGAAGCATTACCCCATTTCAGCAGCAAGGAGCCCTTCTGCGGCATGCCGGTTAAATAAACCTGCCCGCTGTCGCCAACAATGTTCCCTGACGCATTGTCGGAAGCGGTCACCATCGCCCCAAACGGTACGGGTTCGCCATTGCTTCGAATCAGCGTCATCAGTACGCGTTTACCGACACGCGTATCAAAATGCGCACGGACGATTGCACCGCGGGTAGGGGTGATCTTCTGGCTGGATAGCTCTACGTCAGCACTCTCTGGCAGAGTGGCGGTATCCAGCGACAGCGTGGATTCCCGGTACGGCGTCACATAAGGGACGACCGTGTAACCACGAAAGTCGGTTCTGACCCCCGTCTGGTTACTCACCGAGACGCCGTTCGCGCCAGGGGCTTCCACCAGCGCGGCTGTTTCACCCAGCGCCTGGCTCAGCGTCACACCATGGGCATGGGCAACAATGCCGCCCTCAATGCCGTAGTTAACACGCTTCTGGTCGTGGTCGTAGCTGTAGGCGCTATTCACCCGGGCATAGGTGCCCTGATAATCCAGGCTGGCATAGCCACCGTTGCCTTCACCGTGGTTGGTTTGACTCTCCTGAACGTTCCAGTTGAGGTTGCGATCCTCGAGCAGCGACCCGTTCAACCCGACGTTATGGCTGGTATCGCCGCGCTTGCTGGTATTCAGGCTGTAAGTGGCGTAGCTGTTGCTCAACCAGCGATCGAGCGGTACGGTAATACTTAACGAGAAAATCTGGTCCTCGTCGTAAATTTTATCGTTCTCCGAATCGGTCGTGTTGCGGTTATAGCTGTAGTTAAGGTTGTAGGTGATGCCTGACCAGCTGTTGCTATAGCCAACGCCGATCGAACGCATTTTCCGATCGCTGTTCCAGTAGTCTTCGCTCATCGTCGTTAATGACAGTGAGCCAAGTTTCTCACCAATATTCTGGTTCAGGAGAAACTCGGCGCGGTTACGTCGGCGATCGTTATTTGTGCGCCACGCGTCGTCACGCCAGGTATCCAGCACTTCAGACAGGGTGTAATAGCCTGAGGTAGAATAGCGGTATCCGGCGATAGAGATGTTTGTCCCCGTTTCCAGAATGTTTTTACTGTAGCGAACGCGCCATGACTGGCCGCTCTCTTTATCCTGATCCTTCTGGCTGGACCATGCCTGCGTGCCATCAATGGATACCGCGCCAATCGTACCGAAGTTCTTACCAACACCACTGAGCAGAGACTGATAGTGCTGCGAGAACTGACCGCCTCCATATACCGTAAACCCGGCCGGCAGACCGTAAATGGCAGTAGCCTGGGTAAACATCTCTTTGTCGATATCGCCATCATAGGGCCGATATTGACCGCTGGTCAGACTGAACTTAACGCGTCCTTCGCGCTGCAGGACGGGTAATGAGGCGAATGCAACGGTCTGGTGCTGTTCGCTGCCGTCAGCCTCTTTGATCGTGACATCAAGATCGCCGCTGCTTCCTGTCGGGTACATATCGGTGATTTCAAAGGCACCGGGCGAGACGTAGCTCTGGTAGATGGTGTAGCCGTTTTGCTTAATAATCACCTGAGCGTTCGTGCGGGCGATGCCACGCACGACCGGCGCGTAGCCGCGCAGGCTGTCTGGTAGCATGTCATCATCAGACGCGAGCTGCGCGCCGCGAAATGGCACGCTGTCGAACATGTCCGACGGCGCGTTGCTGTCCCCGACGGTCAGCTGGCTTTTTAGGGAAATAATGTTGCGCTGTGCGTAGGTGTAGATGGAATCCCAGCTTTCCTGTGTGTCGCTGCCGTTAGTGCTGCGGTTCCAGGTACTGTAGTTACGGATACGCCACGGCCCCATGTTGAGTCCCGGCCGCAGGCTCAGGTAGTAGTTATCAGAGTCAGGTATTTCACTGCGTCGGCCTTGCGTATTATCGCCGCTGAAGTTGTAGTTAAGCAGCAGGGCATTAATCCCTTCATCAAGCTGCTCGGGTGGTACATAGCCTCGCGCCTGCGCGTTGATAGCCGCCTGTGGCAAAGAAAGCTGCAACTGCTGGCGTTCGAAAATAAATTTGGCGCTAGCCTGAGGAATGACGCTTAAATCGGCGCAGCTGCCCGTAAGGGCAGGGAACTGTTCGAGGCGTACACCCAGCTCACGTAACATCTCTGTGCTCAGACACGGCTGAAGTGAACTGTTGCCAGCGGCGTCTTTTTTCAGCGCGAATGCGATGTCGCGTGTGCCGAATACGGTGTTATTGAGAACCACGTCAACACGGTAGGTGCCTGGCATCTGGCCAACGCCTTCCTCAAAGGCAGACAGGTCGGTCAGGTCTTTGCCCGGGCCGTCAATCCCCAGAAGTGCCGGGTCAAAGTATTCACGGGCCATTGCGCTATTACATAGCGGCAGGGCGCACTGCAAGGCGATAAAGCAGGCAAGTTGACTCAATGTCATTGTTTTTTTGTATGCGTCTGCATGCATCCCGATATCCTTTCGGTAATGGTGTTAGAGGCGCGCGCGATGCTCGTCGCCGACGGAACCAAAATCATCAATCAATGTCCAGGTCACATCCCCGCTGGCATTGATGGGAAGGGTGAAGCTGGCTGAGCTCATCGGTGCAACATAGGTAGCGTCCGTTACCACGCCGGTCCCGACCTTGAGCTTGCTAAAGTTCATGTAATACGCCGTGGGATTGGTCACCGTGAGTGTGTTTCCACTGCGCTGCCAGCGGAGCTTGCCGGTGAGCGCTTCCGGTTGCTGCGTTAAGGATGTCGGGCGGTAGATCAGCTTGATTCGCGTTTTAACCGCAATTTGCAGGGTGTTGGCGTTGTCCTGCTTTTCGGTGGCCGGAATGGATTTAATATTCATCCAGTAAAGCGATTCGCGATCTTCCGGCAGGTTGCCACCCGTACGTATGATGCGCAGCGTGTTTTCCTGGCCAGATCCAAGGCGAAAGAGCGGCGGAGTCACCATGAAGGGGGATTTATCCGCGCTGTTTTCACCCGCATCACTCCACGACTGAATGAGATAGGATGATTTATCAGGGTTTTTAACGCTAAGAGAGGTCTCTTTTTTATCGCCGTTATAGATAACGCGCGTTCCACCGACAATAACGCCAGCCTGCGCTGACGCCGTAACGGTAAGCACGGTTGCGGCAATATAGGGGATGTATTTATTCATGGCATTACCTTAAAAATAAAGCCGGAGCACCTCCGGCTTTATGCGTTTCATATTACGGACAAGCCGTTTTCAGCAATTAGTTATAGGTCAGCGTAAAGTTGACGGAACCATTCGCGCTCCCGCCAGTGACTGCCGCTTTGGTTGCAATATAGCGAGCGAAGAAATCGAGTTTGGTTGACTCAGGTGCAGTTGTGCTGCCTTTAATGTTGATGGCTTTAGACGCGGTACCGAGCGGCAGCGCCGTGCTGTCAGCATTCAATAACTGAATTGCAACGCCGTCGGCAACACCGGTAGTGCCATAGCCCGTGAGCTGCAGATAGTCATTGTTGAGGGTATCAGGTGTACCGTCATACTTAACGGAGACCGGTTTGCCCAGCAGGTCTGCCGGGCAGCCACTTAACACCAGTGAAAATTTGGTGGTGGCTGCGGTGTCACCGGCGGCAGCGAATGCCGTTTTTGCCACTTCACCCATTTTCACAGACTGTGGGTTGGTGACGCTGCTGTCGACCTGGCAGCCTGCCTCAATAATTTTACCCGTGAAGTTGACGGTACCGTCCTGTGCCATCGCTGACGATGCCATACCCATGGCGGTAAGCAGTGCCGCAGCAGCCAATTTTCCTTTCATTTCAGAAGTTCCTTTCTTGGTTTATTTTCTTTGCGAATATTAAGCAAGCTCACCCGGGGGTAAACTTGCTTAATACATAATGACATGTTATTTCATCTGCAAAGTCTTGTTGCATCCGTTAATTATTTGTCAGGAGTATATTTATTTGTCGCTTTGTTAACCATAAACTTAATTTAAAAAACAATTTTAATTTTACTAAATTCATTTTTGATATAAATAATAGGGCTGTATTTTATTTGTTGTTTTTATTTCGCAATAAACTATTTTTCCCTTCACGGTGACGTTTAAGCGGCGTCATTTGCAATAAAAAATATTAATATTCAGAAACATCTATTCGATTCCTGCATGCAAAAAGCTTGCGATGCTGTCCTTCACCTGACACTCTGGTACGCCTGTGTACGGAGGGCCCCATGTTTCTGATTAATGGTGAAGTGATTGATAAACTGGCAGCAAACGATCGTGCAGTTCAGTTTGGTGACGGCTGTTTCACCACTGCACGTATTGATGCCGGAAATGTGGTGATGTTAGCGCGCCATCTGGCTCGCCTTCAGGACGCCTGTACCCGACTGGCTATCCCGTTTCAGGACTGGGAATTACTCAGTGACGAAATGCGTCGCCTGGCACAGCCTCATGCGGAGGGCGTCCTGAAAGTGACGATCACCCGCGGGGCGGGGGGGCGAGGTTACAGTACGGCAGGGTGTCAGCATCCAACGCGCATCCTTCATGTTTCCCCTTATCCTTCTCACTATGTCCGCTGGAAAGCGGACGGCGTGACGCTGGCGCCCAGCCCGGTACCACTCGGGCGTAATCCTTATCTGGCGGGTCTCAAGCATCTGAATCGCCTTGAACAGGTCCTAATTCGTACTCATCTTGAACAGACGGACGCCGATGAGGCGCTGGTCCTTGACAGCGAAGGGTTCATTACGGAATGCTGTGCGGCTAATTTGTTCTGGCGACAGGGCAGGAACGTGTTCACCCCCGCGCTGGATCAGGCTGGCGTGAACGGCATAATGCGCCAATTTTGTTTGCAGCAGCTGGCACACTCTGACTTTCACGTTGTCGAAGTTAACGCAAAGGAAGAGGTGCTACAGACTGCTGATGAAGTCATCATTTGCAACGCGCTGATGCCTGTTGTGCCCGTTCGCGCCTGTGGCCAGCTACGCTGGTCGTCGCGCGAGCTGTTTCAGTTTTTAGCCCCGATATGTGAGCAAACCAGATAGTCATGAAAAAAATGTTGCGCTTTGTCCTTCTCCTCATTGTTGCGCTGGGCGTTGCTGGCGGAGCAGGCGTATGGAAAGTTCGCCAACTGGCGGACAGCAAGATCCTGGTTAAAGACGAAACGATCTTTACCCTGAAAGCGGGAACCGGCCGCCAGGCGCTTGGGGAACAGCTCTACGGTGATAAAATTATCAATCGTCCACGGGTATTCCAGTGGTTATTGCGTGTGGAGCCTGAACTGTCACATTTCAAAGCCGGTACCTATCGCTTTACGCCGGGAATGACCGTCAGAGAGATGCTGCAGCTGCTGGAAAGCGGCAAAGAAGCACAGTTCCCTCTGCGATTTGTTGAAGGGATGCGACTGAGTGATTACCTCAAACAGCTGCGCGATGCGCCGTATATCAAACATACCCTGAAGGATGACAGCTACCAGACGGTGGCCGACGTGCTCAAGTTTGAGCATCCCGAATGGGTGGAGGGCTGGTTCTGGCCAGATACCTGGATGTACACCGCCGGCACGACCGATGTGGCGATCCTGAAGCGGGCGCACAAAAAAATGGTCGCCGCCGTGGATGCGGCCTGGGAAGGGCGAATGGAGGGGTTACCCTATAAAGATCAAAACCAGTTTGTCACCATGGCCTCGATTATCGAGAAAGAGACCGCCGTTGCCGCCGAGCGCGATCGGGTGGCGTCAGTATTTATCAACCGTCTGCGCATTGGCATGCGCCTGCAAACCGACCCTACCGTCATCTACGGCATGGGCGAGAGCTACATGGGCAAGATCTCCAGAAAAGATCTGGAGACGCCAACGGCGTATAATACCTACGTGATTAGCGGTTTACCGCCTGGTCCGATTGCCACGCCGAGCGAAGCGTCGCTGAAAGCCGCCGCGCATCCGGCGAAAACACCGTATCTCTATTTTGTGGCAGATGGAAAAGGGGGACACACCTTTAACACTAACCTTGCCAGCCACAATCGCTCTGTTCAGGACTATCTGAAGGCACTTAAGGAAAAAAATGCGCAGTAAATACATTGTCATTGAGGGACTCGAAGGGGCGGGTAAAACCACCGCCCGCAACGTGGTGGTGGATACGCTCAACGCGCTTGGCGTGGCGGACATGGTATTTACCCGCGAGCCGGGCGGCACGCAGTTGGCTGAAAAGCTGCGCAGCCTGGTGCTGGATATTAAATCCGTTGGCGATGAAGCGATCACAGACAAAGCCGAAGTGTTAATGTTCTACGCGGCGCGCGTACAGCTGGTTGAGACGGTGATCAAACCTGCCCTGGCCGATGGCAAGTGGGTTATCGGCGATCGTCACGATCTGTCGACTCAGGCGTATCAGGGCGGAGGACGCGGTATTGACCAGACCATGCTGGCAACGCTGCGCAATGCCGTACTGGGGGATTTTCGCCCCGACCTGACGCTCTATCTGGATGTGACCCCGGAAGTGGGTCTTAAACGCGCCCGCGCGCGCGGCGAACTCGACCGCATTGAACAAGAGTCGTTTGATTTCTTTAACCGCACCCGTGCGCGCTATCTTGAGCTGGCCGCACAGGACAGCTCCATTCGTACCATCGATGCAACGCAATCCCTGGATGAGGTGACGCGTGACATTCAGCAAACCGTGACGCAGTGGGTGCAGGAGCAGCAGGCATGAAATGGTATCCATGGTTGCGCCCGCACTTTGAACAGCTGATCGGCAGCTATCAGGCGGGGCGGGGGCATCATGCGTTACTGATTCAGGCATTGCCGGGAATGGGCGATGATGCATTGATTTATGCCATCACCCGTTTTCTGATGTGCCAGCAGCCGGAAGGGCATAAAAGCTGCGGCAAATGCCGCGGCTGTCAGCTGATGCAGGCGGGCACACATCCTGACTACTACACGCTTGAGCCGGAGAAGGGGAAAAGCGCGCTCGGTATCGATGCCGTGCGGGAAGTCAGTGAAAAATTGTACGAACACGCGCGACTGGGCGGCGCTAAAGTGGTCTGGCTTAAAGACGCCACGCAGCTGACCGAGGCGGCAGCTAACGCCCTGCTGAAAACCCTGGAAGAGCCGCCGGTAAAAACGTGGTTTTTCCTCTCGTGCCGTGACCCGGGACGCTTGCTGGCGACGCTGCGCAGCCGCTGTCGTCTTCATCACCTTGCTGTGCCTCAGGAATCGTGGGCGCTGAGCTGGCTGGAGCGAGAGGTGACAACGTCACCTGAGAGTGCGCTGTCCGCCTTGCGCTTGAGCAGTGGCGCGCCCGCAGCGGCGCTGGCATTGCTGCAGCCTGACGTATGGTCACAGCGAGAAACGCTTTGCCGGGCCGTCGAAATGGCACTCAATAACCACGATTGGCTAAGCGTATTGCCTGCGCTTAACAGCGATCAGGCCGTTGAGCGCCTGCACTGGCTGGCCTCGTTACTGCTGGATGCCCTCAAACTTCAGCAAGGAGCAACGCTGCTGACCAACCCGGACGCGTGGACACTGGTGAATACGCTGGCGAACCGCCTCTCAGGGACGATTCTTCATGCGATGCTTCATGAAATTTGCCAGAGCCGAGAACAGCTTTTAACCGTGACGGGTCTTAATCGCGAGCTTTTACTGACCGACCAGTTACTGCGTATTGAACACTACCTGCAACCCGGCACCACACCGCCGGTTTCCCATCTCTGAGAGAGACATTATGTTTTTAGTCGACTCACACTGCCATCTTGATGGCCTGGATTATCAATCCCTGCATAAAAACGTGGATGACGTGCTGGAAAAAGCCGCCGCCCGCGATGTGAAATTCTGTCTTGCGGTAGCGACGACGCTGCCGGGCTATCGCACGATGCGCGAGCTGGTGGGCGTTCGCGATAACGTGGTGTTTTCCTGCGGCGTACACCCCCTGAACCAGGATGAAGAATATGACGTTGACGATTTGCGTCGTCTGGCGGCGGAAGAGGGCGTGGTGGCAATGGGCGAGACTGGGCTGGACTATTTCTACACGCCGGAAACCAAACCGCGCCAGCAGGCGTCCTTCCGCAACCATATTCGCATTGGCCGCGAACTGAACAAGCCGGTTATCGTCCACACCCGCGATGCGCGTGCGGATACCCTGGCGATCCTCCGGGAAGAAAACGTGACGGATTGCGGTGGCGTACTACACTGTTTCACAGAAGACAGAGAAACGGCGGGTAAACTGCTTGATTTGGGGTTTTATATCTCGTTTTCCGGGATTGTGACGTTCCGTAACGCTGAGCAGCTGCGTGATGCTGCACGTTATGTTCCGCTCGATCGCATTCTGGTAGAGACCGATTCTCCCTATCTGGCACCGGTTCCGCATCGCGGTAAAGAGAACCAGCCCGCGATGACGCGAGATGTGGCTGAGTACATGGCCGTCCTGAAGGGCGTCAGCATTGAAGAGCTGGCCCGCGTGACGACAGAAAACTTCTCCACGCTGTTCCATATTGACCCTGCCCGCCTGCAATCTGTCTGATACACCTGTTTTTTTTAGGCTCGTAATTAATAAATAAACCGAGTAAAGTTCACCGCCTCATTTGGGGCGGTGATGCTGTTTTTAGACACATCTGGACATGCTTTTTGTAAATAACTGAAAGTTTTTCGACCGTCTTAAGCTGAAACGTGATAGCCGTCAAACAAACTCAGAGGGAATTATTTTACTCTGTGTAATAAATAAAGGGCGCTTAGATGTCCTGTCCACGGCACGGTACTCCCCCCGGGCCAATGCGTGAAAGCGTAAAAAAAAGCACAAATACTCAGGAGCACTCTCAATTATGTTTAAGAATGCATTTGCTAACCTGCAAAAGGTCGGTAAATCGCTGATGCTGCCAGTATCCGTACTGCCTATCGCAGGTATCCTGCTGGGTGTCGGTTCTGCTAACTTCAGCTGGCTGCCAGCCGTAGTGTCCCACGTGATGGCCGAAGCAGGCGGTTCTGTCTTTGCTAACATGCCACTGATCTTCGCGATCGGTGTGGCTCTGGGCTTCACCAATAACGACGGCGTATCTGCGCTGGCTGCAGTGGTTGCTTACGGCATCATGGTGAAAACCATGGCTGTGGTTGCGCCGCTGGTTCTGCATTTACCGGCAGAAGAGATCGCTGCGAAACACCTGGCAGACACCGGTGTTCTCGGCGGTATCATCTCCGGTGCGATTGCAGCGTATATGTTCAACCGCTTCTATCGCATCAAGCTGCCTGAGTACCTGGGCTTCTTCGCGGGCAAGCGTTTCGTTCCGATCATCTCTGGTCTGGCAGCGATTTTCACTGGCGTGATCCTGTCCTTCATCTGGCCACCAATCGGCTCCGCTATCCAGACCTTCTCTCAGTGGGCTGCTTACCAGAACCCGGTTGTGGCGTTTGGTATCTACGGCTTCATCGAGCGTTGCCTGGTGCCATTTGGTCTGCACCACATCTGGAACGTTCCATTCCAGATGCAGATTGGTGAATACACCAACGCAGCAGGTCAAGTATTCCACGGCGATATCCCACGTTACATGGCGGGCGACCCAACTGCAGGTAAACTGTCTGGTGGCTTCCTGTTCAAAATGTACGGTCTGCCAGCAGCGGCGATTGCTATCTGGCACTCTGCGAAGCCAGAGAACCGTGCAAAAGTGGGCGGTATCATGATCTCCGCAGCGCTGACCTCGTTCCTGACCGGTATCACCGAGCCGATCGAGTTCTCCTTCATGTTCGTTGCGCCGATCCTGTACGTTATCCACGCGATTCTGGCGGGCCTGGCGTTCCCAATCTGTATTCTGCTGGGTATGCGTGACGGTACGTCCTTCTCTCACGGCCTGATCGACTTCATCGTTCTGTCCGGTAACAGCAGCAAACTGTGGCTGTTCCCAATCGTCGGTGCGTGCTATGCCGTTGTTTACTACACCATCTTCCGCGTGCTGATTAAAGCACTGGACCTGAAAACCCCAGGCCGTGAAGATGCGACAGAAGACAGCAAAGCGGGCGCGACCAGCGAAATGGCTCCTGCACTGGTTGCCGCGTTCGGTGGTAAAGAGAACATCACTAACCTGGACGCGTGTATCACTCGTCTGCGTGTGAGCGTTGCTGATGTCGCGAAAGTAGACCAGCCGGGTCTGAAAAAACTGGGTGCAGCTGGCGTAGTTGTTGCAGGTTCGGGTGTACAGGCGATCTTCGGTACTAAATCCGATAACCTGAAAACCGAAATGGATGAGTACATCCGCAACAACTAAGTTGTGACCCTGGGGAGACTAAGGCAGCCGAATGGCTGCCTTTTTTATTTGTGCTGTTTGTCATGCCCGGCGGCGCTGCGCTTACCGGACCTACGAAATGCAAATGTAGGCCGGGTAAGGCGTAGCCGCCACCCGGCTTAACACTCAGAAGTCGTAGCTCGCGCTCACCGAGACGTTCAGCGGCGCGCCATAAACCACATAAGAGCCGACGTAATCGTAATACTCTTTGTCGAACAGGTTGTTGACGTTCGCCTGAACAGCAAAATCTTTGGTGACCTGATAACGGCTGAACAGGTTAACCAGCCCGTAGCTGCCTTGCTCCGCGCGGGTACGGCCAGCCGGCGCGCCATCCACATCCGTCCACACCTTGTTTTGCCAGTTCACGCCACCGCCCACGGTCAGTTCCGGCAACATTGGCAGTTGATAACGGGTGAACAGCTTCATGGTTGTACGCGGCTGATCGGAGCTGACGGCGTTGCCATTCTTATCTTCCGCAATGTAGCGGGTCGCGCCGAAGGTCAGTTGCCAGTTATCGGTCAACGCGCCGTTCAGCTCGAACTCAATCCCTTTGCTCACTACGCCGTCCAGCGATTGGTAAATTGACTCACCGCTCGGCATATAGGTATAGGTATTGCTTGCTACGTTATCCTGCTCAATGCGGAATATTGCCAGCGAGGTGGTAAGACGGGTATTGAACCAGTCTGCTTTCACACCGGCTTCGTAGCTTTTGCCCGTAGTAGGGTCGAGATAGCGTCCGCTGGCGTCCCGCTTGTCCTGGGGCTGGAAGATAGAGGTATAGCTGACGTAGGTCGACCAGTCTTCATTGATGTCGTAGACCAGGCCCGCGTAGGGCGTTACGTCATCTTTGGTACTTTCCAGACGGGTGTCCGGGGAGCCCGCAGGGTTATAGCGGATGTTATAGTTGGTATAACGTGCGCCGAGGATCAGATGCAGCGGATCGGCCAGCGAGAAGCGGGCGGAGGTATACGCTGAGGACTGGCGAATGTCGTCCTGGCTGTAGAGTTTCCACGGCGTCCACTGCGGGTCGGCAATGTTACCGTTCCAGTTCTTAAAGTTACCCACATCAACCATGCCGTAAACCGCGTCAGGCATTGAGTTGTCGTAATGGTTACGCTGACGACTGAAGCTGCCGCCGAACATCATTTCGTGCTGACGGCCGAAGAGATCGAAATCGCCGCGCAGGAAAGCGTCCACGGCATCCTGTTTCCGTTCGCCACGGTTCCAGCCGCCGTAGCCAACCATGCCTGCACCGGTCTCTTTATCCGGATAGCCGGACATATACATCAGCTTAGAGTCGAAGTTGGTTTCAGCATGCATGCCGTTAATGTGTGCTTCCCAGCCATTATCGAAACGCTGAGTCAGGTTAGCGAAGATGCGGGTGCTGTCTTTATCAGACCAGGCCCAGTCAGGCGCGACGGTCTGGCTGCGACTGTAATCGGTCTTACTTCCGTCACTGTACCAGGTCGGGAGTCCGCCCCAGGTTGGGTCGGCGGTATGGCTTTCCTGATATTCGTATCCCACCGAGAGGGTGGTGCTGTCGGTGACGTCCGCATCCATCACGCCATAGAGGAATTTCTTTCGGTAGTGATAGTTATCCATGAAGCTGTCGTTGTCCTGATAACCTGCGATCATCCGGCCCCGTAGCTTACCTGACTCCACCAGCGGCGCCTGGAGATCCAGCACGTAGCGCTGCTTATCCCAGCTGCCATAGCTGGCCGAAACATTGCCTTTGAATTCATTGCTGTCCGCATGCTTACGCACCATGTTGACGTACGCTGCCGGGTTGCCCGTACCGGACATCAGGCCGGTGGCACCGCGGACCACTTCGATGCGGTCATAAATCGCCGTATCGGCGGCGGTATCACCAAAGTTCCACACTTCGCTGATGGAGGTTGGCAGGTCGTCATAGGCGTAATTACTGACGAAAAATCCGCGCGAGTAAAACACGGTACGGTCGCTGTCCTGCACCTGCGCTGTTACGCCCGTGGTGTTGGTTAACACCTGGCCGATGGACTGCAGGTTCTGATCGGCCATGCGCTGCTGGCTAATCACGCTGACGGACTGCGGGATATCGCGGGGAACCAGCAACAGCTTCGTGCCGGTGGTGGTGGTTTTGACGCTGTAATCCCGCTCCTGACTTGCAGAAGGATCCTGCGTTTGGTCAAAACCGCCATCAACAATAACGGTATCTTCGGCTGTTGATGCAGCGAAAGCGGTGGCTGGCGTCAGTGCCATAGCAATGCAGACTGCCAGCAACGAAGGCGTTGCGACAGGCTGACGTTGCCCATCCCTGGTGTGATGAATGAAAGACATGATTAAACCCTTATGAACGATGAAGAGGGTATGCGTCAGTCCCGCGGACGCGGGCTGGCGTCGTTTTCTATGTTAAAAATGCGCATGAAAATGCAAATGCGAAATATACGCATTGCTATTAATGCTGTAAACAGATGTGTCGACCGGAACTGAAATAATGTTTCAGCCCATTAAGGCCCGCGAGCGGTCACTCTTCACTCAGCTGATAAACATTAAGGAAAGAAATCGAGGGAGGAGGTTGAAAGGACAGGAGAAACTCGCTCATACTCTTGAATTGTGTCACGCCCTCATCCAGAGCGTGTGTTAACAGCGGACGCATCGCGCCTGATTAATCAAAAAAGGAATAGGTCATGGCTGAAGAAACGATTTTCAGTAAAATTATTCGTCGCGAAATTCCGTCGGATATCGTCTATCAGGATGAACTGGTAACGGCTTTTCGGGACATTTCCCCTCAGGCTCCGACGCACGTCCTTATCATTCCCAATATTCTGATTCCGACCGTAAACGACGTAAAAACCGAGCATGAAGTGGCATTAGGTCGTATGCTGACGGTGGCCGCGAAAATCGCCGAACAGGAAGGGATTGCAGAAGACGGTTACCGTCTGATCATGAACTGCAACCGTCATGGCGGCCAGGAAGTCTATCATATTCACATGCATCTGCTGGGTGGACGTCCTCTGGGGCCGATGCTGGCACATAAAGGTCTTTGACATGCGTAAAGGGCGTATTGCAGCGCTGGTAATGACGATGATGATTGTGGGGTGCAGTTCGCGCCCGGCGATCCCCGTGAACGATGAACAGACGCTGGTGATGGAATCCTCCGTGCTTGCCGCGGGCATCACGGCGCAACAACCCGCGCTGACCATCAGTGAAATCAATTCATCAGCCTCCTCTACGCTCTTTAATGAAAGACATGAACCCGTGACGGTCCACTACCGTTTTTTCTGGTATGACGTAAGAGGTCTCGAAATGCATCCGCTGGAGGCGCCGCGCAGCGTCACCATTCCGGCCAGATCGTCGGTAACGCTCTATGGCAGCGCCAACTATCTGGGTGCGCATAAGGTGAGACTTTATCTTTATCTCTAAGGGGTGAACCTTGATTAAAAACTTGAGCCGCTATGCGCTCGTGACAGCTTTCGCGCTGTTCCTGGCGGGGTGTGTGACCCGAACTGAACAGCCAGCGCCTGTGGAAGAGGCGAAACCGGGCACTGAACAGCCGACACAGCCAACGCAGCCGCAGCCAACTGTGCCGTCCGTACCGTCTATACCGGCACAGCCAGGTCCGATCGAGCATCCGGACCAGACGTCGCAGCCCACGCCGCGCGTGCGCCATTACGACTGGAACGGCGCAATGCAGCCCATGGTCGGCAAAATGCTGCAGGCACAGGGCGTGACGGCAGGTAGCGTGTTGCTGGTTGATAGCGTGAACAACCGTACCAACGGTTCGCTGAACGCGGGCGAAGCGACTGAAACGCTGCGCAACGCCCTGGCAAACAACGGTAAGTTTACGCTGGTCTCGGCTCAGCAGCTCGCGGTAGCCAAACAGCAGCTGGGCCTGTCGCCGCAGGATAGCCTCGGCACACGCAGCAAGGCGATCGGCATTGCCCGTAACGTTGGTGCACAGTATGTGCTGTACTCTAACGCCACCGGTAACGTGAATACACCGGCCCTGCAGATGCAGCTGATGCTGGTTCAGACAGGCGAAATTATCTGGTCAGGTAAAGGTGCGGTTACGCAACAATGACAGCACGCGTGAAGAGATTCTGACGCGCTATTTTCCTCAGTACCGCCTTATCGCGCCGCAGGCCCACTCCGGGCTTGGCGGCGCGAGTTGCATTATAGCGCAGGGCGAGCGACGTCTGGTCTTGCGGCAACATCACGACCCCTATGCGCCTGCCTCCCATTTCCGTCGTCAGTTTCGCGCCCTGAGGCGTCTTCCGTCAGATCTCGTGCCTGCCCCCCGTTTTTTCAGAGAGAGCTGGATGGCCGTCGACTATCTGGACGGTGACGTGAAAAGCGCGCTGCCGGACACGCCGGCGCTCGCGGCGATGCTGTATCATCTGCACCGGCAGCCACGTCTGGGATGGCGAATCACGTTATACCCGCTGCTGGAACGCTACTGGCAGCAGGCCGCGCCTGACAGACGCACCCCAGTGTGGCTGGCGCATCTCAAGCGGTTGCGTAAAACGGGCGAGCCGCAGTCGATTCGGCTCTCGCCGCTGCACATGGATGTTCATGCCGGAAATATTGTGCATACGTCAGCGGGCATCAGGCTCATCGACTGGGAATATGCCGGAGATGGCGATGTGGCGCTGGAGCTGGCGGCAGTCTGGACGGAGAGTGACGCTGCGCGGCAGACGCTGATCAGGGACTACGCCGAGGCGGCACATATCAACGCCGACGCGCTGAGCCGTCAGGTTAAACGCTGGCGGCCCTGGGTCGTCATGTTAATGGCTGGCTGGTTTGAAATGCGCTATCAGCAGTCCAGAGACAAACACTTTATTGCGCTGGCAGACGATGCCTGGCGTCAGTTACAAACGAAAGGATAAGAGAGGTGGATGTGGGTCCAGTCATGTTGGATGTAGAAGGGTTTGAACTGGATGCGGAGGAGCGTGAAATTCTGGCGCATCCGCTGGTGGGTGGTCTGATCCTGTTTACCCGCAACTATCACGATCCGGCGCAGCTGCGTGAGCTGGTGCGTCAGATCCGCGCCGCGTCGCGCAATCATCTGGTGGTCGCCGTCGATCAGGAAGGCGGCCGCGTGCAGCGTTTTCGCGAAGGGTTTACCCGCCTGCCGGCGGCCCAGTCTTTTGCCGCGCTGCTCGGCACGGAAGAGGGCGGGAAACTGGCGCAGGAGGCCGGCTGGCTGATGGCCAGCGAAATGATTGCCATGGATATCGACATCAGTTTTGCCCCGGTTCTGGACGTGGGGCATATCAGCGCCGCCATTGGCGAGCGCTCGTACCATGACGATCCGCGCATTGCGCTGGCCATGGCGACCCGGTTCATTGACGGCATGCACGATGCCGGGATGAAAACCACCGGCAAACACTTCCCGGGCCACGGGGCGGTGACGGCGGACTCACACAAAGAGACCCCGCGCGATCCGCGCCCGGAAGCTGAAATTCGCGCCAAAGATATGTCGGTGTTCAGGTCGCTTATCACTGACAACAAGCTGGATGCCATCATGCCTGCGCACGTGATTTACAGCGACGTTGACCCGCGCCCTGCCAGCGGCTCTCCGCACTGGCTGAAAACCGTTCTGCGTCAGGAACTGAGCTTCAATGGCGTGATCTTCTCTGACGATCTGTCGATGGAAGGGGCGGCGATTATGGGCAGCTACGCTGAACGCGGTCAGGCGTCGCTGGATGCAGGTTGCGATATGATCCTGGTCTGCAATAATCGTAAAGGTGCCGTGAGCGTGCTGGATAACCTGTCGCCGATCAATGCAGAGCGTGTTACACAATTGTATCATAAAGGTTCATTTAGCCGTCAGGAGCTGATGGATTCGGCGCGCTGGAAGACGGTCAACGCCCGGCTTGAAGACCTGAATGAGCGCTGGCAGGCACATAAAGCCAGCCTGTAAACCCTCCCGGAAGGCGTAGCGTGGTGAGAAGACGATGATCATCTATTTACACGGTTTTGACTCAAACAGTCCTGGTAATCATGAGAAGGTGCTGCAGCTGCAGTTTATCGATCCGGATGTACGGTTGATCAGCTACAGCACGCGCCATCCGAAGCATGATATGCAGCATCTGCTCAAAGAGGTGGACAAGATGTTGCAACTCAACGTCGACGATCGCCCGCTGATTTGCGGCGTGGGGCTGGGCGGTTACTGGGCAGAGCGGATTGGCTTCCTGTGTGACATCCGTCAGGTGGTATTCAATCCCAACCTTTTCCCGAACGAAAACATGGAAGGCAAAATCGACCGCCCGGAAGAGTATGTCGATATTGCGACCAAGTGCGTCAGCAATTTTCGTGAGAAAAACCGTGACCGCTGTCTGGTGATCCTGTCGCGTAACGATGAGGCGCTCAACAGCCACCAGGCTGCAGAACTTCTGCATCATTACTATGAGATCGTCTGGGACGAAGAACAGACCCACAAGTTCAAAAACATCTCCCCACACCTGCAGCGTATCAAAGCGTTTAAAACGCTGGGTTAATCCTCTGTTTGCAGGCATCAAAGCCCGGCACGCGAAAGCGTGCCGGGCTTTCTTTTTGACCAGAATTGTCTACTTTTAAGCCATCAAAACTTGATGCATATCAATTTTGGTATGACCAATGCGCCTGACGTGGTATTCTCAATGCACCTGAATGGTTTCAGTGCTGTAACCTGTTGTTAATTAAGGGTTATTTTTATAACTTTTAATTAACAATTGGTTAATAATTTGAGGGGGTCACGTTGACTACGCCATTGAAAAAGATAGTGATTGTAGGCGGTGGTGCTGGCGGGCTGGAGCTGGCGACACAGTTGGGTAAGAAGCTGGGTCGCGGTAAAAAAGCCAAAATCACGCTGGTGGATCGTAACCACAGCCACCTGTGGAAACCGCTGCTGCATGAAGTGGCGACCGGCTCTCTGGACGAGGGCGTGGACGCGCTCAGCTATCTGGCACACGCGCGCAACCACCATTTCCAGTTCCAGCTGGGCTCGGTGGTGGACATCAACCGTGAAAGCAAAACCATCACTCTGGCAGAACTGCGTGATGAAAAAGGGGAGCTGTTGGTTCCTGAGCGCAAGCTGCCATATGACACGCTGGTCATGGCGCTCGGCAGTACCTCCAACGACTTCAACACGCCGGGCGTGAAAGAGCACTGTATCTTCCTCGATAACCCGCACCAGGCGCGTCGTTTCCATCAGGAAATGCTGAACCTGTTCCTGAAGTACACCAGCAATATGGGTGCGAACGGTAAGGTGAATATCGCCATTGTTGGCGGCGGTGCGACGGGCGTTGAGCTGTCTGCGGAGCTGCACAATGCGGTGAAACAGCTGCACAGCTACGGTTACAAAGGATTAACGAATGAAGCACTGAACGTCACGCTGGTCGAAGCCGGTGAACGCATTCTGCCTGCGCTGCCTCCGCGTATTTCCGGTGCGGCGCACAATGAACTCACCAAGCTGGGCGTGCGGGTGCTGACGCAGACTATGGTGACCAGCGCCGACGAAGGCGGCCTGCACACCAAAGACGGCGAGTATATCAAAGCGGATCTGATGGTCTGGGCGGCCGGTATCAAAGCGCCTGACTTTATGAAAGATATCGGCGGCCTGGAAACCAACCGCATTAACCAGCTGGTCACGGAGCCAACGCTGCAAACCACGCGTGACCCTGAAATCTTTGCTATCGGTGACTGCGCCTCCTGCGCCCGTCCTGAAGGTGGATTCGTGCCGCCGCGCGCGCAGGCCGCACACCAGATGGCAAGCCTGGTCCTGCACAACATTCTGGCGCAGTACAAAGGCAAGCCAATGAAGGCCTATGTCTACAAAGACCATGGTTCTCTGGTGTCTCTGTCAAACTTCTCTACTGTCGGCAGCCTGATGGGTAACCTGATGCGCGGCTCGATGATGGTAGAAGGGCGCATTGCCCGCTTCGTGTATATCTCCCTCTACCGTATGCACCAGATTGCGCTGCACGGCTACTTCAAAACCGGGCTGATGATGCTGGTGGGCAGAATCAACCGCGTGATCCGTCCGCGTCTGAAGCTGCACTAATCTTTCACTCCCTCCGGGCTCTCCGGAGGGAGTTTTTAGCATTTCATGCTGTAGATCACAGATTGAGCGCTTAAGAGTTCTCCTAAATACAATATATCTCCTCTGAACGTCCCTTTTTTGATCCTTTATCTGATTGGCGAAGCCGTGCCTCCATTGCAAAATTGTTACCAATAGCAACAAAGGAGGAAGTCCCGTGAATAAATCAATGTTGGCGGGTATAGGGATTGGCGTCGCGGCTGCGTTAGGTGTGGCTGCCGTTGCCAGTCTCAACGTATTAGATCGCGGCCCGCAGTATGCGCAGGTGGTTTCTGCTACACCGATTAAAGAAACGGTAAAAACGCCTCGTCAGGAGTGCCGTAACGTCTCCGTGACGCATCGTCGTCCGGTGCAGGATGAAAACCGTATCGCCGGTTCTGTTCTGGGCGCGGTAGCGGGTGGCGTGATTGGTCACCAGTTCGGCGGCGGCCGGGGTAAAGATGTGGCGACCGTGGTCGGCGCGCTGGGTGGCGGCTATGCCGGTAACCAGGTGCAGGGCGCGATGCAGGATAACGATACCTACACCACGACTCAGCAACGCTGCAAAACCGTCTATGACAAGTCGGAAAAAATGCTGGGCTATGACGTGACGTACAAAATTGGCGATCAGCAGGGCAAAATCCGCATGGACAAAGACCCTGGCACGCAAATTCCACTGGATGGAAATGGTCAGCTGGTTCTGAATAACAAAGTGTAAAAAAGATGTTCTCTGAATTTAGCTCCTCATGCGCTCAGGCTGAGGAGCTTTTTTTTGCTTTAGATTTTGAGGAGCTCAGGCCACAGCCGCAGCGTGGTTTCGCTAATATTCTGCAGTTTTTCCAGCGTTGCCCCTTCACGGGCGCTGATCGACATCCCCTGCAAAATACAGCTCAGGTATTGTGCCAGCAGTTGGGGGTTGCACTGCGCAGGGATTTCACCGCGCTGCTGGCGCTGTGCCAGAAAGGCGCTTAGCGTCTCCTCCTGCATCGCATGACGCGATTTCACCGTATTGGCAATCTCTTTCGAGGACGCCGCCAGGGTGGCAGAGGTGTTAATCATAAAGCAGCCCGCAGGCGTATCTTTACTGGTGAAGCAGGTCGCGACGGCGGTAAAGTAATCCCGAAGCGCCTGTTCGACGCTTTTCTCTTCACAAAATAGCTGGGCTTCATGTTTCGCCGCAAAACGCGAAATGTATCTGTCCAGCACCGCCCTGAACAGCCCCTCTTTATTGGTAAATTCGGCATACAGCGTCGGCGCTTTGGCTCCGGTAGCTTCTACCAGATCGGAAAGCGAGGTTGCTTCATACCCATGTTGCCAGAAGAGAGTCATGGCCTTATCAAGCGCTGCATCCCTGTCAAACACTTTTGGTCGGCCACGGCTTTTCTTCGCACAACTCGTGACGTCGGTTGTCATGTGCCGTTGGTCCTCTGTTGGTTTGGTGAATAACCATTATAAAAATAAACGCAACCCACCACCAGTGCTGAATGCTTAAAAATATATTAATCATATCTATATGAAAAATAACGACTTTAAAATTAAGTTAATGGACGTTATAAAATTATGTTGACGCGTGACCTGGATCACATTTATGATTTACCTATCGATCGTTAACTAAATAGATAACGACCTCCAAATTCATCTGCTAAAGGTAAACATCATGAAAAACGTAAAAACCCTCATCGCTGCTGCTGTTCTGAGTTCACTTTCTTTCGCAAGCTTTGCGGCTGTACAAGTACAGTCCACCCCGGTCGATCAGCATAAAGTCGGGACGATCTCTGCGTCTGCCGGTACTAACCTGGGTTCACTGGAAGATCAGCTGGCACAAAAAGCGGAAGAGATGGGTGCTAAATCTTACCGTATCACCTCTGTGACCGGTCCTAACACCTTGCACGGCACCGCCGTCATCTACAAATAAGCCGGGCATAAACCCTCATTTATGCCACTGCAATAAAAAACGCCCTGCTGAGCAGGGCGTTTTTTTATTTATGATTTATATCGATTGCTGGATTACATCATGGTGCCGGGTGACATCGGTCGGCATGCCTGAGCGGGCCTCCATTGCACGCTCCATCACCACGCTGTTGGTATTCGCATTCGTTTTGAAGCTCACCATTGCGGCATTCAGGTTAATGGGCAGCGTCTGCGGGTCATCGCCAATGTTTTTCGATAGCGGCTGGTGAATTTCGACCAGGCGCACGCCGCCCGGCTCCTCAGAAACCTTAATCGGCGTATTGATGATATTCACTTTGGTACCCGGCGTAACAACGTTAAACAGTGTTTTGATATCGTCATCGCGCAGACGAATACAGCCGGAGCTGACGCGCATGCCGATGCCAAAGTCCGCGTTCGTTCCGTGCAGCAGGTAAACGCCACCGTAGGCCGCCAGGCGGATCGCGTGGTGACCCATCGGGTTATCCGGGCCTGCCGGCACCACGGCCGGAAGATCGATGCCCTGAGCTTTATAACGGGCACGAATATTGGCCGTCGGGGTCCAGGTTGGATTCGCGCGTTTATCCGAGACGGTGGTGACCATCGTCGGCGTCAGGGTGTCGCCGCCCAGCTGACCAATACCAATCGGGTAGACGGTCACCTCATTTTTACCCGGCGGGTAATAGTACAGACGTAGCTCCGCCAGGTTTATCACGATCCCCTCGCGCGGGGCGTCCGGCAGGATCGTCTGTAACGGGATAGTCAACACACTGCCCGCGCGCGGAACGTACGGATCAACGCCGGGGTTCGCCTGCAGCAGAGCCAGAAAACCGACGTTATATTTTTTGGCAATGGCTTCCAGCGAACCGCCATTATTTTCAACCACATGAAAGCGGTTTTCCCCCACCACTTTGCTGCCGGGCGGAGGAAGGGGCCAGGTATTTGCGCGAGCGGGAAGCGCCACCGCAACGGTGGCTGCCAGCGCAAACAGGGTTAACCAGCGAGTAAAACGCGAAAAGATCATCATCACCATAATCCATGCAAATGATAAGGTTATTGTTTTATAAGGCGTTAATGATAATTATGGCGAATGGGTGTGTCGGGAAGATCGGGTGAAGTGCAAAGAGTTTGTAAATTGTCCCCCCGTAGCGCTGGGCTAACAGGGGAAGGGATCCCCATAAAATAATGCCTGCACGGACGACCCCCTCTCCTTTGAGGGAGAGGGCTGGGGTGAGGGGGAACATACGACTCTGGTGGTCATTCCGTTCACTTTATGTCCCTTAGTACTCTGTAACGACATGACCTGTGAACGTGCCAGGGTGGCTCAGTCACCACCACCCTGGCGACCCGGGCTCCCGGCGGTAAATCGCCGCTACGCGGTCAGGAAACGCCTCAGCGATTTACAGCCGGACCAGGGTGTCGCTGTAAGCTATTCATTTTCCGGAAGCAACTTTCATCGCTTCCGGTTAATAAACTACATGAAATTCCTTAGTTAAGAGGGGAATGGAGGTTATGCGATCGCGTTCTCTTCCAGCTGACGCATAAAGTTACGCACCCAGTCCATACGGGTTTTGCGCTCCGTCAGTTCCTGGGTGAATTTCAGACGCGTTGGGCCATCCAGACGGAAATGCTGCGGCTGCTTTTGCAGCAGGCCGATGAGCCACATCGGGTTGACGTGGTTCTTCTCCGCGAACTCAATCACGCCGCCTTTTTCGTTGCCTTCAAGCTTGCGAATGCCCAGCTTCTGCGCCTGCTGGCGCAGGCGAGCGATATCCAGCAGATTTCGCGCCGCATCGGGCAGCAGACCAAAGCGGTCGATCAGCTCAACCTTAATCTCTTCCAGCTCGTTTTCCGTCTTCGCACTGGCAATGCGCTTGTAGAACGACAGTCGGGTATTCACGTCCGGAATGAAATCGTCCGGCAGCAGGGAAGGCATGCGCAACTCGACCTCGGTCTGCTGGCTGGTGAGATCTTCCAGCGACGGCTCGCGTCCGGCCTTCAGGGCATCAACCGCGTTTTCCAGCAGTTCCATATAGAGCGAGAAGCCGATGGTCTCCATCGAGCCGCTCTGGTCCTCACCCAGCAGTTCACCGGCTCCGCGGATCTCGAGATCGTGCGTGGCCAGCGCGAAGCCTGCACCGAGGTCTTCCAGAGAGGCGATGGCTTCCAGACGCTTTTGCGCGTCGGTGGTCATCGCTTTTGGATGCGGCGTCAGCAGCCAGGCGTAGGCCTGATGGTGCGAACGTCCGACGCGGCCGCGCAGCTGGTGAAGCTGCGCCAGGCCAAAGTGATCCGCACGTTCAATGATGATGGTGTTCGCGGTCGGAATGTCGATCCCGGTTTCGATGATGGTGGTGCACACCAGCACGTTAAAGCGCTGGTGATGGAAGTCGTTCATCACCCGTTCCAGCTCGCGCTCGCGCATCTGCCCGTGACCGATAGCAATGCGCGCCTCCGGCACCAGCTCCGCCAGCCTGTCGGCCGCTTTCTGGATGTTTTCCACGTCGTTGTACAGGTAATAGACCTGACCCCCGCGCAGCACTTCACGCAGAATGGCCTCACGCACCACCAGATTATCGTACTCGCGGACGAAGGTTTTCACCGCCAGACGGCGCGCCGGCGGTGTGGCGATAATCGACAGATCGCGCATGCCGCTCATCGCCATGTTCAGGGTTCTCGGGATCGGCGTCGCGGTCAGGGTCAGGATGTCGACGTCGGCACGCATCGCTTTGATGCGCTCTTTATGGCGCACCCCGAAGCGGTGCTCTTCATCGACGATCAGCAGCCCCAAATCTTTCCACTTCACGTCGCTTTGCAGCAGCTTATGGGTGCCGATCAGAATATCGATCTTGCCTTCGCTTGCCTGCTCCAGGATCTGCCTCTGCTCTTTGGTGCTGCGAAAACGTGACAGCATCTCGATGCGTACCGGCCAGTTGGCGAAGCGGTCGCGGAAGTTGTCGAAGTGCTGCTGAGCGAGCAGGGTGGTCGGCACCAGTACCGCCACCTGCTTGTTGTTTTCCACCGCAAGGAAAGCGGCGCGCATCGCCACTTCGGTTTTACCGAAGCCGACGTCGCCGCACACTAAACGGTCCATTGCCAGCGGCTGGCACATGTCGCTCAGCACGGCGTTGATGGCCTGAGCCTGATCCGGCGTGGTTTCAAACGGGAAGCTGTCGCAGAACAGCTGATACTGTTCCTTATCATGCTTAAAGGCGAAGCCCTCTTTGGCCGCGCGCTGGGCGTAGATATCCAGCAGCTCGGCGGCCACGTCGCGCACTTTTTCCGCGGCCTTCTGGCGCGCTCGCGCCCAGGCATCGCCGCCCAGCTTGTGCAGCGGCGCGTTCTCTTCAGCACCGCCCGCGTAGCGGCTGATCAGATGCAGGGACGACACCGGAACATACAGTTTGGCGTCGTTAGCGTAAGTCAGCATCAGGTATTCACCTTTAATGCCGCCCGCCTCCAGCGTGGTCATCCCCTGATAGCGTCCAACGCCATGCTCCAGGTGAACAATCGGCTGGCCCGGATGCAGCTCGGCCAGGTTACGGATCAGCGTGTCCGGGTTGATGGTTCGACGGCTGTCCTGCCGACGGCGCGCGACGCGCTCACCCAGCAGGTCGCTTTCGCAAATCAGCGCCAGGTTGTTGAGCGTGTCGATGAACCCATGCTCGGCGGCGCCAATCATCAGGTAATGACCGTTTCCGGTCGCTTCGCTCAGGCGCAGGATGCGCTTCGGCGCCACCTTAATGCGTCCCAGCAGCTCACCTAACGCTTCGCGACGGCCTTCACTCTCAACGGAGAACACCACCGGGCCGGTAAACGACTCCAGGAACTTGCGCAGATTATCCAGCGGGGATTTCTGCTGCGCCTGGACGGCCAGGTCCGGCAGCGTACGAAAGGCGAGGTTGGTGTTGGCGGCCTTATCGGCAAGCGAATCGGTTTTCAGCTGCATGCGCGGCCAGCGCTTCAGCTCGGCGTTGAGCTCGTCGGTACGCAGCCACAGCGCTTCCGGCGGCAGCAGCGGACGCATCGGGTCAACGCCCCGGTTTTCGAAGCGAGCGCGGGTTTCGCTTTCAAAGCGGCTGGCGCTGGCGTCGATATCCCCGGTGTTAACAATCAGGGTATTCGCCGGGAAGTAGCTGAACAGGGCAGGGAGCGGCTCGCTGAAGAACAGCGGCTGCCAGTATTCGATCCCGGCAGGCAGCGTGCCTTTGCTGACCTGCTGATAAATATGTTCCGCGTCGCGCTTCACCTCGAACTTATCGCGCCACTGGCTGCGGAACAGTTCGATAGCGGTTTTGTCCGTCGGGAACTCATGTGCGGGCAGTAAATTGATGGACTCCACTTCCTCCAGCGTGCGCTGCGTGTCGGCGTCGAAGACGCGCAGGCTGTCGATTTCATCATCGAAAAAGTCCAGACGATACGGCTGGTCGCTGCCCATCGGGTAAAGGTCGAGCAGCGCGCCGCGGGTCGCGTATTCCCCGTGCTCCATCACCTGGTCGACGTGGCGATAACCGGCACCGTCAAGCTGCGCCCGCAGGGCATCACGGGACAGGCGCTGACCTTTTTTCATCACCAGCGCGTGACCGTGCAGGTAGCTGTGCGGACAGACGCGCTGCATCAGGGTATTCACCGGGACAATCAGCACGCCGCGCTGCATGGTCGGGAGTTGATAGAGCGTCGACAGGCGCGAGGAGATGATCTCCTGGTGCGGAGAGAAGCTGTCATAGGGCAGCGTTTCCCAGTCGGCCAGGCTGAACACCAGATTATCGGTGAACTGGCGAATTTCATCGTGCAGGCGCAGGGCGTTTTGCATATCCGGGGCAACCAGGATCACCGGGCCAGGATGACGCTCGGCGATTTCCGCTACCAGCGTGGCGCACGCTGCGCCCGTGAGTTCACCCAGCTGGCGCTGGTCGCCCGCTTTGACAGGCAAGGAATAACGATAGTGTTCAGGCATGGCTATGTCAGAGTCTCTTATGGATATACCAACAGTATTGGGGCATATCACTGATACGCAATGTCTTTATTATCCTCGATCGTTTTACATAAGCAAATCGTAACCGCACGGCGGGATTATACGCCCCCGGAATGGGGGCGGTGAGGGCATTAACGGGTGGTGGGTGACAGCGTGAGCGGTGAAGGCGGAGAGAAGAAAATGTCCCCAAACAGCGCGGTGGAAATCTTACGCACCCCGAGTCCGGCAAGGGTACAGATCAGCAGGCTGGCAAACGGATAGACAAGAATTAGGGATAGCTCGGCCCAGACCGGCCAGTAAGCGGCATTCATCTCGCCAATCAGGAACAGGCTGAAGGCCTCAATGAGGATGCGGTGGGTGGTATAAATCGCAATGGTATTGGAGCCAATCACGTTCAGCAGGTTGTCAGGGTGAACGGCATAGCGCTGCTCAAAGCTGTAGAACAGCTTCATGAGCAGCACAATCGACAGCAATGAGAGCAGCAGCGGAACGTTAGCAAACCACAGCACCACGGAGACGGCGGCGAAAGCGCCGGTTGTCAGCCAGCTGCGGCGCAGGCTGAGGTTTTTCATCCACGTCATCAGCGCTGCGCCATACCACGCCCCGAGGCTGTAGTAGATCATGTTGCGTACCACGCTGTTCATTCCCCACCACGGCAGCGGCAGGAAGTTGATCGCGATGCTTGCCAGCGCCAGCAGCCCCAGCATCGGCAGCTTCCAGCGGCTCAGCAGTTTACACAGCGTGAAGTACACAACCAGGGCATACAGATACCACAGGCTGGTGCTGGCGGTGAGCATGCCTCGCACAAATCCCCAGAGGGAATCGGCGTAGGCCGCGTTCGACGAAGTGGCAAGCTCACGATCGGGGGCCAGCCAGGCATTCAGGTGGGTCAGCGCCTGCCATTGCAGAATCCCCCACAGCGCCAGGACCCAGACAATGCTCCAGATTCGCTTGTCGAGACTGGTTCGCCAGTCCACCTCATCAATATAACGACGGATCAGATAGCCGGAGATAAAGAAAAAGACCGGCATACGGAAGGGGGCGAGGTAGAGATTAAAATAGACCCAGCATTTGGCGAGAAGGCCGGAGAGCGGGTGTTGCAGCCCGATCAGGTGCGGATAAAACGTGATAACCGAATGATAGATAACCACCAGGCAGATACATAGCCCTTTTATCTGGTTAATCCATAATGCTTTTTGCTTCATTGTTCGCAACTACCTTATTGCCATAGACGAACGAACAATTGTTGTTAAACGAAACCGGGCTGTAATGGGTAACAGTCTGTATCAGGAGGTTTTTCGGAAAAGGTGGAGGTTGCGAGGGGCGGTTTCAGACATTAGTACCCTGATTTATCTGAATTTTTCGGAAAAATGATTACCAAAGCTTACGGTTTCAGTCATTTACGCTTAACGGATTCGCTTATATACTCGTGGGTCTGCTATCAGCAAACAGACGGACTTCATGTATCAACCTGTCGCACTCTTCATAGGCTTACGCTACATGCGTGGGCGCGCCGCGGACCGCTTCGGTCGCTTTGTCTCCTGGCTTTCGACTATTGGCATTACGCTTGGCGTGATGGCACTGGTGACGGTGCTTTCCGTCATGAATGGCTTTGAGCGCGAGCTGCAAAATAACATCCTGGGGCTGATGCCGCAGGCCGTTCTCTCATCGACTAACGGTTCGGTTAACCCGCAGCAGCTGCCGGAAAGCGCGGCGAAGTTACAGGGCGTCACGCGCGTTGCGCCGTTGACCACCGGTGACGTGGTGCTGCAAAGCGCCCGCAGCGTGGCGGTCGGCGTGATGCTGGGTATCGACCCGGCACAAAAAGATCCGCTGACGCCGTATCTCGTTAACGTGAAGCAGACTGACCTGGAAGCCGGGAAATACAACGTGATTCTGGGTGAGCAGCTTGCCGGCCAGCTTGGCGTCAACCGTGGCGACCAGCTGCGCGTGATGGTCCCTTCAGCCAGCCAGTTTACGCCGATGGGGCGCCTGCCAAGCCAGCGCCTGTTCAACGTAATTGGTACCTTTGCCGCCAACAGCGAAGTCGATGGCTACCAGATGCTGGTTAACATCCAGGACGCGTCACGCCTGATGCGCTACCCGGCCGGAAATATCACCGGCTGGCGCCTGTGGCTTGACGCGCCGCTGAAGGTGGATACCCTCAGCCAGCAAAAACTGCCGGACGGCACCAAATGGCAGGACTGGCGCGAGCGTAAAGGCGAGCTGTTCCAGGCCGTGCGGATGGAGAAAAACATGATGGGGCTGCTGCTGAGCCTGATCGTCGCCGTGGCGGCATTTAACATCATCACCTCGCTGGGGCTGATGGTGATGGAGAAGCAGGGCGAGGTCGCTATCCTGCAAACCCAGGGGCTGACGCCGCGCCAGATCATGGCCGTGTTTATGGTGCAGGGTGCCAGCGCCGGTATCATCGGTGCGCTGCTCGGGGCCGTGCTGGGGGCACTGCTTGCCAGCCAGCTCAACAACTTAATGCCGATTATCGGCGCGCTGCTCGACGGCGCGGCGCTGCCGGTGGCTATCGAGCCGCTGCAGGTGGTCGGTATTGCGCTGGCCGCGATGGCCATTGCGCTGCTTTCAACGCTTTATCCTTCCTGGCGCGCCGCCGCCACTCAACCCGCTGAGGCTTTACGTTATGAATAAGATCCTGTTGCAATGCGACAACCTGTCCAAACGCTATCAGGAAGGCACTGTGCAAACCGACGTGCTGCACAATGTGAGCTTTAGCGTGGGCGAAGGCGAGATGATGGCGATTGTCGGCAGCTCCGGCTCCGGTAAAAGTACCTTATTACATCTGCTGGGCGGGCTGGATACCCCAACCAACGGCGACGTGATTTTCTCCGGCCAGCCTATGAGCAAAATGTCCTCGGCGGCGAAGGCCGAGCTGCGCAACCGCGAGCTGGGCTTTATCTACCAGTTCCACCACCTGCTGCCGGATTTCACGGCGCTGGAAAACGTGGCGATGCCGCTGCTGATTGGCAAAAAGAAACCCGCAGAAATTAACGCCCGGGCCAGCGACATGCTGAAAGCGGTAGGGCTGGGCCATCGCGGTAACCACCGTCCGTCGGAGCTGTCCGGCGGCGAACGCCAGCGCGTGGCGATTGCCCGTGCGCTGGTCAACAACCCGCGTCTGGTGCTGGCGGATGAGCCCACCGGTAACCTGGACGCCCGCAATGCGGACAGTATTTTCCAGCTTCTGGGCGAGCTGAACGCCTCACAGGGTACCGCGTTTCTGGTGGTGACCCACGATCTGCAGCTGGCAAAACGCATGGGGCGCCAGCTTGAGATGCGCGACGGTCATCTGAACGCGGAACTGACCCTGATGGGAGCAGAGTAATGGCGTCACCGTTATCGTTACTCATCGGTTTACGTTTTAGCCGCGGCCGCCGTCGCGGCGGCATGGTGTCGCTGATCTCCGTCATCTCGACCATCGGTATTGCGCTGGGTGTGGCGGTGCTGATTGTCGGCCTGAGCGCCATGAACGGTTTCGAGCGCGAGCTGAATAACCGCATTCTGGCGGTGGTGCCGCACGGGGAGATCGAACCGGTTAACCAGCCGTGGACGAACTGGAGCGATGCGCTCACCAAAGTTGAAAAAGTGCCGGGCATCGCCGCGGCCGCGCCCTACATTAACTTTACCGGGCTGGTGGAGAGCGGGGTAAACCTGCGCGCCATTCAGGTGAAAGGGGTGAACCCGGCGCAGGAAGCGCGTCTCAGCGCGCTGCCGAACTATGTGCAGAACGGCGCGTGGGCCAACTTTAAGGCTGGCGAGCAGCAGATCATCATGGGTAAAGGCGTTGCTGATGCCCTGAAGGTGAAGCAGGGCGACTGGGTGTCAATCATGATCCCCAACGCCAGCGCCGATCACAAACTGCAGCAGCCAAAACGCGTGCGCCTGCACGTTACCGGTATTCTTCAGCTGAGCGGCCAGCTTGACCACAGCTTTGCGATGGTGCCGATGGAGGATGCGCGCCAGTATCTCGACATGGGCGACAGCGTGACGGGCATTGCGATTAAGGTGAACGACGTCTTTAACGCCAACAAACTGGTGCGCGACGCGGGCAGCGTGACCAATAACTATGTCTACATCAAAAGCTGGATCGGCACTTACGGGTATATGTACCGTGATATCCAGATGATCCGCGCCATTATGTATCTGGCGATGGTGCTGGTGATTGGCGTCGCGTGCTTTAATATCGTCTCGACGCTGGTCATGGCGGTCAAGGACAAGAGCGGCGACATCGCCGTGCTGCGTACCCTCGGAGCAAAAGACGGTCTTATTCGCGCCATCTTCGTCTGGTACGGTTTGCTGGCGGGCCTGTTCGGCAGCCTGTGCGGCGTGGTGATTGGCGTGGTGGTTTCCCTGCAGCTGACGCCGATTATCAACGGGATTGAAAAGCTTATTGGTCACCAGTTCCTGTCGGGTGATATCTATTTTATTGACTTCCTGCCATCTGAACTGCACTGGCTGGATGTTTTTTATGTGCTGCTTACAGCACTTTTACTGAGTCTGCTGGCAAGCTGGTATCCGGCGCGTCGCGCAAGCCGAATTGATCCGGCGAGGGTATTAAGTGGCCAGTAATTACGTCATGATCTAGCGGCTTCCGGGTCGCCAGATCGAAAGAGGAATGCGTTATGTATTATGGATTTGATATTGGCGGCACCAAGATTGCGCTCGGCGTGTTTGATAAAGACCTCAAACTGCAGTGGGAAACCCGCGTTCCCACGCCGCGCGACAGCTACGACGAATTTTTAACCGCCATTGCCGCGCTGGTGGCGCAGGCCGATGAACGCTTTGGCATGAAAGGCAGCGTCGGCATTGGTATTCCGGGCATGCCGGAAACCGACGACGGTACGCTTTACGCGGCCAACGTGCCTGCCGCCAGCGGTAAACCGCTGCGCGCCGATCTCTCTGCTCTCCTTGAACGCGACGTGCGTTTAGATAACGATGCCAACTGCTTCGCGCTCTCTGAAGCCTGGGATGATGAGTTCCGTCGCTACCCGCTGGTGATGGGGCTGATCCTCGGTACCGGCGTCGGCGGCGGAATCGTCATCAACGGTAAGCCCATCACCGGGCGCAGCTACATCACCGGCGAGTTTGGTCATATTCGCCTGCCGGTGGATGCCCTCGAGGTGGTGGGACGTGATTTTCCGCTAACCCGCTGCGGCTGTGGCCAGCACGGCTGTATTGAGAACTACCTTTCCGGCCGCGGGTTTGCATGGCTTTACGAACACTTCTATCATCAGAAACTTGAGGCCCCTCAAATCATTACCCTGTGGGAGCAAGGGGATGCGCATGCGCGTGAGCACGTCGAGCGCTATCTGGATCTGCTGGCGGTATGTCTGGGCAATATTCTCACTATCGTCGACCCAGATCTGCTGGTGATCGGGGGAGGGCTCTCAAACTTTACCGCGATTACGGAACGGTTGTCCGGGCGTTTGCCCCGACACTTATTGCCGGTTGCCCGCGTGCCGCGTATTGAACGCGCGCGACACGGGGACGCAGGAGGCATGCGCGGAGCCGCATTCCTTCATCTCACCGATTAGTTTACGAGGTTACTATGCTGTCGCGTCGCCAGGGTCGACTCAGCCGTTTTCGCAAAAACAAACGCCGCTTGCGTGAGCGTCTGCGCCAGCGGATCTTTTTCAGAGACAGAATGATGCCAGAAGCGATGGATAAACCCAGAGTGGTGGTGCTGACCGGGGCGGGGATCTCCGCCGAGTCAGGAATTCGAACCTTCCGCGCGGCGGACGGGTTGTGGGAAGAGCACCGCGTGGAGGATGTCGCCACGCCGGAAGGCTTTGCCCGCGACCCGGATCTCGTGCAGGCGTTTTACAACGCCCGCCGTCGTCAGCTTCAGCAGCCTGACGTCGCGCCGAATGCCGCTCATCTGGCGCTGGCGAAGCTGGAAGAGGCGCTGGGCGATCGTTTTCTGCTGGTAACGCAGAATATCGACAACCTTCACGAGCGGGCCGGTAACAAGAACATCATCCATATGCACGGCGAGCTGCTCAAGGTTCGCTGCGCCTGGAGCGGTCAGGTGCTGGACTGGAAAGAGGACGTGCTGCCGGAGGATAAGTGCCACTGCTGCCAGTTCCCGTCGCGCCTGCGTCCGCACGTGGTCTGGTTCGGCGAAATGCCGCTGGGAATGGATGAGATCTACAGCGCGCTGGCGATGGCCGACGTGTTTATCGCCATCGGCACATCCGGTCATGTTTATCCGGCGGCGGGGTTTGTCCACGAAGCGCGACTGCACGGCGCGCATACGGTAGAACTCAATCTTGAGCCAAGCCAGGTGGGTAGCGAATTTGAAGAGAAACACTACGGTCTGGCAAGTACGGTTGTTCCGGAATTTGTCGACAAGCTGCTGAAAGGGCTGTAACGCGAATCGCGTGAAAAGGCACCCGCCGGGCGGGTGCTTTTTTATTTAAGAATGAAAGAACGCCAGCGTCTTCTCCAGCGATTTAGCCTGCTCGTCCAGTGAGAGCGCCGCCGCTGAGATCTGCTGAACCAGTGAAGCGTTCTGCTGGGTGGTGCTGTCCATCTGGTTAACGGCGGTACTGACCTGGCTAATCCCCCGATTCTGTTCGTCCAGCGCCTGAACAATGTCGTTGATGACCAGATGAACGTGCGACACCGCCTCAATCACCTGTTTCATCATTACGCCGGTCTCATTGACCAGCTCAACGCCTTTGCTGACGCGGCCTGAGGACTCGGCAATCAGTTGAGAGATTTCTTTGGCCGCGTTAGCGCTTCGCTGGGCAAGATTGCGCACTTCACCTGCGACAACTGCGAAACCGCGTCCCTGTTCGCCTGCGCGCGCCGCTTCAACGGCCGCATTCAGCGCCAGAATATTGGTCTGGAAGGCGATGCCGTCGACGATGCTGTTAATCTCACCGATCTTACGTGCGCTCTCGTCAATCTCCCCGATCACCATTACCACGTCGTTTACCAGCGTTTCGCCATGCCCGGCGAGGCTCGCGGCGCGATCGGTCAGCGTGGTGGCTTTGTGGGCGTTGTCGGCGTTATTCTTCACCGTGACCGAAATCTCTTCCATGCTGGCAGCTGTTTCAACTATCGCCGCCGCCTGTTCTTCGGTACGCGAGGCGAGGTCAAGGTTGCCCGCCGAAATTTCGCTGGTCCCGCCGTGCACCGAATGGCTGGCTTCGCTGATGTTGCCGACGATGCGCTTGAGCTGCGTCTGCATGGTGTGCAGGGCATAAAAAATGCTGTGGGTATCCCCGGAACGCACCGGGATAGTGTTGTTCAGATCTCCCCGGGCGACGGCAAGGGCAATACCGGCGGCCTCGGAAGGTTCTCCCCCCACCGGGCGGTCAACCTTGCGGGTAAAGATCTGGGCCATCACCAGGCTGACCGCAACGATGCTTAACACCATCAGGACGATGGCTTTCAGTAAAAATGCGCGCGCTTCGGCCATCACTTCGCTGACCGGGGTGATAATAGCCAGTTTCCACGGCGTCTGGCTGTTGCCGACGGCGATGTCCTGCCAGGTGATAAACACCTCTTCCTTCAGCAGCGGATCGTTTACCCGGGTGACGTCATGACCGGCAATCTGACCCGCGTAAGGCTTGCCTGCAGCCCGTTTGTCCGGGCTGGACACCACGTTATTGCCCGCAGACAGGAGGAGGGCGTAGCCTGTGCCGTTCCACGGTTTAATTGCGCCGATCGTGGACTGCAGCGTGGCGAGCGAGAAGTCAGAGGTGACCGAGCCCAGAAACTGACCGTCACGCATGATGGGGGCGGCAATTGAGGTGAGCATCACGTCCACGCCGTTGTAGGGGTAAATATAGGGTTCGATGATCACATCTTTATGCCGCTGTTTCGGCAGCAGATAATAATCACCGCTGCCGGGCGTTTCGATGTCCGTCAGCAGGTGCAACGCCGGTTTGCCGGTGGCATCGCGATCGACGTAGCGGGCGTAGCGCCCGGCAGGATCTTCACCGCTCTGACCGGCAAAGGCGGCATCTTTATCGTCAAACGCGTTGGGCTCAAAGGCCATCGACATGGAGAGAAACGACGGGTGAGCCGAGAGGTAGTGGATGAGCAGCTGGTTCAGGCTCTGGCGATCGGATACGCCCGCCTCACGCAGCGCCAGGGCGCTGTTGCCCATATCCCGGGCGGCAGTCAGAGCGGAATCCAGCTGTTTGCTGACCTGTAAAGCCTGTACCTCGGCTATCTGGCGGATATGTTTTTTGGCCAGCACCTCTTGCTGCGCCATCCACTGCCACATCATAAACCCGATCGTTGCCGTAAAGCCCACCGTCACGGTGAGGAAAATGGACAATAGCATCAACGTCTTGACTCTTATTTTTTGTTTTCGGACCATGGCGTCTTTCATTCTCATCTCCCGTAATGTCGTGCATGTCGGGCAGGCACACAGTACTTATCGGATATTTCGTTCTCTTTCTGTAGAGCGCCGGATATATTTAATTTAAATTCCAGAATATTAAATCCCGTTAATTAGTGTGGATGCTTTTATTTTGTGCATTCAATCAAAATAGCGCTCGATAATGCTCGTTATCATCGTGTAGAAAGAGGATGCTAATAAATATTAAGTGGTAGAGGAGGATGGGATATGTACGGATTTATCGCGCGACAACCCATTTTTAACCCAGAGATGAATACCGTGGCCTATGAGCTGCTTTTCAGAGACGGGATGACAAATCGTTTTCCGGATGTGTCGGCGGAATATGCCACGTCCAGGATGATATCCGATCAGTTTTTATGTGTGCCGTCCCAGCGCATCGCCGGGGCACATACGTCGTTTATTAATTTCCCTTCAAGGATGGTCATTGACCGCAGTGGCGAAGCGCTTGATAAAGAGAGCGTGGTAATTGAGATCCTTGAAGATGCTGTGCCGGGGGCCGAACTGCTGCAGGCTGTCAGGGAGATGAATGCGCATGGCTACCAGTTTGCGCTTGATGATTTCACCCTTGCGCCAGAATGGGATGCTTTTTTACCCTATATTTCGATCCTGAAATTCGACGTCAGAAATTATACTTTAGCGCAAATTAAAGCGTATCTGAAAGCACGTCAACATCTGACCGGTCATATTAAATATCTCGCTGAAAAAGTTGAGACTAAAGAGGAATTCAACCAATACAGGGACGAGGGGTTCTCGCTGTTTCAGGGCTATTTTTTCTGCCGTCCGGAGGTCATTAAATATAAACGGCTGTCGCAAAATCAGCTGGCGATTTTCCGGCTGCAAATGGAGGTCGGACGCAATAAACCTGATTTTCGAATCATCGAGTCGTTGATAAAAACGGATCTGACGCTCTCTTATAAAATCATGCGCTATATGAAGCATACGGCGTTTAAACATGTCGGCGCCTGTAATTTCAGCAAGTTAACCCTGAGCGAGGTGCTCAGGTATCTCGGCGAAAATCAGCTCCGACGGTTTGTTGCCGTCGTGGTCCTCGCCAGTGCGGGTAATGACACCGTCAGCGAGCTTTACCCGTTAAGCATGATGCGTGGCAAATTCTGCGAACTGATCGCAGAGACGATGAAAGACCCGATTCTGGCTGAAAATGCGTTCATGTGCGGCCTGTTTTCTTTGCTCGATACCCTTCTTGAGCTGCCGATGGCCGAGTTGATGAAGCAAATTGCGGTACCGCAGAGCGTGAGCAACGCGCTGTGCCACCAGGAGGGGCAGTTAGCCGATATGATCAACCTCTGTCGTTATTATGAACAGCAGCGCTGGGACGAGGCAACCCGGGTTCGTCAGGCGCTGGGTCTGTCTGATGAGGAGGTGGTGGAGGCGATGCGAAAGGCGACGATCTGGGCAGGAGAGAATGCGGTCAGTTAATTCCCCCTCACGCCGCGCAGGCGGCGTGAGGAAGAACGCGATACCGGTTAGCGGCCCGCTTTTAACTTCTGGTAATACTCTTCGTAGAGGCGGCTGGCGTCGCCGACATCGTTCTGCCATTCACCTTTGCTGATGGTTTCGGCGTCCGGGTAGAGCGACTTATCGTTAGCGACGTCAGGCTTCAGCAGCTTGCGTGCGGCCAGGTTGGGCGTCGGGTAGCCAATCGTCTCGGCAACTTGTTTCGCCACGTCAGGGCGCAGCAGGAAGTCAATCAGCTTATGCGCCCCGTCCACGTTTTTCGCGTTGGCCGGGATTGAAAGACTGTCCATCCAGAAAATCCCACCCTCTTTTGGCCAGACAACCTCAAGCGGCGTACCGGCCTGGCGGGCGACATACGCGGAGCCGTTCCACACCATCCCCAGGTTCACTTCGCCTTCCATATACGGGTTTGCCGGGTTATCGGAGTTGAATGCCGCCACGTTAGGCATCAGCTTTTTCAACTCGGTATACGCCGCTTCAATCTCTTTTGGATCCGTCGTATTGCCCGAGTAGCCCAGCTTGCGCAGCGCGACCTGGAACACTTCACGAGCGTCGTCGGTCAACAACAGGCTGCCTTTGTACTCCGGTTTCCACAGGTCGGCCCAGCTTGTCACCGATTTCGGATCGACGGCCTCGCTGTTAACGCCAATCGCGGTTGCCCCCCAGATATACGGAATGGAGTAGTCATTATTCGGGTCAAACGGCTTGTTGAGCATCTCCGGATCGAGGTTTGAAAAATGGGTTAGCTTCGTTTTATCGATCTTCTGGATCATGCCCTCTTTGCGCATTTTGTCGACAAAGTAGGTGGAAGGAACCACCAGATCGTATGCGCCGTCTTTGTAGGTTTTGAGCTTGGCATACATGGTTTCATTCGACTCGTAGGTCGAGTAGATCACCTTGATGCCCGTCTCTTTGGTGAACTGTTCCAGCAGTCCCGGCGGCACATACTCGGTCCAGTTGTAGAAGTAGAGCGTTTTGCCGTCATCAGCGTGCGCGGCACCCATGCCAAGCACCAGCGCCGCAGCGGCGAGCATTTTTTTCATTTCATTGTCCCCTGAGATTTTGTTTTATCACGAGCAATAACCTGGCTGGCGATCACCAGAACCAGCGAAAACACCAGCAGAATGGTCGCCAGCGCGTTCACCTCAGGTGAAACGCCGACTTTCACCATCGAATAGATTTTCAACGGCAGAATTTCATAGCTCGGCCCGGTCACGAAGGAGGAGACCACCACGTCATCCATCGACAGGGTAAAGCTCAGCAGCCATCCGGCCGCCACGGCGGGCATCGCCAGCGGCAGGATGATTTTGCGCAGGATGGTCATCTCGCTGGCGCCCAGATCTTTCGCCGCCTCCAGCATGCGCACGTCGAACCCTTTCAGGCGCGCAAAGACGGTCACCACCACAAACGGCAGGCAGAAGGTGATATGGGAAAACAGCAGCGACCAGAAGCCAAGCTGAACGCCCAGCAGCATAAACAGCACCAGCAGCGAAATCGCCATCACGATGTCCGGCGACATCATCACCACAAACAGCATGCCGCTGACGAACGGTTTACCGCGAAAGCGATAGCGGTAGAGCGCCACGGCGGTCAGGGAGCCAATCAGCGTGGCGAAGGTGGCGGAGAAGATCGCCATCGTCAGCGAGTGCTGAGCGGCCTGCAGCAGGCTGTCATTGTTCATCAGCAGGCTGTACCAGTCGGTGGTAAAGCCCTGCCAGTTAATCCCAAAGCGGGAGCTGTTAAACGAGTTCACGATCAAAATAATGATCGGGATATACAGGTAAGCGTAAATGGCGGTCATAAAACCGCCGCGAAGCAGTCGACCGATCATTCGAGTTCCACCTTCTTATTCAGCAGCCGTGATGCGCGCCAGTAGACCAGCAGCATCAGACCCATCACCACCGTCAGCGTAATGCTGGTGGCGGACCCGAACGGCCAGTCGCGGATGTTGAGGAACTGGCTCTTGATCACATTCCCAATCAGCAGGTTTTTCGCCCCGCCCATCAGGTCAGAAACGTAGAACAAGCCCATCGCCGGGAGCATCACCAGCAGACAGCCCGCGATAATGCCGGGCATGGTCAGCGGGATGATAATGCGGATAAAGGTCTGGAACCTGTTGGCACCCAGATCTTTTGCCGCTTCCAGCAGCGGTTTATCCAGCTTCTCAATGCTGGAGTAGAGCGGCATCACCATAAACGGCAGCAGGATATAGACCAGACCGACAATCACCGCGCTCGGGGTGAACATGATGCGGATCGGCGTATCAATCACTCCCAGCCACAGCAGAAATTCATTGAGGTAGCCTTTGGTGCTGAGGAAGATTTTCAGCCCGTAGATGCGAATCAGCGAGTTGGTCCAGAACGGCACAATCAGTAAAAATAGCAGCAGGGGCCGCACCTTTTGCGGCAGGCCCGCGAGGAACCACGCGAAGGGATATCCCAGCACCAGACAGGCAATCGTGGCAATCAGCGCCATATTCAGCGAGTGCAGCAGCACGTCAAAATAGAGCGGATCGAGCAGGCGCGTGTAGTTGTCCAGCGTAAAGACAAGCGAAACGAAATGGGTATCGTCGCGGGTCAGGAAGCTGGTGGCGATAATCATCAGGTTGGGTAGAAAGACAAACAACACAAGCCAACCGACGATCGTGGCAATCACCACATTCTGGAACTTACTTGTGTTCTTCATCAGCCAGTACAACCTCCCAGCTTTCTACCCAGTTGATAACCATTTTCTGGTCGAGAGAGTGGTCGAAGTCAGGATCGTCCTCGTTAAAGAACTCGCTGACCATCACCATTTTGCCGTTCTCCAGCTCGACGACAGACTCCAGCGTCATCCCTTTGTAGTTGCGCTCGCGGATATAGCCGATTAACCCTTCGGCCTCGGCATTGCCGTGGATTTCATCGACGCGCAGATCTTCCGGTCGCAGCAGAACGTTGAGCTTTTGTCCCTTTTCGACGGGGAAATTCACCGTGATGGCGCACTCCCGTCCTTCGACGCGGGCCCGGACGCGCTGGTCGTCCAGACGTTCGATCACCGTGGCGTCGAAGATATTGATTTCACCAATGAAGCTGGCGACAAACAGGTTCTTCGGCTCTTCGTAGATTTCACGCGGCGTGCCGTCCTGCTCGATTTTACCGTCACGCATCACCACGATGCGGTCGGACATGGTCAGGGCCTCTTCCTGGTCGTGGGTGACGAAGACAAAGGTAATGCCGAGCTTGCGCTGCAGAGCCTTGAGTTCGTTCTGCATCTGCTTGCGCAGCTTGTAATCCAGCGCGGAGAGGGATTCATCCAGCAGGAGCAGACGCGGCTTGTTGACCACGGCGCGGGCGATGGCCACGCGCTGCTGCTGGCCGCCGGAAAGCTGATGCGGTTTTCGCTGGGCGAACGTCTCAAGCTGCACCATGCGCAGGGCTTCGGTGACGCGCGGTTCGATTTCATTCGCCGGGGTTTTTTGCATCCGCAGGCCAAACGCCACATTTTCAAACACGGTCATGTGCGGGAAGAGGGCATAGCTCTGAAAGACAGTGTTGACGTGGCGGTCTTCGGCGGGAACCTGGGTGATGTCCTGGTTTTCAAGATGGATATGGCCGTTATCGACGCTTTCCAGCCCGGCGATAAGGCGCAGTACGGTTGTTTTGCCGCAGCCGGAGGGGCCAAGCAGCGTCAGAAACTCACCGTCATTGATGGTGAGAGTGAGGTCGGAAATGACGTCCTTGCCATCAAAACTTTTACGAATTCGTTCCAGTTTCACCAGCGGTGAACGGGTTTGTGTATTCAATTTTTGCGCTGTCCCATATAGACGCCTCAGGCAGCAGACTGAAGCGGGGTTTGTGTGTAACCACCTTGGTGACTCGTAATGAGGGCGGACATTCTACGGCAATCCCCTGCAATCGCCAATCCTTGTCACTGATTCATAAGCTACATTTACTAACGCATAACGATATAAACGGAAAATATTCTCGTTTGCGGGATAAAAGTGACCTGACGCAATATTTGCGTTTTGATGCTTATTGATAATGTTGTCACAAAAAGTGAGGGTGACTGCATGGATAAATTACTTGAGCGTTTTTTACAGTACGTTTCGCTGGATACCCAATCTAAACCGGGTGTTCGCCAGGTGCCGAGCACCGAAGGCCAGTGGAAGTTATTAAACCTGCTTAAAGAGCAGCTTGACGCCATGGGGCTGGTCAACGTCACGTTAAGCGAGAAAGGCACTGTGATGGGAACGCTGCCGGCGAATGTCCCGGGTGACATTCCGGCGATTGGCTTTATCTCCCATGTCGACACCTCTCCGGATTTTAGCGGTAAACATGTGAACCCGCAGATTGTTGAAAACTACCGCGGCGGCGACATTGCGCTGGGCATAGGCGACGAAGTGCTCTCGCCCGTCATGTTCCCGGTGCTGCACCAACTGCTGGGCCAGACGCTGATCACCACCGACGGAAAAACGCTCTTGGGGGCGGATGATAAAGCGGGGATCGCGGAGATCATGACGGCGCTGGCGGTGCTGAAGGGCAAAAACATTCCGCACGGGGATATCCGCGTGGCCTTTACGCCGGATGAAGAGGTCGGCAAGGGCGCGAAGCATTTCGACGTGGACGCCTTTAACGCGCAGTGGGCCTATACCGTTGACGGTGGTGGCGTCGGTGAGCTGGAGTATGAAAACTTCAACGCTGCCTCAGTGACGATCAAAATTGTCGGCAACAACGTTCACCCCGGTTCGGCGAAAGGCGTCATGGTGAACGCGCTGTCGCTGGCATCGCGAATTCATGCGGAAGTCCCGGCGGAAGAGAGCCCCGAACAGACCGAGGGGTATGAAGGGTTCTATCATCTGACCAGCATCAAAGGCACCGTGGACAGCGCGCAGATGCACTACATCATCCGCGATTTCGACCGTAAAGCCTTTGAGGCGCGCAAGCGTAAGATGATGGAGATCGCCAAGAAGGTGGGCAAGGGCCTGCATCCTGACTGCTATATCGAGCTCATCATCGAAGACAGCTATTACAATATGCGCGAGAAGGTGATGGCGCATCCGCATATTCTCGATATCGCCCAGCAGGCGATGCGCGACTGCGATATTGAACCGCAGCTGAAGCCGATTCGCGGCGGCACCGACGGTTCTCAGCTGTCATTCATGGGGCTACCGTGCCCGAACCTGTTTACCGGTGGCTATAACTACCATGGCAAACATGAGTTTGTGACGCTGGAAGGAATGGAAAAGGCGGTGCAGGTGATTGTGCGGATCGCGGAGTTGACCGCTAAACGCTAAAAAAACGCCCGGTGGCGCTTCGCTTACCGGGCCTACGATCCGAATGTAGGCCGGGTAAGGCGAAGCCGCCACCCGGCATTGAGGCAAGGAGTGCCCATGTCAAACTACCGTCGCCATTACGTCCCCGGTGGAACCTGGTTCTTCACCGTCAACCTGCAAAATCGTCAGAGCGATTTGCTTACCCGTCATATCGATAGCCTGCGTTCCGCCACCTCAACGGTTAAACGTGCGAAGCCCTTCACCATCAACGCGTGGGTTATTCTGCCTGAACACATGCACTGTATCTGGACCCTACCGGAAGGAGACAGTGATTTTTCTGCTCGCTGGCGGGATATCAAAAAGACGTTCAGCCGCAATATCGACATGCGCCATATCTGGCAACCACGATTCTGGGAACACACTATCCGTAACGAAGAGGACTACCGGCGGCATGTGGATTACATTTACATCAATCCGCTGAAGCACGGCTATGTGGGTAAAGTCAGCGACTGGCCGTTTTCAACGTTTCATCGGGACGTGCAGGAGGGATTGTATCCGGTGGATTGGGCCGGCGAGATCGAGGATTTTGCGGCGGGTGAGCGGCGATAAAAACGCCCGGTGGCGCTACGCTTACCGGGCCTACGATCCGAATGTAGGCCGGGTAAGGCGAAGCCGCCACCCGGCAAATATCACGACTCAGTCCTCAAAGAACCAGTACCCGCTGTTGACCAGTGCGGCCAGCATCGCGAGGAAGGACGGGTCTTCCAGCGCATCGCCAAAGGTATCGGCAGTCAGCACCAGATGGCTGGCAATCGCTTCCAGCGCCGGACGGTGTGGAGAGTCCAGCTTCTCGCCGTTGACGAACACGTCCTCACCAATACGCAGCACGCGTAGTCCGCCCAGGCGTGTCAGCTTGTCGCCCTGCTGAAGTGCATCATAAATCTCGTCAGCCTGATAAGGCGGCTCCGGTGGTGCAACGTCCAACTCATGACGAGACTGGCTGATAAACTCGCCAAACCACTGTTTGAAGTGCTCCGGCTCGTTAATCAGATCCAGCATCATGCCGCGCAGCTTATCCAGTTCTGCGGGCAGGATATCGGCCGGATGCTCGCGTGCAGGCACATCAGGGTCGCTGTAACGATAGCTGCCCAGCTCGCGCTGCAGAACATAGTCGGCAAATCCGCTGATCATCTCGCGGCCGCTTGGCGCGCGGAACCCGACGGAGTAGTTGAGGGAATTCTCCAGGGAGTAACCTTCGTGAGGGAATCCCGGTGGAATGTAGAGAATGTCACCCGGCTCCAGCTCTTCGTCGATAATCCCGTCAAACGGGTCAACCTGAAGCAGGTCCGGATGCGGGCAGTGCTGCTTCATGGGGACTTTTTCGCCCACGCGCCAGCGGCGGCGGCCCGTACCCTGAATAATAAACACGTCGTACTGGTCCAGATGCGGACCGACGCCACCGCCAGGAACGGAGAAGGAGATCATCAGATCGTCCATGCGCCAGTCGGGCAGGGCGCGGAACGGGCGCATTAAGGCGGCCGTTGGCTCGTGCCAGTGGTTGACCGCCTGCACCAGCAGCGACCAGTTGTTTTCACCGAGGTGATCGTAGCTTTCGAAAGGACCGTGGCTAACCTGCCATTTCCCGTCCTGGTGGCTGACCAGACGGCTGTCGACTTCGTTTTCCATGGCCAGACCGGCCAGCTCGTCAGGCGAGATGGGGTCGACAAAATTGCTGAACCCGCGCTTCAGAACGACCGGGCGTTTTTGCCAGTAACGTTCAATAAACTCGGGCCAGTTAAGCGTTAAGTGATAATCCATATTTTTTTATTCCGCAGGCTCTTACTGACTCGGATTATAACGGAAGCTCAGCCCCCCGGCTGCGAGATCCTCGCATTTTTCACATAACGGGTTAACTATCGTTCGATGTGGGCTGCTGGCGACCAAAAATGACCTCCATTCGCGCGCCGCCCAGCAAACTTTCACTGGTTTCGATTTTCCCGTCGTACTGATCGACAATCTCACGCGCGACGGCTAATCCAACGCCCTGGCCAGGACGTAGCGTATCGGCGCGTTGACCCCGATCGAACACCACATCACGTTTATTGCGCGGGATCCCCGGGCCATCATCCTCAACGATGATATGCAGTTCGTTATCCGTCTGCCGCGCCGACACCTCCACGAACTCCAGACAGTATTTGCAGGCGTTATCCAGCAGGTTACCCATCACTTCCATGAAGTCATTTTTTTCACCCACAAAGCTTATCTCTGGCGAGATATCGAGGCTGATGTTCACCCCTTTACGCTGATACACCTTGTTGAGGGCAGACGTGAGGTTATCCAGAAGCGGGGCGACCGGATGCAGCTCGCGGCTCAGCAGCGCGCTGCCGGAACGCATGCTGGCGCGGTGGAGGTAATAGCCAATTTGCTGGGAAATACGGCTGATCTGCTCCAGCATCACCGGCTCGGCATCGTCAACGCTCAGCTTCGAGCTGCGCATGGAACGCAGGGTGCTTTGCATGACCGCGAGCGGGGTTTTCAGGCTGTGGGTCAGGTCGGTAAGCGTCGTACGGTATTTATCATAGCGTTCGCGTTCACTTTTCAGCAGGCGGTTGAGGTTTCGCACCAGGCTGGTGAGCTCGCGGGTGGTTTCCGGATTAAGCTTTTCGCGATGATGTTCTTCCAGCTCGCGAACCTCTTTCGCCAGTGATTCAATGGGGCGCAAGCTCCACCACGCCGCCACCCACAGCAGCGGGATTACCAGCAGCAGATTTGCCGCCAGAACGTAGATGAACCAGCTCCAGACCATATAAGAACGCTTTAGCTCGACCGGAATGGTGTCGATCACCACGATGGTCAACTGCGGCATGTTTAGCGTCGCCGGATAGAGGTTAATCGCGACGGAGTGCGTCATCTCCGTTTCGGCATCGTCGGCGCGGATCTCGTTCAGCTTTTGCTGCAGGGAGCGATCTTCACGGATCAGCGAGCTGGTGGTGTTGAGATCGGCTTCAATTTCGTGAAACCCGTTGGTTTTAAGCCAGTCCGGACGAATGCTTTTGACCAGCCACGGGATGTCCCGCTGCGCCCAAAGTAGCTTCCCCTTTTCGTCATAAATCAGGGCCAGCGTGGGGCTCTGCTGATTGAGGTTTTCCGGCATTTCGACGGTGATTTTATTGTCTTCCCACTTCGCCAGGGTATAAAACAGATTGCTTTCGCCACGCAGCAGGCGAAAGGTGGTTTTATCAAAGCTGACGCTGTAGCCCACCAGGGCGACCATGCCGTAGGAGAGCGACAGCACCAGCACGACGGCTGCCGTTGCCAGTAAAAAGCGCACCCGCAGCGAGAGGGGCAAAATATGGCGCAAGATCCGTCTCATTTAGCGTAATTCGAACAGGTAGCCCTGACCACGGACGGTGGTAATCACATCCTGTGGATATTGCGCCTGAATTTTCTTACGTAAACGTCCCATCAGCACGTCAATGGTATGGCTTTCACGCAGTTCAGCATCAGGATAGAGCTGGAGCATCAAGGAGTCTTTGCTCACGACCTTGCCGTTGTTACGGATCAGCGTCTCCATGATGGTGTATTCGAAGGCGGTGAGCTTGATCACTTCATCATTGATGGATAATTCCCGGCGGGAGAGATCGACCTGGAAAGGCGGGATGGAGATAACCTGAGACGCCAGCCCGCTGTTGCGACGAAGCAGCGCCTGCATGCGGGCCGCCACCTCTTCAATATGGAATGGCTTGGTGACGTAATCATCTGCACCCGCGCTGAGCACTTCGACCTTATCCTGCCAGCCTTCACGGGCGGTCAGCACCAGAACCGGCAGAGAAACATCGTGGCTGCGCCAGCGGCGAATCAATGACAGACCGTCTTCATCAGGCAACCCTAAATCGACAATGGCGATATCCGGCAGGTGTTCATTGAGATAATAATCGGCTTCTTTTGCATCTTCAGCATCGTCCACCTGATGTCCCATCTCCTGAAGCTGAACCTTCAGGTGATGACGTAGCAATGCGTTATCCTCAACAACCAGTACGCGCATCATCTTTTCTCCCAGAATAAATAGTATGAATAGTTTAACGCTGATTATGTTGCTGTGGGGATAAACATTGAGTAAACCGGGGAAAAGCAACCCCCTTTCCGGGCGGAAAGGGGGAGAGGAGATTACTTCAGCTCGTCAACCATGGTGATGGCGCGGCCAATGTAATTCGCCGGAGTCATCGCCTTCAGGCGGGTTTTCTCTTCTTCCGGCAGCGCCAGGCCGTCGATAAACTGCTTCATACCCTCGGCATCAACGCGTTTGCCGCGAGTCAGCTCTTTCAGTTTTTCGTACGGTTTTTCGATGCCATAACGACGCATCACGGTCTGAATTGGCTCCGCCAGCACTTCCCAGTTGTGATCCAGTTCGTCCAGCAGACGATCGCGGTTCACTTCCAGCTTGCTCACGCCTTTCAGTGTGGACTGGTACGCAATCAGCGCGTAGCCGATGCCCACGCCCAGGTTACGCAGCACGGTGGAGTCGGTCAGGTCGCGCTGCCAGCGGGATACCGGCAGTTTGCTTGCCATATGCTGCAGCACGGCATTCGCCAGACCCAGGTTGCCTTCGGAGTTTTCGAAGTCGATCGGGTTCACTTTGTGCGGCATGGTGGAAGAGCCAATTTCACCCGCGATGGTTTTCTGTTTGAAGTGGTTCAGGGCGATGTAGCCCCACACGTCACGATCGAAGTCGATCAGGATGGTGTTGAAGCGCGCGATGCAGTCAAACAGTTCGGCGATATAGTCGTGCGGCTCAATCTGGGTAGTGTACGGGTTCCACTGAATGCCCAGAGAGGTCACGAACTCTTCGCTGAACTGGTGCCAGTCCACTTCCGGATACGCGGCGATGTGGGCGTTATAGTTACCGACCGCGCCGTTGATTTTGCCCAGAATTTCAACCTGTTCCAGCTGACGATACTGGCGCTCCATACGGTACGCGACGTTCGCCATCTCTTTACCCATCGTGGATGGGGTGGCTGGCTGGCCGTGGGTACGGGAGAGCAGCGGAATGTCGCGGTATTCCACGGACAGCGCTTTCACCGCGTCGATGATTTTACGCCAGTAAGGCAGCACCACCTCTTTGCGCGCGGTGGAGAGCATCAGGGCGTGCGACAGGTTGTTGATGTCTTCAGACGTACAGGCGAAGTGGATGAACTCAGACACGGCGTGCAGCGCAGGAACGCTTTCCACTTTCTCCTTCAGGAAGTACTCGACCGCCTTCACGTCGTGGTTGGTGGTGCGCTCAATGGTTTTAATGCGCGCGGCATCTTCTTCATTGAAGTCGGCAACGATTTTATCAAGGTAATCGTTTGCCTTTTCATCAAAAGCAGGAACTTCCTTGATTGCTGCCTGGGCGGCCAGCTTTTGCAGCCAGCGTACTTCAACCTGAACACGGAACTTCAGCAAACCATATTCGCTGAAGATCCCGCGCAGCGCGCTGACTTTATCGCCGTAGCGTCCATCGACAGGGGATACGGCGGTCAGTGAGGATAATTCCATAATTCGCAACTCCGGGAGGTTAACAATGAGCAAGAATTTGTTTTGCCTGAGTGGTCAGGCGATTACGAGAAAACATTAGCTGCAGGCGGCCACCGCCAACCTGGTGCCACAGTACGGCAGCGCGGATCCCAGCCAGCAGGGACGCGCGCACTTTTGCCTGTACCTGCGGACTTTGCAGCACGGCAGGGGAGCCGGTGACCTGTATACGCGGTCCCAGCGGGCTGATGACGTCAACATAAATGCCGGCCATGGCGCTCAGCAGCGTGTCGGACTGCAGGTCAAAATGATCGAGCTGACGCTGTAGCCCGGCAATGCGATCGCCCAGGGTATTAAGCGCGCCTTTTGCTGCGCTCAGCTTACGCTCCAGCACCATCAGGCTCAACGTGTAGCGGGTCAGCTCTGCGTTTAACCCCTGACGGCTGCTGGCGTTGAGCACGCCAAGCAGGGTTTCAAGACCGAGACGAAGATTGGTTTCACTGCCACCGAACACGCCCAGGGTTGAACCGGGGTTGAGGTCGATAACGCTGTTGAGTGAAACGTGCAGGGCGTCAGCGTCGCAATGACCCTGATGCGCCAGCTGTTGCACCAGACGGGCTGACTGGCAAATTCCCGCCAGCGCCAGGGTGATGTCATAGTAGTTCTTCGCCACACGGTCTCCTTTATGTGTGCAATCGCTGTTAAACAGCGGGCAGCGGCAGGCGCTGTTCAATGATCCCGCCGCCCAGGCAGATTTCGCCGCTGTAGAAGACAGCAGACTGGCCCGGGGTGACGGCGGCGACCGGCTCGTCGAAGCGCACGTCAATGCGATCGTCATCGAGCGCGGTAACGGTGCAAGGAATATCGGTCTGACGGTAGCGTGTTTTCACCGTGCAGCGCAGCGTGCCTTTCAGCGGCTCACGATCGACCCAGTGAAGCTGTTGCGCAATCAGGCCAACGGACATCAGACGCGGATGGTCGTGACCCTGAGCAACAACCAGAATATTGTTTTCGACATCTTTGTCGACCACGTACCACGGATCTTCGCTACCTTCTTTCGTCCCGCCGATACCCAGGCCTTTACGCTGGCCTAAGGTGTGGTACATCAGCCCCTGATGCTGGCCAATCTCTTCCCCGTCGACGGTGACAATTTTACCCGGCTGTGCGGGCAGGTAACGTCCGAGAAAATCGCGGAATTTGCGCTCGCCGATGAAGCAGATACCGGTAGAGTCTTTTTTCTTCGCGGTGATCAGGTCCAGCTCTTCGGCGATTTTACGCACCTGCGGCTTTTCCAGCTCGCCGACGGGGAACAGGCTCTGGGCGATTTGCTCGTGGCTCAGCGTATAGAGGAAGTAGCTTTGATCTTTGTTGCCGTCCAGACCGCGCAGCAGCTGGCTTTTGCCATTTACGTCTGCGCGACGCACGTAGTGACCGGTCGCGATGTAGTCTGCGCCCAGATCTTCCGCAGCGAATTCGAGGAAGGCTTTAAATTTGATCTCTTTATTGCACAGAATATCCGGGTTCGGCGTGCGGCCCGCTTTGTACTCTTCGAGGAACAGTTCAAACACGTTGTCCCAGTATTCTGCGGCAAAGTTAACGGTGTGCAGTTCAATGCCGAGCTTATCGCACACGGCCTGCGCATCGGCGAGATCCGCAGCGGCAGTGCAGTATTCCTCGCCATCATCTTCCTCCCAGTTCTTCATGAACAGGCCCTCCACCTTATAGCCCTGTTGCTGTAACAGGTAGGCGGAAACGGAGGAATCGACACCGCCGGACATGCCGACGATCACTTTTTTCTGGCTATTATCTGACATGGAATACTCACGACATTGAACTTCAAGGCGGCGTATTCTATCACGCCCCCCCACCATTGGCACCCTCTGTAAACGGCCAGTTAAATGCGCCGATGACATCCAGCGGCAAGCGGTCGGCAGACTGCCAGCAGCGAATGCTTTCCGCAACCAGCGGCGAGCGCAGGTTTCGCGCGTTCAGGATCTCGTCGGCGGTGACCCACAGACAGCGGTCGATATCGTCATCCTGCGGCTCAGTGGCGCACGTTTCGCTAAGCTCAACGGCAAATAAAAAACGCAGGAAAGGGGTGCTATCGGGTGCAATCCACTGGTGCATGCGGATAAAGTGCTGGGGTTCAGCGTGAATGCCGGTCTCTTCCCATAGCTCGCGTTTCGCCGCCTGCAGCAGGGTCTCATTGGCTTCAAGATGTCCGGCTGGCTGGTTCCACAGCGCTTTGCCGTTAATGCTCTCTTCGACAACCAGGAATTTACCCTGGGCGTGGACCACGCAGGCAACCGTGACATGAGGTTTAAACATAGTGACTCCTTAAAAGGTAACGTCTCGCCATTCACCGTTTGCCAGCGTTTCCAGGGTGTAGTTACCCATAGCGTAGCGAATCAGACGCAGGGTAGGGAAGCCGACGTGCGCGGTCATCCGTCGAACCTGACGGTTGCGGCCTTCATAAAGGGTGATTTTGAGCCAGCTGGTCGGAATGGATTTGCGTTCGCGGATCGGCGGATTGCGCGGCCACAGCCACTCCGGTTCATTCACGCGTTCAATACCTGCCGGCAGGGTGGGACCGTCGTTCAGCGTGACGCCTTTGCGCAATTTATCCAGCGTTTCTTCGTCCGGCTCGCCTTCGACCTGGACGAAGTAAATTTTGCCGGTGCGTTTTCCCGGCTGCGTGAGCTTCGCCTGCAGCGCGCCGTCGTTGGTCAAGACCAGCAGGCCTTCGCTGTCCCGGTCCAGACGCCCGGCCGCGTAGACCCCCTGAACAGGGATGTAGTCCTTTAGCGTGCTGCGTCCGGCTTCGTCGGTGAACTGCGGCAAAACATCGTAGGGTTTATTGAACAGAATCACCCGCTTTGGCTGGGTTTCTTGCGGTCGTCTGGCGGCTTGTCGGGAGCTGAATCGCTCAACCCGGTGTTTTGTAAAAGAAGTTTTCTTCATGGTATTTTCAGGCGTTATCAATTGCCGCATTATAGCCTAATAACGAAGACCTTTCATGGCGTCGGACAATCAGGTACTATCGAAGGGCTCATTACAATTTATTAACATAAGATCAGTAACAACCAGAAGCGCTCGAAGGAGAGGTTAATGGAAAGCAAAGTAGTTGTTCCGGCGGAAGGTAAAAAGATCACCCTGCAAAACGGCAAGATTAACGTTCCTCACAATCCGATTATTCCGTTCATCGAAGGCGACGGTATCGGTGTAGACGTTACCCCGGCAATGCTGAAAGTGGTTGATGCCGCTGTTGAGAAAGCCTACAAAGGCGAGCGTAAAATTTCCTGGATGGAAATTTACACCGGTGAGAAATCGACGCAAGTTTATGGCCAGGACGTCTGGCTGCCAGCAGAAACGCTGGACCTGATCCGCGACTACCGCGTTGCTATTAAAGGCCCCCTGACCACCCCAGTCGGCGGCGGTATCCGTTCTCTGAACGTGGCTCTGCGTCAGGAGCTGGACCTGTACGTGTGTCTGCGTCCGGTTCGTTACTATCAGGGCACCCCAAGCCCGGTGAAGCACCCGGAACTGACCGACATGGTTATCTTCCGCGAAAACTCAGAAGACATCTACGCGGGTATCGAATGGAAAGCGGACTCTGCTGACGCAGAAAAAGTGATTAAATTCCTGCGCGAAGAGATGGGCGTGAAGAAAATTCGCTTCCCTGAGCATTGCGGTATCGGCATTAAGCCGTGCTCCGAAGAAGGGACCAAGCGTCTGGTGCGCGCGGCCATCGAATATGCGATCACCAACGACCGCGACTCTGTGACCCTGGTTCACAAAGGCAACATCATGAAGTTCACCGAAGGCGCGTTCAAAGACTGGGGCTACCAGTTGGCGAAAGAAGAGTTCGGCGGTGAGCTGATCGACGGCGGCCCATGGCAGAAGATCAAGAACCCGAACACCGGCAAAGAGATCATCATTAAAGATGTGATCGCCGATGCGTTCCTGCAGCAGATCCTGCTGCGTCCTGCAGAATACGACGTGATTGCCTGTATGAACCTGAACGGTGACTACATCTCTGACGCCCTGGCAGCTCAGGTTGGTGGTATCGGTATCGCCCCTGGCGCGAACATCGGTGACGAGTGCGCCCTGTTCGAAGCGACCCACGGTACTGCACCAAAATACGCAGGTCAGGACAAAGTGAACCCAGGCTCTATCATCCTGTCCGCAGAGATGATGCTGCGTCATATGGAATGGTTCGAAGCCGCAGACCTGATCGTTAAAGGTATGGAAGGCGCGATCAACGCGAAAACCGTAACTTACGATTTCGAACGTCTGATGGAAGGCGCTAAGCTGCTGAAATGTTCAGAGTTTGGCGACGCGATTATCGCGAACATGTAATCCAGATTCTGGGTTAAACAAGAGCGGGGGCCTGAGGGTTCCCGTTTTTTTTGCCTCTGCCTGCGGGAGACAACTCGATGTTAGCCACTGTCCTTATCGCTGTCGTTGCACTCATCCATCTCTACATTCTTGTGCTGGAAATGTTCCTGTGGAATACCAAAACAGGGCACAAGGCTTTTAATCTGCGTCCTGATTTTGCGCGCGACACCCGCGTGCTGGCCGCGAATCAGGGGCTGTATAACGGTTTTCTGGCAGCCGGTCTGCTCTGGAGCCTCTGGCTCGGCGAAAAGGGGATTCAGGTAGCCATCTTCTTCCTGACCTGTGTACTGATCGCCGGACTTTTTGGCGCAGCCACCGCCAGCCGTAAAATTTTGTATGTGCAGGCCATGCCCGCGCTTGCAGCGCTGCTTGCGTTACTCCTCTGAAGCAATGCTTTGGTTGAGATAACGCCTCCGATATACTCGTGACGTTACCTTTATTGACCTGAGACGAGACTGTTATGCACAACGACATCCCACTGAAATATTATGACATTGCCGACGAGTACGCGACGGAAGCCGCAGAGCAAGTCGCGGAGTCAGAGCGCGACGCGCTGGCACACTATTTCCAGCTGCTGCTCACCCGCTTAGCGAATAATGAGGAGATCAGCGAGGAAGCCCAGCAGGAGATGGCCACTGAAGCCGGGATCCGTGCGGGTCGCATTGATGATGTTGCGAACTTCCTCAATCAGTGGGGAAATGAATAGCCTGCCTTAGAAACCGTTATGCTGATGCTTTGCGATACAGCTCAGCATCACGCTATCGGACCACATGCATTTTTTCCGCAGAATAGGCGAAGCGGGTTTATCAATAAACAGCGCGAAAATAACGATCAGAAAGAACAGTACCACTGGAAAAAGTAAGGATAATTTCACGTTTTTAACCAAAATAAGAGTGTGCTTCAGGGTAATCTACCGTCTGAATATGACGACTATATGTTTTGGCGGAAAAAATGGAAACGCCTGCGTGTAAAAAAACGTGCATGGCAGGCTTCTGATTACGGGGCGACGCCGGTGAGTCGCTTCGCCAGTTCGCTCCGGGTGAGTGCTTTTGAAAAATACCATCCCTGGATCAAGGCATCGGGATATCTGTCCGCAATGAAGCGATACTGAATTTCATTTTCCACGCCCTCGAAAACAAGGGTTTTATTTAACTTCGCAAGGGCATCGCTGAAGATAACAAAGATGTTTTGCTTATAATGCTCGCTGACGCCATCCACCAGCGACTTATCAATTTTAATTTCATCATATTCAAGCTGCGACAGCCGGGCCAGATTTGAATTTTGCACGCCAAAATCATCGATTGAAATTTTAACGCCAAGCGACTTCAGTTCCTGACAGAACTCCTCGAGGATACCCGCCGCGGAAACGGCTTTCTCAGAAAGCTCGACCTTCATCAGGGAAAGGGGGAGGCGATTGGCTAAGCACTCGCGACGCAAAATGTTAATAAACTGTCCGTCTTCAATTTCCTTTCGCCCAACGTTGATTGAAACGATCAGCTGATGCTTAATCGCCAACGGGGCAATTTCTGAAAGGGACTTCGCGATAATATTGCTGTAATATTTTTTATACAGACCGATTTTCTTAATTAATGGGATGAACAGCTCCGGCGAGACGTCTCCGTGCTTTTGATCGCGCCATCGCGACAGAACTTCGACGCCCACGATTTTTTGATCGCGAATACGAATAATGGGCTGATAATTAACGCTGAAGGTATTCGTTATCACGGCTTTGATCAGCGTGCGTTCCAGCGAAAAACGGTCTTCATAGAGACGGAAGATAAATAACGTTATCGCGACCCAGATAAAAAAGAGTATGACCGCGAGAAACGTAAAGATAAACGGGGGGAGCGAGGCCAGTCCCGCATCGTGGTGTTTTACAATCACGCATAAATCCCACGAGGCGCTGCACTGTGTAATGGTCAGGGTGAACAATGTCGCATGCAGCCAGCTCCGCGGCTTCAGCTCAGGGGCGGCTGAAAAAAAGATCCGGCCAAAGTCCTTCGTGGTGGCGCTCAGAGAATAGCTTGCGGTTACCGGGGTAAATTTATCGTAAGCATAGCGGGAGGTGAAGATAATAATATTATTATAAATAGCCGCATTGCCGGTGAAAAAGTCTTTTCTGGAAAACTGCGCCAGCAGAAAACCTCTCGGCGTTTTATGCAGTTCCGCAGGAAGTGGAACGGGCGTCGCGAGTTTACCCCAAAAAGCGGTACAGACAATTTTTCCCTTTTCGATAAAACCGATATCGCTGAAATAGAGGTTATTAAGCTTTATTTGCCTGTAGCTATCAAGGCTGGCTTTATCACATCCCTGCGTCGTTATGCTTTTGAGGCCCAGCGCCACGCTTTGGGACAGATCTTCTGAATAATGTAAAAGGGTTTGGGATATTTCAAGCTGTTTGGTTTTTTGCTGACCGATGATAACCACGTTGACCGCATAAAGAGACAGGATGACCAGAAGCGTTGAAACGATCGCAACGGCAATGCGCTTTTTCATTTTCCAGTTATCCTGTCCGCTCCCTGATTTCACAAAGCTTAACACAGCCAGGGCAAGGCACAAGCCTGATAGTCACGTCGGGTGAGCAAATTTGAGCGGGTGAACTCATACGAAAGCATCAGTTTTTTAAGACAATTCTCAGCTAAGCTATTTTCATTGTGATAAGCAACGCCGGTTAAACCACGGGTTCTTCTTTCCGATCCTCCATGCTTGTTTATTCTATTAAGGAAAACATCGTGCGTAACGTGATGATCCCTGTTCTCAGTGCCTTGTTTCTTTTTCTGATCGGCATACTGATTATTAACTGGCAGTTATGGCAGATGGCGAAAATGAATAACGTTCATACCGCCACGGTAAGCACCCAGAAAATAGAAAACATTCTGGCGGAAGCCGTCAGTGCGGCCAGCACGGCGAAGCGCGTTGCGGAGCAGGGCTGTAGCAGCAGCGGGCAGTTGGCGCTGGGGACAGAAGCCGCGTTAAAACCGCATCTGCGCGCCATCATGATCCAGCAGCAGGGGCAAATCATCTGTACATCCCTTCCCGGGAATGGCGTTTTGATTGTGCATCCGGAGACGTTACCTGAACAAAAATTAATGCTGCTCCCCGGTAATCGACTGGTGAACGGTATCCCGGTGCTTGTCTTCCAGATGCCCATCGCGGGAGGGCGCGTCATCGTCAGCGTCAGTGATGCGCATTTGCAGGACGTCATCGCGAACGCATCAAACAGCGTTAACCTGGGGTTGGTTGTCGGCGACAGGATGTTTACGCGCAACGGTGAGGTGACCGGCTGGAAAGCGGCCTCGTGGGCGGGGTCACTGACGACCTCTTCGCACTTCCCCTTCAGTCTGGCCTGGCAACCGCCCGCCTTTTTTAGCCTGACGCGGCTACTGCAACAGGGATGGAGCCTGATTCTGCTGATTCTCGCGCTATCCGTGGCGGTGGGCATTTTGATCCGCCGCTACAAGGGGAAAAGTACCACCTTTGAAGACGATTTGCGTAAGGCCATTTTGCAGGGAGAGATCGTGCCTTATTACCAGCCGATCGTGAACGGCGATACCGGCGGGTTATACGGTGTTGAAGTCCTGGCAAGATGGAAGCATCCTAAGTCAGGCTTTATCCCGCCGGACGTTTTTATCCCGATAGCTGAACGTAGCGGGTTGATTATTCCGCTGACCAAAGGCTTGATGGCGAAAGTGGTCACACAGCTTAAGCCGCTCCTGCCTAAGCTGCCGGACGGGTTCCATATCGGGGTGAACATCAGCGCCAGACACATCAATGCCCCTTCTTTCATCGGTGACTGCCGAATCTTCGGCAAGGGGTTTCAGGGTAAAGCGGTGAAGCTGGTGCTTGAGGTGACCGAACGTGAACCGTTGATCGATAATCCTCATCTGGTGGAAAACCTCAACGCGCTGCATAACGCCGGTTTTGTCATAGCACTGGATGATTTTGGTACCGGGTATTCCGGGCTGTCATGTCTCAATGCGCTTGCCATAGATTATATTAAAATTGATAAAAGCTTTGTTAACCGGGTATCAGAGGAGAAGGACTCAACGATCCTGCTGGACTGCGTTATTGACCTGGCGAAAAAACTATCATTGCGGATCGTGGCCGAAGGCGTAGAAACGAAAGAGCAGCTGGAGTATCTCAACCGTAATGAGATTACCCTGCTGCAGGGTTATTATTTTGGTAAACCCGTATCCTATATCGATTTTATTAAAGTCATTTTATCTAAGCCCAGGGAGACCGTGATGGTGTAAAACGCGGGCGTTGATGAGCGTCAGGAATAGCGCTGGTTACCAGGCGGTGAAAAACAAAATAAAGACGAGCTTCTGTTGTATGCTTAAGTGCAATTCATTTTCCTCTTATCCTGAGCTTTGTTACAGTGACAGAGTTGTCAGCCAGGGATATCAGGCGTGATAAGGTGGAAAAGCTCGTGCATGTGAAAAATATTTTTTACACAACAACCATTACCGTCATCATTGTCTCATTGATCATCTCGCTGGCGCTTGCTGTCCAAATTGCCACGTCCAGACAGCAGTCAATCCAGCAAATTAATACCAGCGTCGCTAACCTGAGCCATACCCTTGATGTCTATACTGAAGGGATCATGCGCCAGAGTGAAATGTTAATTACTACCGTTTCCGACATAATCGAAATTTATGGCATGACCCCGCAGCAGGCGACCAATATTCAGCACATGATCAATAATCAGGATAACCTTCTTACCCAGATTAATAATGTGGTTGTTTACAATGCTCAGGGCGATATCTTTACCGCGCTGCATGAAAGTTTTACGGGGCCACGCAAAGGCTCGGACAGAGAGTTTTTTATCTATCACAAAGAAAATAAAAATCAGGCGATTTTTATTGGGGAACCGGTGGTAAGCAGAACCAATGGCAAATGGGTTATCACCATCAGCCGGCGCCTTGAAACCCAGACCGGGGCATTTAACGGTGTGGTGGTGGTGACGCTGGGTATCGAAAATTTTCTGGCGCTCTACGGGCAGATTAATATCGGTCACTCGGGTGTCATCGGCTTAACGACACAATCAGGCGTGCTGCTGGTCCGGTATCCCTTTAAAAATACCTATATCGGCACGATTGTTTCTGATTCACCGCTCTTCAGGAAATATCTCAAGGTACAAAATACAGGGATAGCCAGCTCCACCTCACGGTTTGATAAAATCGAGCGCATTTATGCCTATGAGAAAAACAGACGCTACGGACTGGTCACCACCGTGGCGGTCAGTATTGATGAAGCTCTTGCCCCCTGGCGCAAACAGGCGATTCAGCTGGCGGTACTCATTTTCGTGTTCACGGCGATACTCATCGTCGCGTCATACTTCCTCTATTCCGACCTGTCCCGTAAAACACGGGATAACAAAGCGCTGAAGATTATTGCCTCAGAAGATGCGTTGACCGGGCTGTACAATCGCCGCGTCTTTGATGAAAAAATCCTCTCGGACATCGCTCTGTGTGCCGCGCATGACGCACCGATTTCGATACTGATCGTGGACGTGGACTACTTCAAAAAATACAACGATAACTACGGCCATCCGGAAGGGGATCGGTGTCTGGCTATGCTTGGAAACAGCCTCAGAGAGAGCCTTACCCGTGATAATCAGCTTGTGGCGCGATACGGCGGAGAGGAGTTTGCGCTGATATTGCCGGATACGGATATTCAGGAGGCGCTTCGTCTGGCCCAGACGATTATTCGCAATGTGTTCTCGCTGCAAATCGCCCATGCCTTTAGCCCCTTCGGCCGGGTGACGGTAAGCGTCGGGATTTCAACCGCCCGTGCCGTCGACATCGCGGGCAGCCAGCAAAATATCATTATTGCCGCAGACCAGGCCCTCTATCAGGCGAAACGCGCGGGACGTAACCGGTACGCGTTTGTTGGGGTATGAGCTAAAAAAAAGCCCACTCAGGAGTGGGCAAAAAATACTGGAAGCAATGTGAGCAATGTCGTACTGAATACCTGAGTGTTTCTCTCAACTATTCAGTGTTGAGAAAGATAATCTTTCTCAATAAAAGATGCAACCCCACAGTTTATGTGGCCCGTTCTTTTTGTTGATGAAAAATGACGCACTCTCTCACTGTGATGCTTATCACAAATTTCCTTTCTGGAATCCTGTGCTATTCTTTTTTGTGTCGTTGATTTAATGACAAAAACCATACAGAGAGGAAAGTTATGGGAATTTTATCCTGGATTATCTTTGGGCTTATTGCGGGTATTCTGGCGAAGTGGATCATGCCGGGCAAAGATGGCGGTGGGTTTATCGTCACCGTAATACTGGGTATTGTCGGCGCGGTAGTCGGCGGCTGGATCAGTACGCTGTTCGGTTTTGGCAAGGTCGATGGCTTTAACTTCGGCAGTTTCGCCGTCGCGGTGATCGGTGCGCTGGTTGTTCTGTTTATCTACAGAAAGATCAAAAGCTAAGTTCTGAAAGCGTTGAAAAAGGCTGCCGGATGGCGGCCTTTTTACGTATTGGATTTACCACCAGCCAAGCTGCGTGCCGGCAAACGCTGCAATGGCAACGATCAGCATAATGACGGTTGTCTTACGCATTTATGCCCCCGGCGCCGCGTAGCCGCCAACAAAAAACCACGCTAAAAAAACCACTGCCGTTATAAAAATAACGACCGGGAAGAGGATCCCTATTCTCATACCATCACCTGTTTCGGTTTCTGTAACGCCGTAGAGTGTACGGGGTTAATCCATAGTGAGAAAGCGTGTTTTGCTTTTTCCTTTCTTATCCTGATACATCGCCACATCCGCAGCGCGTAACGCGCTGTCAGGATCGGTTGCGGCAGGGTCCACTTCGATCACGCCGAAGCTGGCGCCCGGATAAATAATATGAACGCTGCCGAGCCAGTATTCACCGGCGATGCAGGCGCTGAGGCGCGTTTTGAGCAGCGTAAGCTGCGCGTTATCCCCGTCCTGGTGGGGCTGGCTCAGCGACGCGACCAGAAATTCATCCCCGCCCAGACGACCGATAATATCGTCCTGCTGTTTCTCTTCGGTCAAACGCTTGCCCACTTCTATCAGGAACTGGTCGCCAGCCTCGTGGCCGTAACGATCGTTAATCAGCTTGAAATCATCCAGATCGATAAACGCGATGATGGCGTTACGCTTCAGGTGCCGGGCCAGAGAAAAGAGGGTGGTCAGATCTTCAAAAATGGCGCGACGGTTAGGTAAACCGGTAAGGGCATCCGTATAGGAGTGCGCGATGAGGGCCGCATTGGCTTCGCGAAGCTGGGTCACCAGCGACTCTTTCTGAATGGACTGGGCAATCAGCCCGGCGAAGAGCTTCAGAACCTGTTCAGCGCGCTCGCTCAGCGGCTTTCTGGCCGTACTGGTGGCGCAGAGCGTTCCGTAAAGTGAACCATCGGCAAGATGGACAGGAATACTCATGTAGGTGGTAATGCCAAGTGCTTTTGCGGCTTCACACTCGGGCCAACGTTCAGGCACATCATTGCTGAACATCGTGTCACTATCCAGCGCGCGTTTGCACAGCGTCTCATCCCATGGGACGCTCAGCCCCTCCGGGATCGTCATCTGTTTGCTGTTGCGGGCGTAGAGGATGTGCTGCAGCCGCGCCTCGATATCCACCTTCGTCAGGTAGGTCGACTCCATGTCGGTGACAATTTCCAGCATCTCCAGCAGCTGGCGAACAAGGCTTTCAAGGGATTGCTCGGTGGCAAGGGTTTCTGAAACGCGAGCGAGGATAAGGTCCGACATGACGTAGAATGACTCCCAGGCAGAAGACGTCTGCATCTGCATGTTATGCTGAGTTTTTAGGCTTCAGGCATAGTAAAACATGAATACAGAAAATTTAATATATGCAGGAAGCGGGGAGCAGGCGAGAAAAAAAGCCCCGTTGTTGAGACCGGGGCAAAGACATCTTGATTACGGAATGATGTTCTCTGGTCATATCGAGAACATGCCACACTATAATGCTGAAAAGTGCAGTTAAAATGGAGAAATCATGGAGAACGCGGCGATGACCCGTTACCCTTAGGGTGTAATGATGTCAAAAGGATCAATGAGATGAGATTTCTGCTTCTGACGCTGGCGCTTCCCCTGGCCGCCTGCACCGCAAAAACCACGCCACCCGATGCGCCGAAACCGCCGCACGTTATCGGTATGGCGAACCCGGCCTCCGTCTACTGCCTGGAGAAAGGCGGGGAACAGATCCCGGTTCAAAGCCCGCAGGGCGTTCGCACCGAGTGCAAATTACCGGGCGGGGAAGTGATCGATGAATGGACGCTCTATCGTCGCGATCATCCGCAACCCACCAGGTGACAGACGGATACCGCCTGCGATACACTTCTCTTTAGGATTAATCTTAGCCAGTTTCTGGCGTTCGTTTCCGCGAGAGAAGTATGTTTCAGCTAAAACCGGGCAGCATGGCGATGATCGTGGGTGCCCGCACGGCGTCAGGCCGTCGCAATATTGGTAAATCTGTTGAGCTGTTTGGCCTTTGCCAGCCTGGCCTGCGTTTCGTTAACCCGGTCAACGGCGTGATGACGCAATTACCGGCCACCGCAGATCGCGCGCTTTGGCTGGTGACGGGTGATGTCTACGCCTTCGATAACCAGCACGGCTTTGCGTTTGTCCGCGCCGAACATCTGATGCCGCTCACCCCGGATGATGCACCGCAAATTCTGGATGAACTGACGATCGGCTGATCACAGATGGCGCAGCCAGTCGGCTAAGACCAGGGCGTGATTTTGCTCCGTGTTTTTGGCAGCAAAGAGCAGGGTGACGGTCTGCCTGCGCGCCAGCGTCGCCAGACGCGCGCCCTCGTCAGCCTGCTGCGCCAACTCTTCCCGATAGGCCTGGCTGAAGGCGGTGAAATCAATCGTTTCGCTATGAAAGGCCTTGCGTAGTTCAGTCGAAGGCGCGAGCGCTTTACACCATTCGTCATACACGAGGTCCGTTTTCTTAACGCCGCGCGGCCACAGCCTGTCCACCAGTACCCGATAGCCGTCATCAGAGCCTGCCTGTTCGTAGACCCGTTTGCACTGGATCATGATTTCACCCTCCCAATTTAAGGTATTGTGATAATTGCAAAAGATCGGTAGTCTGAGGTTCCTTATGTTATCTGATAATACTCTGGCATAAGGAACCTTTCATGGAACACCTCCCGGTTAAAACGACGCTGCGCATTGCGCTGGTTGGCGATTACAATCCCAATGTTATTGCGCATCAGGCGATCCCGCTGGCCATTGACGACGCCGCCGCAGTGCTTGACCTCACCGCCGATTACGACTGGCTGGCCACGACGGAGCTGACAAGCTCTGAAGATCTGGTGGGCTACGATGCCATCTGGCTGGTTCCTGCCAGCCCCTACAAAAACACCGAGGCCGCTTTTATTGCCGCGCGCTACGCCCGTGAAAACAGCATCCCGTTCCTGGGCACCTGCGGCGGGTTCCAGCATGCGCTGATTGAGTATGCCCGAAACGTGCTGGGCTGGGCTGATGCGGCACACGCTGAGACAGATACCGAAGGCACCATGGTGATTGCGCCGCTGACCTGCTCGCTGGTGGAAAAAACCGATGCGATTGAACTGCGCAGGAATACGCTGATCGCCAAAGCGTACGGCAAGCCGGAAATTGAAGAGGGGTATCACTGTAACTATGGCGTGTCTCCAGCGTTTGCACAGGCGCTGGAAAACGGAGATATGCATGTGACGGGCTGGGACGATCAGGGTGAAATCCGTGCCGCGGAACTGGTCACGCACCCGTTCTTCGTGATCACCTTATTCCAGCACGAGCGTGCTGCGCTGGAAGGACGTCCGGTCGTGCTGGTACAGGCGATGCTGCGCGCGGCGCGCGGGTAAAAAAGGCAGACCCGAGGGTCTGCCACACTGTTTAACGGGGCGCGATCTCCCGGTCTCGCCCGGCTAAGATGCCGCAGAGGGCCATTATCACGGCGGCCAGCGCGCAGCCCAAGAGCGGGATCCGCCAGTCTCCCGCGCTATCGTGTATTTTCCCCATTAGCGGAGGGCCGCAGGCGGCGAGCAGATAGCCAATCGACTGCGCCATGCCGGACAACGCCGCCGCCTGGTGTGCAGTGCTGGCGCGCAGACCGATAAACGTCAGGCCGAGGATCATCGTTGCCCCTGTGCCAAAGCCAAACACCAGCGTCCACATCACCGCCATGCCCGGCATAAACCATAATCCCGCCGCGCTTATCGCGCACATCAGCGCCACCGCGCCTGCGATCGCCCGCTGGTCTTTCAGACGGTGGAGGATCAGCGGAACGGCGAGTCCCGGCACGGCCGTGGCCAGTTGCAACAGACCGTGCACCGAGCCAGCCTGCGCTTCGCTGTAGCCGTGGCTCAGCAGTATCGCCGGCAGCCAGCCGATGATGACGTAGTAAATCAACGAGTTTATCCCCAAAAAGAGCGTGACCTGCCAGGCGAGGGCCGAGCGCCAGATCGCGCGGTTATGCAGCGCGCCTGCGCCCGTTACCGTTGCGACGTGTTTCTGACGCCACTGCGGCAGCCAGAGCAGCAATGCGACCAGCGGAAACGCCATCAGCATCAGCAGCGCGCCATGCCAGCCTGCACTCCCTTGTGCCATGGGAACGATCATCGCTGAGCCAAACGCCGCCGAGACGCCCATCGTCAGGGAATAGGCGCCGGTGAGCTTCGCCACCTGGCCCGGAAAATCACGCTTAATTAATCCGGGTAACAGCACGTTCCCGAGCGCAATACCGCACCCGACGATCGCCGTGCCGGTGAAAAGCAAAGCTGCGAAGGGTAGCGAGCGAACGGCAATCCCGGCGCAAATCAGCAGCAGGGCGATAAAAAGGCTGCGCTCCATGCCGATACGCCGGGCAACGCCTGCGGCGAGCGGCGAGACGAGGGCGAAAGCCAGCAGGGGCAGGGTGGTCAGCAGACCGGTTTGCGCCGTGCTTAAGCCATAATCAAGACGAATGGTATCAAGCAGCGGCGCTGCGCCGGTAAAGGTGACGCGAAGCGTAGTGGCAATCATCAGGATGCCTGCAATCAACAGCGCGCCGTGTTTTCCTGAGGTGCGAATAGCAGTAGTCATTATGTTCTCATACGTTCAAGCGAGCGCACACAATACTGATTTTCTCAGCGGTTGAAATCAGGCTAAAATGACAGTTTATCGCTAATATCGGACAAACTGATGATTGGTCTGGGACTGGAAGGCTACGATCCAGATAGCCAGCACGATGCGGCCGTCGCATTTCGCATTCAGGTGGTGGCGGAGGAACAGTACATTCCCCGACATCATCACCGTAAGGGGCAGTTGATTCTGGCCCTCGGCGGCGCAATCACCTGCGAAGTGGAAAATGCGATGCTGATGGTGCCGCCTCAGTATGCCGTCTGGATCCCCGGCCAGATGCCGCACAGCAACAGGGCCACGCCGGGCGCGCAGCTCTGCTTTTTGTTTATTGAGCCGGGGGCCGTCAGCCTGCCCGAGCGCTGCTGTACCCTGAAAATCTCCCCTCTGGTGCGGGAGCTGATTTTATCGCTGGCGGAAAAATCGCGTGAGCAGCTCTCTTTTGCGACCACGTCGCGCCTGGTGGACGTGCTGTTTGACGAGCTACCGCTCCAGCGTCAGGAGCATCTGCAGCTGCCTGTGTCGCCTCATCCCAAAATCAGGCTGATGAGCGAGAAGATGGCGGAAGAGCCCGCCGCCTGGCAGACGCTAACGCAGTGGGCGAGCCACTTCGCCATGAGCGAGCGCAATCTGGCGCGGCTGGTGGTGAAAGAGACCGGCTTAAGCTTTCGCCGCTGGCGCCACCAGCTGCAGCTGATTGTGGCGTTACAGCATTTAATAAGCGGGAAATCGGTGCAGCAGGTGGCCCAGTCACTGGGCTATGACTCGACCACCGCGTTTATCACCATGTTCAGGAAGGGACTGGGCCAGACGCCGGCGCGTTATATGGCCAGCCTGACTACGACTTCCCAATAAACAGCGAGACAAGGCCAGCCGCAATCAGCGGGCCGACCGGTACGCCGCGAAAGAGCGCCACGCCCAGCACGGTGCCCACCAGCAGACCCGCCACCAGCGAGGGCTGGCTGCTCATCAGCGTGACGCCGCGACCGCCCAGCCACGACACAAAAATCCCCACCGCGATCGCCACCAGCGATTTCCAGTTTACAAACGAGTGCAGCAGCGTTGAGGCGGGAAGGGTACCGCTGGCAATCGGCGCCATCACCCCAATGGTTAAGATGATAATCCCGATGGTGAGGCCTTGTTTTTCTATCCACGGGAAAAAGGTATTTAACGGGGTCACGCGCACAATGATCAGCACCAGAATCGAGATGGCGACGGTAGTGTTATGGCTGATAAAGCCGAGCGCGGCGAGTGCCAGAAGAATGAGCAGAGTAGGGTCAAACATAGGGAATCCTTGCCAGAAAAATTGTTCTGTTTACTGTACGCGCAAACGCGGCAGAGAACAGTGTTAAAAAGATTTTGTCGTTGTCATAACCTTGTCATTTACGCGGATTAAAACGAAAGCAGATATCGCAAAAGGGGTCGCCATCATGAACGATCACATGTTTGTGGAAACGCTGATTATCTCCTCATCGTTTTTCGCTATTGCCGTTATTCTCGTTGCCTCCGTGCTGTTTCTGGAACGAAAAGGCTGACAGGGCGTCAGCCATCGCAGTTACGCTTTATGGAAGGTGACGAGCTCAGGACGGGCGATGCGCAGATAATCCTGGGTATCCATAATCACGGATTTCTCCAGCAGGCCGGCGTTAAACGCGATTTCGTCAAAGCGCTCGAACAGCAGCGGGTCGGCAACCAGTGCCAGGTCAGGATGAAAGCTAAAGGGCGGGATAGCGCCGAAAACGCAAGCGGTCAGGGCATCGACTTCGGCCGGGCTGGCGAGGGAGGCCTTTAGCCCGCCAAAATGGCTGGCAAGCTGGCTCAGGTCAGCCTGCAGGTCGGCGGCCAGAATCGCCAGAACGTGTTTTTTTACGCCGTTTCCCTTCACCTTGCAGACCAGGGCCTTGGCGCCTTGCCGCAGATCGGTTCCGCGAATTTCACTTACCGCTTCACATTTCCCGACCGCCTCGTGCTCCATGACGCGAAAACGCGCGCCCTGCTCGGTAAGTAAGGTAATGAGCTGCTGGTGGGTTCCTGTTCCTATAACGTCGTCAGTCATAACGATTTTCCCGGTGATAATCCAGTATGCAGCCTTCTACATTAGCACGGGATGAACAGGGTCGAAAGAAAACAGCCAGCGGGTTCGCTGGCTGTTGGTTTATGCGTTGCTGGTAGCAGACTGCTTGTGGAACAGCTCCCTGAACACCGGATAAATGTCATCCTGGTCACGGATATGCTGCATGGCGAAATTATCGAACATCGCCTGCAGATGCTCATACTCCCGCCACAGGGTCTGGTGCGCGCGACGGGTGATTTCGATATAGCTGTAGTAACGCACGACCGGCAGAATTTTCTTCGCCAGGATCTCGTGACACAGCGGCGAGTCGTCGGCCCAGTTATCGCCATCCGACGCCTGCGCGGCATAAATATTCCACTGCGCCGGGTCGTAGCGCTCTTTGACCACTTCATCCATCAGCTTCAGCGCGCTCGAGACGATGGTGCCCCCGGTCTCCTGCGAGTAGAAGAACTCATGTTCATCCACCTCTTTTGCCTGGGTGTGGTGGCGGATATAGACCACCTCCACGTTCTTATAGGTTCTGCTCAGGAACAAATAGAGCAGGATATAAAAACGCTTCGCCATATCTTTGGTGGCCTGATCCATCGAGCCGGACACGTCCATGAGACAGAACATCACCGCCTGGCTGGAGGGCTCAGGGCGTTTTTCGTAGTTCTTGTAGCGCAGGTCGAAGGTGTCGATAAACGGTACCCGTTCGATCTTCGCCCTCAGCTCTGCAATCTCTTTACGCAGGCGCTCCTCTTCCAGCAGTTGCGCCGGTTCCGTGTTTTCCACCACCTTCAGGCTACTCTCCAGCTCGCGCAGTTCGCGACGTTTGCCTGCCGTCATGGCCGTACGTCGCGCCAGCGAATTCTGCAACGAACGCACGACGCTGATGTTGGCGGGCACGCCGTTGGCGGTATAGCCCGCGCGGTGGGTTTTATATTCATTAAGTTGACGATGCTGATTCTTTTTCAGATTCGGCAGCGCCAGGTCTTCGAACAGCAGGTCGAGATATTCATCTTTCGAAATCTGGAAGACAAATTCGTCCTGGCCTTCACCGTCCTGGCTGGCCTGTCCCTGACCGCTTCCTGAACCACCGCCGCCGCCCTGAGGGCGCTCAATTCTGTCGTTCTGAACGAAGTGGTCATTACCTGGGTGTACGCGATGGCGCAGGCCGCCTCGCCCCTGATGAAACATCGGTTCGCTGATGTCATCGGTGGGGATGGAGACAGACTCGCCGCTGTCGACGTCGGTCACCGAGCGTTTGTTGATGGCCTCGGAGATAGACTGTTTAATTTGCGCTTTATAACGACGCAAGAAGCGCTGGCGGTTTACCGTGCTCTTGTTTTTGCCGTTAAGACGCCGGTCAATAAACCAGGTCATATACCCCCCGTACTGCATTTGCCAACTTGCATTTTGTAGGCCCGGCAGGCGCTAACCGCCGCCGGGCACTTGTTTTAAGACGATTTACGCACGCGCAGGTACCATTCGCAGAGCAGGCGGACCTGTTTGCGGGTGTAGCCTTTTTCCATCATACGGTCGACAAAATCGTCGTGTTTTTTCTGTTCATCGGTTGAGGTTTTGGCGTTAAACGAGATCACCGGCAGCAGCTCTTCGGTATTGGAGAACATTTTCTTCTCAATGACCGTGCGCAGTTTCTCGTAGCTGGTCCAGTTCGGATTGCGCCCGTTGTTATGCGCTCTGGCGCGCAGGACGAAGTTCACAATCTCATTACGGAAGTCTTTCGGGTTACTGATCCCGGCAGGCTTCTCGATTTTTTCCAGCTCCGCGTTCAGGGATTCACGGTCAAACAACTGGCCGGTATCCGGGTCGCGGTACTCCTGATCCTGGATCCAGAAGTCAGCGTAGGTGACATAACGGTCGAAAATGTTCTGCCCGTACTCTGAATAGGATTCCAGGTAGGCCGTCTGGATCTCTTTGCCAATGAACTCGGCGTATTTCGGGATCAGGTAACCTTTCAGGAACTCAAGGTAGCGTTCAGCCTGCTCCTGCGGGAACTGTTCGCGTTCAATTTGCTGCTCCAGCACATAGAACAGATGAACCGGGTTGGCCGCCACTTCCGCATGGTCGAAGTTAAAGACGCGGGAGAGGATCTTAAACGCGAAGCGCGTGGACAGACCGTTCATCCCTTCATCAACCCCGGCGTAGTCGCGGTATTCCTGATACGATTTCGCTTTCGGATCGGTATCCTTCAGGCTCTCACCGTCATACACGCGCATTTTCGAGTAGATGCTGGAGTTTTCCGGCTCTTTCAGGCGCGAAAGGATGGAGAAGCGTGACAGCGTTTCCAGGGTGCCTGGTGCGCACGGCGCATGCACCAGCTCACTGTGGTTAAGCAGTTTCTCGTAAATTTTGATCTCTTCGGAGATCCGCAGGCAGTAAGGCACCTTGACGATGTACACGCGGTCAAGGAAGGCCTCATTGTTTTTGTTATTACGGAAGGTCACCCATTCAGATTCGTTCGAGTGGGCAAGAATGATCCCGTTAAACGGCAGGGCAGAGATACCTTCCGTCCCGTTGTAGTTCCCTTCCTGAGTCGCCGTCAGCAGTGGATGCAGCACCTTGATGGGCGCTTTAAACATCTCGACAAATTCCATAATCCCCTGGTTAGCCCGGCACAGCGCGCCCGAGTAGCCGTAGGCATCCGGGTCGTTTTGCGCGAAGTTTTCCAGCTTGCGGATGTCGACCTTACCAACCAGCGCCGAAATATCCTGGTTGTTCTCATCACCGGGTTCCGTTTTGGCGATGGCGATCTGTTCCAGGATCGACGGCCAGACTTTCACCACGCGGAATTTGGTGATGTCGCCACCAAATTCGTGCAGGCGTTTGGCCGCCCACGGCGACATGATGGTGCCGAGGTAGCGACGCGGGATGCCGTACTCTTTATCCAGAATCTGCGCATCTTCCTGCGGATTGAACAAGCACAGCGGATGGTCATTCACCGGGCTGCGCTCGCCGTTGGCGCTCAGCACATAGATAGGCACGCGCTGCATCAGCGACTTCAGGCGTTCCGCCAGCGAGGATTTACCGCCGCCCACGGGGCCGAGTAAATAGAGGATCTGTTTCTTCTCTTCCAGACCCTGAGCGGCATGCTTCAGGTAGGAGACAATCTGTTCGATGGCATCTTCCATACCATAGAACTCTTCAAACGCCGGGTATCGGGCGACCACCCGATTCGAAAAGAGACGGGAAAGCCGGGGTTCCAGGGCAGTGTCAACCATGTTTGGCTCACCAATAGCCATTAACAGCCGTTCTGCCGCATTGGCATAGGCACTGCGATCTTGCCGACAGATGGTAAGAAACTCCTGCAGTGTGAACTCTTCGTCCTTGGCAGCTTCATAGCGCTGGCGATAGTGATCGAATATATTCATGGCATGCCGTCCTTTCGTTTTTTAGCACAGGATAAGAGCCGTTCGTATGAGTAGTGGAGGCTCCCGGAAGAGAATCTCTCGCACCTCACTGCCAGAGCAGCAACCTGTGTGCCAGGTCAGACGCTAAGAACCGCAGGTGTTCAGGAAAACTCTTCTTAAATTAAAGCGTAGATGGCATTTGCAAAACTTGCATGCCCATAAAATCTACTTTCAATGACATATCAATAACTCATCCAAAAATTTCCACTCTGGTAATAAGGCAAAAGCACGTTTTTCATTCAGCGGTCATGTAAATGAAAGCAGGTTGTCATCTGATAAGTTAAAAATAATGGGTTAATCGGACTGATTAGCAGGCAAAAAATTTTGGGATGTACGGGAATGGCGGTTACACTTCACCCGCTGATTATTTGACTACAGGAAAGAATGGATTGTGACCAAACTCAAACTTCTGGCATTAGGCATCCTTGCCGCGACCGCAGTAAGCACCGCACAGGCGGAAAGTCAGTGGACGGTTGGCGCGGGTGTTGGCGTCATTAACAGCCCGTACAAACAGTATGACCGTGATGTTTACCCTGTTCCCGTTATCACCTATGAAGGGGATAACGTCTGGTTCCGTGGGCTCGGCGGCGGCTACTATCTGTGGAACGATACGGCCGATAAGCTCTCCATCATGGCCTACTACGATCCGACGCACTTCAAGCCGGGTGACAGCGACAGCCACGCGCTTCGCCAGCTCGACAAGCGTAAAAGCTCGATGATGGCCGGCCTCTCTTATGTGCATAACACTCAGTATGGCTTCCTGCGTACGGCCCTGGCAGGCGATACGCTGGATAACAGCAACGGTTTTATCTGGGACCTGGCGTGGTTGTACCGCTATACCAACGGTGCTTTGACTCTGACCCCGGGGATTGGTGTGCAGTACAACAGCGAGAACTACAACGACTACTATTATGGCGTCTCTAAAAACGAGTCCCGTCGTAGCGGTCTGAAGAGTTACAGCGCAGATGACGGCTGGGATCCGTACCTGGAGCTGACCGCGAGCTATAACTTCCTCGGCGACTGGAGCGTGTACGGTACTGGCCGTTATGAGCGTCTGAGCGATGAAGTGAAGGATAGCCCGATGGTCGACAAGTCCTGGGCAGGCATCTTCTCTGTCGGTGTGACCTACAAGTTCTGATTGTGCACTCTTAGTGTGCAATTGATGCATTAAAACGGGGCGCATGCGCCCCGTTTGCTTTAGTGTGGTGCAGTGAGATTATCGCTTAACAATGCGGATCGTCTGCCCTAAACGAGATGGCTTTTCTTCACTCGCTTTCTGCGGGGTGGTCACGCAGGCGGTTTCCACGCAGACGAACGTTTTATAACCGTCGTCAGGCACGTCGGCCATGCTGACAGACAGCGCCGGACCCGGGTTCCAGCCTACCACGTTGCTATGATGGTGATGTACCACCTCGATGCCGCGGTTCAGGGCACCGTCGTGGATCATGCTGCATGCTTCCGGATGCAGATAGACGCGGTCGGTACGGTCAGGAAACGCCTGAACGCCGTCACTCAGCTTCCCTTCTTTGGCGTTATCGACTTTGTCGATAAAGGTATCGCCAAGGCCGCTCACCTTCACTGCACTGATGTCACCCACGTTGAAATAGGTGTGCAGGGCGGAGGTGGTTTCGAATTCGCCGTGGGCTTCCAGTTCGATTTCACAGGTTTTACCCAGCTTAAAGCGGGCGTACAGGGTGAAATCGTGCGGCCAGAGGGCACGAGTTTCATCGTTAGCCTGCAGCTCAAAGGTCAGCACGGCGCCGTTGTCGTCTTCGTTATGCGCTTTCAGGGTCCACTGCTGGTTACGGGCAAAACCGTGAGAAGGCAAACCCGGCTGTGCGGACGGGCCGAACCACGGCCAGCAGATCGGTACGCCGCCGCGAATCGCCGCCCCTTTTTTGAAAGAGGTCGCATCGCTCAGCCACAATCCCTCTGCTTCACCTTCGGGTTTCCAGGAGAGCAGGTGGGCGCCGTTCAGCGCCACGGAGGCCTTAACGCGTGGATGGTCAACGACGATAACGTCAGCACCGTCAATCTGGCGGCGGGAGAGCACAGGGGTAAGTTGTTCGACTACCGGAAGTGCAAAAATTTTATTAATCATTAAGCAATCCTCTGTCTTATAAATAAAAAAGGCGACCGAAGTCGCCTTTTTGGATCAAACACTCATCTCAACTTATTTGGAGATGTGAGCGATCAGGTCCAGTACTTTGTTAGAGTAGCCGGTTTCGTTGTCGTACCAGGATACCAGTTTAACGAAGTTGTCGTTCAGTGCGATACCTGCTTTAGCATCGAACACGGAAGTGCACACTTCGCCGTTGAAATCGGTAGAAACAACGTCGTCTTCGGTGTAACCCAGAACGCCTTTCATTGGGCCTTCGGAAGCAGCTTTGATTGCTTTCTTAATTTCTTCATAAGAAGCAGCTTTTTCCAGACGAACGGTCAGGTCAACAACGGATACGTTAGGAGTTGGAACGCGGAACGCCATACCAGTCAGTTTGCCATTCAGTTCTGGCAGTACTTTACCTACAGCTTTAGCCGCACCGGTAGAGGATGGGATGATGTTCTGAGCCGCGCCACGGCCGCCGCGCCAGTCTTTGTGAGACGGGCCATCAACGGTTTTCTGAGTAGCGGTGGTTGCGTGAACGGTAGTCATCAGACCTTCGATGATGCCGAAGTTGTCGTTGATAACTTTAGCCAGCGGTGCCAGGCAGTTGGTGGTGCAGGATGCGTTAGATACGATATCCTGGCCAGCGTAAGTTTCGAAGTTTGCACCACGAACGAACATTGGGGTGTTGTCTTTGGAAGGACCAGTCAGAACAACTTTCTTCGCACCAGCAGTGATGTGTTTACGTGCAGTTTCGTCGGTCAGGAAGATACCGGTTGCTTCAGCAACAACGTCAACACCAATTTCGTTCCATTTCAGGTTAGCTGGGTCTTTCTCAGCAGTAACGCGGATGGTTTTGCCATTTACAACCAGGTGGCCGTCTTTCACTTCAACGGTGCCGTCGAAACGACCGTGAGTTGAGTCGTACTTCAGCATGTACGCCATGTATTCAGCGTCCAGGAGATCGTTGATACCAACGATTTCGATGTCAGAACGTTTCTGAGCAGCACGGAAAACAATACGGCCGATACGGCCAAAACCGTTGATACCTACTTTGATAGTCATATATTCCACCAGCTATTTGTTAGTGAATAAAAGGTTGCCTGTAAAATTACAAAAACCTTACGCAGCGTCAAGCGGAATCGTGTCAATCATTGCGACAAATCAATCCTGTGACTAACGTTTGTGCGACTGACTCGCCTCACTTTCCCTTTGAGCTTGCAACCACATGGGGGCTGCGCCCGGAATTTTAAAGTCCTCGCAGGATAAAAATGTGAATGTGATCACAATTGCCTGACCGCCTTTTCGCGACACATAAGTTTAGATCAAAAGTGCACGCAAGGGTGTTAATGTTTTGTTAGAATGCGGGGTAAAAGATGTCTGTTTCTACAGCGAGATGTAAGCATATGTCGAACCAACGTAACCCTGACGATTTGAAAAAAAACCTCACAGAAATGCAGTTTTACGTGACGCAGAACCACGGAACGGAACCCCCGTTCACCGGGCGTTTACTGCACAACAAGCGGGACGGTGTCTACCACTGCCTGGTCTGTGATGCCCCGCTGTTTAATTCACAAACGAAATTTGATTCGGGCTGCGGCTGGCCGAGCTTTTACGAGCCGGTGAGCGATGAGGCTATCCGCTATCTGACCGACTCGTCGCACGGCATGGTGCGCACCGAAATTCGCTGTGGCAACTGCGATGCGCACCTTGGGCACGTCTTCCCGGATGGCCCTCAGCCAACGGGCGAGCGTTTCTGCGTGAATTCAGCCTCAATGAGCTTCACTGACGACGAAAACGGCGACCAGATCAAGGGTTGAAAAAACGATTCAGCAAATTATTCCTTCGAAAGGGCGGGATTGTGAATATTGAAGACATGATTAGCAGGATGACGCCGGAAATTTATCAGCGTCTGGTCACCGCCGTAGAGCTGGGAAAATGGCCCGATGGCGTCGCGCTGACCCCGGAGCAGAAAGAGAACAGCCTGCAGCTGGTGATGCTGTGGCAGGCGCGCAACAACACTGACGCGCAGCACATGACGATCGACACCCGTGGTCAGATGGTGATGAAGAGCAAGCGTGAGCTGAAAGAGGACTTCGGTATCACGCCGAAGCCGATTGCGACTTTCAAATAAGGCTCTCCCTGTAGGCCGGGTAAGCGCTAGCGCCACCCGGCACACTACACCTTAGTGTGGGATCCCGAGCGACGCCGCCAGCTGCTTCGCTAACTGGTTTTCGTCATCCGCGCCATACTCCCAGAACATCGCTCCGGCGAGCCCTTTCTCTTTGATGTAGTCCGCTTTGATCGCCACGGATCGCGGGTTCTCATACGAAATCGCAAACAGCGCGCTGCCATCGGCACCTTTCACCGAGAGCCACGGCACCTTTGCCTGGTCGTCCCAGTGTTCAGTAAAGCGTTTCTGCGGATCGTTCAGCAGCTTTTTGACGATATCGTTGTACTTCACGTAGGTATCTTTGGTCAGGTCATAGCCGAGTGACTTGAATAACCCAATCTCCTGCGGCCCGAAGTAAGGCTGAGTGGCCGGATTTTTTTGCGCATCGGGTTTTGTCCAGTCAATGCCCGGTTCCACGGCGCGTTTCGGTACGCGGCCATAGAAACCAATCCCGAGATTCATCTGCTGCGGCTTCAGCCCGGCGGCCAGATAGTTGTTCACCACAAAATCGACGCTGTATTTGTCCGCGGCGGCCACCGTCGGCCAGGTGCTGGAGTCATACAGGTTGGCGTTAAAATACTGCGTACCGTACGCCATGTCGTAGGTCATCAGGTTGATGTAGTCGAGCAGGGGCGCAATGGCTTTCACATCCACCCAGCTTTTCGGACTTTCCGCATTCGCGCCTACCGCAATGGTCACCAGCTTTTTATGCCCGAACGCGTCGCGCATCTCCTTCAGCAGGGCGGTAAAGTTATCCCTGTCGGCGGGCTGGCTTGCCACCAGCCCCCAGGCGCCGTTAACCGGATACTCCCAGTCGAGATCGATCCCGTCCAGACCATATTTTTCGACAATCTCCTGTGCGGAGCGGATGAACACCGCGCGGCTCTCTTGGGTTGCCGCTGCGCCAGAGAAGCCACGCGCGCCCCAGCCGCCGACGGAGAGCAGGACCTTAAGATTTGGGTTTTGCTTACGCAGAGTGGGGATTAAGGCCAGATCGGACGCCACTTTTGGCGATAGCCAGATTTGATGCAGCTTCGCCGGATCTTTCAGCGCGGCGTTGGTTTCGTCTTTTTCGTCGTTATAGACCAGACCAAACGAGTAGTTCAGGTGGGTGATCTGGCGAACGTCCAGTTTATTGATATCGCCACCCGGTCCGGCGGTGACATCGCCACCCCCGTTAAAGTAGCCCACGGACATCAGGGAACTGGCGGAGGCAACTGACGCGCAAAGCAAGGGTAATGCTGCCAGCAAGGGCAAACGTTTCATACAAGTTCCTCTTTGACTAAATAAAATTAACCACGCCACGGAAAAGGCGTGGCGAAAAAACAGCCTGAAGAGAATAGCATTGCCGCTTCGCTGAGGTTGCGAGGGAGTTCACTTTATGGGAGATCGGAGGGGGGTTGCCGGGTGGCGCTGACGCTTACCCGGCCTACAAAACCAAAGAAGTAGGCCGGGTAAGGCGCAGCCGCCACCCGGCTTAAAAGGCCTAAGCCTGCGTTTCCAGCCAGTCTTCGAGCGTATACAGCGTCGCGCCTTCCGCAGCCATATCCATAAACGCCTGGGCGCTGTCCTGCGGGTGAATGTTCACCCCGCGGCAGCCGTCGGTGATGACGCTGACGGTGTAGCCTAACTGAAGCGCGTCCAGCACGGTGAACTTCACGCAGTAGTCCGTTGCCAGCCCCAGCACAATCAGCTCCGTGATTTCGTGGTGACGTAACCATGCATCGAGAGCGGTTTTCTGACGATGCCCGTTATCAAAAAACGCGCTATAGCTGTCAATAGCCGGGTTTTCGCCTTTGTGGAACACCGCATCGATGGCCTTTTGATTCAGGAGCGGATGCAGCGCCGCGCCTTCCGTCTGCTGTATGCAGTGATCCGGCCAGAAGGTTTGCGCCAGCCCGTCGAGTTCACCCTGGGTGAAGGGCTCGACATTGTGCTGGCTGGCAAAGCTGCCGTGATTTGCCGGGTGCCAGTCCTGGCTTGCGACAACCGCTTCACCGCGGGCTTTGCACCAGTCAATCAGCGTGTTGGCCACGTCAACGGTACTGTCACCTTCGGCGACGGCCAGTGCACCGCCCGCGCAGAAATCATTTTGCAAATCGACCAGGAGCAGGGCGCGTTGCTTCATGAGACCTCCTTATTCGTCAGGCGTCAGTTCGCCGCGCAGGTTTTGCATCATCGCGCTGCGAATGGACTGAATGTCCAGATCCTGACTCAGTAAATAGTGAAGTTTAGTCAGCGTTGCCTCAACGGTCATATCGAAACCGCTGATCACCCCCGCATGCGCCAGCGCGTTGCCGGTGGCATAGCCGCCCATATTCACTTTACCGGACATACACTGGGTCAGGTTCACCACCACAATTCCACGCTCGCTGGCTTCCTGAAGCTCTTTCAGGAATTCACCGTTCTGCGGCGCATTGCCCACGCCGTAGGAGCGCAGGATCAGCGCCTTCACCGGCTGGCGCAGGAAGTTACGCACCACGTCCGCAGAGATACCCGGATAGATGGTGACCACGCCAATCGGTTGCGGAGTAATCGGATGCACAATCAGCTCGCCCGCGGTGTTCGGCGCAGGAGGGGTTCCCAGACGACGGATATGAATACCGGCCTCCAGCAGCGGCTGCAGGTTAGGTGAGGCAAAGGCGTCAAAGCCGTCGGCGTGGGCTTTGGTGGTGCGGTTACCGCGATACAGACGGTTGTTAAAGAACAACGACACTTCGTTAATCGGGTAATTCGCCGCCACGTACAGGGAGTTCAGCAGGTTGATCTGCCCGTCGGAGCGCAGTTCCGCCAGCGGAATTTGCGACCCGGTGACGATAACCGGCTTGCTCAGGTTCTCCAGCATGAAGGAGAGCGCCGAGGCGGTAAACGCCATAGTGTCGGTACCGTGCAGGATCACGAAGCCGTCGTACTGGTCGTAATGGGCTTTAATGTCATCCGCGATGTGCTGCCAGTCTTCCGGCGTCATGTCGGAGGAGTCCATCAGCGGCTCGTATTCGTGGATAGTAAAGTCAGGCATTTCCGGACGGTGGAATTCGGGCATCAGCGCAAGCTGACGCTGCAGGTGGCCGGAGACGGGGATATAGCCGTTTTCGGAGCGCTGCATACCGATGGTACCGCCAGTGTAGGCTACATAAATCGATTTCTTCTGCATGGTAGTGAGTTCTTGTTCTTCAAAAGAAAAAAATCCCCTCTTCGCGGGAAGAGGGGACGGTTTTTAACGGACGTTCGCGCAGGTCAGGCAAAACGCGTAACGACTCTGTGGATCGTTAAAGGCCGCAAGCTTATCGCTTTCCGCCTTCATCGCTTTTGCCGCCGTGGCGACCGGCGCAGGCAGGTAAGCCTGCAGCGCCTCCGGCAGCATGGCGCGTACCGAGCCGGACATGCTGTCCATGACCATATCGAAGAACGACGGTTCGTCCTGGTAATACTCGATATGCCACTGCTTCAGCTTCGCCAGTTCGGCGGCTTTCTTCACCGCGTCATCGAAGTCACCCAGGCTGTCCACCAGTCCGTTGCTCTTTGCATCCTGACCGGTCCAGACGTGACCCTGTGCAATCTGGTCGATCTGCTCAGGCGTCTTTTTACGCGAGTCTGCGACCAGGGTGATAAAGCGTTTATAGCCGTTCTCAATGCTGAGCTGCATCATCTCAGAGACTTCCGGCGGCAGGGATTTGGTCACCGAGACATCCGCGAGCGGAGAAGTCGCTACGCCGTCGGTATGCACGCCCAGAGAATCCAGGCTGTTCTCTACGGTGTTGATCACCCCGAAGATACCAATCGAGCCGGTCAGCGTGCTTGGGTTAGCCACGATGTAGTTGGCTGGCGTGGAGATCCAGTAACCTCCGGAGGCGGCCATTCCGCCCATTGAGACGACGACCGGCTTGCCGGCGGCGCGCGCCGCGGCCAGTTCAGCGCGGATCACCTCGGAGGCGCTGACGCTACCGCCAGGGCTGTTGACCCGCAGGACAATCGCCTTCACTTTCGGATCCAGGCGCGCATCGCGGATTTGTGACGCGGTAGTATCGCCGCCCACGTTCCCCGGGGTCTCCTGACCGTCCATGATCGCACCGTTAGCAAAGACCACCGCGACGCTGTCACCGTTCTCATCCGGTTTCTTCGTCGAGTAATCATACATGCTGATGGCGCTGTAATTTTTGTCCTCTTTGCTCCAGCCAAACTGTTTGCTCAGGGATTTTTCAATCTCGGCGCTGGTGCCCAGGGCATCAACCAGTTTGTTATCGAGCGCATATTTCGCGGTATCGCCGTCAACCTTACGCAGTCCTTCCAGAACGCCCTGCGCGCCAGGGAACACCTGCTCAGGCGTAATCTGACGGTTCGCGGCAACGGTGCCCAGATAGTTCTGCCACAGCTCACCAATCCAGCGACTGTCCGCTTCGCGGGCGGCAGGGGACATATCGTCACGGATAAACGGCTCCACGGCAGATTTGTACGTACCGACGCGGAAGACGTGGGTGGTGACCTTCAGCTTATCGAGCAGCGATTTGTAGTACAGGCCGTTGGTGGCAAAGCCGTGCAGATCGACCGTACCCTGTGGAGAGAGCCAGATCTTATTGGCGAAGCTCGCCAGATAATATTGTCCCTGGCTGTAGCTGTCGCCCACGGCAATGACCGGCTTGCCGCTGTCGCGGAATTCGCGCAGCGCTTTACCGATGTACTGCATAGACGGCTGATCGCCGCCGGCAAAATCTTTCAGATCCAGCACGATGCCGGTGATGTTGCGGTCATCTTTGGCCTGACGGATGGCATCGACGATATCGAACAGGGAATTTTCCTGCAGACGGTCTGACGTGGCGCCAAACAGCTGACGGCTGATTACGCCCAGACGGTTGCTGGCTGACGGTTTATCAACGATTACGCCGGTGATATCAAGTAACAAGGCCCCGCGAGTCGAATGCTGCGCCTGATTCGCGTTGCTGATGTGCATCCAGATACCCGCGCAAACCAGAACCAGCAGGATGAAGAAGATGTTCATCACCAGGTTGCGGACGAAGTTGAGCAGTCGCCACGTCCATTTAAAGAAACCGGCAATAATTCGCCAAAGGGTTCGCATGTATTCTCCCTAACCAGAAAATGACTGTTTCCGTCGCCACTGGACGGTAATGTTGGGTTATCGTAATGACCCAACCGCCACTTGTCAGCAGGAATCGCCTGCCAGGCTGTAACAAAATCTGCCGTCGTGTTAATTTTGTGAGTAAATTTCAAGAAAGGAGTTAACCAATGGACGCACTCGAACTGCTTGTTAACCGCCGTAGCGCTTCCCGTCTGGCCGAACCTGCCCCGGCAGGCGAGCAGCTGGAGAACATTCTGCGTGCCGGCATGCGTGCCCCCGATCATGGCACACTGCAGCCGTGGCACTTCTTTGTAATTGAAGGCGAAGGACGCGATCGTTTCAGCCAACTGCTGGAGCAGGGGGCGGTGGCCGCAGGGCAGGATGAGAAGGGGATCGACAAGGCGCGCAATGCCCCGTTCCGCGCCCCGATGATCATCGCCGTCGTGGCAAAATGTCAGGCGGGCCATAAGGTGCCGGTCTGGGAGCAGGAAATGTCCGCGGGCTGTGCGGTGATGGCGATGCAAATGGCCGCCGTCGCGCAAGGCTTCAACGGTATCTGGCGTACCGGTGCGCTGACCGAAAGCCCGGCGGTCCGTGACGGTTTTGGCTGCGGTGAGCATGACAAAATTGTCGGTTTCCTCTACCTCGGTACCCCGCAGCTTAAAGCCTCCAGCACCATCAGCGTGCCGGACACCACGCCTTTCGTCAGCCGCTTCTGATAGCGCACGCTAAACTGTCTGGATTCTGAGCATCTGCCGCAGAATTCAGACAGTCATACTTACCTCTTTATGGAATGAGCGCTACCATAGCGCGATTGAGATGACAGGAGACGTCCATGAGCGAGCAAACCATTCGTTTAACGCAGTACAGCCACGGAGCCGGTTGCGGTTGTAAAATTTCCCCGAAAGTGCTGGAGACCATCCTTCACAGTGAACAGGCGAAGTTTGTCGACCCGAACCTGCTTGTCGGCAATGAAACGCGCGACGATGCTGCAGTTTATGACTTAGGTAACGGCACCAGCATTATCAGTACCACCGACTTCTTTATGCCGATTGTCGACAATCCGTTCGATTTCGGGCGCATTGCGGCCACCAACGCCATCAGCGATATCTTTGCCATGGGCGGTAAGCCGATTATGGCGATCGCCATTCTGGGCTGGCCGATCAACACCATCCCGCCGGAAGTGGCCCGTGAAGTGATTGATGGCGGCCGTTTCGCCTGCCAGCAGGCAGGAATTGCGCTGGCCGGTGGTCACTCTATCGATGCGCCGGAACCTATCTTCGGCCTGGCCGTCACCGGCGTGGTGCCGACCGAACGCGTGAAGCGCAACAGCACCGCACAGGCGGGCTGCAAGCTGTTCCTCACCAAGCCGCTGGGCATTGGCGTGCTGACCACCGCCGAGAAAAAGTCCCTGCTGAAACCGGAGCACAAAGGGCTGGCAACCGACGTCATGTGCCAGATGAACCTCGCCGGTGCGGCGTTCGCCAATATCGACGGCGTGAAGGCGATGACCGACGTGACCGGTTTTGGTCTGCTGGGGCATCTCTCCGAAGTGTGTCAGGGCGCGGGCGTGCAGGCGCAGGTCTGGTATCAGGACGTGCCGAAGCTGCCGGGCGTGGAGGAGTACATTGCTCAGGGTGCCGTTCCTGGCGGTACCCAGCGTAACTTCGCCAGCTACGGTCACCTGATGGGCGAAATGCCAGAAGAATGGCGCAACCTGCTGTGCGATCCGCAAACCTCCGGCGGCCTGCTGCTGGCGGTCACGCCGGACTCCGAAGCCGAGGTCCAGGCCACGGCCGCCGAGTTCGGCATTACCCTGACGGCGATCGGCGAGCTGGTAACCGCGCGCGGTGGCCGACCGATGATTGAGATCCGTTAATTCGATGCGGTTGTTTATTGCCGAAAAGCCGAGCCTGGCCCGTGCCATTGCCGATGTGCTGCCCAAGCCGCATCGCAAGGGCGACGGCTTTATCGAATGCGGTAACGGGCAGGTGGTCACCTGGTGTATCGGTCACCTGCTTGAGCAGGCGCAGCCGGATGTCTATGACAGCCGCTACGCCCGCTGGAATTTGAACGATCTGCCCATCGTGCCGGAAAAATGGCGCCTGCAGCCCCGGCCTTCAGTCACCAAACAGCTCAACGTGATCAAGCGCTTCCTGCATGAAGCCGAAGAAATCGTGCACGCGGGTGACCCGGACAGGGAAGGACAGCTGCTGGTCGATGAGGTGCTGGACTATCTGGAGCTGGCGCCGGAAAAGCGCCAGCAGGTGCAGCGCTGCCTGATCAACGACCTCAACCCGCAGGCGGTCGAGCGAGCCATTTCGCGCCTGCGCGCCAACAGCGAGTTTATTCCGCTGTGCGTCTCGGCGCTCGCGCGTGCCCGCGCCGACTGGCTGTACGGTATCAACATGACCCGCGCCTACACCATCCTCGGGCGCAACGCGGGCTATCAGGGCGTGCTCTCCGTGGGGCGCGTGCAGACGCCGGTGCTGGGGCTGGTCGTGCGTCGTGACGAAGAGATTGAGAACTTCGTCGCTAAAGATTTCTTTGAGGTGAAAGCGCATATCGTCACGCCTAAAGACGAGCGCTTTACCGCCGTCTGGCAGCCGAGCGATGCCTGCGAGTCGTATCAGGATGAAGAGGGGCGTTTGCTGCACCGTCCGCTGGCGGATCATGTGGTTAACCGCATTACCGGACAGCCGGCTATCGTTACCAGCTATAACGATAAACGGGAATCAGAACCCGCGCCGCTGCCGTTCTCGCTGTCGGCCCTGCAGATTGAGGCCGCGAAGCGCTTTGGCCTCAGCGCGCAGAACGTTCTGGACATCTGCCAGAAGCTCTATGAAACCCATAAGCTGATCACCTATCCGCGTTCAGATAGCCGCTATCTGCCGGAAGAGCATTTTGCCGGTCGTCATTCGGTGATGAACGCCATTAGCGTGCATGCGCCGGATCTGCTGCCGCAGCCGGTGGTGAACCCTGACACCCATAACCGCTGCTGGGACGACAAAAAGGTGGACGCCCACCACGCGATTATCCCGACGGCGCGCGCCAGCAACGTCAATCTGACCGACAACGAAGCAAAGGTCTATAACCTGATCGCCCGCCAGTACCTGATGCAATTCTGCCCGGACGCGGTGTTCCGCAAATGCGTGATCGAACTGGAAATCGCGAAAGGGAAATTCATTGCGAAAGCCCGTTTCCTTGCTGAAGCAGGCTGGCGCACGCTGCTGGGGAATAAAGAGCGTGACGAGGAGAACGACGGCACGCCGCTGCCCGTCGTTGCCAAAGACGATGAGCTGCTGTGTGAAAAAGGGGAAGTGGTGGAACGTCAGACCCAGCCGCCGCGCCATTTCACCGATGCGACGCTGCTGTCCGCGATGACCGGCATCGCCCGGTTCGTGCAGGATAAAGATCTGAAGAAGATCCTGCGCGCCACCGACGGTCTGGGTACGGAGGCAACCCGCGCGGGGATCATCGAGCTGCTCTTTAAGCGCGGTTTTCTTGAGAAAAAGGGGCGCTATATCCATTCGACCGAGCCGGGCCGCGCGCTGATTCACTCCCTGCCTGAGCTGGCCGCCAGGCCGGACATGACCGCGCACTGGGAGTCGGTGCTGACGCAGATCAGCGAGAAGCAGTGCCGCTATCAGGACTTTATGCAGCCGCTGGTGGGGACGCTTTACCAGCTGATCGATCAGGCGCGCAGCACGCCGGTGAAGCGCTTCAGAGGGATGGTTGCACCCGGTGGTGGCGCGAAGAAACCTTTCAAAAAGAAAAAGAGCGCGGCCGCCTCTTAACCCGTAGGCCGGGTAAGGCGAAGCCGCCACCCGGCGAAAAGCAGCTCTGCGTCCTGAAAAAAGCCCGGTGGCGCTAACGCTTACCGGGCCTACACGTTGAGAACGCAGCGAAAACTTAAATCACACCCTGCCCAATCATCGCATCCGCTACCTTCACGAACCCGGCGATATTCGCCCCGCGCACGTAATTGGTTTGCGATGCTTCACCGCCATATTCCACGCAGGCGTGGTGAATATCCAACATGATATGGTGCAGGCGCGCATCCACTTTCTCCGCCTTCCAGCCGAGACGCGCGGCGTTTTGCGCCATCTCGAGGCCGGAGGTTGCGACGCCGCCCGCGTTGGCGGCCTTGCCCGGTGCAAACAGCACGCCTGCCTCCAGGAACAGGTCCGTCGCGTCGATCGTGGTCGGCATGTTTGCCCCTTCGGCGACCGCTTTTACACCATTGCTAATTAACGTGCGCGCGGCTTCAGCATCCAGCTCGTTCTGCGTGGCGCACGGCAGGGCGATATCCACCGGCACGCCCCACGGCTGTTTACCTTCGAGGTAGGTCAGGCCAAACTCCCGGGCGTAATCCGCCACGCGTCCATCGCGGCTGGCTTTGATTTCACACAGGCGCGCCAGCTTCTCTGCCGTGAAGCCCGCTTCATCCACCACCGTTCCGCTGGAATCAGAGGCGGTCACTACGCGAGCGCCAAACTGCATCGCTTTCTCAATTGCGTACTGCGCCACGTTACCGGAGCCGGACACCGCGACGCGCATACCTTCGAAGCCTAAGCCGTGACGCTTGAGCATAGCTTCGGTGAAGTAAACCAGACCGTACCCGGTCGCTTCCGGGCGGATCAGGCTCCCGCCAAACGACAGCCCTTTGCCGGTAAAGACGCAGGCGCTGTTGTTGGAGAGCTTTTTCATCATCCCGGCCATAAAGCCCACTTCACGTCCGCCCACGCCGATATCACCGGCAGGCACGTCGGTGTCAGGACCAAGATGGCGATAGAGTTCGGTCATCAGCGCCTGGCAGAAACGCATCACTTCTCCTTCGCTTTTGCCTTTCGGGTCGAAATCGCTGCCGCCTTTCCCGCCGCCCATGGGCAGCGTGGTCAGCGCGTTTTTAAAGGTCTGCTCGAAGCCGAGGAATTTCAGAATCGACAGGTTCACGGACGGATGGAAACGCATGCCGCCCTTAAACGGACCGATGGCCGAGTTAAACTGTACGCGCCACGCGCGGTTAACCTGCACCTGGTTGCGATCGTCCACCCACGTCACGCGGAACTGGATCACGCGCTCTGGCTCGACAAGGCGTTCAAGCAAAGACATCTGGCGATAGCGCGGGTTTTGTTCAAGGAAGGGCCACAGGGTGGTCATCACTTCACGCACGGCCTGGGCGAACTCGCTTTGGTGCGGGTCGCGCTGCTGAACATGGGCAAGGAAACTTTCCAGAGAGCGTGTCTGATCCATAGATATAAGAGCCTCTTATAATAATGTTTGTATATGACTTATGCGTTTTGTGTTGTTTTTTTGACTATACCACCCGTACTGCTTTGTCTGGCAAGCAGAAATTCAGGGCGAAAGGGAAATTAATGAAATGCGCTGCGTCATAACCAAAAGCGATGACGAGATATATTAAAGGTTCCGCGCTGGTTTACCGTTATAGTCATTATCAAGGGAACAACAGGAAGATGTGTCTATGAACCGTTATCTACTGACCGCATTATGTGTGATCTTTACCGCAGGTGCGCAGGCTGACCGCATTCGCCCGGACGTGGAAGTGAATGTGCCGCCGGAAGTGTTTAGCTCCAGCGGCCAGAATCAAACGGCGCAGCCCTGTAATCAGTGCTGCATCTATCAGAATCAGAACTACTCGGAAGGGGCCGTGGTGAAAGCGGAGGGCGTGCTGTTGCAGTGCCAGCGTGACGAGCGCGTTATTGGCACGAACCCGCTGGTCTGGCGTCGCGTAAAACAATAAACGCTTCCAGAAGGGGAATATCCGCGGGGGCTAAGGCGTAGCCAAACGCCTCTTCCGGCGTACACCACGCCAGCGCGCTGTGGTAGTGCGCCGTGAGCTCGCCGCTAAACGCAGGAACGTGCCAGGCGTGCAGGTTGATTAAGCGCTGCGAGACTACACGCTGGTGGCTGGCCACGTATTGCGCAGGGCGTGCTTCAATACCTAACTCTTCACGCAGCTCGCGGATAAGCGCCTCGGGCTGGGTTTCACCCGCCTCGACTTTGCCGCCTGCAAATTCCCACATGCCCGGCTGGTCGGCGTGGGCAGGGCGCTGTGCCAGTAAAATTTTGTCGTCTTTTTCGATGATGGCGGCAACGACATCGAGTGTTTTCAGCATGGTCGTCAATAATTGATAGCGAAAAAAGACATATTATCGTGCCCTTTCTCAGAGTCCAGCTATCAGGAGAATCAGGTGAAAGAGACTACCGCCTGGGTTGCCCCTATCGAATCCCTTCCCGCCAGCCTTAAACCCATTGCCGTGATGCAGAAAAAGCATTTTGGCGCCGTGCTGAATCCCACGCGCTGGTGGGGGCGCATGCCGCGTCTGTTCTGGCTGGTGGCGCTGTTCGTCGGTTTTCTGGAGCGTCGTCGCGCGCGCCTGACGCCCGTGCTTCGTTCGCTGCTCATGACGCGGGTGTCCCAGCTCTGCCACTGCGCTTTCTGTATTGATGCCAACAGCCTGCGGCTGGCCGAGCGCTGCGGGGCGCTGGATAAGGTGCAGGCCGTGAGCGACTGGCAGGGTTCCGCCTTGTTCACGGAGCAGGAGCGCGCGGCGCTGGCCTACGCCGAGGCGGTGACCGCCACGCCGCCCCGGGCGGATGAGGCCATCAGAGCGGCGCTGAAGCGCCACTTTACGGATGACGCCATCACCGAGATGACGGCGCTCATTGCCTTTCAGAATCTCTCTGCCCGCTTTAACGCCGCGCTGGATATTCCGGCGCAGGGGCTGTGCGCCACCTTTAACGAGACGCCTCATGCTTGATCGCCACCTTCATCCGCGGATAAAACCGGCGCTGAATCGTCTGGTCTCCGTGCTGGACCGACCGGGAATAACGCCCGACGGATTAACCCTGACCGGGTTTGCCATCGGCGTGCTGGCGCTGCCGTTTCTGGCCCTTGGCTGGTATCCGGCGGCGCTGGTCGTCATCGTGCTGAACCGCCTGCTGGACGGTCTGGATGGGGCGCTGGCGCGCCGCAGAGGGCTGACCGATGCGGGGGGATTTCTCGATATTGCGCTCGATTTTCTGTTCTACGCCCTGGTGCCGTTTGGCTTTGCGCTGGCAGCACCCGTTGAGAATGCGCTGGCCGCGGCCTGGCTGCTGTTTGCGTTTATCGGGACCGGCAGCAGTTTTCTGGCGTTTGCGGCGTTGGCCGCGAAGCACGACATCGACAACCCCGGCTATGCGCACAAGTCGTTTTATTACATCGGCGGGTTAACGGAAGGGACGGAGACCCTCGCGCTGTTTGTGCTGTGCTGCCTCTTTCCGGCGCACTTTACGCTCTTCGCGTGGGTATTTGGCGCGCTGTGCTGGCTGACCACCACAACGCGCATCTGGAGCGGCTACGTGACGCTGAAGTCACTTAACCCTTAGAGCGCGCTTTCAGGCCCGCGTTCACCGGTCGCCACCGGGTTTTGCGGGTGACTGCTCCATTCGTACCAGCCGCCGTCATAGACGGCGATATTCTTCCAGCCCATCGCCCGGGCGTACATAAAGGTTTCAGACGCCCGCCAGCCGGTGCCGCAGTAAAACGCAACGTGCTGTTCCGGCAGAATATTCCAGCGCTTCCACTGGGCGGCGATGTCGTCAGCGCTGCGCATGGTGCCATCCGGGTTATGGAAATCCTCCATATGGGTAGCATCGCTGCCCGCGTGACCCCAGCGGGCACCGGCAATTTCACCTTTTGGCTTGATGTAGCTGTAGCCGCTGGTTTCGCCGATGAACTCCGGCCACGAGCGAATACTGACAAGGGAGGCATCCTGACGGTGCAGCATGCCGCGCGCCTGTTCCATATCCACCATCAGCTGCGGCTGACCGGGGATCGGCGCGCCAAAATCGGGGGCTGGCATTACTTTACCGGGCGTGCCGCGCTCAACCGGCAGGCCTGCATCTGACCACGCCTTCCAGCCGCCGTCGAGAATACGCACATCCTTCACGCCCGCATACAGCATAATCTGCGCCACGCGCGCGGCGGCGTAGACGTCGCGGCCATACAAGATGACGGTGGTGTCGTGACGGATCCCGTGCTTCGCCAGCATCGCTTTCAGCTTGTCGTCGGAGACTTTATTCCACAACGGTTCGCTTTCCACCTCGTTGGTGTCGATATAGCCCGCGCCGGGAATGTGGTTCAGCAGGTAAAACTTCGGTGCGCCCCAGGCGGCTTCGATCACTTTCCAGTCGCCCGCCGGTGCGGCAGTCACGGGTTTACCCTGCTGGAGCCGGTGGATCCACTGCGGGTAAACCAGCTGTTCAAAGTGGGGCAGACGCTGAAGGCGGTCTGGGGTCTGCAGTGCGTCACTGAGCAGCGAAACTTGGCGGTATCCGGCTTTCTCCAGCCGCGCTTTCACCGCCTGGTTATCGTTTTCGTCGCCATAGAGGGCGATGGTCGTCGCAGGGGTAAGCTGATGCTGTTTTGCCCACAGCGCAATCTGCTCATCGCTCATGGCGCTAAGCCAGGCGGCAGCAAGGTTGAGTGCGGCGGGTTCATGCCCGGAAGGGCCGCTGAGCGTCTGCGGCCAGCCGTTATAGAAGGCGCTGGCGCGTGTGTCGACAGGCGTGCCGTGCTGTGCCTGAAGCTGAGACAGCGTGATGGCGTTGGGCATATCAGCCGCCAGCGAGGAAAAAGAAGCGAGGCCGCAGAGCAGGGCCAGCGCGGTCAGTTGAGAAACACGTTTCATCGTATAACCTGACGTCAGTAAAAGAGGGGGGCATTGTCGTCTCTCCCGAATCGGAAAACATTGCGTTAGCACATTATTGCCAGCGAGAAATCTCAATCAGCTCGCCGCCGGGTGGAATATCGTCCTCATCGTGCGTGACCAGCACCACCGGAATATTGCGCGCGCGGACGGCGTCAAACACCCATGCCCGAAATGAGGCCCGCAACGCTTTATCGAGGCGGCTGAACGGTTCATCCAGCAGCAGCGCCTGCGGCTCCGCGAGCAGGGCCCGCAGCAGGCTGACCCGGGCGCGCTCCCCGCCGGAAAGGGTGGCCGGGTCGCTGGCGTAATGGTCGCTCAGCCCGGCGGAATCCAGCGCCTGCGCGACCGCTTCCCGCCGCGCGCTGCCGGCGATCCGCTCAGGCAGCGCCAGCAGCAAATTTTGCCCGACGCTGAACTGGTCGAACAGCAGCGCGTCCTGAAAGAGAATACCCAGCCCGCGGGACTCCACGGGAAGAGCGTCGCAGCGACGCGCGTCGAGCCACAGTTCACCCCGCGCCTGGAAATCGTCTGACAGCGCGCCGACCATCCAGGCAAAAAGGGTCGATTTGCCGCTGCCGGACGGCCCCATCAGGGTGACGATCTCCCCCCGGGGCACGCAAAAACTGACCTCGCGGAAAAGCGGTTCGATGGTGAGATTTTTTACCTTCAGCATTAACGTAACCCTTGTCGGTAGCGGCCCACGAGCCGGGATAGCAGGGCGGCAAGACCAAACACCGAGCCCGTGACCAGCAGTAATCCCAGCGCCCGGTTAGCAAGAATCGGGATGCTGCCCCCGCTGCTCAGCGCGACGGTTTCGGTGGTCAGTGTGGCGAAACGCCCCGCGCCCAGCCACAGCGTCGGCATGTATTGCGCCATGCTGACGGAAAAGCCGGTGGCAAAGGCCAGTAGCGCAGGGCGCACCAGCAGGGGGCATTTCACCAGGCAGAAGACTTTGGTCCGTCGCCAGCCTAGGGTTCTGGCGGTGAGGAGCAGCCGAGGATCGATCCGGCGCCAGGCGGGTTGCAGCACCAGCAGCGTCCACGGCAATACCCACAGGAGGTGGCTCCAGAGCACGGCGGCGTAGTGCCCGTCGACGCCCAGGTGCAACGCAATCGCATACTGGCCGGTGACGAGCGGGAGGGCCGGAAGGGCGAGCGGTAACCATACCCACAGCGCGCCGCGCTGCGGACCCCATTCCAGCCAGAGTAAGCCGACGACCAGGGCGATCAGGGCTGAAAGCAGACCGAAGGACAGGCTGGTCCCCACCGGGCCAACGTCTTCCCGTTGCGCCAGCATCAGCAGCACCGCGGCGCACAGCACGCCGCACGCGGGCAGAAACCCGCTCAGTGCCCGCTCAGGCAGGGCGAGCTGAGACCGGGGACGCGTTCCGGTGAAATCCGCAAACGTGCGAACCCATGCCTTCCAGAGGCCGTATCCCAGGGCGGCAAGCGCGGCCAGCAGCAGAAGGAGAAGCAGGCACAGCAGCGTCCCTTTTGCCTGCTGCTGCGCGTCGCCCTGGCTTAACCACTGCCAGGCCAGCACGGCCAGGGTAGGCGGGTTGCCCGGCCCGAGAACGATCGCCACATCGACGACCGACAGCGACCACGCCAGCACCGCCAGCATCACCGCGCCGAGAACGGGCGCGATAGCCGGCAGGATGAGCCAGCTGAGCGTCTGAAAACGGCCATAGCCGAATGTCTGCAGGACGATCTTCTGCTGCGCGAGCCGTTTTTCCGGCAGCACGGCGTAAATCGCCCACAGGACAAAGGCGCTCTCTTTGACCGCGAGCGTCAGCCCCAGCCCGGCGCCGTAGCGGTCAAACGGTGGGGAACAGACGGTGCAGACCTGATAAAACAGACCGCCCTCGGCAAACAGCAGTAGCGCGCCGGTGGCGAACGCCACATGGGGGATCGCCAGCAGCCACGGCAGGCGGCTTGTGAGACGTCGCCAGCGTTTCCCGGGCCAGACAAGGCTGACGAGGAGAAGGGCAATCAGCAACGCCCCCAGCGTGGCGATGAGCGTTGAGACCAGCGTGGCAATGGTTGCCTGAGGCAGCTGCGGATCGTTCAGCAGCCGCTGCCAGTTTGTCACCGAAAACGCCGGGGCAAACAGCATGGCGCTGGCGGGCAGGAGCGGCAGATAAATTACCGCCATCGCCAGCCAGATAAGCCTGCTCAGCGGGTGCCGTAACGACGCAGCCATTCCTGCTCCAGCGCATTCACCCAGGCGGACTGGGGCTCTGCAAGCATCTTCGGCAGCCCCTGCGGCGTGTGGGCCAGCAGCTGTCTGGCTTCATCTTCAGGCAGCGTTTTGGCATCCAGCACGCTCGGATCGCCCCAGATGGCCGGGTCAGCTTTGCGGATCTGCGCCTGCGGTGAAAGCAGGAAATTGGCGACCACTTTCGCCCCTGCGCTGGCGCTGGCATTGGCCGGAATCGCCACAAAATGGACGTTGCCAATCGTTCCACCGTGGAAACCAAAGCTGTAGCTGTCGGCGGGAAGTTCGCCGCTCGCCACTTTTTGCTGCGCATGTGCAGGGTTAAAGGTCAGGGACAGGTTCAGGCTGCCGCTGGCAAGCAGGGCATCCATCCGTGCAGGAGAAGGGGGGAAATCTTTCCCTTCGCGCCACAGCAGCGGGTGGAGTTTGTCCAGATAATCCCAGAGCGGCGCCGTCACCTCGGCAAAGGTGCTATCGTGGGCCTTTTGCAGCGCGTCCGGGTGAGCGGTCAGCGTCAGCAGCAGCTGCTCAAGAAATGCCGTGCCGGTAAAATCGGGCGGGCGAGGATAGCTGATCTTGCCGGAGTGCTGCTGCGCGTAAGCCAGCAGCGCCTGAGGATCCACAGGCGGCGTCGGCATGCTGGCCTTGCGGGCGATAAAGGTCAGCTGCGCGCCTCCCCACGGCGATTCCGCGCCGTCTGTGGGAATCGCAAAATCCTCCGTAACCGGTTTGCGGGTATCGACATAGCGCCAGTTGGGCAACGTCTGCGCCCATCCGGTCTGCAGCAGGTTTGCCTCTTTCAGCGTGCGGAAGTTCTCGCCGTTAACCCACAGCAGGTCGACGGAGCCGTTGGTCTTACGCCCCGCGGCGGCTTCGGTCTGAATGCGTTTTACCGCGTCGGCAGCATCCGCCAGCGGGACAATTTTAAGGGTAATGGCATAGTGCGTTTGCATCTCACCGCTGACCCACTCCAGATAGCGGTTGACCGCCGGATCGCCGCCCCAGGCGTTAAACCAGACGGTCTGGCCTTTAGCCTGTTGCTGAATGGCCTGCCAGCCGTCGGCGGCAAATAGGGGGGCTGCCAGCAGCAGACCGGTCAGAAACGTGCAAAAACGCACACGGCGCATAATGCCTCCTTAAATATGCTTGAATTGAAATATATCATATTAAATTATGTTTTTAATATTTAATCTTACATACGGATGACGCGAACAAGGAAAGGATTGTCTTTGTATATTTCCTTTTGGATGTGTTTCGTCTAATCAATACTGTTTTTTTACTAAACTTCATTAGTTGAAATTATCATAAGAATATATAAACTTCATAATTTATAGTGCGCAATATTAAGATGTATAAATAAAAAATTGGCGAGGTATAAAGCAATGTGTTAAAATTGAGTGAGGTAGTGATTTGATTTGTTGTTACTAACTTGTATTATGGATTGATTTCAATGAATGAATTTGTTTTGGATGCTAAAAACACGCTAGAGAAAATCTCATCTTTCAAATGTGCTTCTTATAAGGAGTTGAGCGATGGCTCTTTAATTTTCCAGCTAGACTTTGAGGGAGACCAGTTTTTTGGAATGCTCAAGCATTTCCTTGATGAATATTTGCTTATTAACATAACCAATCCAATAACTTATATTGATGATGAAGAAGCAATAGTTAATTTTGAAATAGCAAATGACTTCAATAAAAAAGCAATTGGAGTTAAAGGCGTAATTGCTGATCTTGAAAAGAAACAGGTGATGTTTTCACGGGAAGAGGTTGTCCGTATTAAAGATAGGTTCAACAAAGATTTAATTGATGAACGTATTAAGTTTTCAATTTCTTTACTTCATAAGTCATTGGATATTTTTTCTTTAAGCATGGATGAATTTGAAAATGGCCGAGAAGAGAAGTGATACTGGACTATTCATTATTGGATGGATAGCGACGGCACTAGCTGTTGGACTACCGCTTATATTTTTGCTATGCATTCAGAAGTATTACCCTGAAGCTTACCGTCAATACGGTGATAAAATTGCAATAATAGCTTATTTAATTGCATCATTTTTCAGTGGGCTTTATACTTCGTACAGGGTTTCATGTAAAGCAGATGAAAAAGATTTGATTATCAACGGCCTCAGAAATGAAATTGATGAATCTAAAAAAGCTTATCAGAGCCTTTCGCCAAAAGAAAAAATAATTTCATTGCTTCATGAGATACATACTAAGTCTGGTGGCTTAAATAAAACAGCAATTCAGAAATTATTAATAGATAAAATTGGTGAGATAAATAATGATTCATCCTTCAATACACGCTATGATGGAGCATTGTGTGTAAGTGATGATCAATTTAAAGCCAGAACAAAAGTACCAACCAATTTAAATTCAGCTTACAAGTCTGAAAAATTGGATGATTATAAACAAGTGGATATTAAGTTTTCTTCCAAACGGAGATGATTAATTTTAGGAACCCATTATATTCTTAATTAACATAATGGGTTTTTATTTGGATTGTTATCTGAGTTAAATGCTGTATTTAATATGGCTGATGTTGATTTATTTCAGTCTATATATATTTTGAATAGCCGACGCGTAATCAGCGGTAATAACCCCAGTAGTGTAAAGGCGAATACCATGCCCGGCGACAAAATATCGCGCAGCGAGGTCACTTTTCCCAGCTCGCGCCCGGCGTTCAGAAAGATAATCGTGGCGGGCAGCATGGCGAGCTGGCTCACCCACCAGTAGCGAAATACCCCAATCCGGGTCAGCCCCATCAGCAAATTCACCAGAAAAAACGGGAACAGCGGCATCAGGCGCAGGGCAAAAAGAAAGTTCGCGCCGTCGCGTGCCATGCCGGTATTCACCGTACTCATCTGCCGGGCAAACCGCCGTTGCACCCAGTCGCGCAAAAAATAGCGGCTGGCGAGCATCGCCAGCGTGGCCCCGAGCGTGGAGGCAAAGGAGACCAGCACGGTGCCTTCCCACAGGCTAAACAATGCCCCGCCCAGCAGGGTCAGGACCGCCGCGCCGGGTATCGAGAGGGCGGAGACCGCCACATAGACCGCAAAAAAGATCAGCGCGCTGCGCAGCGGCGCGTGGTCGACATAGGCGAGTAACGCCTGATGGTGCGTTTTAATCCCTTCCAGGGAGAGGGTTCCCGGGGGAAGCATGACAAACGTCAACATAAATGCGCCCAGAAGGGCGCACAGGAAGAGTGTTTTTGGAATGTTCACGCGTCATTACAGCTTGAATTTAGCCCACACTGGCGCGTGGTCAGACGGTTTTTCCATGCTGCGGATGTCGTAGTCGATCCCGGTTTCGATGCAGCGCTCGGCCAGCGGCGAACTGGCGAGCAGAAGATCGATACGCAGGCCGCGGTTGTCGTCAAAGCCTTTAGAGCGATAGTCAAACCAGGAGAAGCGATCCTGCGTTTCCGGATTGGCATTGCGGAAGGTATCCACCAGGCCCCAGCCCAGCAGGCGCTCCATCCACTCACGCTCTTCCGGCAGGAAGGAGCATTTGCCGGTGCGCAGCCAGCGTTTGCGGTTCTCTTCGCCAATACCGATATCGAGATCCGTCGGGCTGATATTCATGTCGCCCATGATCAGCACCGGATTCTCTTTTTTGAGTTCGGTGGTCAGGTAGTCCTGCAGATCCTGATAAAACTTCGCTTTCGCCGGGAATTTGGTTTCATGATCACGGCTCTCACCCTGCGGGAAATAGCCGTTGATGACCGTGATATTCCCGATCGCAGAAGGGACTTCCGCCATGATAATACGGCGCTGCGCTTCTTCACCGTCGCCCGGGAAGCCGCGACGCACGGAAACCGGCGGCGCTTTGGTGAGCAGCGCGACGCCATAGTGACCTTTCTGGCCGTGATAAAAGACGTTGTAGCCGAGTTTCGCCACCTCTTCGAGGGGGAACATGTCGTCGTGAACCTTTGTCTCCTGCAGGCCGATCACATCTGGCTGATGTTGCTCAACGATAGCTTCAAGCTGATGAGGGCGGGCACGCAGGCCGTTGATATTAAAAGAGACAAATTTCATAGTCGCTGCCAGTGCAAGGTGAATAGTGCAAGGATGGTAGCAGAATTTGCGTCAACTGTTACCGGCTTCGACCAATAACTGCAACAGATAATGCCGGTGGTGCAATATTTGCACCATTCTGACGCGCTTCGCCCCCAAACAGGGCGTAAATGGCCGATAAATTACGCGAGCGATCACAATTCCAGAATTATATTTGGCCTGTGCATACTCTTTCTGATTTTCATGCGGCAAAGCGCCGCTTGTCGTAAAAATATTCACTTTTTATGCACTAACAGTGAATAACTCCATATTGTAACTCATTGATATTCTGTTACCTCAACCCGTTTATGCATTTTTATCGCTGGCTGGCACGAAGGCTGCAATCTACATTCACAGTGCAAACACTCAATTATTTAACATTCAAATAACCTTTTATTTACCGGATGAGGTCGCTATGTCTCTGTCAATTACGCGTGAAAATTTCGATGAATGGATGATGCCGGTTTACGCTCCGGCGGCTTTTATTCCGGTTCGTGGGGAAGGCTCGCGCCTGTGGGATCAGCAGGGTAAAGAGTATATCGACTTTGCAGGTGGGATTGCGGTGAACGCGCTGGGTCATGCGCACCCGGCGCTGCGTCAGGCGCTGAACGATCAGGCGGCGAAGTTCTGGCATACCGGCAACGGCTTTACCAACGAGCCCGCGCTGCGCCTGGCCAAAAAACTGATCGACGCGACGTTTGCGGAGAAGGTCTTTTTCTGTAACTCGGGGGCGGAAGCCAACGAGGCGGCGCTGAAGCTGGCGCGCAAATATGCGCACGATAAATTTGGAACCCACAAGAGCGGTATCGTGGCGTTTAAAAATGCCTTCCACGGACGCACGCTCTTTACCGTCAGCGCAGGCGGGCAGCCTTCCTATTCGCAGGATTTCGCGCCGCTGCCGCCGGATATTCGTCACGGTATTTATAACGATCTGCAGTCCGCCAGCGAGCTGATTAACGACACCACCTGCGCGGTGATCGTCGAGCCGATGCAGGGCGAGGGCGGCGTGCTTCCGGCGCAAAAAGCGTTCCTGCAGGGGCTGCGCGAGCTGTGCGATCGTCACAACGCGGTGCTGATTTTCGACGAAGTGCAGACCGGCGTGGGCCGTACCGGCGAGCTGTATGCCTATATGCACTACGGCGTGACGCCGGACGTGCTGTCGACCGCCAAAGCGCTGGGCGGCGGCTTCCCGATTGGCGCGACGCTGACCACCGATAAATTCGCCAGCGTGATGACCGTCGGCACCCACGGCACCACCTACGGCGGCAACCCGCTGGCCACCGCCGTCGCCGGACAGGTACTCGACATCATTAACACCCCTGAGGTGCTGAAGGGCGTTAAGCAGCGCCACGACTGGTTTGTTGAGCGCCTGAATGCCATCAACAGCAAGGTTGGCCTGTTTAAAGAGATCCGTGGTCTGGGGCTGTTAATCGGCTGCGAGCTCACCGCTGAGTTTGCCGGAAAAGCTAAACTTATTTCACAGGAAGCGGCAAAAGTAGGCGTGATGGTGCTGATTGCCGGTGCTAATGTCGTGCGTTTTGCTCCTGCGCTGATTGTCAGCGAGGAAGAGGTGCAAACCGGTCTGGACCGCTTTGCGCTGGCGTGTGAAAAAGTGAAATCCGGGGTGTCATCATGATGGTCATCCGTCCCGTTGAGCGCGGCGATCTCGCCGGGCTCATGCAGCTTGCCGGTAAGACGGGAGGCGGGCTGACCTCGCTTCCTGCCGATGAAAAAACGCTGTCGGCGCGCATTGAGCGCGCCCTGCAAACCTGGCAGGGGACGTTGCCAAAAAGCGAACAGGGGTATGTGTTCGTGCTGGAAGACACCGATACGGGAACCGTGGCCGGGATCTGCGCCATTGAAGTCGCCGTCGGGCTGAACGACCCGTGGTACAACTACCGCGTGGGTACCATGGTTCACGCCTCGAAAGAGCTGAACGTCTATAACGCACTGCCCACGCTGTTTCTCTGCAATGACCACACGGGCGCCAGCGAGCTTTGCACGCTGTTCCTCGATCCGGCGTGGCGCAAAGAGGGCAACGGCTATCTGCTCTCCAAATCGCGCTTTATGTTTATGGCCGCCTTCCGCGATCGCTTTAACGAAAAAGTGGTCGCGGAGATGCGCGGCGTGATCGACGACACCGGCTACTCACCGTTCTGGGAGAGCCTGGGCGAGCGCTTCTTCTCGATGGAGTTCAGCCGGGCGGACTATCTTTGCGGCACCGGTCAGAAGGCCTTTATTGCCGAACTGATGCCGAAGCATCCTATCTATACCCATTTCCTCAGCCCGGAAGCGCAGGCGGTGATCGGCGAAGTGCATCCGCAAACCGCACCCGCCCGCGCGGTGCTGGAGAAAGAGGGCTTCCGCTACCGCAACTATGTCGACATCTTTGACGGTGGGCCTACGCTTGAGTGCGATATCGACCGCGTGCGCGCGATCCGTAAGAGCCGGCTGGTTGAGGTCTCTGAAGGCCAGCCCGCGCCGGGCGACTGGCCGGCGTGCCTGGTGGCGAACGAAAATTATGCCAACTTCCGCGCCATGCTGGTGCGGACCAACCCGAAATGTGAACGTCTGGTGCTGACGGCTGCAGAACTGGATGCCCTGAAATGTAACGCCGGCGATAAGGTTCGCCTGGTGCGTCTCTGCCCTGAGGAGAAAACAGCATGACATTATGGATTAACGGTGACTGGGTCACGGGCGAAGGCGAACAGCGCGTAAAGACCAATCCGGTAGGAAAAGAGGCGCTCTGGAAGGGGAATGACGCCAGCGCTGCGCAGGTGGAACAAGCCTGCCATGCCGCCCGCCGCGCGTTTCCGGCGTGGGCAAAACAGTCTTTCGCCGTGCGCCAGGAAATTGTTGAAAAGTTTGCCGGGCTGCTGGAGGCAAACAAGGCCGAGCTGACGCGCATCATCGCGTCAGAAACCAGTAAACCGCGCTGGGAAGCGGCAACCGAAGTGACGGCGATGATCAACAAAATCGCCATTTCGGTGAAGGCATACCACGCCCGTACTGGCGAACAGCACACCGAGATGCCGGACGGCGCGGCCACGCTGCGCCACCGTCCGCACGGCGTGCTGGCGGTGTTTGGTCCGTACAACTTCCCGGGGCATCTGCCGAATGGCCACATTGTGCCCGCGCTGCTGGCGGGCAATACCGTGATCTTTAAACCGAGCGAGCTCACGCCCTTCACCGGCGAGGCGGTGGTTAAGCTGTGGGAACAGGCTGGCCTGCCGCCGGGCGTGCTGAACCTGGTGCAGGGCGGACGTGAAACCGGCCAGGCGCTGAGCGCGCTGAGCGATATCGACGGCCTGCTGTTTACCGGCAGCGCCGGGACGGGCTATCAGCTGCACCGCCAGCTGGCGGGGCAGCCGGAAAAAATTCTGGCGCTGGAGATGGGGGGCAACAACCCGCTGATTGTGGAAGACCTGGATGATATTGACGCCGCGGTGCACCTGACGATTCAGTCCGCCTTTATTACCGCTGGACAGCGCTGCACCTGCGCCCGCCGCCTGCTGGTGAAACGGGGCGCGCAGGGTGATGCTTTCCTGAAGCGTCTGGTAGAGGTGAGCGCGCGCCTGGTGCCAGCCGCGTGGGATGCCGATCCGCAGCCGTTTATCGGCGGGCTGATTTCCGAACAGGCCGCGCTGAACGTGCTGAAGGCCTGGCAGGACCACGTTGCGCGCGGCGCGAAAACCCTGCTCGAACCGAAGCAGGTTCAGCCGGGTACCTCGCTGCTGACGCCGGGCATCGTTGAGATGAGCGGCGCGAGCAACGTGCCGGATGAAGAGGTCTTTGGCCCGCTGCTGTGCGTCTGGCGCTATGACGATTTCGATGCGGCGATTGCGATGGCGAATAACACCCGCTATGGCCTGTCGAGCGGTCTGATTTCGCCGCATCGCGAGAAGTTTGATCGGCTGCTGCTGGAAGCGCGCGCCGGGATTGTGAACTGGAATAAACCGCTGACCGGGGCCGCGAGCACCGCGCCGTTTGGCGGCGTGGGCGCATCGGGCAACCATCGCGCCAGCGCGTGGTATGCCGCCGATTACTGTGCCTGGCCGATGGCGAGCCTGGAAACCCCGGCGCTGACGCTGCCGGAGACGCTTAATCCGGGGCTGGACTTTACCGGAGGGGATCGTCATGAAAGCGCGTGAAGTCAACTTTGACGGGCTGGTGGGGCTGACCCACCACTATGCCGGTCTCTCTTTTGGTAATGAAGCCTCCACGAAGCACCGTTTTCAGGTCTCCAACCCGAAGCTGGCGGCGAAGCAGGGGCTGCTGAAGATGAAAGCGCTGGCGGATGCCGGTTTCCCGCAGGCGGTGATCCCGCCGCAGGAGCGTCCGAACGTGGCGGTGCTGCGTCAGCTCGGCTTTAGCGGCACCGATGAGCAGGTGGTCGAAAAAGCGGGTACGCAGACGCCGCATCTGCTCTCGGCGGCAAGCTCGGCCTCTTCGATGTGGGTCGCCAACGCGGCAACCGTCGCGCCGTCAGCCGATACGCTGGATGGCAAAGTCCATCTGACGGTGGCGAACCTGAATAACAAGTTTCACCGCGCCACCGAAGCGGAAACCACCGAGCGCGTGCTGCGCGCTATTTTCAACCAGGACGCCCATTTCGCGGTGCATCAGGCCCTGCCGCAGGTAGCGATGTTTGGCGACGAAGGCGCGGCCAACCATAACCGCCTGGGGGGCGATTACGGCGAGCCGGGTCTGCAGCTGTTTATTTACGGGCGCGAAGAGGGGGGCCACGCCGCGCCAACCCGTTATCCTGCACGTCAGACGCTGGCGGCGAGCCAGGCCGTTGCCCGCCTGAACCAGGTCAATCCTTCCCAGGTGATTTTCGCCCAGCAGAACCCGCATGTGATCGACCAGGGCGTGTTCCACAATGACGTGATTGCCGTTTCCAACCGCCAGGTGCTGTTCTGTCACGAGCAGGCGTTCGCCCATCAGGAAAAGCTGCTCGCCACGCTGCATGAGCGCGTACGCGGCTTTACGCCCATTCAGGTGCCAACGGCGGCGGTAAGCGTGCAGGACGCGGTTGAAACGTATCTGTTCAATAGCCAGCTGCTGAGCCGCGATGATGGCAGCATGATGCTGGTTCTGCCGCAGGAGTCCCGGGATCATCAGGGCGTGTGGCGCTACCTGACCGAACTGGTGAAGGCCGATAACCCGATTGACGAACTGCGCGTATTTGACCTGCGCGAAAGCATGGCCAACGGCGGTGGTCCAGCCTGTTTACGTCTGCGCGTGGTCTTGACTCAGGACGAAATGCAGGCGGTTAATCCGGCGGTCATGATGAACGATACGCTCTTTACGCGCCTGAATGACTGGGTCGATCGCTACTATCGCGACCGGCTAACGCAGGCCGATCTGGTTGACCCGCAGCTTCTGCGTGAAGGACGCGAGGCGCTGGACGCGTTGTCGACAATCCTGCAACTGGGATCGGTTTATCCGTTCCAGCGCTAAAGGAGTGGATATGGAAAATTTACTGGCGCTGACCCTGGCCGATGAAACGCCGGAACAGAAAGAGGGGGACGGTCCCTCATTTCGCTGGCGGTGGCTGGGGCGCGGGGTGCTTGAGCTGACGCCGACAGCAAAAAGCGATCTGTCGCTGCTGCTTTCAACGGGCATTCACGGGAATGAAACGGCACCGGTTGAGATTGTCGATCTGCTGCTGCGCGCGCTGTATCGCAATGAGATTGCCCTGACGTGCCGCGTGCTGGTGGTGCTCGGCAATCCGCCTGCGCTGGCGGAAAACAAACGGTATCTGGTGAGCGACATTAACCGCATGTTCGGCGGGCGCTGGTCGCAGTTTCCGCAGAGTGACGAAACGGCGCGGGCAGAGTGGCTGGAGAACGTCGTGACCGCGTTTTTTGCCGCTGCGGGACCGGCGCGCTGGCATCTGGATCTGCATACGGCCATCCGCGCATCCTACCATGTTCGCTTCGGCGTGTTGCCGCAGCGCAATCAGCCGTGGGAGGAAGATTTTCTGAGCTGGCTGGGAGACGCCGGGCTGGAGGCGCTGGTGTTTCACCAGTCGCCGGGCGGAACCTTTACGCACTTCACCTGTGAACACTTTGGTGCGTTGTCCTGTACGCTGGAGCTGGGGAAAGCGCTGCCGTTTGGGCAAAACGATCTCTCTCGCTTTGCGCCCACGCATCTCGCCCTGCGGGCGCTGCTGGGAGGAAAGGCTCCCGAGCCTGCGCATCAGCCCGTCGAGCGGTACCGGGTCGTACAGCAGATCACGCGCCGCAGCGATGCCTTCCTGCTCCATATGGCCGCGCATACCCTGAACTTCACGCCGTTCCGCAAAGGGGCGCTGCTGGCCGAGGATGGCGAGGAGCGTTATGAGGTGCAGAAAACCACCGAGTATGTTTTATTCCCTAATCCCACCGTGGCGTTTGGCCTGCGTGCCGGACTGATGCTGGAAAAAATATCCTGAACCTTTCCCCTCTCTTCATCCGGGAGGGGAAGTAAAATACCCTTTCTTAGCAATTAAAGCGCCTGTACGTGTTTTGCAGAATATTCCTGGTGAATTGCTTTATTATTCACCTTCACTCCGTTATACTTTTGCTAAATCGCTTTAAAATCATTGCATTGAATATTTTTTGTTGCAACTCTCCACGCTTTATCCTTATTTCCTCCACATTTGGCGAAAATTTGTTTTTTACACTTTCATTGTTTTACCGTTGCTCTGACTAATTGACGATAAACCCCGTAAAGTTAATCTCGTCAACACGGCATAGCGCCGAAGAATAACTGAAAGAAAGGAAATAAATTATGCGTAAGTTTACTGCACTGTTTGTTGCTTCTACCCTGGCTCTGGGCGCTACCAGCATGGCGTTCGCCGCAGATACTGCGACCACAACCGCTGCCGCGCCTGCTGAAGGCAAAATGATGATGCATCATAAAGGCCCGGGTATGCACAACGAGATGATGATGTTTAAGGATCTCAACCTGACGGATGCGCAGAAACAGCAGATCCGCGATATCCGGAAAAGCGAACGCGAGCAGATGAAACGTCCGCCGCTGGAAGAGCGTCGTGCCATGCATGACATCATCGCCAGCGACAGCTTCGACAAGGCAAAAGCCGAAGCGCAGATCGACAAAATGGCCGAGCAGCACAAAGCCCGCATGCTGGCTCACCTGGAAACCCAGAATAAGATCTACAACATTCTGACCCCGGAACAGAAAAAACAATTTAATGCGAATTTTGAGAAGCGTCTGACAGAACGTCCGGCGATGGAAGGTAAAATGCCAGCACCAACCGAATAATCGGTTCACTCTCTTAAGACCGCCGGGATCCTGTCCACAAAAGCGAAAACGCTGTGGACAGGACCGGCGGTTTTTCTTTCCTGCCCTCTTGTCTGCCGCCGCCAGCGCGGTATGCTCCTGTAGTCGCATCAGAGAATGTTTGTAGAGTCATGGCGTTAGCATTTTTATTAACGTTCCGCTAAGGCCTGCCCGCTCTGCTGCCGATACTGTGTCTGTGAATACCTAACGATAACAAACAAGACAGCAACGATAGCAATATCCTTGCCCTGGCACGGGTTGTGCCATTCAGGAGTGGTGATGGAGTTCTTTGATATCCGTAAAATGCCGGTCAGCCTGTGGCGCAATGGTGCTGGTGAAACGCGTGAGATTTGTTGTTTCCCTCCCGCGACGCGTGATTTTCACTGGCGTGCCAGTATCGCGACTATCGCCAGTAACGGCGAATTCTCCTCTTTTCCCGGCGTCGATCGGGTGATTACCTTGCTGGAAGGCGGGGAGGTGACGCTGGATGCCGGCCAGGCGTTCTTCCATACCCTGAAGCACCATCAGCCCTACAGCTTTGCCGGCGACCTGCCGGTGAAAGCGCTGCTGTCCGATGGGCGGATGGCGATGGACTTCAACATCATGACCCGTCGCGACTGCTGCCGGGCGAAGGTGCGCGTGGCTGACCGTACCTTTACCACCTTTGGCACACGCGGGGGCGTGGTGTTTGTGTTAAGCGGGGCGTGGCAGCTGGGTGATAAATTGCTGACGGCCGATCAGGGCGCCAGTTGGGAGGAGGGTACCCATACGCTGCGTCTGCTGGAGGCTCAGGGTACCTTATTGTTCAGCGAAATCACGTGGCTGCCAGGCCATTGAGTTCAATGATCTCAAACTTACCGGCCAGGACAGGTTTACAGAGAATTTTGTAGCCATCGTGGTCAAATCCGGCGGGCGTGCGCAGCAGGGTTGCCGCGTCGTTGATATCGTCGACAGCGCCCAGCCAGAGCCAGTTATTGACGATGTGGTACTGGGTCATCGCGTCACCCACTTCTTTGAGCGCAACGGCGCTTTCCCAGGGCCAGCACTTCACGCTGATGGCCCCCAGACCAGAGAGGAGCCGTGCGTGGTGCGCCTCAACGCTCTCTTTGCCACAGCAGGCACCGGCACAGCGCTTCAGCGCGGATCGAAAACAGGCGCGTCCGCGCGTGGTCGCCTCCAGGCCCAAAAGGCTGTAGCAAAGCTGGAGCTCGTCCGCCAGCGTCTGCAGCGCCTGAAGTGCGGCACGTTTATTGGCGAACAGTCCGTAGAGATTCGGGGCATGAGAAAAATCGACGTCGCGCGCGTAGACGACCTGTGGCTTGCCTTCATTGATCTGCAGGGAGCAGAGCTGACGGTTGCGGCGCAGGCGCTTGTTGAACAGCGGCTGTTGTTCTTTTATCAACCGCGCCTCCAGCAACAGCGCGCCCATTTCTCCCGCCGTCTGGAACCAGGTAATGCGTCGCGACTGGCGCAGCATGGCGGCCTCGTCCGGCGTACGCAGATGGGATAATACCCGACTGCGAATGTTAACGCTCTTGCCGATGTAGAGCGGCAGGGTGTCGCTTTCGCCGTGAAAGATGTACACGCCCGGCTGTTTAGGCAATGCTTCAAGCCAGGGGCGAAGGTGCTCGGGATATTCGTAGATAGCCGCCGCTTCAAACTCAAGACGCGGGGCGGATTGACGCCTGCTCACATACCGCTCCATATACTGTTCAGGTATACAGTGTAGCAGGAGTGTGGTGGTTAAAAAAGAGCCGGGTGGCGGCGACGCCTTACCCGGCCTACAAAACGGGGTTACCGTTTTGCGTTTATTTCCAGAAGTCGTCAAACACCGTAATCGGTGGGCGACGCTTGTGCTCGGTTTTCAGATACCAGCCTTCGATGATCTTCGCAGTGCCTTCATCCAGCTTTTTGCCTTCCAGATAATCATCAATGTTGTCGTAGGTGACGCCAAGGGCCGCTTCATCCGGCAGGGAAGGGCGATCGTCTTCAAGGTCAGCTGTCGGCGCTTTCTTATACAGATGCTCAGGACAGCCCAGCGCGGCAAGCAGCTGCTTGCCCTGACGCTTGTTCAGGCGGAAGATCGGGTTAATGTCGGTGCCGCCGTCGCCATATTTGGTGAAGAACCCGGTGATCGCTTCGGCCGCATGGTCGGTGCCGACCACGACGCCTTTGGTCATCCCGGCGATGCTGTACTGCGCTTTCATGCGCTCACGTGCCTTTTCATTGCCGCGAACGAAATCGCTTAACTCAATGCCCGCTTCGCGTAACGCCTGCTCGCTTGCCAGCACCGAGCCTTTAATATTCACGGTCAGCACGCGGTCAGGCTGAATGAAGGCAATGGCGTCCTGGCAATCCTGCTCGTCTGCCTGTACGCCGTAAGGAAGGCGCACAGCGATAAACTGCAGCGTCTCATCGCCCGTCTCTTCGCGAAGCTCTGAAATGGCCATCTGGCAGAGCTTGCCGGTCAGCGTTGAATCCTGGCCGCCGCTGATGCCCAGCACCAGAGATTTCAGGAAAGAGTTCTTCTTTAAATACGCTTTTAAAAAATCCACGCTGCGGCGGATCTCTTCATTTGCATCTACCGCAGGCTTCGCGCCCAGCGCCTGGATAATCTCTTGTTGCAGAGTCATCACGCTCTCCATAAACAGAATGTGTTAACTGTTAAAACTAACCCTTTGGGCGAGAAACGACAAGGATCACAGTTTCGAGTGCGCTAATTTGCGCCGATTTAGCAGCTTATCGTTGTTTTATTAGAATTTTCCGAAATTCGTCTGGCGTAACGCACAAAGTTGAACAATAGTACTTTTTATCCCATGCTTAGATAACACGCTGATAAACAAGAGGACGGAATATGAACAAGAACGTAGCAGGAATTCTTAGCGCAGCGGCGGTACTGACTATGCTGGCAGGGTGTACGGCTTACGATCGCACCAAGGATCAGTTTACGCAGCCCGTAGTAAAAGACGTTAAAAAGGGGATGACCCGTTCGCAGGTGGCTGCGATTGCCGGTAAACCTTCTTCTGAAGTCACCATGATTCATGCGAAAGGGACCTGCCAGACCTATATCCTGGGTCAACGTGATGGTAAGGCAGAAACCTACTTTGTCGCCCTGGATGATACCGGTCATGTGATCAACTCCGGCTATCAGACCTGTGCTGAATACGACACCGATCCGCAGGCACCTAAGGCGTAGTCACCCTGCTTGCCTGAGGATGTTAACAAACCGGCCCCGGGGCCGGTTTTTTTATGCATCAGAAAATCTTATTTCTTTTCGCGAATTATTTGCCCGAAATGTGAGGGTAGTCAACAAGCCAGGTCAATGAGAGACAATTCTAGTCTATTCAGAATTATCCCCTGTCTGTACCATTGCGTATACTCACTCCAACGATAAACAACAGTACGCAAACTACCTGTCTGCCGGGACAGCGAGTCGAGTGATAGCGCGATGGCAGGTAGTCATACAAGAGGGAAATCACGATGGAAAAGAAACATATCTACCTGTTCTGCTCAGCGGGCATGTCAACCTCGCTTCTGGTCTCAAAGATGCGTGCGCAGGCTGAAAAGTATGAAGTCCCTGTGGTGATCGAAGCGTTCCCAGAGACGCTGGCGGGCGAAAAAGGTCAGACAGCCGATGTTGTTTTACTGGGACCGCAAATTGCCTATATGTTGCCCGAAATTCAACGACTGTTACCGAATAAACCGGTTGAAGTGATCGACTCGGGGCTGTACGGCAAGATTGATGGTTTAGGTGTTCTTAAAGCTGCTGTGGCAGCCATTAAAAAAGCTGCTAATTAATTTTTATTTTTCCCGTCAAAGAGTTATTTCACACACAATACGCCGTAACATGCGTTACGGCATTTAAGGGTATTTTCCTATGAGTAAAGTCATCGCTTCACTTGAAAAGGTACTCCTTCCTTTTGCTGTTAAAATAGGAAAGCAGCCTCACGTTAATGCCATCAAAAACGGCTTTATTAAATTAATGCCGTTGACGTTGGCCGGGGCCATGTTCGTTTTAATTAACAACGTTTTTCTGAGCTTTGGTGAAGGTTCCTTCTTTTATTCATTAGGAATTCGGTTAGACGCTTCCACTATTGAAACCCTTAATGGTTTTAAAGCCATCGGCGGCAACGTCTATAACGGTACGTTGGGAATTATGTCGCTGATGGCGCCTTTCTTTATTGGGATGGCGCTGGCAGAAGAGCGTAAGGTCGATCCGCTGGCCGCCGGGTTATTATCCGTCGCCGCCTTTATGACCGTCACGCCTTACAGCGTGGGTGAAGCCTATGCCGTTGGCGCCAACTGGCTGGGTGGGGCTAACATCATCTCCGGTATTGTTATCGGCCTGGTGGTGGCAGAGATGTTCACCTTTATCATCCGTCGAAACTGGGTGATTCGCCTGCCGGATAGCGTACCGGCTTCTGTATCCCGTTCATTTTCCGCGTTGATTCCAGGCTTCATTATTCTCTCTATCATGGGGATTATTGCCTGGGCGCTCTCTCACTGGGGCACAAACTTCCACCAGATCATCATGGACTCTATCTCTACGCCGCTGGCGTCGATGGGTGGCGTGGTCGGTTGGGCGTATGTGATTTTCACCTCTCTGCTGTGGTTCTTTGGCGTGCATGGTTCACTGGCACTGGCTGCGCTGGACAGCGGAATTATGACCCCATGGGCACTGGAAAACGTTGCACTTTATCAGCAGTACGGCTCCGTTGACGCGGCGCTGGCAGCGGGTAAAACCTTCCATGTGTGGGCGAAGCCGATGCTTGACTCCTATATCTTCCTGGGCGGTACCGGGGCGACCTTGGGTCTGATCATCGCGGTCTTTATTGTCTCTCGTCGTGCTGACTATCGTCAGGTCGCGAAGCTGGCGCTGCCATCAGGCATCTTCCAGATTAACGAACCGATCCTGTTCGGTCTGCCAATCATCATGAACCCGGTCATGTTCATTCCGTTCATCCTGATTCAGCCGCTGCTGGCCGCTATCACCCTGACGGCGTACTACATGGGCATCATTCCACCGGTTACCAACATTGCACCGTGGACCATGCCGGCGGGCCTGGGTGCCTTCTTCAACACCAACGGCAGCGTCGCGGCCTTCCTGCTGGCGATATTCAACCTCGGGATTGCCACCCTGCTGTACATGCCATTCGTGGCGATTGCGAACAAAGCCGCCACCATCATTGATGAAGATGAGAGCGAAGAGGATATTGCCCTCTCACTGAAATTCTAAGATTGACGGCGCGGGGAAACCCGCGCCAGCCACAAGGAGCTTAAAGATGTTAGATTTGGATAGTATTGTCGCAGACGACGCCGCCGAGAACGATCTGGAAGAAGTGGTGATGGGGCTTATCATCAACTCCGGGCAGGCCCGCAGCCTGGCCTATGCCGCACTGAAGCAGGCCAAGCAGGGGGATTTCGCCGCGGCGAAAACCATGATGGAACAGTCCCGCACGGCGCTGAACGAAGCGCACCTGGTGCAGACAAAGCTGATTGAAAGCGATCAGGGCGAAGGGAAGATGAAGGTCAGCCTGGTGCTGGTTCACGCGCAGGATCACCTGATGACCTCGATGCTGGCACGTGAGCTGGTGGCGGAGCTCATTGAGCTTCACGAGAAGATGCAGTAAGTCAGACTGAGTAGCAGGAGGTCAGCACGATGGAAATTAAAACCGCACTTGAACAGCAGCTGTTTAATGGCAAAAATTTTCACGTGGTTATCTACAACAAGACGGAGAGCGCCAGTGGTCTGCATCAGCATGACTACTACGAGTTCACGATTGTTCTGACCGGTCGCTACTATCAGGAGATCAACGGTAAGCGCGTCCTGCTTGAACGAGGGGATTTCGTCTTCCTGCCGATGGGGTCTTATCACCAGAGCTTTTACGAATTTGGTGCCACCCGCATTCTGAATGTGGGCGTCAGCAGACGTTTCTTCGAGAAGCACTATCTGCCGCTGGTGCCGTTCTGCTTTGTGGCCTCTCAGGTCTATCGGGTCAAAAACGAGTTCATGACCTGGATTGAAACGGTGATCGCCTCGCTTAACTTCCGCGACAATGAATTTGATGAGTTTATTGAAACGGTGACCTTCTACGTGATGAACCGGTTGCGTCATCATCGTGAAGAGCAGCAGGTGACGGATGATATTCCGCAATGGCTACGCAGCACCGTTGAGCTGATGCACGACAAAGGCCAGTTCAGCGAAAATGCGCTGGAAAATATGGTCTCCCTGTCGGGCAAATCCCAGGAATATCTGACCCGTGCGACGCAGCGTTATTATCGTAAAACGCCCGTGCAAATTATTAATGAAATCCGCATTAATTTTGCTAAAAAACAGCTGGAAATTACCAACTATTCTGTCACCGATATTGCTTACGAGTCAGGATACAGCAGTCCCAGCCTGTTTATTAAAACCTTTAAGAAATTGACGTCATTCACACCGAACAGTTACCGGAAAAATTTGACGGTAATTAATTAACTTTCGGCGGATTACCCGCCACGAATATTGCTTTAATGGCTTGCCCAAATAGCGGGAAGAGCACGCTATACCTTGCAGGCGATTAACCTGATACGCTAAGGGAGATATTATGCAGAAGAAATTAAAAGTCGTAACCATTGGTGGCGGCAGCAGCTATACCCCGGAATTACTTGAAGGTTTCCTGAAACGTTATCATGAATTACCGGTCAGCGAATTATGGCTGGTGGACGTTGAGGAAGGTCAGGAGAAGCTGAATATTATTTTCGATCTGTGCAAGCGCATGGTGGAAAAAGCGGGCGTGCCTCTGACCGTGCATAAAACCCTCGATCGTCGTCTGGCGCTGAAAGATGCGGATTTCGTCACCACCCAGCTGCGCGTCGGCCAGCTGAAGGCGCGTGAGCTGGACGAGCGTATTCCGCTGAGCCACGGGTATCTGGGGCAGGAGACTAACGGCGCGGGCGGCCTGTTTAAAGGCCTGCGTACTATCCCGGTCATTTTCGACATCGTCAAAGACGTACAGGAGATCTGCCCGAACGCGTGGGTCATTAACTTCACCAACCCGGCCGGCATGGTCACTGAAGCGGTCTATCGTCATACCGGCTTCAAACGTTTTATCGGCGTCTGCAACATTCCGATTGGCATGAAGATGTTTATCCGCGACGTGCTGGCGCTGACCGACAGCGACGATCTCTCCATCGATCTGTTCGGCCTGAACCACATGGTGTTTATTAAAGATGTCATCGTGAACGGAAAATCGCGCTTTGCCGAGCTCCTCGACGGCGTGGCCTCCGGTCGTCTGACTGCGGCATCGGTGAAAAACATCTTTGACCTGCCGTTCAGCGAAGGGCTGATCCGCTCGTTGAATCTGCTGCCTTGCTCGTACCTGCTTTACTACTTCAAGCAGAAAGAGATGCTGGCCATCGAAATGGGCGAGTATTATAAGGGCGGCGCACGTGCGCAGATCGTTCAGAAGGTTGAGAAGCAGCTGTTCGATTTGTATAAAGACCCGAACCTGAACGTCAAACCGAAAGAGCTGGAGCAGCGCGGCGGGGCCTACTACTCCGATGCGGCGTGTGAAGTGATCAACGCCATCTACAACGACAAGCAGGCGGAGCACTATGTCAACGTGCCGCACCACGGCCATGTCGACAATATTCCAGCTGACTGGGCCGTCGAAATGACCTGCATCCTGGGACGCGAGGGGGCTAAACCGCATCCACGCATCACCCACTTCGATGACAAGGTCATGGGGCTGATCCACACCATCAAAGGCTTTGAAGTGGCGGCAAGCAACGCGGCGCTGAGCGGTGAGCTCAATGACGTGCTGCTGGCCCTGAATCTCAGCCCGCTGGTGCATTCTGACCGCGACGCGGAGCAGCTGGCCAGCGAGATGATCCTGGCGCATGAAAAATGGTTGCCGAACTTTGCCGCCACGATCGAGAAGCTGAAGTTCAAACAGCAATAAGAGGACGCACAATGGAAAACCTGCTGATCGTTAATGCTGATGATTTTGGCCTCTCTAAAGGCCAGAACTACGGCATTATTGAAGCCTGTCGCCGGGGGGTTGTGACCTCTACAACGGCGCTGGTCAATGGTGAGGCGGTTGAACACGCGGCGCAGCTGAGCCGCGAAGTGCCGGAGCTGGGCGTCGGCATGCATTTTGTGCTGACGCTCGGGATGCCGCTTTCGCCAATGCCGGGCCTGACGCGCGATGGCCAGCTGGGTAAATGGATTTGGGAACTGGCGGAGCAGGGGGCTCTGCCGCTCGAAGAGATTGCCCGCGAGCTGGAGTGTCAGTTCAACCGCTTCGTTGATGTGTTTGGTCAGACGCCGACGCATATCGACAGCCATCACCACGTGCATATGATCCCGGCGATTTTCCCGCTTGTCGCCGGGTTTGCACAGCGCAAAGGCGTGGCGATGCGCGTGGATCGCGAGGTGCACGGATTGCCGGACTGCACCGTTACATCCACTGAGGGGTTCAGCAGCGCGTTTTACGGCGACGAGATTGACGACGCGCTGTTCCTGAAGGTGCTGGATGATTCCGCCGCGCGGGGTGAACGGTCGCTGGAGGTCATGGCACATCCTGCCTTTGTCGATAACACCGTGCGTAAAAGCGCCTACTGCTGGCCGCGTCTGGCGGAGCTGGATGTGCTGACGTCGCCGTCGCTGAAATACGCGATTGCCGAGCGCGGGTATCGGTTGGGGACGTTTGGGGATCTTTGAGATAAAGCCCGGTGGCGGCTTCGCCTTACCGGGCCTACAAAACCAATCGAATGTAAGCCGGGTAAGCGCAAGCGCCACCCGGCTTTTTTTACGCCGGAATCTGATCGATCTTGCTGCTTCGCGACCAGACACGGTGCGCGGCGAGCAAATCAAACAGCTTCGTCATAAAGGCATCGTCAACGTTATCTCCCTCGACAATCCCGTCCTCACCCTGATCGGCCACCTTCAGCTGCGCTTTGAACTGTCGCGCGTCGCCGGACAGCGCGATCGGCTTCAGGTGCTTATAGGCTTCCAGCAGATAATAGACGGCGTCGCCGTTGGTCAGCAGGCTGGCAATATCCCCGCACGGCACGATCACCGCATCGACGGTCAGTGATGGCGCACCGGCAAAGGTCGCCGCGACCGGCAGCACAGAACCATCGTCGGCCGTCACTTCACCCATGCGGGAATAGAGCAGTTTGGCATGTACGCCCTGGGTTTTCAGCGCCTGCATAATCCCCAGCACGTCGCTGGCGCGGGTTTTGTCGTTCAGCAGAATGGCCACCACGCGGCCTTTAATCGAGCCGCCCGGCACCGCATACAGGCTCAGCGACGGATCTTTCTTCACGCCGTTAACCTCTTTCGGCGGAGCAAGGTTACGCTGCTCGTCGGTCAGCGTAATGCCCAGGTTGTCCGCGACACTCTGGGCAAGCTGAACATCAATATGCGCCAGATGATCGACCACGCGCTCGCGGATGTAGGTGCGCACCACTTTACTCAGCTCGAAGCTGAAACCGCCGATGATGTGCTGTTGCTCGATCGGCGTCTGGCTGTTCCAGAACAGGCGAGGATGGGCGTAATACTCACCGAACGAGGGGCTGCGCTCGCGAATTTTATTGCCATCGATACGCTCCTGATACGATTCGAATCCACCGCGTTTCGGTCCGGGAGGTGTTTCACGCGGCCAGTTATCGTTGATGGAGTTCGGCTCATAGTTTGCCGGGTTGGTATCAATATCCTGACGGTGCATCCCGTCGCGCTGGAAGTTGTGATACGGGCAGGTTGGGCGGTTAATCGGAATTTCGTGGAAGTTCGGCCCGCCGAGTCGGCTAATCTGCGTATCGGTATAGGAGAACAGGCGTCCCTGCAGGAGCGGATCGTTGGTGAAGTCCAGCCCCGGCACGATATGCCCCGGGTGGAACGCGGCCTGCTCGTTTTCGGCAAAGAAGTTATCCGGGTTACGGTTAAGCACCATTTTACCCACCAGCTGCACCGGCACCAGCTCTTCCGGAATCAGCTTCGTCGGGTCCAGAAGGTCGAAATCGAACTTAAATTCGTCTTCTTCCGGTATGAGCTGCAGGCCAAGCTCGTATTCCGGGAAGTCGCCCGCTTCAATGGATTCCCACAGCTCGCGGCGATGGAAGTCCGGATCGCGCCCGGTCAGCTTCTGCGCCTCGTCCCACACCAGCGAGGCTTTACCCGCGACAGGCTTCCAGTGGAAGCGGACAAACGTGGCTTTCCCCTCGGCATTGATCAAACGGAAGGTATGGATGCCAAACCCTTCCATGGTGCGGTAGCTGCGCGGAATCCCGCGGTCTGACATCGCCCACATCACGTTGTGTAAGGTTTCAGGCTGCAGGGAAACATAGTCCCAGAAGGTGTCGTGCGCACTTTGTCCCTGCGGTATGGCCCAGTGGGGCTCCGGTTTTACCGCATGGACAAAGTCAGGAAATTTATGCGCGTCCTGAATGAAAAACACCGGCGTGTTATTGCCGACCAGATCGAAAATACCCTCTTCGGTATAAAACTTGGTGGCAAAGCCGCGGATATCCCGGACGGTATCTGCCGACCCCGCGCCGCCCTGCACGGTGGAGAAACGCACAAAGACCGGGGTGATTTTATCCGGGTCGGAGAGGAAATCCGCTTTGGTGATCGCTTTCAGGCTCTTGTAGGGCTGAAAGTAGCCGTGCGCAGCGGAACCGCGCGCGTGGACGATGCGTTCTGGTATCCGCTCGTGGTCAAAATGGGTGATTTTTTCCCGCAGGATAAAGTCTTCCAGCAGGGTTGGCCCGCGCGCGCCTGCGCGAAGGGAGTTTTGATCGTCAGCAATGCGTACGCCCTGATTGGTCGTGAGCGCGAAACCTTCACCGCCTTTTCGGTGTGGTTCAAGAGATTTCAGCTTCTCGTTTCCCGTGTCCGGCGATTTCATGCTTCCCGGTGCGGTAGGCTGTTCGCCCGGTGCGGAGGGACCAGGGGAGGGGCGGTGAGAGCCGTCAGCAGGGGCGAGAGAGTCCATACCCGGTTGAGATTCTTCAGTGCCATGAATGGGTGATTGATGTGTTTTATCTTTGTTCGACATTGCACGCTTCTCCTTTATCCATTGCTAAAAACCCTATTAAGGATAGAACAATGTCGCGACATGGTTCGCGAACTAAGAGTTTTCATATGCCGTGATTAGCGAAAGGAGCCTTCTCACCCACTCGGAGCGCGACGGAAGGCAGCAGGATCGGCTATCATAGAATTTTCCTGCTTCAAGAATTTGCTTTAGTGAATCCGTTGCTTATGAAACCTCTTCGTCAACAAAACCGCCAGGTTATTAGCTATGTGCCCCGCGTTGAGCCCGCGCCGCCAGACCATGCCCTGAAAGTGGAGGGCTTTCGCGATGTGTGGCAGTTACGGGGGAAATACGTGGCCTTTGTGCTGGTCGGCGAGCATTTCCGTCGCTCTCCCACCTTTACGGTGCCGGAGTCCGCACAGCGGTGGGCGATGCAGATCCGCCAGGATGAAGAGGTTGAAGAATAACAGCCATAAAAAAACCGCCATCAGGCGGTTTTTTTATTTCTAACGTGTTTAGCGGTGCGCCAGCTCGGCGTCGTCTTCACTTTCCAGAATCGCTTTGTCGGTCTGCTTCAGCCACTGGCTGGTCAGCGTACCGGCGGTCATGGAGCCGCTCACGTTCAGCGCGGTACGACCCATGTCGATCAGCGGCTCAACGGAGATCAGCAGGGCGACCAGCGTCACGGGCAGACCCAGCGCAGGCAGCACAATCAGCGCGGCGAAGGTTGCGCCGCCGCCAACACCCGCAACGCCTGCGGAGCTTACGGTGACAATCCCGACCAGCGTGGCGATCCAGACCGGATCCAGCGGGTTGATGCCGACTGTAGGAGCAACCATTACCGCCAGCATCGCCGGGTACAGACCCGCACAGCCGTTCTGACCGATGGTGGCACCAAAGGAGGCAGAGAAGCTGGCGATAGATTCAGGCACGCCCAGACGACGGGTTTGCGCTTCAACGTTCAGCGGGATAGACGCGGCGCTGGAACGGCTGGTGAAGGCAAAGGTCAGCACCGGCCAGACCTTACGGAAGTATTTCAGCGGGCTGACGCCGTTCACGCCCAGCAGGATGCCGTGCACCACGAACATAATGCCCAGGCCGAGATACGAGGCGACAACGAAGCTGCCCAGCTTAATGATGTCCTGCAGGTTAGAACCGGCAACCACTTTGGTCATCAGCGCCAGCACGCCGTAAGGGGTGAGCTGCATGACCAGACGGACCAGCTTCATCACCCAGCTTTGCAGGGTGTCAATTGCGGTCAGCACGCGTTCGCCTTTTGGCGCATCGTCTTTCAGCAACTTCAGCGCCGCTACGCCCAGGAACGCGGCGAAAATAACCACGCTGATGATCGAGGTTGGGCTCGCACCGGTCAGGTCAGCAAACGGGTTCTTCGGAATGAAGGAGAGCACCATCTGCGGCACGGTCAGGTCAGCCACTTTCCCAACGTAGTTGGTCTGAATCGCGGTCAGACGCGCCGTTTCAGCGGTACCCTGAACCAGACCTTCTGCAGTCAGGCCAAACAGGTTAGTGACCAGCACACCCACCAGCGCGGCAATCAGCGTGGTGAACAGCAGCGTGCCGATGGTCAGGAAACTGATTTTTCCCAACTGGGTCGCGTTATGCAGGCGGGCAACGGCGCTCAGAATAGAGGCGAACACCAGTGGCATAACGATCATCTGCAGCAGCTGGACATAGCCGTTACCGACAATGTTGAACCACTGAATGGAATCTTTCAGAACTGGATTATCGGAGCCATAAATTGCCTGTAATGCCAGACCAAATACGACACCCATGGCCAGACCAACCAGCACCTTTTTCGCCAGGCTCCACTGTTTGTGGCGCGCCTGCGCGAGAAGCAATAGCAATACAGCGAACACAACGACGTTCGCGATGAGTGGAAAATTCATCCCCGTTCTCCTGATTTATTATCGGGTCGGTTTTTACCGATCCTGTTGGCGGAAGGTTAGCAGAAGTGTGATGTAGCGCTTATATCCAAATGGAATGGGTTATGACAAATGGGATAATTTTGTTGGTTTACTGTTCAATCTGGTGATGAATAAAGCGATTGAACTGAAATTGCAGCGAATTAATCATCTGGGAAGACCAGCGGACTGCACTGTTTTCGGGCAACGTTTGCGGCATCCAGACGGCGTAAGCAAACAGCGCCATGCACAAGACGCGCTCCAGCTGGTTCCCTTTCTGCGGTGCGAGGATGGGAAAACGGAAGCGCCAGCGGCAGGGCCACAGCAGCGGTACGCCCGCGGGCGTCAGCATATCGGCCAGAATATGGCTTAAATATCCCAGCACCATCCCCTGAATGGCATCACCGGGGACGATCCAGCTTTCGGGCACTTTTAAATAGAAAAGCGTCAGCAGGCCAAACACGGCCAGCAGGCTGTGCGTAAACCCCCGGTGGCCGAACGCGCGGGCGATGGGTTTCGATACCCACTTCAGGCGCTGTCCGAGGAACGACTTGGGGTGGTCGATGTCGGGCAGCAGACAGGTCAATACGGCGGAAGGGACGATATGCCACCAGTCCCCCTGTGCCAGCACGGGGGTGAGTTCAGCGTTTTTGGCAAATACTGCGCACGCGATAGAAAAAAGCAGGTGGCCTTCCGCCGTCATGATAAAACCCACAAAACTGTCAATTCATACAGTATAGGGTTTTTATACAGTAGGCGGAAGAGGTGACGGTGTAACTGTTTGTCACAAACCGGAGGAGGGCGTTAACCGCCCTGCAGATGGCGCGCCGTCAGTTCTGCCAGTGAATGTAGCTTCACATCGGCAAGCGCGAACCGGGGATCGTGTCGGCCTTCTTCCGCAGGCACCACAATGGAGCGCATCCGCGCGGCTTTAGAGGCCACCATGCCGTTAACGGAATCTTCCAGCGCAACGCAGTTGAGGGGATCCAGACCGAGCTTAGCGGCACAGTCCAGATAGACCTGCGGGTGCGGCTTGCTGTAAGGCAATTTCTCAGCGGAGGCAAGCGCGTCGAAACTGTCGCGCAGTTCAAACATGATGAGCACTTTTTCCAGCATATGCAGCGGTGAAGCCGAGGCCAGGCCGACCTTCAGTCCCTGGGCTTTACACAGCGCGACCGCCTCACGTACGCCGGGCAGCAGCGGCTTGCTCTCTTCTACCAGCGAAATGGCGCGGCTGATAATGCGCGCGGTCACTTCATCACGACCTGGTCCAGCCCACGGCTGTTGGGCATACCACAGGTCAACCACCATATCGATGCGCAGGCCCAGCGTATCGGGAAGTTCATTACGGCGGCTGATATCCACGCCCAGGCTGGCCATGACGTCCAGTTCAGCGCGATCCCACAACGGTTCGGAATCGATCAGTAATCCATCCATGTCAAAAATTGCGGCAAGAATTTGGCGCGGTGTCGACATCACAACGTCTCCTTATCCAGGGTGTTCGACAGACGATAAGTGCTAAGCACACTCTGCAATTTAGCATATTGCTTTTAAAGAGCGGGCGAAATTGATGACCAGCAGGTAGACTTAGGCACAAATAACGCGTCTTTATGAAGAGGAACTGATGACGTATCAACAAGCTGGACGCATTGCGGTCTTAAAACGTATTGCTGGCTGGGTGATTTTTATTCCTGCCGTCATTTCTACGCTGATTTCTGTACTCAAATTTATGTACGATCACAGCGAAAAACAGCCGGGTATCAATGCGGTTATGCTTGATTTTGCGCATGTGATGATTGAGATGATGCGTTTTAATACGCCATTCTTGAATGTCTTCTGGTTTAACTCACCGACCCCGGATTTTCAGCATCAGCTGAATATCGGCTTTTGGGTGATATACGCCCTGATCTTTGTTGCGCTGGCGCTGCAGGCCTCTGGCGCACGAATGAGCCGTCAGACGCGCTTTTTACGCGAGGGCGTTGAGGACCAGCTCATTCTGGAGCAGGCCAAAGGCCCGGAAGGCATGAGCCGGGAGCAGATTGAATCCCGCATTGTTGTGCCGCGCCACACTATTTTCCTGCAAATCTTCCCGCTCTATATCCTTCCCGTAATTATCATTGTGGCAGGATACTTCTTCTTCTCACTGCTCGGTTTTCTGTAACCGATACGGGTGGCGGCAAGGCCACCCGTTCGCGTCTCAGGCGGCAAGCATGCGCTCCAGCGCCCGCTGTGCGTTAACCAGGTGTTCCCCACCAAAAAGTATGGCGCGGTTCATCAGCGTATAAAGCTGGTACACCGGTTGACGGTCGAGGAAGCCGGGCGGCAGGGGCGAAACCGACTGATACCCGTCGTATATCTGCGGCGGTTGTTCAGGGTGCAGCGGCAGCATGGCAAGGTCGCACTCTCGGTCACCCCAGTAGCAGGCCGGGTCGAAGATATAGGGGCCGTTGGGCCCCAGCGCGCAGTTATCGGACCACAAATCACCGTGGAGCAGAGACGCCTGAGGCTGGTGGGAGGCCAGACGCTGCTGCACGTGCTCGACGATGGCGTCTATATTGCCAAATTCCAGCCCTTTCTCGGCGGCAAGCTCGAGCTGCCAGCCAATACGCTGCTCGGCAAAAAAGGTCGACCAGCGGCGCTGCCAGGCATTGGGCTGTGGCGTGGTGGAGAGGTCATTGTCAAAATCGAGACCAAACTGCGGCTGGTCGCTCCACTGATGGAGGCGTGCTAGCTGCTGGCCAAGAATGAAAGCGTTATGGGCATCCAGCGGACGGGCGGGGAGATATTCCATGACCAGAAAACTGTAATCGCGGTCGCTACCGACGGCCAGCACCTGCGGGACCGTCACCGTTTTACTGCGCGACAACAGTTCAAGCTGATCGGCTTCGGCGGTAAATATCGGAAGCAGTTCACGTTCATCGCATTTTACGAAGAGATCGCGCCCTGCGTAGCGTAAATGCCACGCGGCGTGGATCTCTCCGCCTGGCAGTTCGTTACGCAGTTCAATTTCACCTTCACCCAGCTGCTCACTTAAAAGATGACTGATAGCCTGCCACATGTTGACTCTCCCATGTTGTCTGCCAGATCATAAAGTTAGCGCATTATTGCGGTAAAAAAATACGAACTAACGCACACCTGAGCGGTTTAATTTCATACAGGGCACTTATTGTTCTTTTTTCTGCCAGCTTTCCCAGGTGTCGACGTCAATTTCGGCTGGCTTGTCGGTCACACTTTCCACCAGACTGGCGGCCAGCGCATGAACCTCTTCTTTATTCAGGGCACCGATCAGACCAAATGCCAGGGTGCCTAAATCATGAATATTGCCCTCGTCATCCGTGAGCGTGAGGAGAAAATTAGCCCGGGTGAAGGCGTTGTTGAGCTCATTCAGCTCGGTCAGCGATGCTTCATGAAGGTTCACGGTTACGACGTAGCGGGTGATGTCACCACTGCTCATAATTCACCTCATTGTTATCATGGAAGTTTTCTTAGCATAGTCGATAGTTTGCGTTTGGCGACTCGGTGATGACATTCCCCTCCATAAGGATGAAGGGGAACAGGGGTTAATTTCGGGACAGGTAATCGACGATTTTTTGCGTATCGGCCAGCGAACAGAGACGCGTGCCCTGGTTGATGGTAGCGGCGCTACCCGCCGCCACGCCGTAGCGCGTCATCTCCAGCAGTGACGCGCCCTGCGCCAGCTTAAGCGTCATCGCGCCCACCATGCTGTCACCCGCGCCAACCGTGCTCTGGCTCTTCATTGGCGGTGGGACAACCTGAACGGACGACGTTTCATCGACGGCCAGTGCCCCCTGCGGACCAAGGGAAACCACCACGCGCCGCGCTTTGCCGCTGCGCACCAACTCCTGCGCGGCGGTGCGCACATCGTCAGGCTGCGTCAAGTCGCGGTTGACCAGCGCACTTAGCTCTTTCTGGTTGGGTTTGACCAGTTCAAGATTGCCCGGCACTAAGGCCGCCTGCAGGGCCTCGCCGCTGCTGTCAACGATGCAGCGGATACCGCGTTGCTGCGCCGCCTGAATAAGTGCGGTTAATTTTTCCGTGCTGACGCCGGGTGGCAGGCTGCCGCTTACCACCAGCAGCGCGCCGCTTTCAATGGTCAGTACTTTCTCTTCAAGCTGACGAAACTCGTCATCGGTGAGTTTCGCGCCCGGCATGACAAACCGGTACTGCTCGCCGCTGGATTCAACGTGGACATGCAGGTTTTGCCGCGTCCAGTCTTTCGCCTCGACGGTCTCTACGGCAACCTGTTCATCTGCCAGCAGAGAGACCAGGTGTTCGCCGGTGGCACCGCCTGCGGGAAAAATGGCCGTGGCCTTACCGCCGAGGTGAGTAATGGCGCGCGCCACGTTGATACCGCCACCGCCGGGCTCAAAGACCGGGGCGCTACAGCGCAATTTACCTTCCGGGTAAATCTGCGGCGTCAGGGTGGCGGAATCAAGGGAAGGGGAGAGCGTCAGGGTGTAGATAGAAACCATCATTACCTCCTTTTAGCATGGGTTCCTTTTAGTCTGGCACCATTTGTCAGGAAGGCAACGTAAATAACAGTATGATTTTAAATATGAATACTGAATAAAAGTAAGACCGGAGATATATAAAATAAAACGCTTTTTGGGATCGTTCTTATTCAAAAAATGAAATAAGAAAACATTGCTATGTTATTTGCGGCTTTTTATAATTTGTTACCTTTCTCTGGACGCCTTGTCATTGATCCTCAAGAAAGATTCCGGGACCGTGTGGTCTCTTTTTTTGTTGTACGGACTCCTTAATAAAATGAAGCTTTTAAAGACAGTTCCCGCTGCACTGATGCTGGCGGGTGGCGTGTTTGCGGCTATGAACGCGACCGCCGATGATTCCGTTTTTACTGTCATGGACGATCCCTCCACCGCGAAAAAACCGTTTGAAGGTAACCTGAACGCAGGGTACCTGGCACAATCCGGTAACACGAAAAGCTCTTCTCTGACGGCGGACAGTACGCTTACCTGGTACGGTAATACCACCGCCTGGTCTCTGTGGGGTAATGCCAGCAATACGTCCGCTAATGACGAACGTTCTTCCGAGAAATATGCGGTTGGCGGACGTAGCCGTTACAACATGACCGACTATGATTACCTGTTTGGTCAGGCAAGCTGGTTAACCGACCGTTACAATGGTTATCGCCAGCGTGACGTGTTCACCGCGGGTTATGGTCGTCAGTTCCTGAACGGTCCGGTACACAGCCTCCGTTTTGAATTCGGTCCGGGTGTGCGTTATGACGAGTACACCAATGGCGATACCAAAACCCAACCGCTCGGTTACGCTTCCGGCACCTATGCCTGGCAGATGACTGACAACACCAAATTTACCCAGGGTGTTTCTGTATTTGGTGCCGACGATACGACGCTGAACTCTGAGACGGCGCTGAACGTGGCCATTAACGAACACTTTGGTCTGAAAGTCGCCTACAACGTGACCTGGAACTCTTCACCACCCGAATCTGCACCGGATCATACCGACCGCAGAACCACGGTTTCACTGGGTTATAGAATGTAATGAAGACGGGCCGATGATCATGTCGGCCCGTTTATTCTGTCTGGTCTTGTGATGTCCCTTCTGATGAGCTGTATTCGCCCCTAACCCCAAATCATTGCCGCCCAACGGAGTAACAGCATTGCGCCGCAGATGGCGATCAGCACCAGCACCATTTTCCAGTGTTTTACGGCAAATCGTTTTGTTGGCATAACCTAATCCTTGTTCGTTGATACCCACAGTCTACCAAACAGGGCCGAAATATGCCCCTACTCAGGAACGATTGGGTTATGCCAGCGCAGGGTTCGGCTCAGAACCAGTGGAATCGTTCGGCGAGAATCAACAATAAACCTGTGGCGGAAAGGATGTTTAAAATCACAACCGTTCTACTGGATACGTTCATAGTATGCACCTTTGGGTTTAAAGACCTGTTCAAGATTAGCCCAGCATCTTTGAAATGCGAGCACCGGGATTATGCGACCTGCAAATTCATGCGAAAGTGCCAGCACATCAATCTGCCAGCAGAGGGTGCAATCTCCCTTTTGTTAGTGTTAACATTGCAAGGCTTGCCGTATATCCGGCGTTGTCTGATTTTCCGGCAGGTGAATGATGACGAACCAATTTGACGATTGTTGGTCAGATGGTGTCGTAATCTATTGTCAAATCACGATTATTTTCTTTGTATATGCTCTTATGTGTGGGGCATCACTGCAAATAAGGATATAAAATGCCTGTAATTACTCTTCCTGATGGCAGCCAACGCCATTTCGACCGTGCTGTTAGCCCAATGGATGTTGCCCTGGACATCGGTCCTGGTCTCGCGAAAGCGACTATCGCCGGCCGCGTTAACGGTGAGCTGGTAGATGCCTCCGATCTGATCGAAAACGATGCGACGCTTGCGATCATCACCGCAAAAGATGAAGAAGGTCTGGAGATCATTCGTCACTCCTGCGCGCACCTGTTAGGCCATGCCATCAAACAGCTGTGGCCAAATACCAAAATGGCGATCGGTCCGGTTATCGATAATGGTTTCTACTACGACGTTGACCTTGACCACACCCTGACTCAGGAAGATATCGACGCGCTCGAAAAACGTATGCACGAGCTCGCCGAAACAAACTATGACGTCATCAAGAAGAAAGTCAGCTGGCACGAAGCGCGTGAAACCTTCGTGAAGCGTGGCGAGAGCTATAAGGTCTCGATTCTTGACGAAAACATTTCGCATGATGACAAGCCTGGCTTGTACCATCACGAAGAATACGTCGACATGTGCCGTGGACCGCACGTGCCGAACATGCGCTTCTGTCATCACTTTAAGCTGATGAAGATCGCTGGCGCCTACTGGCGTGGCGACAGCAACAACAAGATGTTGCAGCGTATCTATGGTACCGCGTGGGCCGATAAAAAAGCCCTGAACGCCTACCTGCTGCGCCTGGAAGAGGCGGCGAAGCGTGACCACCGTAAAATCGGTAAGCAGCTTGACCTGTACCACATGCAGGAAGAAGCGCCGGGTATGGTGTTCTGGCATAACGACGGCTGGACCATCTTCCGTGAACTGGAAACTTTCGTACGCTCCAAGCTGAAAGAGTACCAGTATCAGGAAGTGAAAGGCCCGTTCATGATGGACCGTGTGCTGTGGGAAAAAACCGGCCACTGGGACAACTACAAGGATGCGATGTTCACCACCTCGTCTGAGAACCGTGAATACTGCATCAAGCCAATGAACTGCCCGGGACACGTTCAGATCTTCAACCAGGGTCTGAAATCCTACCGCGACCTGCCGCTGCGTATGGCGGAGTTCGGTAGCTGCCACCGTAACGAGCCATCAGGTGCGCTGCACGGTCTGATGCGTGTGCGTGGCTTTACGCAGGATGATGCGCATATCTTCTGTACCGAAGATCAGGTTCGTGACGAAGTTAACGCCTGTATTCGTATGGTCTACGATATGTACAGCACCTTTGGCTTCGAGAAGATCGTGGTCAAACTCTCAACGCGTCCGGAAAAACGTATCGGTAGCGATGAGACCTGGGATCGCGCAGAAGCGGATCTCGCCGTGGCGCTGGAAGAGAACGGCATTCCGTTCGAATACCAGCTGGGCGAGGGCGCATTCTACGGTCCGAAAATTGAATTTACCCTGTATGACTGCCTCGATCGCGCATGGCAGTGCGGTACTGTACAGCTGGACTTCTCCCTGCCGCAGCGTTTAAGCGCCTCTTATGTAGGCGAAGACAACGAGCGTCAGGTGCCGGTAATGATTCACCGTGCCATTCTCGGTTCTCTGGAGCGCTTCATCGGCATCCTGACCGAAGAGTTCGCCGGCTTCTTCCCAACCTGGCTTGCGCCGGTGCAGGTGGTGGTGATGAACATTACCGATTCTCAGGCAGATTACGTTAAAGAATTGACGCAGAAACTACAAAATGCGGGCATTCGCGTAAAAGCAGACTTGAGAAATGAGAAGATTGGCTTTAAAATCCGCGAGCACACTTTACGTCGTGTCCCGTATATGTTGGTCTGTGGTGATAAAGAGGTGGAAGCAGGCAAAGTTGCCGTTCGCACCCGCCGTGGTAAAGACCTGGGCAGCCTGGACGTAAGTGAAGTGATTGAGAAGCTGCAACAAGAGATTCGCAGCCGCAGTCTTCAACAACTGGAGGAATAAGGTATTAAAGGCGGAAAACGAGTTCAAACGGCACGTCCGAATCGTATCAATGGCGAGATTCGCGCCCAGGAAGTTCGCTTAACAGGTCTGGAAGGCGAGCAGCTGGGGATTGTGAGTCTGAGAGAAGCAATCGAAAAGGCTGAAGAAGCTGGAGTAGATTTAGTTGAAATCAGCCCTAACGCCGAACCGCCAGTTTGTCGTATCATGGACTACGGCAAGTTCCTTTATGAAAAGAGTAAGTCTTCTAAGGAACAGAAGAAGAAGCAAAAAGTTATCCAGGTTAAGGAAATCAAATTCCGTCCTGGTACCGACGATGGCGATTATCAGGTAAAACTCCGCAGCCTGATTCGCTTTCTGGAAGATGGCGATAAGGCCAAGATCACACTGCGTTTCCGCGGTCGTGAGATGGCCCACCAACAGATCGGTATGGAAGTGCTTAACCGCGTCCGTGACGATCTGAGTGAACTGGCAGTAGTCGAATCCTTCCCTACGAAGATCGAAGGCCGCCAGATGATCATGGTGCTCGCTCCTAAGAAGAAACAGTAAGGCCTTCAAGCAGCAAAATCTGTGGAGCCTTCGGGTTTCATAGGTTTTGTTCGCCTATGTTTCGTTTATTTAACAATGCGAAGTGGAAGTTATTAAAATGCCAAAAATTAAGACCGTACGCGGTGCTGCTAAGCGCTTCAAAAAAACCGGTAAAGGTGGTTTTAAGCACAAGCACGCTAACCTGCGTCACATTCTGACTAAGAAAGCTACCAAGCGTAAACGTCACCTGCGTCCAAAAGCCATGGTTTCTAAAGGCGATCTGGGCCTGGTCATCGCGTGCCTGCCGTACGCATAAGTCGTTTCGTTTAACTTTTTTAACTTAGAATAGATACAGGAGAGCACACATGGCTCGCGTAAAACGTGGTGTAATTGCACGTGCACGTCACAAGAAAATTTTGAAACAAGCTAAAGGCTACTACGGTGCGCGTTCACGCGTATACCGCGTTGCCTTCCAGGCTGTTATCAAAGCTGGTCAGTACGCTTACCGTGACCGTCGTCAGCGTAAGCGTCAGTTCCGTCAACTGTGGATTGCGCGTATCAACGCAGCAGCACGTCAGAACGGTATTTCTTACAGCAAATTCATCAACGGCCTGAAAAAAGCCTCTGTTGAAATCGACCGTAAGATCCTGGCTGACATCGCAGTATTCGACAAAGTAGCGTTCACCGCTCTGGTCGAAAAAGCGAAAGCAGCACTGGCATAAGCCAGTTGAGAGAGGGGGCCTGGCTCCCTCTTTTCATATAACCCTGTAAGAAGATTGACATTTACCCGTGCAGGCTTTTCAATAAGGTCTCAACGGTTTTTACCCAACAAGGTAACGCAAGCATGAATGCTGCTATTTTCCGCTTCTTCTTTTACTTTAGCACCTGACTTCAGGAGGCTAGCGCGTGAAAGATGAAACGAAAAACAGCGCCAGATAAGCCTCCCGATGGAGGCTTTTTTTGTGCCTGAATTTGAGAGAATAACTCCACCAAATCGGTGTCTGCACCGACATAATGAGGAAAATCATGTCACATCTCGCAGAGCTGGTTGCCAGTGCAACAGCCGCCATTAATCAGGCCTCAGATGTTGCCGCGTTAGACAATGTCCGCGTCGAATATCTTGGGAAGAAAGGGCACTTGACCCTTCAAATGACAACCCTGCGTGAGCTGCCGCCAGAAGAACGCCCGGCAGCGGGGGCGGTGATTAACGAAGCCAAAGAGCAGGTACAGCAGGCGCTGAACGCACGCAAAGCCGAGCTGGAAAGCGCGGTGCTGAATGCGCGTCTGGCCGCAGAGACGATCGACGTCTCTCTGCCGGGTCGCCGCATCGAGAACGGCGGTCTGCACCCGGTTACCCGTACCATCGATCGCATTGAAAGTTTCTTCGGTGAGCTCGGCTTTACCGTGGCGACTGGCCCGGAAATCGAAGATGATTACCACAACTTCGATGCTCTGAACATTCCTGGCCATCATCCGGCACGCGCTGACCACGACACTTTCTGGTTCGACGCGACGCGTCTGCTGCGTACCCAGACCTCCGGCGTTCAGATCCGCACCATGAAGGATCAGGCACCGCCAATCCGTATTATCGCGCCGGGCCGCGTCTATCGTAACGACTACGATCAGACCCACACCCCAATGTTCCACCAGATGGAAGGCCTGATTGTTGATAAAAACATCAGCTTCACCAACCTGAAGGGCACGCTGCACGATTTCCTGAACAACTTCTTTGAGGAAGATCTGCAGGTTCGTTTCCGTCCGTCCTACTTCCCGTTCACCGAACCGTCTGCGGAAGTTGACGTGATGGGCAAAAACGGCAAATGGCTGGAAGTGCTGGGCTGCGGCATGGTGCATCCAAACGTACTGCGCAACGTGGGTATCGATCCGGAAGTTTACTCCGGCTTTGCCTTTGGTATGGGCATGGAGCGTCTGACCATGCTGCGCTACGGCGTGACCGACTTACGTGCATTCTTCGAAAACGATCTGCGTTTCCTCAAACAGTTTAAATAAGGGCAGGACAGAACAATGAAATTCAGTGAACTGTGGTTACGCGAGTGGGTGAACACCACGCTTGACAGCGACGCGCTTTCTAACCAGATCACCATGGCAGGTCTGGAAGTGGACGGCGTTGAGCCGGTTTCCGGCGCATTCAACGGCGTGGTCGTCGGCGAAGTGGTGGAGTGCGGCCAGCATCCTAACGCGGACAAACTGCGCGTAACAAAAGTAAACGTAGGCGGTGACCGTCTGCTGGATATCGTCTGCGGTGCGCCAAACTGCCGTCAGGGGCTGAAAGTGGCCGTGGCGACCGTCGGTGCGGTACTGCCGGGCGATTTCAAAATCAAAGCGGCTAAGCTGCGCGGCGAGCCGTCTGAAGGCATGCTGTGTTCCTTCTCCGAGCTGGGTATTTCCGACGATCACAACGGCATCATTGAGCTGCCGCTGGATGCGCCAATCGGCACCGATATCCGTGAGTACCTGAAGCTTGATGACAACACCATCGAAATCAGCGTCACGCCAAACCGTGCCGACTGCTTAGGGATCATCGGCGTGGCGCGCGACGTTGCTGTGCTGAACCAGACCGAACTGAACGCGCCGGACATTGCGCCGGTTGAAGCGACCATCAGTGACGTGCTGCCTATTCAGGTTGACGCTGCGGATGCTTGCCCGCGCTACCTCGGTCGCGTGGTGAAAGGCATCAACGTTAAGGCGCCAACCCCGCTGTGGATGAAAGAGAAGCTGCGCCGCTGCGGTATCCGCTCTATCGACGCCGTGGTCGACGTGACCAACTACGTTCTGCTGGAGCTGGGCCAGCCAATGCACGCGTTCGATAAAGATCGTATCGAAGGCGGTATTGTGGTGCGCATGGCGAAAGAGGGTGAAACCCTGGTTCTGCTGGACGGCAGCGAAGCGAAACTGAACGCCGACACCCTGGTGATTGCTGACCACAGCAAAGCGCTGGCAATGGGCGGTATCTTCGGTGGCGAGCATTCGGGCGTCAACGACGAAACCCAAAACGTGCTGCTGGAGTGCGCGTTCTTCAGCCCGCTCTCTATCACCGGTCGCGCACGCCGTCATGGTCTGCACACCGATGCGTCTCATCGCTACGAGCGTGGCGTTGACCCGGCGCTGCAGTACAAAGCAATGGAGCGTGCCACCCGCCTGCTGATCGACATCTGCGGGGGCGAAGCGGGCCCGGTGATCGACGTCACCAACGAAGCCACGCTGCCGAAGCGTGCGACCATCACTCTGCGCCGCAGCAAGCTGGATCGTCTCATTGGGCACCATGTTGCCGATGCGCAGGTGACCGATATCCTGAAGCGTCTGGGCTGTGAAGTGACCGAAGGCCAGGACGAGTGGAAAGCCGTTGCGCCATCATGGCGTTTCGACATGGAAATTGAAGAAGATCTGGTGGAAGAAGTGGCCCGTGTTTATGGCTACAACAACATCCCTGACGAGCCTGTACAGGCCGGTCTGGTGATGGGCACCCACCGTGAAGCCGACCTGTCCCTGAAGCGTGTGAAAACCATGCTGAACGACAAAGGCTACCAGGAAGTGATCACCTACAGCTTTGTTGATCCAAAACTGCAGCAGCTGATCCACCCGGGTCAGGAAGCGCTGATCCTGCCAAGCCCAATCTCCAGCGAAATGTCCGCGATGCGTCTGTCCCTGTGGACGGGCCTGCTGGGCACTATCGTTTATAACCAGAATCGCCAGCAAAACCGCGTGCGAATTTTCGAAAGCGGTTTGCGCTTTGTACCGGATAATCAGGCAAATTTAGGCATCCGTCAGGATCTCATGCTGGCTGGCGCCATCAGCGGTAACCGCTATGAAGAACACTGGGACCTGGCAAAAGGCACGGTTGATTTCTACGATATGAAGGGCGATCTGGAAGCGATTCTGGATCTGACCGGTAAATTATCTGAAATTGAATTCCGCGCAGAAGCCATCCCGGCCCTGCATCCGGGCCAGAGTGCTGCCCTCTATTTAGACGGCAAACGCATTGGTTTTATTGGGGTTGTTCACCCTGAGCTGGAGCGTAAACTGGACCTGAACGGCCGTACCATCGTGTTCGAGCTGGAATGGAACCTGGTGGCAGACCGCGTGATTCCTCAGGCTCAGGACGTCTCCCGCTTCCCGGCAAACCGCCGTGATATCGCGGTTGTGGTCGCGGAAAATGTGCCCGCAGCAGATATTTTGGCCGAATGTAAGAAAGTTGGCGTAAATCAGGTAGTTGGCGTAAACTTATTTGACGTGTACCGCGGCAAGGGCGTAGCAGAGGGCTTTAAGAGCCTGGCTATCAGCCTGATCCTTCAGGATACCAGCCGTACACTCGAAGAAGAGGAGATTGCCGCTACCGTCGCCAAATGTGTAGAGGCATTAAAAGAGCGATTCCAGGCATCATTGAGGGATTGAACCTATGGCGCTTACAAAAGCTGAAATGTCAGAATATCTGTTTGATAAGCTTGGGCTTAGCAAACGGGATGCCAAAGAGCTGGTAGAGCTGTTTTTCGAAGAGATCCGTCGTGCTCTGGAAAATGGTGAGCAGGTAAAACTCTCCGGTTTTGGCAATTTTGATTTGCGCGACAAAAACCAACGTCCGGGCCGCAACCCGAAGACGGGGGAAGATATTCCCATTACAGCCCGCCGCGTGGTGACCTTCAGACCCGGCCAGAAGTTAAAAAGCCGTGTCGAAAACGCAACGCCCAAAGCAGAGTAATATGAACTAACTAAAAAGGCCGCCCACGCGGCCTTTTTTCTTTGCGCTCTTTGGTAAACCCGCCGTAAAATCAATTACATCTCACGCTACTAAAACCGTACACATGCTTGATTATGCCCATCACCAGCACCGTTCCGATCGGCGTCGCCTGCTTTTGCTGGCGCTGCTGCTCATTGTTGCCGCAGGCGTTAGCCTCTGCGCCGGTGACCGATGGATAGGGCCCGAAAGCTGGTGGGGGCCTGACGGACAGCTCTTCGTCTGGCAAATTCGTCTGCCGCGTACCGTCGCGGTGATGCTGGTGGGCGCCGCGCTGGCGCTGTGCGGCACCATAATGCAGGCATTGTTTGAGAATCCCCTGGCGGAGCCCGGGCTGCTCGGCGTGTCCAACGGTGCGGGCGTGGGGCTGATTGCGGCGGTAATGCTGGGCGGAGGCGAACTCTCAGGATGGCGTATTAGCCTGAGCGCGATTCTCGGTGCATTACTGATAACGCTCATCCTGCTTCGTTTTGCCAGACGGCATTTATCGACCAGCCGTCTGCTGCTTGCCGGCGTGGCGCTGGGGATCATCTGTAGCGCGCTGATGACCTGGGCGGTCTACTTCTCGACCTCCTTTGACCTGCGGCAGCTCATGTACTGGATGATGGGCGGCTTTGGCGGCGTCGACTGGCAGCAGGGCTGGCTGATGGCGCTGCTGGTGCCGGTCATCGTGTGGGCTGCCCTGCAGGCGCAGCCGCTGAATATGCTCGCGCTGGGTGAAACCTCAGCCCGCCAGCTGGGCATGCCGATTGGGTTCTGGCGTAATGTGCTGGTGATCGCCATTGGCTGGCTGGTCGGCGTCAGCGTGGCCCTGGCGGGCGCGATTGGCTTTATTGGCCTGGTGATCCCGCACATGCTTCGTCTGTGCGGCCTCACGGACCATCGAACCTTGCTTCCGGCCTCGGCGGTTGCCGGGGCCGTCACGCTGCTGGTAGCTGACATCATCGCCCGGCTTGCCCTGACGGCTGCAGAGTTGCCCATCGGCGTGGTGACCGCCACGCTGGGCGCGCCGGTCTTTATCTGGCTACTATTAAAAGCTGGACGTTAAATCGACAACCTGAGGAAATGCTATGCAGTCAGATATCCTGAATACTGAAGTGACCACCATTGATGGCAATAAAACCACGCTGGAAGGCTACAAAGGCAACGTGTTGCTGATCGTCAACGTGGCATCCAAATGCGGCCTGACGCCGCAGTACGAGCAGCTGGAAAACATTCAGAAGGCCTGGGAAAAAGACGGTTTCACCGTACTGGGCTTCCCCTGCAACCAGTTCCTGGGCCAGGAGCCGGGCAGCGAAGAGGAGATTAAAACCTTCTGCAGCACCACTTACGGCGTGACGTTCCCGCTGTTCAGCAAAATCGATGTCAACGGGGAAGGCCGCCATCCGCTGTATGCGAAGCTGATCGCTGCCGCACCGAAAGCCGTTGCGCCGGAAGGCAGCGGTTTTTATGAACGCATGGCCAGCAAAGGCCGCGCGCCGCTTTACCCGGACGATATACTCTGGAACTTCGAAAAATTCCTGATTGGTCGCGACGGCCAGGTCGTTCAGCGTTTTTCACCGGATATGACCCCTGAAGATCCGATCGTCATGGAATCTATCAAGCTGGCGCTGGCGAAATAATGTCGCTGCTGATGCAGCTCACGGACGTTGCCGAGAAGGGACGTCTGGAGGCGATAACCGGCACCGTCAATGCGGGAGAAATCCTGCATCTTGTCGGGCCAAACGGCGCCGGAAAGAGCACGCTGCTGGCACGGATGGCGGGTATGACTGCCGGAGAAGGGCAGATAACGTTGCTCGAGCATACGCTGGCCGACTGGTCGCCGGTCTCACTGGCGCATCGGCGCAGCTATCTCGTGCAGCAGCAGGTGCCGCCCTTTGCGATGCCGGTCTGGCAGTATCTGATGCTGCATTTGCACGACAAACACCGTACGGCGCTGCTGGCGGACGTGGCCGCGGCGCTGGGGCTGGAAGATAAACTCTCCCGGCATGTCAGCCAGCTATCCGGCGGCGAATGGCAGCGGGTACGTCTGGCGGCTGTCATCGTCCAGATCCACCCGGCCGGTAACCCGCATGGTCGGATGCTGCTTCTCGATGAACCGATGAGCGGTCTGGATGTGGCGCAGCAGGCGGCCCTGGATACGCTGCTAAGCGCGCTGAGCCGAAAAGGCATCGCCGTGGTGATGAGCAGCCATGACCTCAACCACACCTTGCGACATGCCCACCGGGTGTGGCTGCTGGCGAAGGGGAAGATGATCGCCAGCGGTACGCGGGATCAGGTTCTGACGCCGCCCAATCTTGCCCGCGCGTACAACATGTCGTTCCGCAGGCTGGATATCGAGGGCCATAAGATGCTGATTTCGACCGGGCAGGAGTAAGCGTTTCTTGCCTGTGAGTACAGTTGCACGCTAAATTACGAAAAGAACAAAAAAAGCAGAGGATTCGTCTGAAAATGCGATTCTGGTTTCTCCTGATGGCCGCACTTTTTCTTGCGGGATGCAGTAGCCATCGTGCACCGCCGCCTAACCCACGGCTTTCAGATTCGATCACCGTCATCGCCAGCCTCAACGATCAGCTGAGCAACTGGCGCGGCACGCCTTATCGCTACGGCGGTATGAGCCGTGGCGGTGTGGATTGCTCCGGCTTCGTTCTGATGACCTTCCGCGACAAGTTTGATTTACAGCTGCCGCGCGAAACGCGCAAACAGGCAGAAATCGGCACGGAAATTGATAAAGACGATCTTCTGCCCGGGGACCTGGTTTTCTTCAAAACCGGATCGGGGGAAAGCGGTCTTCATGTGGGCATTTATGACACTGACAACCAGTTCATTCACGCGTCAACCAGCCGTGGCGTGATGCGCTCTTCCCTGGATAATGTCTACTGGCGTAAAAATTTCTGGCAGGCACGACGTATATAGTCTTCGTCGTATACCTCTCTTATGACGGCATGGAAACGAATAAAACATGCCGTTTTTTCTCAAATAAGATGATTAAAGTTAAATTTATCTAAAATTAGCGAATCCCGCATGTGTCTGTTTTATCTAAAACTGGCTATTATTCTGCAACCAGGATAAGATTATTTTAGATTCAGGGATAAATCTGAAAATTAATACGGAACTAATGAAATTAATCTTATTAAAATCAAGACAGTGGAATTGTGTCGGCAATTGCTCCAGGATGTCCTCTCTCATCTTTAATGCGGGGCGAGTGCAATGATAATTACGCTAGATAATGCTTACCAGTCTGAACTGCTGCTTCTGCCTGCCCGTAATAGCGCAGGGGAGCTTAAAGGTTTAGAAATTCTGGTTAACTTTACTGGCGTCGGCAGCGATGTGCGGATCCCCACTGAGCTTGTTATCCCACGACTTTCAGCGGCTGAAGAGTTAACGCTGTTTAACGAAAAATTGCAATTGCTTGATACCTGTAAACTGTTTTTTATTCAGCATCAGTTAATTGCATGGATCAATATTACACCTGCAATAGTTGAATTTTTATTAAGTAATGGAAACGCTGTTTCAATTCTTGAGCGTTATCCGTTTCTTGAGTTTACTGTTAATGAGAATTATCCAGGTTTAAATAACGGAAAGGACGATCTTCAGCTGGCGAGAATGGCGATCCATTTTCCGTTGGTGCTGGCAAACTTTGGCGCAGGCGCGGCATCGCTCAAGGCGGTCTACGATGGATTATTTAAACGGGTCATTCTCGATAAAGGCTTCATTCAGCAGCGTGCGGCGGAACTCTCTTTTGAGCCCTTTATGCGCGCCATCCTCTGGCAAATCACGCCGCACTGCCAGTCTGTGATTGTCTCAGGCATTGATGACCATGGCCTCTTGCAGCGCGTGCTGTCCTTTAATTTTGGCGCCATGCAGGGAACACTCTGGCCTGCCGTCTCGGCGGAACACGTCACTACGCTGGTTCAGCAGCGATAACCCTTGCTTTCGCCCGTGTTTAAGTTCGGGTAAACCCTCTACACTAAAAGCAGGAGGACTTATGACCCTGTCTTTTACTGCTCGCTGGCATGACGAGTTGCCGGGATTTTATACCGCACTCAAACCCACACCATTACAAAATTCACGTCTTATCTGGCATAACGATCGGCTGGCAGAAGAGTTGGCCATTCCGCCTGAGCTGTTTCAGCGTTCGGAGATCGCTGGCGTCTGGGGAGGCGAAACGCTTCTCGCCGGTATGCAACCCCTGGCTCAGGTCTATAGCGGACATCAGTTTGGCGTCTGGGCAGGACAGCTGGGCGACGGCAGGGGGATCCTGCTCGGTGAACAACAGCTTCCCAACGGGGAGACGGTTGACTGGCACCTGAAAGGCGCGGGCCTGACGCCATATTCGCGGATGGGGGACGGGCGTGCGGTTCTGCGTTCAACGATTCGCGAGTGCCTGGGATCCGAGGCGATGCATGCCCTGGGTATCCCCACCACCCGAGCGCTGTCGATCGTGACCAGCGACACGCCGGTTGTGCGCGAAACCGTGGAAAAGGGCGCCATGCTGATGCGTATCGCGCAAAGCCATCTGCGCTTCGGCCATTTTGAGCACTTTTACTATCGTCGCGAGCCGGAAAAGGTGCGCCAGCTGGCAGACTTTGCCATTCGTCACCACTGGGCGCACTGGCAGGACGAGGCGGATAAATACGTTCTCTGGTTCCGGGACGTGGTGGCCCGTACCGCCACCCTGATTGCCCGCTGGCAAACGGTAGGCTTTGCCCATGGCGTCATGAATACCGACAACATGTCGCTTCTCGGGTTGACCTTTGACTACGGCCCGTTTGGTTTCCTGGATGATTATCAGCCAGGGTATATCTGCAACCACTCCGACTATCAGGGGCGCTACAGTTTTGACAATCAGCCCGCGGTGGGTCTGTGGAACCTGCAGCGGCTTGCGCAAACCCTGTCGCCGTTTATCGACGTTGATGCCCTGAATGATGCCCTCGACAGCTATCAGGAGATCTTACTGCGGGAATATGGCACGCTGATGCGCAATAAGCTGGGGATGGTGACGCAGGAGAAGGGCGATAACGACATCCTCAATGGCCTGTTTGCCCTGATGGCGCGCGAGGGCAGCGATTACACGCGCACCTTCCGGATGCTGGGGCAGACGGAGCAGTACAGCGCCGCCTCGCCGCTGCGCGATGAGTTTATTGACAGACAGGCGTTTGACGACTGGTTTGCATCCTACCGCGCGCGGCTGCAGCAGGAGCAGGTGGATGACGCGACCCGCCAGACGCAGATGAACGCCACGAACCCGGCGATGGTGTTGCGCAACTGGCTGGCGCAGCGGGCGATTGAGCAGGCAGAGCAGGGCGAGTACGACGAGTTACACCGTCTGCACGTGGCGTTGCGCACGCCGTTTGCCGACCGGGATGATGATTACGTCAGCCGCCCGCCTGACTGGGGCAAGCGGCTGGAGGTCAGCTGCTCAAGCTAGTCTTTTGGCCGGGGGGCGGATTCGCTTTACCCGGCCTGAACATCACTGCGCGACCCAGCCGCCGTCCATATTCCACGCGGCGCCGCGAACGTTAACGGCGCTGTCGCTGCACAAAAACAGCGCCAGTTCGCCCAGCTGCTCCGGAGTAACAAACTCGCCCGAAGGCTGTTTTTCCGCCAGAAGCTGTTCGCGAGCGTGCTCCGGCGGTACGCCGTCAGCGATACGTTTGTCAATTTGCTGCTGCACCAGCGGGGTCAGCACCCAGCCGGGACAGATCGTATTGGCGGTAATGCCGGTGCGCGCGGTTTCCAGCGCTAGCGATTTCGTAAAGCCCACCACGCCGTGCTTGGCTGCCACATAGGCCGACTTCTCTTTTGACGCGACCAGCCCGTGAACGGAGGCGATATTAATGATGCGCCCCCAGTTTTTCTCGCGCATGGCAGGGAGCGCCAGCCGGCTGGTGTGAAACACCGACGAGAGGTTAATGGCGATAATGTCGTTCCATTTCTCCACCGGAAACGCGTCAACCGCCGCCACGTGCTGTATGCCAGCGTTGTTGACGAGAATGTCCACGCCGCCAAACTGCGATTCGGCGTAGCGCATCAGGGCTTCAATTTGCAGCACGTCACGCAGGTCCGCATCGTGATAGCCCGGCTTTTTGCCCAGTTGCGCAATCTCAACAATTGCTGATTCGCTGTCGCCGAAACCGTTGAGGATCAGCTGCGCCCCGGCCTTCGCCAGCACGCGGGCGATCCCCAGGCCAATGCCGCTGGTCGAGCCGGTGACCAGGGCGGTTTTACCGTTCAGATTCATCTTTCTCTCCTTACACAATGCCGGTCAGATAGAACACGGCAATGACAAAAAGCACTGCCAGACTTTTAATAATCGTGATAGCAAAAATGCCGCCGTAGGCCTGGCGATGGCTCAGGCCAGTGATAGCCAGCAGGGTAATCACCGCCCCGTTATGGGGTAGGGTATCCATTCCCCCGCTCGCCATTGACGCCACGCGGTGCAGCACCTCAAGCGGGATATTGGCGGCGTGCGCGGCGGCGACAAACGTGTCGGACATGGCGGCGAGCGCAATACTCATCCCGCCGGACGCCGAGCCGGTGATCCCCGCGAGAACGGTCACGCTGATGGCTTCATTCAGCAGCGGATTCGGAATGGCCGCCAGCGCGTGGGATAACACCAGAAAACCGGGCAGGGCGGCGATAACCGCGCCGAAACCGTACTCCGAGGCGGTATTCATCGCCGCCAGAATGGCACCGCTCACCGCCGTCCGGCTGCCTTCTGCCAGGCGTCCCCGGATGTTGCGGAAGCCAAAAATCAGCACCAGCACGATACCGGCGATCAACGCCGCCTCCACGGCCCAGATGGCGGTGATCTTGCTCACCTCGGTCACGATCGGTTTCGCCAGACCGGGCAGGGTCAGCTCGTGGCTCGTGCCGTACCAGCCGGGGATCCATCGGGTAAACAGCAGGTTCAGTATGCCCACCATCAGCAGCGGGGCGATGGCAATCAGCGGATGCGGAAGGTTAATGTTGTCCGACGTCTCCGGTTCATTTTTCAGATCCGTGCCGTAACCTTCGTTGTTGCTGAGCGCCTTACGCCGCTGGCGTTCCAGCCAGAGCAGGCCAAAGACGATAATGAACAGAGAGCCGATAAGCCCCAGCCACGGTGCGGCCCAGGCGTTGGTACCAAAGAAGCTGGTGGGAATGATGTTCTGGATCTGCGGTGTGCCGGGCAGGGCATCCATGGTAAACGAGAATGCCCCCAGCGCCACCGTGGCCGGGATCAGTCGTTTAGGAATACCGCTCTGGCGGAACAGTTCCGCGGCGAACGGGTAAACCGCAAACGCCACCACGAACAGCGACACGCCGCCGTAGGTTAACAGCGCACACACCAGGACAATCACCGGGATGGCGTGGCGACGACCGAGGATCTGAATCGCGGCGGCAACGATGGAGCGCGAGAAGCCGGAAAGCTCAATCAGTTTGCCAAACACCGCCCCCAGCAGGAACACCGGGAAGTAGAGCTTGACGAAGCCCACCATTTTTTCCATGAACAGACCGGTAAACGTCGGGCCAACGGCGCCCGGATCGGTCAGCAGTACGGCACCGAGCGCCGCAATCGGCGCAAACAAAATCACGCTATATCCGCGATAGGCCGCCAGCATCAGCAGCGCCAGCGCCGCCAGGGCAATTAATACACTCATCACGACTCCTCACTGTCATTATTATTCGGGTACCAACGAGATGTTTAACGCTCGACGGTGAGGGCAATGCCTTGCCCGCCGCCTACGCACAGGGTGACGAGCCCCTTTTTGACGTCACGGCGCTGCATTTCGTACAGCAGCGTCACGAGGATGCGGCTGCCGGAAGCGCCAATCGGATGACCGAGGGCGATCGCGCCGCCATTAACGTTCACCCTGCGTTCATCCCAGCCGAGCTGCTGGCCCACAGCCAGCGCCTGGGCGGCAAAGGCTTCATTGGCTTCAATGAGGTCCACGTCATCGAGCGTCCAGCCCGCCCGCGCAAGCGCCGTCTGACAGGCACTGACCGGCCCGATGCCCATCACAGACGGGTCAACGCCCGTCACGGCATAGCTCACGATGCGCCCCAGAATCGGCAAACCGCTCTCCCGCGCCTTTTCGCCGCTCATCAGCAGCACCGCCGCGGCGCCGTCGTTGAGCGTGGAGGCATTTCCCGCCGTGACCGTGCCTTCCTCCTGCAAAAAGGCGGGGCGCAGCTGCGCAAGCTGCTCGGCGGTGGTGCCTGGCCGGGGCTGCTCGTCACGGCTGACAATAAGTGGCGGCTTTTTACCCTGCCTCACCGTCACCGGGGCTATCTCGGCATCAAACCGGCCCGCTTCGGCGGCGGAGGCCGCTTTTTGCTGCGACCGGGCAGCGAAGGCGTCCTGCTGCTCGCGGGAAATGCCGTACTGCCGGGCGACGTTTTCAGCGGTGATCCCCATGTGGTAATCGTTGAACGCGTCCCACAGACCGTCCGTGATCATGCTGTCCTGCAGGCCCGTATGGCCAAAACGCAGCCCTGAACGCGCGCCGTCCAGCAGATAGGGGGCGTTGCTCATGCTCTCTTGTCCGCCGGCAATCACTACCCCAGCGTCGCCGCAGCGGATCGCCTGCGCGGCGAGCTGCACCGCTTTTAATCCCGCGCCGCACACCAGGTTGACCGTTGTCGCTGGCGTGCTGACGGGTAACCCGGCGGCGATGGCCGTCTGACGCGCAGGGTTTTGTCCGCATCCCGCCGTCAGCACCTGGCCGAAAATCACCTCATCTATCGTCTCAGCAGGAAGACCGCTGTTTTCAAGCAGACGATGAACCGCGACGGCCCCCAGCTCAGCCGCAGAGAGGGGCGCGAGCGATCCGCGAAAACTGCCAATGGGGGTCCGCGTTGCCCCGACAATCATGACCTCTTTCATCCTGAGTCCTCAGCTAAAGCGCATCTCGCGAACGTCGTCCGCCACAATCATTTTTCCGGCCGTTTTCGCCGCTATTTCGTCGATACTGACGCCGGGGGCGTATTCCCGCAGGATGAACGCGCCGTCCGCGATCTCGAGCAGCGCGAGGTCGGTTAAGACCCGGCGGATGCAGCCCGCGCCCGTGAGCGGCAGCGTGCAGCGCGACAGCAGCTTTGACTCACCGCTTTTTGACGCGTGGGTCATCACCACGATAATGTTCTGCGCCCCGGCGACGAGATCCATCGCGCCGCCCATCCCCTTGACCATCTTTCCGGGGATCATCCATGAGGCGATATTGCCTTCGACGTCCACCTCAAACGCGCCCAGCACCGTCAGGTCAACATGGCCGCCGCGGATCATGGCAAACGACTGGGCCGAGTCGAAAATGGCCGCGCCCGTCCGTGCGGTCACGGTCTGTTTACCGGCGTTGATCATGTCGGCGTCGAGGCTCTGCTCGTCAGGGAACGCGCCCATCCCCAGCAGCCCGTTTTCCGACTGAAGCATCACGTCCATTCCTTCCGGAATGTAGTTCGCCACCAGGGTAGGAATGCCGATCCCCAGGTTGACGTAATATCCGTCGCGCAGCTCGCGGGCGACGCGCATGGCCATCTGTTCACGGGTTAACATCGTCACACTCCTTCCGCGCGCAGCGTGCGCTGTTCAATGCGTTTTTCAAACTGGCCAACAATCAGCCTGTCGACGTAAATTCCCGGGGTATGAATGGCCGACGGGGGAAGCTCACCCGGCGCAACAATCTCCTCCACCTCGACGACCGTTATCCGGCCTGCCGTTGCCATCAGCGGATTAAAGTTTTGCGCGGTATGCCGGTAGACGACGTTGCCGTACCAGTCCGCTTTCCAGCCCTTGATCAGCGCGAAATCCCCCGTAATGGCCTCTTCGAGGATGTAATGCTTACCGGCAAACTGGCGCACGTCTTTGCCCGCAGCCACGGGCGTGCCGTAGCCGGTGGCCGTGTAAAATGCCGGAATACCCGCGCCGCCCGCGCGCACCTTTTCCGCCAGCGTGCCCTGAGGCGTGAGTTCAATCTCCAGTTCACCGCTCAGTACCTGCTGCTCGAACAGCGCGTTTTCGCCGACGTAAGAAGCCACTACCTTACGAACCTGCCGCGTCTCAAGCAGGAGCCCGAGACCGAAGCCGTCCACGCCGCAGTTGTTTGATACCACCGTCAGATCTTTCACCTGACGGCGTCTGACCTCTGCAATCAGGTTCTCCGGAATACCGCACAGGCCGAAGCCGCCCGCCAGCAAAGTCATCCCGTCCGTCAGCCCATCCAGCGCCTGCGCATAGCTGTCGACGCGCTTATCCAGTCCCGCCATCGTCATTCCTCCTCTTAACCGTGGCGGTATCATTAGGGGCGGCAACTCATTTGTTAATTTTGAATTTGTGACCCACTCATTTGGTTTTTTTATTAATTTCCTGTTAACTAAATTTTTTCAATTAGTTAACGGGATGAAAAATGAGAATGACTGTCAAACAGTTACGCGCGTTTTTAGCGGTAGCTCACACTCTGAATTTCGCCCACGCCAGCGAACGGCTGAATCTCTCCCAGCCAGCTCTGAGCCTGACGATTAAAGCCCTGGAGGACGCGCTCGGCGGACCGCTGCTGCAGCGGAGCACGCGCAAGGTCGCGCTGACGCAGGAGGGCGAGACGTTTTTGCCGATGGCGCGGCAGCTGCTTGCCGACTGGGATAATGTCGAAGAGGCGATGCACCAGTGCTTTACCCTGCAGCGCGGTAAAATCTCGGTCGCGGCGATGCCGTCGTTTGCCGCGAATGTCCTGCCCGAGGTGCTGAAAGCGTTTCGCGATCGCCATGCCGGGATCAACGTCACCGTGCATGACGTGATTAACGAGCAGGTGATTGAGATGGTGCGGGAAGGGCGGGTCGAGATGGGCATCGCCTTTGAGCCCGCGCCCACGCACAACCTGCTGTTTACCCCGCTGGGTCTCGACCGCTTTGTTGCTATTGTGCCGAAAGATTCCCCGCTGGCGGGCAAAAAACGCCTGACATGGGAAGCGCTGCTGACGCTGGATTTCATCACTCTGCAGCGCCCGTCGGCGGTGCGTCTGATGATGGAAGAGGAGCTGGCGCGAAGCGGCAGAAAGCTGGACGTCGCGCTTGAAAGTCATCAGCTGGTGACGGTCGGGCGGATGGTCGCAAGCGGGCTGGGCGGCAGCGCCGTACCGGCGCTCTGCAAGACGCAGATGGCGTCGCTGGGCGCGGTCTGTATTCCGCTGGACAGTCCGCCTATTGAAAAGTGTATCGGAGTGATCCATCCAGGGCATACGCAGCTTTCAAAAGCGGCGCATGCCCTGCTGGAAACGCTGAAGGATTTTTATCAGCCCGATTAAGGGACAAGAAACACCTGCGGCGCGGCGTGAGCCGGGTGCCTGCCGACATGAACCTGTGCGCCGTACCAGTGCGCCAGCGCATCGGCCTGCAAAACGGTTTCCGGCTCTCCCTGAGACACGATCCTGCCGCTGTGCAGGAGCAGGAGGCGATCCGCCCACAGCGCTGCCAGGTTGAGGTCATGCAGCACCGCGCAAACGTGCAGATGTCCCCGGCTGGTCAGGGATTTCAGCAGGCGCAGGAGATGCTGCTGGTGATAGAGATCGAGCGCAGACGTGGGTTCATCAAGAAACAGCCAGCCGCGCGGCGCACCGTCGCACCAGAGCTGAGCCAGCGCGCGGGCGAGCTGAACGCGCTGCTGCTCGCCGCCGGAGAGCGCGGCAAACTGCCTGCCCGCCAGCGGTAAACAGCCGGTGATGGCCATGACCTCCTCGATCACCGTCGCTTCTGGCGTGCGGGTCCAGGGCGCACGCCCCATACCGACGACCGCCTCAACCGGCCAGTCAAATCCGATCTGTGTGCTCTGGCGCATCACCGCCCGGTAGCGGGAGAGCTTGTCCGGCGACCAGGCCGCAAGCGGTGTGCCCGCCAGGCTGCACCGTCCGCCCGCAGGTTTAAGGTAGCCGGTAAGCAGCCGCAACAGCGTCGATTTCCCGGCACCGTTGGGGCCAATCAACGCCACCAGCTCGCCCTGAGATAAGGTCAGCGACACGTCGTGAATCAGCGTGCGTTGCCCGGCGCGAAAAACAAGGTTTTCTGCACAATAGCGTTCAGCCATGCGCACCTCCGCGACGAAAGATAAGCCACAGGAACCACGGCGCGCCGAGAAGGCTGGTCAATAAGCCGACCGGCATTTCCGCTGGGGCGACCAGGCTACGCGCCAGCGTATCGGCCACCAGCAGGAGAAGCGCACCGGCCAGCACCGAGCCGGGGAGCGTGGCCCGGTGGTCGGCTCCCAGCCACATGCGCACCAGGTGCGGCACCACCAGGCCGACAAAACCGATCACGCCGCTGACCGCAACGGCGGCAGCCACCAGCAGGGCACTGCACAACAGCAGGATCCGCTGCACGGCGGGAACCTCCACGCCGAGATAGTGCGCCTCTTCATCGCCCAGCTGCAGCAGGTTGAGGGGCCCTGCCAGACGCCAGATCGCCAGCAGGGTGGGGATCATCAGCGACGCGACGGCCAGCAGCGTCGACCACTGCGCCTGGCCGAGGCTGCCCATTCCCCAGAGGGAAAGCTGGCGAAGCTGGGCATCATTGCTGAGCCATGACAGCACGCCGACGGCGGCACCGCACAGGGCGTTGATGGCAATCCCTACCAGCAGCAGGCGCGACAGGGAAGCGTCACGCTGTCGGCTGAGCAGGAAAATCACGACGGTGGCGGCCAGCGCGCCGAGAAACGCCGCCAGCATCGGGGCATACAGCATCACCAGCGCTGGCAGCGAGAGCGGAAGCACCACCCACAGGGCGACGGCAAGCGCCGCGCCGCTGCTGATGCCGAGTAGCCCCGGATCCGCCAGCGGGTTGCGAAACAGCCCCTGCATCACGCAGCCCGCCAGTGCCAGCGAACCGCCGATCGCCAGCGCCAGCAGCACGCGAGGCAAGCGGATCGTCAGCCAGATTTGACGCAGGGCCTCGTCGGTGCCGTTCCACAGCAGGCTGACCGGCAGGCGCAGCGCGCCAATTCCGCTGGCCGTCAGCGTCGTGACGACCAGCAGCGCGGCCAGCATCCATAATGACAGGGCGGCTCGCCGGGACATCAGGGCAGTTGCTCCGCTTTGGCACGCAGCTCCCGGATGGCTTCCGGCGTTCGCACGCTGAAGCCCAGCAGCGCCATGTCATCAATCGCCAGCACCTGCCTGTTCCGTCCTGCCGGGGTTTGCGCCAGGCCGGGCAGCGTCCACAGATTCGCTTCCCCACCCAGGGCGTTGATGCCGTCCTGCGAAATCACCACCAGATCGGGTCGGCTGGCAATCGTGCCTTCCTGAGACAGCGGCTGATAGCGGGTGAACCCCTGCATCGCGTTCTGCAGCCCCGCCGCACGAATGGCCGCGTCCGCGCCGGTCTGTTGTCCGGCAGCCATAGCGGTCATCCCGCCGTGGTTGAGAATAAACAACACCCGCTTATTGAGCGGTGACGCGGGAAGTGCCGACAGCGCCTGACGCAGCGTGTTGCGCAAGGCTTCCCCCTCGGCCTCGCGGTGCGTCGCTTCAGCGACGATCCGTACCTTTTCGTCAATGACGCTCAGATCGTTACCGGCAGGAATTGCGATGACCCTGACGTGGCTTTGCTCAACCTGCTTGAGCGCCAGAGACGGCTGCGCCTGGGCGCTGGCAAGCACCAGCGTAGGGCGCATGGATAAGATCCCTTCCGCGTTGAGCTGGCGCAGATAGCCCACGTCCGGCAGCGCGGTTGCCGCCTGCGGCCACTGGCTGGTGCTGTCGCGGGCCACCAGGGAAGAGGCCGCGCCGAGGGCGTAGACAATCTCGGTGACGTCGCCGCCGAGCGTGATGATTTTCTCCTGCGGCGCAGCAAACGCCAGCAGGGGCAGGGCGCTGAACAGGGCAAGCCACCGTTTCATGCGGCCAGCCCTTTCGCTGTTAAGGCGTCAATCTGGCTGCGCCACTGGCTCTGCTCCGGCTCCCCTTCGGTGCGCTGGCCGTACAGTTGGGCGATTTGCGTCCCATCGGCGGCAAACAGCTCCAGGCTGGTGACATGCCCGTCCGCGGTCGGTTTGCGCGTGACCCACGTCTCGGCAATCGCGTCTTCAAGCAGGTGCAGGGTAAAGGTTGGGTTGAAGATGTTCAGCCAGCCTTTCATCGGCGCCAGCTTTTCCACCACGCCGGTGAAAATCTGCACGCAGCCGCGGTTGCCGACGAAGACCATGATTTCATTGCCGTCCCGACGCGCCGTCTCCAGCAGCTGCGCCAGCGCGCTGTTCTCTACCCGACAGGCCAGATCGTCCCCCACCAGGCGAAACGCCTGCTGGCGGCTGAGGTTATGACGTTTCAGCAGGCTGAAGAACTGGTGCACGTCGGTCATGGCGCGCCACTCTTTGTCCACGAGGGCGGCTTGCGGACTTTCCGCGTGAGCAGGCGCGTCGGGCGCCTTTAACGCCAGCGGTGGATTATCGGCAAAGATAAAACGGGTCAGCACGTCGCCCCAGGCGGAACGGTCGGTGTTGTCCGTGGCGTAGACCTTCAGCAGGGCATCGCCCTGATGGTCGAAGAACTGAATGCTTTGCCGCTCGCCGCGGGCGGTGGCTTCACTGATGTGAAACGCGCTTGCCCACTGGTTGAGGAACAGGCGCAGATCCAGCGCACGCGGGTTCAGCACCAGCCCGGCATGGCCGTTCAGGTGCTGGTTGGTGAAGTTCCCGACCTGCTCGTGAACGGCGTAGTCGTTGCGGCAGATACATTTGGTTTCGCCCACCGCCTCCAGCGCGCCCAGGATCTCGCGCATTTCACCGTGCAGTCGCCAGGCGTCGTGGCCCACGCGGGCAAAGGTCAGCTCCGCTTCGCTGATGTTCATTAGCCCTGCAAGGTCGCGCGCGTACTTACCCGGATTTTCTTCTTTTAGCTCAAGCCAGCGTGTGTAGTGATTCATTGTCTCTTCCTTTCAAAGCAGTGCCCCGGTCAGCCGGGGCGAAGGGATTACCATTGATAACTGACGAAAATCTTCCCGTTACGGCCGTCCTGCGGAATGCCCTGAGGTGACCAGTACGCTTTGTCGAAGGCGTTGCCAAGTACCAGCGTCGTGGTCACGCCTTTGAGCCGCTCCTGGCCCTTATAGCTGACATAGAAGTCATTGACCGCATAGCCCGGCTGCTCGCTGTAGCTGCTGCTGATATGCGTTGAGCGATCGATAAAGGTGCCAATCCAGCCGACGGAAAAACCGCTCTGCGCCACCGGAATGTCCAGCTTGCTGGTGACGGTATCCGGGTTGATGCTGGAGATGTACTCGCCCGTATCGGTATCTTTCCCGCGCGTGCGGTTGTAGGCCAGGTCGAGGTTGAAGAGGTCGGCAGAGTATTTTGCCATCATGTCCCAGCCCCAGATTTTGGCGTTCGGAACGTTATACGACATGGTGGTTGCCGCCGCGAAATTGACGGTGGTGGAGATGTAGTCTTTGGCTTTGGTATCGAAATAGCTGGCTTTAAACTCCAGCGCATCGTTGGCAAGCAGCAGATCGTCAAAGCGCAGACCGAAACCAAACTCCTGAGTTTCGTTGGTTTCCGGGCGCAGGTTCGGGTTCGGCACCCAGTAGTTGGTATAGAAGCGGCCAATAGAGAAGTGTTTGGCGTCGTTGTACATCTCACCCATGGTGGGCGCGCGGAACGCCTGTGCGTAAGAGCCAAACAGCATCAGCCAGTCGGTCGGGCTGACGGTCAACCCGGCGCGGGAGGACCACTTGTCGGCATCGACATCGTCGTAGCCATTGCTGCTGCCGCGGTAGTTGTCATACCGCGTGCCGCCCAGCAGGGTGACCGGCAGATCGCGCAGGGTAATTTCGTCCTGCAGCCAGCCGGAGCTGAAGTCGATTTTCGCCTCCGGGAAGCCGGTGGTTGCCCCGCCCGGATGTTGCTCCTGACGATAATATTCCCCGCCGTAGGTCAGGAGGTGTGATGCTAAGGTGTCGCTGAACAGGCGGGTGCGGTTTTCCACCTTGCCGCCTTTGGTGGTCTGCTTGCGGAACTCACCGCTGTTGTCGATATTCTGGGCATTAATGCGCGCTTCGGACCAGTAGACCTTCGCGTCGGCGTTCAGCCAGTCGTTACCTTCCGGGGCGATGTGATAGCCCACCTGCGCGTCACGCTGAATGGTGGAGCGATCGGTCATCGGGTTGCTGCTGTCCGCCCCGGGGGTTTGCGGGTTTTTCGGTTCCTGAGCGTCGTTATTGTAGTAGCGCAGGGAGCCGCTCAGGGTTTGGGCCGGGTCGATTTTCCAGCTGCCTTTCGCCAGCATGTTATTGATGGATTCGTCGTTAGGGGCGGTTGCTCCGTCGCTCTGGCGAATATCACCGCGATCCCGGCTGGACCAGGCCACCAGACCGTCCAGGATGTCGGTGCGGCCGTAGGCGCTGGCCCCCAGGCCAAAACTGTGATCGCCCGTCGCGCCCGTCCCAAACACGCGGTAGCCGCTGTTTTTACCCGGCTCCAGCAGATCTTTCGCATCGGCGGTATCATAAGAAATCACGCCGCCCAGCGCGCCGCTGCCGTACAGCAGGGCCGACGGGCCGCGAACCACTTCGATACGTTTAATCAGCGCCGGATCGAGGAACGTGCTGTTCAGGTGACCGGTGTCGGTGCCCTGACGCACGCCGTCAACCAGCACCAGCACGCCGCGACGGTCATAGCCGCGCAGGTTCACGTCCTGCCCGTTGGTGCGCCCGGTACCGTCCAGCGTCAGGCCGGGGACGTTACGCAGCAGGTCGGCCGCCGAGCTGGCGGTTTGCTTCTCCGGCGCGCTGGCGTCAATCACGCTCACCATCATGGGGGCTTCAAAGGCGCTGCGGGCGTTGCCCGTGGCGGTGACGGTAATGTCATCTGTGGCAGCAAACGCCGCGGTCGGCAGGGCGCTGACAATCGCCAGCGTCAGAAGTGACGGGCGTAAAGACGCGGAAGGCAGGTGTGGCATAGCAACTCTCCATTAGAATTGAAAAGCGCTGGCTGCCTGGGGTTTACCTGGGTGGCTGGCGTAGTTTTTTGTGTTGTTTATTTTGTGAGGATCAGTTTTCCGGCATGGGTCTGGCGCAGCAGATAGCGCTGGCCGTCATGCTCGATAATGACCCGGCCCTCATCGCCGAGCAGGGTTTTGCTGTCAATCCGACGCTCGGTTGGGGCTGGTGCTGTGTCTGTTTTTGCTGGCGTTGCCGCGCTGTTATCCGTACGTGACATAATGTTTATAAATAACAATCAATGTAACAATGATAATCATTATCAATAAACTGCAAATTCACGGCAAGCGTTTTTGTGAAAAAAGGGTGAGAGGATCAATATTGTGCAATGAAAAGCCCGGTGGCGGCTTCGCCTTACCGGGCCTACAACGGCAAGAATCGTAGGCCGGGTAAGCGCAGCGCCACCCGGCAGGATGTTAAAAGCGTGTGTCCACGGCTGCTGCGAGTTTCTCCAGCAGCAGCTCGCTGTCTTCCCAGCTCAGGCACGGGTCGGTGATCGACTGGCCGTATACCATCTGCTGGCCAGCAACGATTTTCTGCGTGCCTTCTTTGATAAAGCTCTCCGCCATAATCCCTGCAACGGCGGTTGAACCGCTGCGGATCTGCTGGCAGATCTCATCGCAGACGTCCAGCTGGCGGCGATGCTGCTTCTGGCAGTTGCCGTGGCTGAAGTCCACCACCAGATGTTCCGGCAGGTCGAACTCGGCCAGGGTTTCACAGGCCGCCGCAATATCTTGTGCATGGTAATTGGGTTTCTTGCCGCCGCGCATGATGATGTGCCCGTACGGGTTACCGCTGGTCTGGTAGATGGTCATATGACCGCTCTTGTCCGGCGACAGGAACATGTGGCTGGCACGGGCAGCGCGGATGGCATCAACCGCAATACGGGTATTGCCATCGGTCCCGTTTTTAAAGCCGACCGGACAGGAGAGGGCGGAGGCCATCTCGCGGTGGATTTGGCTTTCGGTGGTGCGTGCGCCAATCGCGCCCCAGCTGATCAGATCGGCGATAAACTGCCCGGTCACCATATCAAGAAACTCGGTGGCGGTCGGCACGCCCAGCTCGTTGACCTGCAAAAGCAGCTTACGTGCCAGCTCGATGCCGTGGTTCACGCGATAGCTGCCGTTCAGATCAGGGTCGGAAATCAGCCCTTTCCAGCCCACCACGGTACGCGGTTTTTCAAAGTAGGTTCGCATCACAATCTCAAGGCGGTGCTGATACTTATCCCGCAGGCCCTGAAGCCGTTTTGCGTAATCCATCGCGGCATCCAGATCGTGGATGGAGCAGGGACCAATCACCACCAGAAGACGCTTGTCTTCACCATTAAGTATTTTTTCAATGCGGCGGCGGGAGGCCGTCACGTGTTCTGCAACGGCAGCGGAAACAGGATGCCGCTGGGCCAGTTCAGCCGGCGTAACCAGGCTGTCAATGCGCGCAGTGCGGAGTTCATCGGTTTTATTCATGGAATGTCTCAGAAAATTTTTGCTTCATCGGCAGACTACCGGGAAGTGATGGGCATCACCTTAAACCAATCCCTGCTGATTTCAAGTTCGGGGCGACACCGCCCCGTGGTTGCCGATGATGATACCTGAATCTGAGCTAATGTACTAGCATATTAGTACATGCGGCGGTTAAGCCCCATGATGTCGAGAATTTTGGTGGCAATTTCTTCAACAGAGTAGTTGGTGCTGTTCAGCCACGGGATCTGATTTTTGCGGTACAGGGCTTCCACTTCGGAGACCTCCATCCGGCACTGGCGCATGGAGGCGTAACGGCTTTTCTCGCGGCGCTCTTCGCGGATGGCAGCAAGGCGTTCCGGATTAATGGTCAGCCCGAACAGCTTGTGCTGCAGCGGCTTAAGGGCGGCGGGCAGCACCAGGTTATCCATGTCGTCAGCAATAAACGGGTAGTTGGCGGCGCGAATGCCGAACTGCATCGCCAGGTAGAGGCTGGTCGGCGTTTTGCCGCAGCGCGACACGCCAAGCAGGATCACCTGCGCCTGGTCGAGATTACGCAGAGAGATACCGTCGTCGTGCGCGAGGGTATAGTCAATGGCGGCGATACGGGCGTCGTACTTGGTCAGGTTGCCGGGGTTCAGCCCGTGGGTACGGTGGGCGATAGGCGTCGGGTCGAGCTTCAGCTCGCTTTGCAGCGGAGCCACCAGCGCCTGCACGATATCCTGGCAGAAGCCTTCACTCTGCAGAATGATGGCGCGAATCTCTGGGATCACGATGGAGTAGAACACCAGCGGGCGGACGCCGGTCTGTTGGTAAATGGCGTCGATCTGGTCCTTCACCGCTTTGGCGCGGCTCTCATTTTCGACAAACGGCAGCGTAATGCTGTTGATCGATACGGGAAACTGCGACATCACCGCGTGGCCCAGCACCTCGGCGGTGATCGCCGTACCATCAGAAATATAAAAAACGTGACGATCGACAGCACTATCCATTTTACCCACCCTGAATATCAGACGTAATTGTCTGAAAGCATAAATTAAAAAAGTAATTTACACAGCAAAGAACTTATCCTAATTATGAATGAAACGCTGTTTTTGATTTTCCTGAAAAGTGGATTTCATTTTTCAAATAGCGACTTTATTTTTGGGGTTTCTGGCTGAATATAGAGGAATCATCGGGTTAATCGTTGATGGGAAAGTATCCGAAAAGTTGAAATTTTAAATTGCTTACACGATTCACCGTTTTTTTAGCGGAAATAAATATGCCAGTATAAATACGTAGTCAGGTGTTACTTACTCCGATCAAATATCACAAAAGGATTGTTTCGATGTCCAACAATGGCTCGTCACCGCTGGTGCTTTGGTATAACCAACTCGGCATGAATGATGTAGACAGAGTTGGGGGCAAAAATGCCTCCCTGGGTGAAATGATTACAAACCTGTCGGGTATGGGTGTCTCCGTACCGAACGGGTTTGCCACCACCGCCGATGCCTTTAACCTGTTTTTAGACCAGAGCGGTGTTAACCAGCGCATTTACGACCTGCTGGATAAAACGGATATTGATGACGTCACCGAGCTTGCCAAAGCCGGGGCGCAGATCCGCCAGTGGATCATCGACACACCTTTCCAGCCGGAACTGGAAAAAGCCATTCACGACGCATACAACCAGCTTTCTGCTGACGATGCGCAGGCCTCCTTTGCCGTGCGTTCCTCTGCGACCGCGGAAGACATGCCGGACGCCTCGTTTGCCGGGCAGCAGGAAACCTTCCTGAACGTCCAGGGTTACGATGCGGTGCTGGTGGCCGTGAAGCACGTGTTTGCTTCCCTGTTTAACGACCGTGCCATCTCCTATCGCGTGCACCAGGGCTACGACCATCGCGGCGTGGCACTTTCCGCTGGCGTGCAGCGCATGGTGCGCTCGGACGTGGGCTCATCCGGCGTGATGTTCTCCATTGATACCGAATCCGGCTTCGACCAGGTGGTGTTTATCACCTCCGCGTGGGGGCTGGGTGAGATGGTTGTGCAGGGTGCGGTAAACCCTGACGAATTCTACGTTCACAAGCCTACGCTGGCCGCTGGCCGTCCGGCGGTGGTGCGCCGCACCATGGGCTCGAAAAAAATCCGCATGATCTATGCCCCGACCCAGGAGCATGGCAAGCAGGTTAAAATTGAAGACGTACCGCAGGAGCAGCGCGACCGCTTCTCCCTGACCGACGCCGAAGTGCAGGAGCTGGCGAAGCAGGCGGTGCAGATTGAAAAACACTACGGCCGTCCGATGGATATCGAATGGGCGAAAGACGGGAACACCGGCAAGCTGTTTATCGTGCAGGCGCGCCCGGAAACCGTCCGCTCTCGCGGCCAGGTGATGGAGCGTTACACGCTGCACGCCCAGGGCAAAATCGTGGCGGAAGGCCGTGCTATCGGTCACCGCATCGGGGCCGGTCCGGTGAAAGTGATCCACAACATCAGCGAGATGAACCGTATTGAGCCCGGCGACGTGCTGGTGACCGACATGACCGACCCGGACTGGGAACCGATCATGAAGAAAGCGGCGGCTATCGTCACCAACCGCGGCGGCCGTACCTGTCACGCGGCGATCATTGCCCGCGAACTGGGTATTCCTGCGGTTGTCGGCTGCGGTGATGCTACCGAGCGCATGAAGGACGGTCAGAACGTGACCGTCTCCTGTGCCGAAGGCGATACCGGCTACGTGTATGCCGATATCCTCGACTTCAGCGTGAAGAGCTCCAGCGTGGATACCATGCCGGACCTGCCGCTGAAGATCATGATGAACGTCGGTAACCCGGACCGCGCGTTCGACTTCGCCTGCCTGCCGAACGAAGGCGTAGGCCTGGCGCGCCTGGAATTTATCATCAACCGTATGATCGGCGTTCACCCGCGTGCGCTGCTGGAGTTTGACGACCAGGATCCAAAGCTGCAGAACGAAATCCGCGAGATGATGAAAGGCTATGACTCGCCGAAAGAGTTCTACGTCGGCCGTCTGACCGAAGGGATCGCGACGCTGGGTGCCGCCTTCTATCCGAAACGCGTGATTGTGCGTCTGTCTGACTTTAAGTCTAACGAATACGCCAACCTGGTCGGCGGCGAGCGCTACGAGCCGGAAGAAGAGAACCCGATGCTGGGCTTCCGCGGGGCCGGACGCTACGTGTCCGACAGCTTCCGCGACTGCTTCGCGCTGGAGTGTGAGGCGGTGAAGCGCGTGCGCAACGACATGGGTCTGACCAACGTGGAGATCATGATCCCGTTCGTACGTACCGTGGATCAGGCGAAAGCGGTTGTGGACGAGCTGGCGCGTCAGGGTCTGAAGCGCGGCGAGAACGGGCTGAAGATCATCATGATGTGTGAAATTCCGTCCAACGCCCTGCTGGCCGAGCAGTTCCTCGAGCACTTCGACGGCTTCTCTATCGGTTCGAACGACATGACGCAGCTGACGCTGGGTCTGGACCGCGACTCCGGCGTGGTCTCCGAGCTGTTCGATGAGCGCAACGAGGCGGTGAAGGCGCTGCTCTCCCTGTCCATCCGCGCGGCGAAGAAGCAGGGCAAATACGTCGGGATTTGTGGTCAGGGTCCATCCGACCATGAAGACTTCGCTGCCTGGCTGATGGAAGAGGGGATTGATAGCCTGTCCCTGAACCCGGATACGGTGGTGCAAACCTGGCTGAGCCTGGCGGAACTGAACAAGTAACCGCTTAAAAACGGATAAAGGCGAGGAGATATCTCCTCGCCTTTTTTATTTTCCCTCTTATTTGCTCCCCATCACAAATAAAGTAAAAAACCAAATATCATAATTTGTCTGTCAATTTAGACAATTGTTAGCGCGCAACGCGTTGCTAATACTTGAGCCTTACTGCGCATTTCCCTTTCAGTGATGCGCAACTGGTTGAAATACGTTTTAACCTGATAAAAAGGCAAATAACAATGACACTCTCCTCTGTATTGCGTACCAAAGATAAAATAGGTTATGGCTTAGGTGATATGGCCAGCGCGCTGGTCTGGCAAACGGCAACCTTATTTCTCGCTTATTTCTATACGGACGTTTTTGGGCTACCCGCCGCAATCATGGGCACCATGTTTTTAGTGGTGCGCGTGGTTGATGCGTTTGTCGACCCGTGCATTGGCGCCCTGGTGGATCGCACCCAGACGCGTCACGGTCGTTTCCGTCCCTGGCTGCTGTGGTTCGCCATTCCGTTTGGCGTAAGCTGCCTCATCACTTTCTATGTACCGGACGTGGGGCCGACGGCGAAAATCGTTTATGCCTGTGTGACCTACGCGATCTTAAGCCTGATTTACTCCGCCATTAACGTACCTTACTGCGCCATGCCCGGCGCGCTGACGCTGGATCCGCGCGAGCGTCACTCCCTGCAGTCGTGGCGCTTTGGCCTGTCGTTTATCGGCGGGTTGATTGTGACGGTGATTGCCCTGCCGCTGGTCTCACTGTTAGGCCAGGGCAACGTGCAGAAAGGCTATTTCTATGCCATGAGCCTGATGGGGCTGCTGGGCATTGTGCTCTTTTTCTGCTGTTTCCTCATGACCCGCGAGCGCTATTCGCCGCGCAATGATACCTCCGGCTCCATGCTGACCGATTTAAAACTGCTGGCCGGTAACAGCCAGTGGCGCATTGTTTTCCTGTTTAATATTTTGCTGTTAACGGCGGTGGTAACGCGTGGTTCCGCCACGATGTATTACGTGAACTATGTGCTGTTGCGCCCGGAGCTGGTTTTTGCCTTTATTGTTTCCGGAATGGTCGCCTCCTTAAGCGGCGCATTATTATCTGAACGGCTGCTGGGGAAATTTGACCGCGTGCGCGCCTACCAGTGGACCATTATTTCCTTCGTTATTTTCGGCGCGCTGATTTTCTTCCTGCCGCCTTCGCAGGTGTGGCTGATTTTTGGCCTCAACATCGTCTTTAGCTTTGTGCAAAACCTGACCACGCCGCTGCAGTGGACCATGTTCTCCGATGTGGTCGACTACGAAGAGCATCGCAGTGGCCGCCGCCTGGACGGGCTGGTCTTTTCCACCGCACTGTTTGCCATCAAATTCGGCCTGGCGCTGGGTGGCGCGGTGGTCGGCTGGGTGCTGGGCATGGTGGATTACGCCCCGGGACAGGCAACTCAGGCGCCCCACGTACTCTCTACGATTAACGCGCTGTTCACCCTTATCCCTTGCGCGCTGTTCCTTTGCATGGTCGCGCTGCTTGCTATCTACAAGCTCAACAGTCGGCTGGTGGATTCCATCGCCCGGGAGTTGGCCAGCAAGCGTGAGGTGAGACCCGACGCGGGGCAGCTCAGCCCAACAATCCCTTCCGCACTACAGGAGTAAAACATGACAGCTATCTATAAGGACGCGGGACGTCCCGTGCACGAGCGCGTCGCCGATTTACTGGCGCGTATGACCCCGGAAGAGAAGTTCGCCCAGATGCATGCGTACTGGCTGATCCTCGATGAAAACGGCAACCATCGCGAACGCAGCGACCTCAGCGATGAATTCGCCGGCGTGAGCGAGCAGGCAGCGCTGAGTGAACGGCTAAAGCTGGGCGTCGGGCAGATCACCCGTCCGCTGGGTACCCATATCGTTGACGCGAAAACCGGAGTGCGCGCCGCTAACCGCCTGCAGCGCATGATGATGGAAGAGACGCGTCTCGGCATTCCGGCATTGTTCCATGAAGAGTGCCTGGTGGGGCTGCTGTGCAAAGACGCCACCCTGTTCCCGTCGTCGCTGAACTACGGCTCTACCTGGGATCCTGAACTGGTACAGCGCGCGGCAGAGCAGATCGGTAAAGAGGCGCGGTCCGTCGGCTGTCTGCAGGGGCTGGCGCCGGTGCTGGACGTTTCCCGCGACGTGCGCTGGGGGCGAACCGAAGAGACCTTCGGGGAAGATCCCTGGCTGGTGGGGGTGATGGCAACCGCCTACGTGAAAGGGGTGCAGGGCGATAAGCGCGACCTGCTGGCGACGCTCAAGCACTACGTGGGCCACTCGTTCAGCGAAGGGGCGCGCAACCATGCGCCGGTACATCTGGGCTTTAGCGAACTGAACGACACCTTCCTGCTGCCGTTTGAAATGGCGGTGAAGCTGGCCAATGCCGGGTCGGTGATGCCGGCCTACCACGATATCGACAATCAGCCGGGGCACAGCGACAGCTTCCTGCTGACCACCGTCCTGCGCGAACAGTGGGGCTTCGACGGCATTATTGTCGCGGATTACGGCGGCGTCAGCCTGCTGCACCAGCATCACGGTGTGTCTCACGATGCGGCCGAATCCGCCGCGCTGGCCTTTAACGCCGGGCTGGACGTCGAGCTGCCGAAAGATGACTGCGCGCGCCATCTGGCGGACGCCGTTGAGCGCGGGCTGATTTCTATGACCAGGGTGGATGAGATCGTGGTGCGCGTGCTGACCGAAAAATTCCGCCTGGGCCTGTTTGAAAACCCGTACGCGGATGAGAACGGTATCGATCTGCAAAATGACACCACCCGACAGGTTGCGCGGGAGGTGGCGACGAAATCGGTCACGCTGCTGGAAAACAACGGTATTTTACCGCTCGGCGGTAAGCCCCGCGTGGCGGTGGTGGGGCCGACGGCAGACGATCCGCTGGCGCTGCTCAGCGGCTACAGCTTCCCGGTACATCTGATCATCAGCGATATGGTTGAAGAGACCTCGCAGGTGACGACCCCGCGCGCGGCGCTGGAACATTACCTCGGCGCGTCGCAGGTCCGTTACGCCAAAGGGTGTCACATCATCGAGAAACGGATGGCGGGTGCGCCGGTCTTCCCGGGCGACAGCGGCGGTAAGCCGATGCAGCAGTCGCCGGTCTCGCAAAGCACCGCGCTGATCCCCGAGGCCGTGAACGCGGCGCAGGAGAGTGACGTGGTGGTGGCCTGCGTGGGCGATCTCGCCGGGCTGTTCCAGAGCGGAACCGTGGGGGAAGGTTCCGACACCGACTCCCTGAATCTGCCGGGCGTGCAGCAACAGCTGCTGGAAGCGCTGGTGGCGACGGGCAAACCGGTGATTGTCGTGATGACCGGCGGGCGCCCGTACAACCTTCAGGGGCTGGAGGATAAGATTGCAGCGCTGCTGGTGGCGTGGGCGCCAGGGCAGGAAGGGGGCTGGGCGATCGCGGACGTGCTAACGGGACGCGCTGAGCCGCAGGGGCGTCTGGTGGTGAGCGTGCCGAAAAGCGCCGGGGCAATGCCGTATTACTACAATCACAAGCTCAAAAGCGGCGGTACGCCGTTTGCGTTCCACTTCGGTTCACGTTATCCGTTTGGCTTCGGCCTTGGCTGGACAACGTTTAGCTGGGGGGCTGCCCGCGTAGCTGAAGGCAGCGTGCCGGTCGACGGCGAGGTGACGCTGAGCGTGGATATCACCAATGCCGGGGAACGCAGCGGCAGCGAGGTGGTGCAGGTTTACGTCAGGGATAAGGTCGCCACCCAGGTGCGACCGCTTCAGGAGCTGAAGGCCTTCCAGCGCGTCACGCTCTCGCCGGGCGAAACCGCCACGGTCAGTTTTACACTACCGGTTGAGATGTTCAACTTTACCCGCCGGGACGGGAAACGCATCGTTGAGCCGGGCGAGTTTGAACTGCAGGTTGGCGCATCGTCGGCGGATATCCGCGCGGCGGTGACGGTTAATGTGACAGGGGAAACGCGGGTGCTGCCTGCTGAGTGGCGGATGCTCAGTACCTGTGAGGTTAAGCGCGCGTAGTCAGGATAAAAAAAAGCCCATCGTGGGAGATGGGCAAAGACTACACACAGCAATTCGTTGTTTCACTCAGGGGATTTCCATGCTTATAAATCAAGGTGTTGATCTATAACCGTGTCCTAATAGTAGGCATGTCATCTTTTAGCGTCGATCGGATTCGTCTCAATAGTTAAAGAGACGTAAAGATTTTTTAAGGTGAATAGCGGACTTAGAGCAAAAAAGGCGGGTCTGACCAGTGAGCAACGAATAAATACTTTAGCAGCGTTAAAGTATTGTGAGGGGGAATGTAGGCCGGGTAAGCGTTAGCGCCACCCGGCAAAAAAACTTAATGCGTGTTCTTCTCTTCCAGCTCTTCCAGTTCGCTCAAAATCACGTCCGGGTCTGTTCCCGGGGGCGGAATTTCATGCACCCAGGCGGAGAACAGACGCCAGGTGACGGCGAGCAGCACCGGGCCAATAAACAGGCCTATCATGCCAAAGGCAATCAGTCCGCCAATGACTCCGGAGAGGATCAGGATCAGCGGCAGGTCAGCACCCATGCGGATGAGTATCGGACGAATGACGTTATCCATGGTGCCGACCACGCAGCTCCAGACCAGTAGCACCGTTCCCCACGTGGTATCACCCGTCCAGTACAGCCAGATAATACTAGGGACCAGCACCAGCAGCGGTCCCAGTTGCGCAAGACAGGTCATCAGCATGACCACGGTGAACACGGTAGCGTACGGTACGCCGGAAATCGCCAGACCGATACCGCCCAGCACCGCCTGCACCAGCGCGGTCACCACCACGCCCAGCGCCACCGCGCGCACAGCCTGCGCAGCCAGTAAAACCGCCGCGTCACCCCGTTTGCCCGCCAGGCGGGTGGCGAAGTGACGAACGCCTAAAGCCACCTGCTCGCCGCGCCAGTAGAGCAGGGCGCTGAAAAGCAGCATCAGGGTACAGTGCATCATAAACCGGCCGATATGCGCCGCCTGACCCACAAACCAGGTCGTGGTCGTGCCAATGTACGGGCGGACTTTTGCCATCAGCGCGCTGCCGCCCATCTCCAGCAGGCTATGCCAGCCGCTGTAGAGCTTGGCGCCCACCACCGGAATGCTGTTCAGCCAGGCGAGATCCGGCAGCGTCAGGTCACCGCTGCTAATAGCGCGAATAACGGGGCCACTGGAATCCACCAGGCTATTCACCAGCAGGGCAATCGGAATAATAAACAGCAGGAACAGCAGGAGCGTCATGACCAGCACCGCTAACCCGCGGCGGCCGAACAGCAGTTTCTGCAAACGCAGCAGCAGAGGCCACGTGGCAACGACAACGGTCGCGGCCCAGGCGAAGCCGAGAATAAAGGGTTGAACAATCCACAGACACGCAATAATCATGAGGGCCAGGAACAGCACCGACAGCAAAATTTGCGCAACATCCCTGGGCTGGCGAAGATTGACCATAAATGAAACTTTCCTTAAAAGAACGCCAGCGTGGCTGGCGGGAACGGAAAACCGCGTCTCTCTAATCATTGATGATCTCAGCGGTTTTTGACAGGCGGATTTTGCCTGTAATTCGGCAGAGATTATAAGAAAAAAATGTGATAAAACTTTTAAGATACACGCAAACGATTTCATACAACTCTAATTAGGGTCGACAGTCATGATCCCACAGATTTCTCAGGCACCTGGCGTCGTTCAGCTGGTGCTTAATTTTTTGCAAGCACTGGAGCAACAGGGTTTTACAGGTGATACCGCCACGAACTATGCCGACAGGCTGACGATGGCGACCGATAACAGTATTTACCAGCTTCTTCCCGATGCCGTCGTTTTCCCTCGTTCAACGGCTGACGTCGCGCTTATCGCCCGGCTGGCCACACAGGAGCGCTTTGCCTCGCTGGTCTTTACGCCGCGCGGCGGCGGCACCGGGACCAATGGTCAAGCGCTGAACCAGGGCATCATTGTTGATATGTCGCGCTATATGAACCGCATCATTGAGATCAACCCGGAAGAGGGGTGGGTGCGGGTCGAAGCGGGCGTTATCAAAGATCAGCTTAACCAGTACCTCAAGCCTTACGGTTACTTTTTTGCCCCGGAGCTTTCCACCAGTAACCGCGCGACCCTCGGCGGGATGATCAACACGGATGCTTCCGGTCAGGGCTCGCTGGTCTACGGCAAAACCTCCGATCACGTGCTGGGCGTGCGTGCCGTTCTGCTGGGCGGCGATATTCTCGATACGCAGCCGATGCCGGTCGAACTGGCGGAAACGCTGGGCAAAGATAACACGGCCAGCGGACGCATCTATCGTACCGTGCTGGAGCGCTGCCGCGACAACCGCCAGCTTATTCTTGATAAGTTCCCCAAACTGAACCGCTTCCTGACCGGGTACGACCTGCGTCACGTCTTTAACGACGACCTGACCCAGTTTGATTTAACCCGCGTGCTCACCGGCTCTGAAGGGACGCTGGCGTTTATCACCGAGGCGCGGCTGGATATCACCCGCTTGCCGAAGGTGCGTCGGCTGGTGAACGTCAAATATGACTCCTTCGATTCCGCGCTGCGCAATGCGCCGTTTATGGTGGAAGCGAAAGCGCTGTCGGTGGAAACGGTTGACTCCAAAGTGCTCAACCTGGCCCGGGAAGATATTGTCTGGCACTCCGTCAGCGATCTCATTACCGACGTGCCGGATAAAGAGATGCTCGGTCTTAACATCGTGGAATTTGCCGGTGACGATGCGGCGCTGATTGAGAGCCAGGTCACCACGCTCTGCCAGCGGCTGGATGAGCTGATTGCGCAGGGCGAAGGCGGCGTGATCGGCTGGCAACTCTGTAACGATCTGGCCGGGATTGAGCGTATCTATGCGATGCGTAAAAAAGCCGTGGGCCTGCTCGGCAATGCGAAAGGGGCGGCGAAGCCGATTCCCTTTGCCGAAGATACCTGCGTGCCGCCTGAGCATCTGGCGGATTATATCGTCGAGTTTCGCGCCCTGCTGGACAGCCACGGCCTGAGCTACGGCATGTTCGGCCACGTCGATGCCGGGGTGCTGCACGTGCGTCCGGCGCTGGATATGTGCGACCCGCAGCAGGAGATCCTGATGAAGCAGATCTCCGACGATGTGGTGGCCTTAACCGCCAAATATGGCGGTCTGCTCTGGGGAGAGCACGGGAAAGGATTCCGCGCGGAATACAGCCCGGCATTCTTCGGCGAACAGCTCTATGCGGAGCTGCGCAAGGTGAAAGCGGCGTTTGACCCGCATAACCGCCTCAACCCGGGCAAAATCTGCCCGCCTGAAGGCGTGGACGCGCCAATGATGCAGGTGGATGCCGTCAAGCGCGGCACGTACGACAGACAGATCCCGATTGCGGTGCGCTCCTCCTGGCGCGGCGCGATGGAGTGTAACGGCAATGGCCTGTGCTTTAACTTTGATGTGAAAAGCCCGATGTGTCCGTCAATGAAAATCACCAGCAACCGTATCCATTCTCCAAAGGGGCGGGCGACGCTGGTGCGTGAATGGCTGCGACTGCTGGCCGATCGCGGGGTTGACCCGCTCAGGCTTGAGCAGCAGATTCCGGAAAAACGGGCCAGCCTGCGCTCGTTGATTGAACGCACCCGTAACAGCTGGCATGCCAACAAGGGCGAGTATGATTTCTCCCATGAGGTGAAAGAGGCGATGTCCGGCTGTCTGGCCTGTAAAGCCTGCTCAACCCAATGCCCGATTAAAATCGACGTGCCGGAATTCCGCTCGCGCTTCCTGCAGCTGTATCATACCCGCTACCTCCGCCCGGTGCGCGACCATCTGGTGGCGACGGTGGAAAGCTACGCGCCGCTGATGGCACGTGCGCCGAAGACCTTCAACTTCTTTATCAACCAGCCGCTGGTGCGCAAGCTCTCCGAAAAACATATCGGCATGGTCGATCTGCCGCTGCTGTCGGTGCCGTCTCTGCAGCGCCAGCTCGTCGGGCATCGCTCGGCGAACATGACCCTGGAGCAGCTGGAGGCACTCACGCCTGAGCAAAAAGCGAAGGTGGTGCTGGTGGTGCAGGATCCGTTTACCAGCTACTACGATGCCCAGGTGGTGGCGGATTTCATCCGCCTGACCGAAAAGCTGGGGTATCAGCCGGTGGTCCTGCCGTTCTCACCCAACGGTAAGGCGCAGCACATTAAAGGCTTCCTGACGCGCTTTGCGAAGACCGCGCAGAAAACCGCTGACTTCTTAAACCGCGTGGCGCAACTCGCGATACCGATGGTCGGCGTCGACCCGGCGCTGGTGCTGTGCTATCGCGATGAATACAAGCAGACGCTGGGCGACAAGCGCGGTGATTTCCACGTCATGCTGGTGCACGAGTGGCTGCCGATGGCCCTGGAAGACAAAGCTGTTCAGGACGTCAGCGGTGAGCCGTGGTATCTGTTCGGACACTGCACGGAAGTCACCGCGCTGCCGGGTGCCCCCGCGCAGTGGGCCTCCATCTTTGCCCGCTTCGGCGCGAAGCTGGAGAGCGTCAGCGTGGGCTGCTGCGGCATGGCCGGCACGTACGGACACGAAGTGAAAAACCACGCCAACTCGCTCGGCATCTATGAGCTGTCCTGGCATCAGGCGATGCAGCGTTTGCCGCGAAACCGCTGTCTGGCAACGGGCTACTCCTGTCGAAGCCAGGTGAAACGGGTAGAAGGTAACGGTGTACGTCACCCATTGCAGGCTTTACTGGAGATAATTGGATGATCTGGAAACGTGCCGTGACGCTGCAGGCGCTGAACGCCATGGGCGAGGGGAATATGGTGGGGCTGCTGGATATCCAGTTCACCCGCATTGGCGACGATGATATCGAGGCCACCATGCCCGTCGATCGTCGCACACATCAGCCGTTTGGTTTATTGCACGGCGGGGCGTCCGTCGTGCTGGCCGAAACTCTGGGCTCGGTGGCGGGATATCTCTGTACCGAAGGGGAGCAGAAGGTGGTCGGACTCGAGGTGAATGCTAACCATATCCGCTCGGTACGCAGCGGGCGCGTGCGCGGAGTTTGCCGCGCGCTGCACGCCGGTAGCCGCCATCAGGTATGGCAGATTGACATTCTCGACGAGCAGGATCGCCTGTGCTGCTCATCGCGGCTGACGACGGCGGTCGTGTAAAGTTTTCAGATGTTTTGCCTTTGGTCAAAAACTAGTCAGTGGGTTGTGATATACTGGTCAGGTTTTGTACATAAGCGAGGACATCATGGATACTGAAATAACCCCAACACAGCTGGCAATTGAATATTTACGTCGCGATAAGAGCAATCTGTCCCCGGCGCAGTACCTGAAAAAGCTGAAACAGCTTGAGCTGGAATTTACAGATTTGCTGGCGCTCTCTTCGAATGAGCTTAAAGAAGAGATCTACTTTGCCTGGCGGTTGGGCGTTCACGTCCATTGAGAGAGTAAAAAAGGCCGCAAGAGCGGCCTTTTTTGTGTCTGACGTTCAGTATTTAGCGGGGAGCTTGTTGATTTTAATAAGCCTGCCTTCTTCCATTTCGATAAATCCGCCGGTTTTTAAATCCGCCAGAATGCGCATCACGCCGCTGCGGGAGAGCTGGGTTTTCTCCCTGATATACCTTTCCGCCGTCACGTTGCCGCGATAGCTCTCATCTTCATCCATCAGTTTTATGAGCTGTTGGCGAATCATCTCATACGCCGTGGGCGCGCCCTGCGGCATCACGTTGTTATAAAGACGGCTATAGACAAACATGAGCTGTTGAGAGAGCAGTCCCCAAAGCGCCTTCTCTTTAATAATGGCATTCACCCGTTCGGTGGTGAGCGTGCCGATCAGACACGGGCTGACGGTCTTAAGATAATCATTAAAATAGATATCGGTGAGGTTAGCGATGCCGAAGACGGCAGGGCTGCGGGCCGTAGACAGCATCCTGTCATCACTTTTTCTGTAGATGGCGACGGTTCCCTCAAGAATTAAATAGCACATGCCCTGACCGTTGACCTGCAGGTCCAGCCGCTCGCCGCGGGCAATATGTCGCGTTGTGCAATCAGATAACAGGTGTGAAATAAGTTCTTGCGCGTAGGGGGAACCCCGTTGAGACTTTTCTGGAAGGGACATGGTTGCCGACAGCCTTAAAAATAACCTGGCTAATTATAGCGCTTCTCCTGGTTTCAGGCGCGCTGGCTGTCAATATTTGCGGGGCAGATGGTGAATGTCAAGCAGCACCCCACGCTCCATGGTGATGTACTTCCCGGTCCGCAGTTCTGCAAGAATGCGCATAATTCCGCTACGCGAAAGATAGGTCCTGCTTTTGATATACGCGGCCGCCGTTGTATTTTGCCGTATGGCATCGGGCTCCTGCATTAGCTCAACAAGCTGGAAACGAATGATGTCGTAAGCAGACATTTGCGATATTTGCGCGCAGTGCTCATACACCCGCGAGGCCGTATAAATCAGCAGCTTTGAAAAGTGCTCCCATAAATCCTGCTGCCCAACGATCTGATTAAACGTCTCCAGCGGCACGCGGGCTATTTCTGCCGTCTCAAGGGCCCTGACATACAGATGTTCCGAAGAAAACTGGCTGCTGACGCCAAGAATAAAAGGCGCAGATTCAGAGTTTAAAACAATACCGTCGCCGCGACGATGAAGCGCCACACTCCCCTGGAGAAGTAAAAAGCACTGACGAATCTCATCTTTATAATAATGTACGGTTTCCCCTCGGCTGATAATTATTCTGTCCGCCACAGGTACCACTGATTTAATCATGGCATCTATATGGCTAAGCGGTTTTAAACCCAGAACGGTTGATTCCTGGTGATTCAGTGGAGGGGTTAAACGCGTATTCATAAGATACCTCACGGCGACTACGGGTCCGATCGTTTTTTGAACTGTGGGAAGAATTATCTTAAAAATGAAGGAGTCAGGGAATGTTTCGACGAGGTCTAAAAGTAGACCATTGAGTCGTTGTAATCTAACATCCTGAATATAAACAAAAAGATTTCATAGTCTATTAATAGACCAGGACAGCATGGCTTAAGTATTTCCTGAAAGGAATGTTGTTTTTTCGTTAAATCAAAGTCTACAGCTAGACCATCTAAACGTTGTATTCAGCCGTATGATTATATAAATTTTAACCAGCCAGTCAGAAAGAGCTTATGGCTTTAATAAAAAACAAATGAATTCACATTGATGTATTCATCAGCTTTCTGCTGCATGAGTGTTAATAATAAATAAAGTTATCCCCTAAATCAGGAAAATAAAGGTTATGAAAAAGAACGTTATTTTAGCGATGGCTGCGACGGGGGCCGCCTTAATGATGGGCAACGCTTTCGCTGCTGCAGGAACCGTCAATTTTAATGGTAACATCCTGGACTCTGCCTGCGATGTTGCGGTTTCCTCTCAAAATCAGGTGGTGGTATTGGGCGATTACAATAAATCAGAATTTACGGCGACGGGTTCCCGAACGGCGGCAGCGAAATTCGATATTGTCCTGAAGAACTGCCCGGTCACGGTCACCAGTGCCAAAGTGCGTTTTGACGGTACCCCCGATCTGACCAACGCCGATCTGCTGGCTATTGATACCTCCGTCGCCGGTGCGGCAACGGGTGTTGCCATCAATTTGATGACCGCAGATAAAGCGGATCTGCCTTTGCACGGCAGCAACAGCTATAGCTATACGCTCAGCAGTACCGCAGATAATACGCTGAATTTCTACGCGCAGTATATTTCAACGGCGTCATCGGTGACGGCCGGCCCTGCCAACTCCGTAGCTAATTTCTCCGTTGTTTATAACTAGTCATTAAGCAGAACCTGAACCAGTTCCACGCGGTTCTGCGTGGGGGCATTCACTGCCCCCGTTTTTCACGAGGTGTAACATGCATTTTATTAGCAAGACCCTGCTCATCGCGGTCATCCTCTCTGCATCGTTTTCGCATGCTTATGCCGGGGTCATTATTGGCGGGACCCGCGTCATTTTTGATGGCGGGAAAAAAGAGGCATCAATCAGCATTAACAATGCAGACAGCGTGCCTTATTTAATTCAGTCCTGGGTTGAGATGCCGGAGGGTAATGCTAATAAAGCACCTTTTATTGTTACACCTCCGTTATATCGACTGGATGGGGGGCAGCAAAACATTGAGCGCATTTTGTTCTCGGGTTCGTTACCTCAGGATAAAGAGAGTCTTTTCTGGCTGAATATTAAAGCGATACCGTCCGCCTCGAAGCAGACAAACTCACTGCAAATTGCCGTCAAAACGCGCATTAAGCTTATTTATCGCCCGGCAGGTCTGAAGGCATCCACCCCGGAAGAGCAAGCGAATAAATTAACCTGGTCGCGTAGCGGGGATAAACTTTTGGTCACCAATCCAACGCCCTATGTCATCAATTTTAATGAAATAAGCATCGGCAATAAAAAGCTGGATGAGGTCTCCTGGGTGGCACCCGGCGCAATGGCGGCATTTACCTTACCCGCAGGAGCCAGTGGCAGTCATATTTCATTCAAAGTTATTAATGATTACGGCAGCCCCGGAATAATACATCAGGCCAGCTTTTAATTTATTAAAAGCGGTGCTCCTCGTTTCGAGTCAGGTTCATGATGATGGCAACGAAAACTAAAAAAATGCAGCCTGCGCGTATGGCGATCTGTATCGCCTTCGCGCTGGTCAATGCAATGCAGACTGTTGATGCCCGTGAGTCGTTCAACGCTGAACTGGTTGAGCTGGACAATCCGGGCGCAGATAAAGCTGATTTAGCTGCTTTTGAATCAGGTTCGCAGGCACCAGGGAAATACCATGTTGACATCATTCTTGACGACCAGCTCATCGAGACCAGCGATATTGACTTCATCTCCGTAAACGGCGGACAGGAGGGCGATAACCTTAAGCCCTGTCTGAGTCTTGAACAGCTAAATAAATGGGGCGTCAAAACCGCGCTTTTTCCCGACTTAGCGAACCAGGGCACGTCCTGCGTCAACCTGCAGGCTATCCCTCATGCCAGCACGGATTTTCAGTTCGCCGCGCAGCGACTGATTATCAGCATTCCTCAGGCCGCCATTGACCTGCCTGCACGTGGGTATGTTTCGCCAGCGCTCTGGGATGAAGGGATCGCCGCCGTCATGTTGAACTACAGCCTGAGTGGTGCAAGCAGCCGGGCGAAACAAAACGAGAGTAAAAACAGCGACAGTCAATATGCCAACCTGCGCCCGGGTCTCAACGTTGGGCCGTGGCGAGTGCGGAATTACACCACCTGGTCACGGGATGAGACCGGTCAGGACAAATGGGATACCGTCTACACCTACGCGCAGCGGGCCATTATTCCACTCAACGCGCAGCTCACCCTGGGGGATAGCTCGGCACCAGCAGACGTGTTCGACAGTATGCCGTTTCGCGGCGGACAGCTGGCTTCGGATGATGACATGCTCCCGGATTCGCTGAAAGGCTATGCACCCGTGGTGCGGGGTATCGCGCGCACCAATGCCCAGGTGGTGGTGCGGCAAAATGGCTATCAGATTTATCAGACCTACGTGGCGCCTGGGGCATTTGAAATTACCGATATGTACCCGACGGGAGGCGCCGGGGATCTGGACGTCACCGTTAAAGAGGCCGATGGCAGCGAGCAACATTTTACCCTGCCGTACGCGTCATTACCGGTTTTGCAGCGTGAAGGGCGCCTGAAATATGCGGTGACCGGCGGGCAGTATCGTTCTTATAACGGCAGCGTTGAGAAGACACCCTTCGGGCAAATCACCGGGATCTATGGTCTGCCGTATGGACTCACGATTTATGGCGGGCTGCAGGCGTCGAACAAATACCAGTCTTTCGCACTGGGCGTCGGGAAGAATATGGGGGATTTCGGTGCCATTTCTGCGGACATGACCCAGGCCTGGTCCACCCCGCAGGGCAGTGATAAATCCAGCGGTCAATCCTGGCGCGCGCGGTACAGCAAAAGCGTGATCGGAACGGGGACGCAATTTTCGATTGCGGGCTACCGCTATTCCACGTCCGGCTACTACGGCATGCAGGAGGTACTGGATTCGTACGGTGACAGTAGTGCGCTTCAGGACCGGCGTCGCAACCGGGCCGAGCTGACGATGAGCCAGACGCTGGGCGGTAATCTTGGTTCGCTGACGCTGAGCGCGGCCCGAGAAGACTACTGGAATTCGGGTCAGACGATGGCGTCCTACACCCTGGGTTACAACAACGCCTGGCATAACATCAGTTACGGACTCACCTGGACCTACAGTAAAAACGGCAGTGCGGGTGATAAGCGATACGACAGCGATCGGCTGCTGGCTTTTAACGTCAGTATTCCTCTCGACAAATTTTTAACGCAGACCTGGGCGAACTATGGCGTGAGCGCCAGCAAGAATAACGGCACCACACACAACCTCGGGTTGAACGGCGTGGCGCTGGAAAACCACGCGCTGAACTGGAACGTGCAGCAAGGCTACGGGTCGGATGGCGTCGGCTATACGGGTAATGTGAACGGTGATTATAAGGGAACCTACGGCGAAGTTACCGCGGGCTATAGCTACGACAGGAACAGCGAGCGGGTTAATTATGGCCTGCAGGGCGGCATTGTCGCCCACAGAGAAGGAATCACGCTTTCGCAGCCTCTGGGCGAGACTAATGCTCTGATTCGCGCACCGGGCGCGCACGGTGTGGATATTCTCAATCAGCCGGGAGTCAGAACGGATTACCGGGGATATACGGTGGTCAGTAACCTCGCCGTTTATCGTAAAAATGACATCATCCTTGCCCCGGAAAGCCTGCCGGATGAGGTTGAGGTGGATATTAATACCCGGACGGTGACGCCGACGCGAGGGGCACTCGTGATGGCCGACTATAAGGCAAAAGTGGGGCGACGCGCGTTGTTCAATGTTATGCACAACGGCCATGCAGTTCCCTTTGGCGCGATTGCAAGCCTGAAAGGCGTCGAGAGCAGCAGCTTCATTGTGGGTGATAAAGGCCAGGTTTATCTCACCGGGCTGGATACACAGGGCACCGTCTTTGTTACGTGGGGAGCGGAACGCGATCGGCAATGCCGCGCCCCGTACGTGCTTACCCCGCCGTCGCCTTCCGGCGGAATAACAGAAATCAACGTCAATTGCCTTTAGGATTTTAAAATGCGCTTAATGAACATGCTATTCCTTCTGAGCATTGCCGCAGGCTGGAATAGTGCCCATGCAGGAACCTGTACGACGATTACGCCACAGGACTCAACCTTGTCTGTCGGGACAATTACGGTGCAACGCGACGTCGCCGTTGGGACCGTCCTGTTTTCGCGTAATGCAACGCTAACCGGTTCCTATTTAACGGGATGTACCAATCCGTTAATGCTGGGTTTTAGCATGCGCTACCTTAATGCCACGCCGAGTACCTACGGTAACCATGTATACGACACCAACGTCAGCGGCATTGGAATACGTTTTTCATCGGGTAATTATTTTGAAAACCCGGCTAATACCTTTTCCTATACTGCGCAGGCAAGTTATGTCGAGTGGTGGGGCGGTAAAGTCGAACTTATCGTCACTGGACCGGTTGCGTCCGGTTCGCTGATGCCGGGGGTACTGGGTGTGGTGACGCTGCAGGGGAGCGATGGTGTATATCGTGATGGCCTGACGACGACCCTGCTGGGCGGAACGATTAACGTGCTTGCCTGCACGATTACGACGCCTCAACTGACGTTTCCGATAGGGGATATTTCTGCCGCGGCGTTTGGCGCAACGGTGGGCACCACGCCGGTGGGCGCCCAGAATACCCAGAATCTCGGGCTTAACTGCGATGCGGGGGCTAACGTCAACGTGTCACTCAGCGGTATTCAGAATCCCGACGTTGCGGCGACGAGCGTGCTGGCGCTTACGGGGCAAGGGAATACCGGCACGGCGAAAGGCGTCGGCGTTCAGCTGCTCTATAACGGTACGCCTCTCACGCTCAATACGCGTCTGCCGTTAAAGCCCGCGGCGGGTGGCCTGGAAGCGTTCCCCTTAACGGCGCGTTATTATCAGACGCAAACGACGGTAGAACCCGGCACAGCAAATGCGTCAGCAACCTTAAATTTGACATACCAGTAAAGGGAATGACGATGAATATTTTGCGCACGGCAGCGTTCACCGCGGCATTAATCAGCGGCAATCTCATTGCAGCGGATACCGTTAACGTCAGCGTCACCGGTAATATTGTTGCCTCTCCCTGTGTATTTAATGGGGGAAATAACAATCTGGATGTTAATCTCGGTAATATTCAGGCATCCAATATGGCAACCCCGGGATCGTCTTCCGAACCTGTGCCTTTTAACCTGATGTTTACCCAGTGCCCTGCGGGTACGCGCAGCGTGACGGTCTTATTTACCGGAAACCCCGATCCCATCGCAGGGGCGGGTTACTATATGAACAGCGGTTCGGCCACTCACGTCGCAATAGCGATGAACGATGCCGCTACCGGTGCTTTAAAGGGAACCGGGACTCAGATTACGCAGGCCATCTCAGCAGACAGAACCGCGACGATAGCCCTGCAGGCATCGGTCAACTCTGTTACCGGGAGCGCGACGCCGGGGAGCATCAGTGCCGTCGTGGTCATGACGATGCAATACAACTGATCGGCCCGTGCGTGAGTTATCCTTTTATTTGCAGATGTCGGTAACCGCTATGTTGAATATCCTGATTAAAGAACCGGATTCTTTTTTAAAAAATGGCCTGCAATATTTTCTTGTCGATTTCTTCCTGCATAATTTTAGATATCAGGTTAATTTTGGCATTGAGTTTACTTTTGACAGCGTCAATAGCGCCGATATTGTTATCCTCTCTTTATGCCCGGGTGAAGCGCTGACCTGTATTCCTGAATTAAAAGCGAGAAAAAAAGGGATCTTAATTGGGATGGTCGATGACGAACGGCGCTTCACTGAATTTTCATCCTGTTTTCAGGATATGATTTTCATCTCCCGCCGGGCCCCGCTGGATCGGGTAAGCGAGAGACTCTTTCTTGCATGGTACCGTACGCAACTGCCTGATTATCGCTGGAAACATAAAGACTGCTTCCACTGCCCGCATAAAATATTATCGACGCAGCAGATTCGTCTTTCGGTGAATTTATACAAAGGGTTATCGGTCGGACAGATTGCGAACAGGCTCAGGACGAGTAACAAAACGATATTCACGCATAAGTATTTATTGATGCAAAAATTCGATCTGCGTAATGATTTCGAACTTATGGCGCTGATTCACCGGATGGTTGAAAAGAACGCCCACCCGAATAAATTGCATGACCATTTAGTGGGGCAGGACGGCTAACAGGAAGAAAAGGGCGCAGGCGCTGTTTTGTCGCCGGGTGACGGTTACGGCACCCGGCATTTTCCTCAGACGTTCGCCGCACTCATCAGCCGCGACTTCATGGACTGATACGCCGACGCGGCATAGTCCTCCGCCCAGCGCTGGTCCTCAATCGCCTCCAGCTGCACCGCGCAGTACTTCGTTTCCGGGGTTTTGGAGATGGGATCGAGGTTGTCCTGGGTCAGCTCGTTGCAGGCGCCAATCCACCACTGATAGGTCATATAGACGGCACCGGCGTTGATACGCGCGCTGATGCTGGCGCGGGTAATCACTTTCCCGCGACGTGAACGTACCCAGACCAGCTGCCCGTCAGTAATGCCCAGCTTTTCTGCATCGGCAGGGTTCATTTGCACCCGACCCGGCTCGTCGGCCAGGCTTTGCAGCGCGGCGCAGTTCCCGGTCATGGAGCGGCAGGAGTAGTGTCCCACCTCGCGTACCGTACACAGCACCAGCGGGAAATCCGCATCCGGGGTTTCCGCCGGCGCGCGCCACGGTGCGGCAAAGAGTTGCCCTTTACCGCTCGGCGTGTCGAACTGATTGTCTTTGTACAGGTACGGCGTTCCGGGGTGATCCAGCGTCGGGCAGGGCCACTGCACGTGGCCCATCTCGCCCATTTTTTCATACGTCACGCCGTAGAAGAGCGGGCACAGCGCGCGCATCTCGTCCCAGATCTGCTGGTTGGAGTCATAATGCATCGGGTAGCCCATCTCGGTGGCGAGCAGGCTGATGATCTCCCAGTCACGCTTCACATTGCCGCTGGCGTCGATGGCTTTGCCAAAACGCTGGAAGCCGCGATCGGCACAGGTAAAGACGCCGCCGTGTTCACCCCAGGAGGTAGCCGGGAGCAGAACGTCCGCCACCTCTGCCGTTTTGGTCATAAATATGTCCTGAACCACGACAAAATCGAGCGCCTCAAAACCGCTGCGCACCAGGCCGAGATCGGCTTCGGTCTGAAGCGGATCTTCCCCCATGATGTAATAGGCCTTCACCTTGCCTTCCAGCGCAAGGTGCGGCACTTCGGTAATGCGCGTCCCGACGCGATCGTCCATCGCATTGACGTCAATTCCCCAGGCGTCGGCGAACTTCTGCCTGACCGCCGGATCGGTCACATCCTGATAGCCGGGGAACATATTCGGCAGAACGCCCATATCGCAGGCACCCTGTACGTTGTTCTGACCGCGCACCGGCCCGACGCCGACGGCAGGGCGACCGAGATTCCCGGTCAGCAGCGCCAGGCTGGACAGCCCTTTGACCACATCCACAGCCTGTCCAAACTGGGTCACGCCCATCCCCCACATCACGGTGGCGGAAGGGGCCGCCGCGAAGGTGCGCATTGCCTGGCGGACGTCACGGGCGGGGATGCCGGTAAGATGTTCGACCTTCTCCGGCGCATAGTCTTTTACCGTTTGCCGGTATGCCTCAAGCCCCTCCGTAAAGCGCGCCACGTAACTTTTATCGTACAGTTCCTCTTCCAGCAGCACATAGCCAAAGGCGTTCACCAGCGCCATGTTGCTGCCATTTTTCAGCTGCAGATGTTGGTCGGCAATACGCGCCGTTTCAATACGCCGCGGATCGCAGACGATAATTTTTGCGCCGTTTTCACGTGCTTTGAGCACGCGGCGGGCGACGATAGGGTGGGAGTCCGCGCAGTTATAGCCAAAGACCAGCAGGCATTTTGAGTTTTCAATATCGCTAATGGAGTTGCTCATCGCGCCGTTACCGAGCGTTTCCTGTAAACCGGCGACGGACGGGCCATGACAGACGCGCGCACAGCAGTCCACGTTGTTGGTGTTCAGCACCGCGCGGGCAAATTTTTGCATCACATAGTTGGTTTCATTGCCGGTTCCGCGCGAGGAGCCGGTGGTCATGATCGACCGCGGCCCGTGCTGCGCTTTAATACTGCTGAGCCTGTGGGCGGTGTAGCGGATCGCCTCTTCCCAGGTAACGGGGGTGAAGGCTTCGCCTTTGCGGTAGCGGATCATGGGCTGGGTGAGGCGAGGGGTGAGCAGACGGGTATCGTTAAGGAAGTCCCAACCGTAAAATCCTTTCAGACATAAAGTGCCCTGGTTTGTGACCCCCTCTGCCGCTTCGGCACGGATGATACGGTTATTTTCAACGACAAGGTTCAATTTACAGCCTGCACCGCAGTACGGGCAGACGCTGGCGATCTTTTTCATCAATAACAGACCTGTTAAGAAATGAAGCAAAGTTGACTGGAAACCCAGTCCCGTATACGGAAATAAGCAGGAAGCGTGCCAGGTTGATTTTGCGTGGATTACAGGGCGTTATGCGGGGAGGGCACGTGTCATCGTCAGGCCGATCGTCAGTTTTGACGATGACACGTTAGGGGGCGTGGCGAGCAGGAACTCAGAGATCGTCCATCGTGTAACCCACCACGATTTCCAGCGTCTTGCGAATCACATCCGCCTGAACCACGTCGTTGGTGGCTTCCAGCGTCTGAATGAGCCAGAGGATGATCGCCTTATTGGACAGATGCCCTTCGGAGGCCAGAACACAGCGTACTGCAGTAGAAAAAATAGCGGACTCTTCAGCAAAACGATCGCCTGCATGGCGGAAATACTCCGCCAGCGCACTGTCTAAAAAAGCAGAGTGGTATTCGGGTTGAAGCTGAATATTTTGTCTCATTTGTTCTCACCGTAGCTGTTAAATTGCAGTCAATGTATTTTTTTGGGATCGGACGGTTTTCCACTTCCAAATAACGGCACAACATTGTCTCGGGTATCGTTGAGAGATCCCTCTCTTTTCGTTCGTCCTTGCGCGGTTCTGCGACGTGTAAAGGCGGTGCTGTTTGAGCCGATCTCGGCAATCACCACCGCAAGTGTCTCCCGCCGCTGGGGATCCTTTTCATGTTCTTTCATGACCCGCAGACGCTGTAGCAAGCCTTCAGTTGTCACCGGTCCCCGCTCTTTCAGAAGAGAGAGAACGGCTTCACCGATAAGCTGGTCTATTAGTCGGTCTGCGTTACTGCTATTCATATCCTTACCGTTCGAAGAGCAGACCAAGCAGCATGTGGTAATGCTCTTCCTCTTCCGGGCTGTCGGCTTTTTCGAGGCGACTCAGCAATTTTGTACAAAGCGATTTGCGATTAAGGTTTCGCCCGTCGCTGAGAATTTCAACAACCACCTGGCCCAGCGTTTCCTGCTGGGTAGGAAGCGCGGCTTTTTCGAAGTACTGTGCGATTGCTGCTGCGGAATCTGCGACGTAACCTTTCTGCTGCATGTTTCGCTCCTGTAAAATTTTGTAATCAGTAACGTTACATTTAAGGTATACATAATTTTCAAATCTGTACATCTAAAATGTACAATTTTTTAGATTTTTTACGATATATCTTATAAATCATTTATTTTTCATGGCGTTGGGTTGGCGTTGTGATGGGGGGTGAGTGCAGGATATATTGTACAAAAAGCGCAGGTGCTGGTAAGTTGTACAGCCGAGTCAAAAGGTCTCATTAACTGCCGTAAATGGTTGAGATGTAAATTATTTGTCAGGCAATTAATGTGCTATAAATGAACATTACCCACGTCTTTCGTGGCCAAAACCCTAACCCCAGGAATAGCATGCTCACAACCATCATTTACCGCAGTCATATCTGCGAGGACGTTCCAGTGAAAGCACTGGAAGCAATGGTCGCTGCTGCAAATCATAAAAATCGGCAATCCAATGTCACGGGGATCTTGCTGTTTAACGGCACACATTTTTTTCAACTGCTGGAAGGGCCGGTTGAGCACGTTTCGGCTATCTATGAGCAGATCTGCAACGACCCGCGCCACCATAACGTGGTCGAGTTAATGCGCGATCACGGGCCTGTCCGGCGTTTTGGCAACGTGGGTATGGAGCTTTTTGATTTGCGCCACTTCGACCGGGACGAGGTACTGCAGCAGGTGCTCAATAAGGGGACGACACGCTACCAGCTGACGTATAACGACCGCCCTCTGCAGTTTTTCCGCACCTTTGTCGAGGCCACGGAAAAAGCGAACTATTTTGAACTGCCGCCTGCGGACTCATGGGAATTCGTTCGGGAAGAAACGCGCTTGTCCGCGCAGCCTGAGGTGGTCGCGAAGGGGGCGGATTGCAGCTTCGCGTTCCAGCCGATAGTCGATCCATTTATGCAGCAGGTTGTCTCCTGGGAGGCGCTTCTCCGCACCCCGTCCGGCGACTCGCCGGGGGCTTATTTCGCCAGCCTTCCGCATGAGGAAGTGTACGCGTCTGATCTGCAAAGCAAGCAGGTGGCGCTCTCCATGGCCAGCGCGCTGGGATTACAGGACCAGACGTTATCCCTTAACCTGCTGCCTATGACGCTGGTTAACATTCCCAACGCCGTGGATTTTCTGCTTACCGCGATCGAAGCAAACGGTTTTGTACCTGAACAAATCGTGGTGGAGTTCACCGAGAGCGAAGCCATTTCCCGCTTTGATGAGTTCACGGATTCGGTCAGGCAGTTAAAAAGCGCGGGTATCAGCGTGACGATCGATCACTTTGGTGCCGGTTTTGCCGGGCTGCAGCTACTGGCCCACTTCCAGCCTGACAGAATTAAGATTAATCGTGATTTGGTCGCGAACGTGCATAAAAGTGGCCCCCGACAGGCCATTATTCAGGCCATCATCAAATGCTGTTCCTCGCTCGAAATCCAGTTCTGCGCGGTGGGAGTAGAGAAGGCGGAAGAGTGGATGTGGCTGGAGTCTGCGGGGATTTCCCAGTTCCAGGGGCATCTTTTTGCCAGCCCCCGGCACGGCGGGATTCCAGCCATTGCGTGGCCGGAGAAAAAGTTCGAATTGTGATAAAGCTGTACACAATCGGACAGACGTAACTGTACGAACGGTAAATTTTATACAACAATGTATTAACAGGTGAATGGCGTCGTAAGCCATTCACCCGTTCAAAATGCGGTCTTAGTTATACAAATGGTGTGTACAATCTGATAAGGTTGGTGCAGTTAGGTATGGAAGTTCTGAGCGTGAGGGAGTTAATGGCCTATTACAGTATCGGCGAAGTGGCCGAACGATGCGGTATCAACCCCGTTACGCTGCGTGCCTGGCAGCGCCGTTATGGATTGTTGAAGCCGCAGCGCAGCGAAGGGGGTCATCGTCAGTTTGACGATGAAGATATCCTGCGTATCGAAGAGATCAAACGCCTGATGAAGAGCGGCGTTTCGGTCGGGAAAGTAAAAGCCTTGCTGGAAAACAAGGAAGTTTTGACTCAGGGTAACTGGGTCTCGTTCCAGGAAGAGATGATGACCGTTCTGCGCTATGCCAGCCCGGCAAAGCTGCGCGCCAAAGTCGGTGAGTTCCGCCGCGATCATCCGATAGACGCCCTGATTGACAATATTATTTCTCCCGTTCGTCAGCGGATGAACCAGGACCAAAATACCGTGCGTCACATGGCGAGCCTGTTTGACGGGGTCCTGATCGAATTCGCGATCGCAAGCCTGGCGGAGTCTCGCAAAAAAGCCGGTAAAGATGCGCTCCTGATTGGCTGGGAGTGTGATGACCGCACCCATCTGTGGCTTGAAGCCGCGCGCTTATCGCAGAAGGGTTGGCACATTGACGTCCTGGCAGAACCGATTGATTCGCCGCGTCCCGAGCTTTTCCCGGGGCAAAAAATCTTCGTCTGGACGGGGAAATCGCCAACGCCTCGACAGCAGGAACAGCTCGACCACTGGCGTGAGCAGGGTTTTGCTGTTTCATTCCACCATTGAGTGTAAGAGGCCTTGAGGGCCTTTTTTTGTTTTGTCACTTTCCATGCAAAATCTATCTCAAGAATAGGCATTATTCCTGCAGATGAGATTTACACGGCTAATTTTAAAGAACATCTAATTTTTTCTGGGGCTTTGCAGTTGGCTACTTGTTCAATAGGGGACTGTGTCCCCTTATTAATACTTAGCGAGTATGGCGCTCATTCCATGCATCTGAAAATTGAATATTACCGTCAAGAATTCTCCAGGTGATTTTTTCATATTGAATGCTGACGCTTTCTATGTGATTCATTTTATCGTTTCCCGCCAGCTTAACATTTGGAACGCTGCAGTGGACGCCAGTTAATTTCACATTCTCCATAAGAACGGTATAGTAGCAGACCTCCTGGCCTGCATCATTGATGTGATAAAACCTTATTTCTGCGCTTTTCAGCGTTTGCCCGGTTGCTGCAGCCTTGTAAAGATATGGCGTAGAGCTATCAACTTCTTTTTCAATCATCATAGATGAATGTTGGCGGGTGCCGGTGATTTTGCCGTTAGCGCTGTCAACGGGCAAATTTATACCATGGCTCAGGCCGATAATTTCAATGCTTCCTTCACGATCTTGTACGTCAACAGATCCTTTGATATCTGCACCGCCATCGTCTTTAAGCCACATATAGGGAGGTATAGGCATTTTATTATTTCCTTAGTTTTTTGGTTAACTTCATTGTTAAAATATAGAAAGAGATAGTGATGATTAGCATTGCAAGCCAGTCAATGAATGAATAGGCATCATACATAGATTCAGCATTTTCATTTCCGGTGATAGTGATTGCTGTTGTTCGGGCTAAATCATAGTTAATATATAACTCAGGACCTGGTAGCATATGGCCTATCGCGAGTAATAAAAGGAGAAAATAAATAATTTTACTTGCCCTACGAGCAAGGATTTTTAATGTAGCCACCCGCTACTACCTCCACCCATCCCCGCACCATGAGTGACCGCATGCATGGAACCTGAATAAGCGATGTACTCATTAGCGCGTTATGAATCATCGCAAAATCAGACATGTTGGCGATAGTTATGCATCCTTTTGAAACCGTGCCGGGATGTAGTCGGAAATTTCCACGTTTTACATTTTCTATCCATGCGTAATCATCTATACCCCAGTCATCACGCCACAAAGCAAACCAGTCAGATTTACCAAAAGCATTTCGGCCAATAAATCTGTTAGCTGCATCGTGAATCTCCTCTTTTTTTTGGGAGAACCAGTTACCCTCCCTGCGATCAACAATCCAGTATTTCCCCGGGGGAATAGGGCCAGTATTGGCGACATTTCCGCAAATGGGATTGTTTCTATTGGCTCCCAACCCGGAATGCGCCATGAACATGCCCACACCATACAGATTGAAAGGCGCGTAATCTGCGCCATTCAGAATCATCTTTCCCTGTAACGCCATATGCCGCCTTACTTCCTTTGCAAGAGTGTGGTTAATGCTACAGTGATTAATAATGTGATCCAGAGTGTGTGTATGATTTTCAGAAAAAAGCTCGCATCAACAGGTTGTCTACTGCTGAGGAGCGCTTGCTGGCCGCGCACCTGAAGCCCTGGCCTTCTTTTAGTGCGCCAAATCACATCTGTTAGATTGAGTTCACGATAATCAAAGAGGCTATCTCAAAAATAGGCATTTCCGATGCATATTTTACTTTTCACCTCTCCGCCACAAACCCCACGACGAAATGCATTATTAATCAATGCATTGAACAATTAAATCCATCCTGCCTGCATCTTGTCACAGGGTCTATGCTTAATAAAAGTAGGCAAAAAGGGCGGTTTAGCCGAATGCCCCTGCTGACAGAGGGTTGAAGTGATAATCGTTATCACTAACATGGTGTTATGCCCTGATGGCTTATCAGATGAGGTGGACCTATGGAACTGCATTCAGAAACCTTTAATCCTGCCGATTTCGCCTGGCGCGGGTTAACGCTCACGCCAGCGGCGGCGGCACATATTCACGAGCTGGTGGCGAAAAAGCCCGAGATCCTTGGCGTGCGTTTAGGTGTCAAACAGACCGGCTGCGCAGGTTTCGGTTACGTGCTTGATACCGTCACCGAACCCGAGAAAGATGACCTGGTGTTCGAGACCGACGGCGCAAAATTGTACGTCGCGCTGCAGGCTATGCCCTTTATCGATGGCACCGAAGTGGATTACGTCCGCGAAGGCTTAAATCAGTTATTCAAATTTCATAACCCGAAAGCCCAGAACGAATGCGGCTGCGGCGAAAGCTTTGGGGTATAGGCGGAACTATGTCTCGTAATACTGAAGCAACGAGTGAAGTAAATACCTGGAGCGGCGGGCACCTCAACTATAAAGAGGGGTTCTTCACCCAGCTGCAGACCGATGAGCTGGCAAAAGGCATCAACGAGGATGTCGTGCGGGCGATTTCGGCGAAACGTAACGAGCCCGAGTGGATGCTGGAGTTTCGCCTGAGTGCCTACCGCGCCTGGCTGGAGATGGAAGAGCCGCACTGGCTGAAAGCGCATTATGACAAGCTGAACTACCAGGATTACAGCTACTACTCCGCGCCGTCCTGCGGCAGCTGTGATGACACCTGCGCCTCGCAGCCCGGCGCGGTGCAGCAAACCGGCGCGGAGAACAGTTTCCTCAGCAAAGAGGTGGAAGAAGCCTTTAACCAGCTGGGCGTACCGGTGCGCGAAGGGAAAGAGGTGGCGGTGGACGCTATCTTTGACTCGGTCTCGGTGGCCACCACCTATCGCGAGAAGCTGGCAGAGCAGGGGATCATTTTCTGCTCCTTCGGCGAAGCGATTCACGATCATCCGGAACTGGTGAAAAAGTACATCGGGACCGTTGTGCCTTCAAACGATAACTTCTTTGCGGCGCTTAACGCGGCGGTGGCCTCGGACGGTACCTTTATTTACGTGCCGAAAGGCGTGCGCTGTCCGATGGAGCTTTCCACCTATTTCCGTATTAATGCCGAAAAAACCGGCCAGTTCGAACGTACCATTCTGGTGGCCGATGAGGGGAGCTACGTCAGCTACATCGAAGGGTGCTCTGCCCCGGTCCGCGACAGCTATCAGCTGCACGCGGCGGTGGTGGAGGTCATCATCCATAAAGACGCCGAGGTGAAATACTCGACGGTGCAAAACTGGTTCCCGGGCGACGGCAATACTGGCGGTATCCTGAACTTCGTGACCAAGCGTGCGCTGTGCGAAGGGGAAAACAGCAAGATGTCGTGGACCCAGTCCGAAACCGGCTCGGCCATCACCTGGAAATACCCGAGCTGCATCCTGCGCGGGGATAACTCCATCGGCGAGTTTTACTCGGTGGCGCTCACCAGCGGTCATCAGCAGGCGGATACCGGCACCAAGATGATCCACATTGGTAAAAACACCAAATCGACCATTATCTCGAAAGGTATCTCCGCCGGACACAGCCAGAACAGCTATCGCGGGCTGGTGAAAATCATGCCGACGGCCACCAATGCGCGAAACTTTACCCAATGTGACTCGATGCTGATTGGCGCAGACTGCGGCGCACATACCTTCCCGTACGTCGAATGCCGTAATAACACGGCCCAGTTGGAGCACGAGGCGACCACGTCACGGATTGGGGAAGACCAGCTCTTCTACTGCCTGCAGCGCGGGATCAGCGAAGAAGACGCCATCTCGATGATTGTCAACGGCTTCTGTAAGGACGTGTTCTCTGAACTGCCGCTGGAATTTGCCGTTGAAGCCCAGAAACTCCTCGCCATTAGTCTTGAACACAGCGTCGGTTAAGGAAAGCACATGTTAAGCATTAAAGATTTACAGGTCAGCGTAGAAGATAAAGCCATCCTGCGTGGCCTCAATTTTGACGTTAAGCCGGGCGAAGTCCACGCCATCATGGGGCCGAACGGTTCCGGGAAAAGTACGCTTTCTGCGACGCTGGCCGGGCGCGAAGATTATGAGGTGACCCACGGCTCGGTCGAGTTTAACGGCAAAGATCTGCTGGAGATGTCGCCGGAAGATCGTGCGGGAGAGGGCATTTTTATGGCTTTCCAGTACCCGGTCGAAATTCCTGGCGTCAGCAACCAGTTCTTCCTGCAGACGGCGCTGAATGCGGTGCGCAAATACCGTGGGCTGGAGGCGCTGGACCGCTTCGACTTCCAGGATCTGATGGAGGAGAAGATCAGGCTGCTGAAAATGCCGGAAGATCTGCTCACCCGCTCGGTGAACGTCGGTTTTTCCGGCGGCGAGAAAAAGCGTAACGACATTCTGCAGATGGCGGTACTCGAGCCCGAGCTGTGCATTCTGGATGAGACCGATTCCGGTCTGGATATCGACGCCCTGAAGATTGTCGCTGACGGCGTAAACGCCCTGCGCGACGGCAATCGCTCGTTTATTATCGTCACCCACTACCAGCGCATTCTGGACTACATCAAGCCGGATTACGTCCACGTGCTTTACCAGGGGCGCATTGTGAAATCCGGTGATTTTACGCTGGTTAAACAACTGGAGGAGCAGGGTTATGGCTGGCTTACCGAACAGCAGTAATGCGCTCCAGCAGTGGCACCGGCTGTTTGAAGCCCAGGGCGGCACGCGCTCGGCGCAGGCGCAGCAGCATCTGCAGCAGATGCTGCGTCTTGGCCTGCCGACGCGTAAGCATGAGAACTGGAAATATACCCCGCTCGATGGCCTGCTGAACGCCGAGTTTGTTACCCGTCTGGCGGATCTCACCCCAGCGCAGCGCGACGCGCTGGCCTTGCGTGTCGATGCCGTGCGCCTGGTGTTTGTCGATGGCCAGTTCCGTCCGGAACTGAGCGACACGGTCCAGGAGAGCGGCTTTGAGATTGAGATAAACGACGATCGCCAGCGCCTGAGCGCCCCGGTTCAGCCCGAGGTTTTCCTGCACCTGACCGAGAGCCTGGCCCGCAGCGTGACGCATATCGCCGTGAAGCGTAACCAGCGTCCGACAAAGCCGCTGTTGCTGATGCATATCACTCAGGGTCTGAACGGCGATGAAATCAATACCGCGCACTATCGTCACCATCTTGAGCTGGCGGAGGGCGCGGAGGCCACGGTCATCGAACATTACGTCAGCCTCAATGAGACGCGTCACTTTACCGGGTCGCGTCTGACGATGAACGTGGCGGCCAATGCCCAGCTACACCACATCAAACTGGCGTTTGAGAATGCGCAGAGCCACCATTTTGCCCATAACGACATTGTCCTGGGCCAGGATGCCGCCGCGTACAGCCACAGCTTCCTGCTCGGCGGGGCGGTGCTGCGCCACAACACCAGCACGCAGCTTAACGGGGAAAACACCACGCTGCGCATCAACAGCCTGGCGATGCCGGTTAAATCGGAAGTGTGTGACACGCGCACGTGGCTGGAGCACAACAAAGGCTACTGCAACAGCCGCCAGCTGCACAAAACCATCGTCAGTGATAAAGGGCGCGCGGTGTTTAACGGCCTGATTAACGTGGCGCAGCACGCCATTAAAACCGACGGGCAGATGACCAACAACAATCTGCTGTTAGGGCGACTGGCGGAGGTGGACACCAAACCGCAGCTGGAAATCTACGCGGACGATGTCAAATGCAGCCACGGTGCGACGGTAGGACGAATCGACGACGAGCAGATGTTCTACCTGCGATCCCGCGGCATCGACCAGCAGGCGGCGCAGAAAATGATTATCTACGCGTTTGCCGCCGAACTGACGGAAGCGCTGCACGATGGTCAGTTAAAACTGCAGGTGCTGGATCGAATCGGTCAGCGCCTGCCTGGAGGCGAAGCATGAGTTTTCCCGTCGAGAAAGTACGGGCAGATTTCCCGGTTCTGACCCGTGAAGTAAACGGTCTGCCGCTGGCCTACCTGGACAGCGCGGCCAGCGCGCAGAAGCCGAATCAGGTGGTGGATGCCGAAGCCGAGTTCTATCGCCACGGCTATGCTGCCGTGCATCGCGGTATTCATACCCTGAGCGCCGAGGCGACCCAGCGGATGGAAAACGTGCGCACGCAGCTTGCCGCCTTCCTTAACGCCCGCTCGCCGGAAGAACTGGTCTTTGTTCGCGGGACCACCGAAGGGATTAACCTCGTCGCTAACAGCTGGGGCAATGCTCAGGTTCACGCGGGCGATAACATCATCATCACCCAGATGGAACACCACGCCAATATCGTGCCGTGGCAGATGCTCTGCGAGCGCGTGGGCGCCCAGCTGCGGGTGATCCCGTTAAATGCGGACGGGACGCTTCAGCTTGAGCAGCTTGACGTCTTGCTGGATGAACGTACGCGGCTGGTGGCGGTTACCCAGGTCTCCAACGTGCTGGGGACAGAAAACCCGGTGGCAGAGATCGTCGAAAAGGCTCATCAGGCGGGCACAAAGGTCCTGATTGACGGTGCCCAGGCGGTGATGCACCACGCGGTTGACGTCCAGTCGCTGGACTGTGATTTCTACGTCTTTTCAGGCCACAAGCTCTATGGGCCGACCGGGATCGGCGTGCTGTATGTGAAAGAAGACATCCTGCAGGCGATGCCGCCGTGGGAAGGGGGCGGGTCGATGATCGCCACCGTCAGCCTGACGGAAGGCACGACCTACGCGCGCGCGCCGTGGCGTTTTGAGGCGGGCACGCCCAACACCGGGGGGATTATCGGGCTGGGGGCGGCGGTCTCTTACGTCTCTGCCATCGGCCTGGACGCCATTCAGGAGTACGAACAGCTGCTGATGCACTACGCGCTGGCGGAACTTGCCAGCGTGCCGGATTTGACCCTCTACGGGCCTGCCGATCGGCAAGGGGTGATTGCGTTTAATCTCGGGAAACACCATGCCTATGACGTGGGCAGTTTTCTCGATAACTACGGCGTTGCGGTCCGTACCGGGCACCACTGCGCCATGCCGCTGATGGCGTTTTACCAGGTACCGGCAATGTGCCGCGCATCGCTGGTGATGTACAACACGACGGAAGAGGTCGACAGGCTGGTAGCGGGGCTTAAGCGCATTCACCAGCTGCTGGGCTAACGGAGAGGCGAAAGATGGCAGAGCTGCCGGACAAAGATAAATTACTGCGCAACTTCTCGCGTTGCGCAAACTGGGAAGAGAAGTATCTCTATATCATTGAACTGGGACAACGCTTACCACCGCTCGGTGAAGAGGCGCACAGCGCAGAGAACACTATTCAGGGCTGTCAGAGCCAGGTGTGGATCGTGATGGCGCAGTCTGATGACGGCACGATCGAATTGCGCGGCGACAGCGATGCCGCCATTGTAAAAGGGCTTATTGCCGTCGTCTTTAGCCTTTACCAGCAGATGTCGGCGCAGGATATTGTGGCGTTTGATGTCCGTCCGTGGTTTGAAAAAATGGCCTTAACCCAACACCTCACCCCGTCCCGTTCTCAGGGACTGGAAGCGATGATTCGCGCCATCCGCGCCAAAGCTGCAATCCTTAGCTAGACTTACAGAACTGCATTCATTCTGTTTCGCGAGGTGGTTCCCGCCTCGCTGGTTTTTCAGCTTTCTGGCGTTCTGTCAGTGAATAAGGAATCTCAGCATGAAGCGCGCGTCTCTCATTACTCTATTACTCCTCAGTTCGCTCGGTGCCCTTAATTCGGCCCGTGCGATGGACTATCCGTTGCCGCCCGCAGGCAGTCGTCTGATTGGGCAAAATCAAACCTACACGATACAGGAAGGGGATAATAAGCTGCAGACCATTGCCCGTCGGTTTAATACGGCGGCGCAGGTGATCCTGGAAACCAACAATACCATTGCGCCGGTAAACCCTGCGCCGGGAACGGTGATAACCATTCCGTCGCAAATGCTGTTGCCGGATACGCCCCGCGAGGGAATAGTGGTAAATCTCGCTGAGCTTCGGCTCTACTACTTCCCGCCGGGGCAAAACATTGTTCAGGTTTTCCCCCTGGGCATTGGTCAGCTGGGGCTGGAAACACCGGTGACGACCACGCGGGTAAGTCAGAAAATCCCTAATCCGACCTGGACACCCACGCCTGGCATCAGAGCACGCTCACTGGAGCAGGGCATTAAACTGCCTCCGGTTGTTCCTGCCGGGCCAAATAACCCCCTGGGACGCTTCGCGCTGCGTTTAGGCGTGGGGAATGGGGAATATCTTATCCACGGTACCAGCGCGCCAGACAGCGTCGGCCTGCGGGTCAGCTCTGGCTGTATGCGGATGAACGCCCCGGACATTAAGGCCCTGTTCGAACAGGTGCGGGTGGGCACGCGGGTGCAGATTATTAATGAACCCGTGAAGTTTTCCATTGAGCCGGATGGTAAACGCTATATTGAGGTCCACCGTCCGCTGGCGCAGGTAGAAGGGGAAAATCCACAGGTCTCGCCCATTACCCATTCCGCCGAGTTTGCGACCTTTGTTTCCCAGGCGGGAAGCGATAAGGCGCTAATTGATAAAGCCCTGTCACGTCGCGCCGGGATCCCGGTTATCGTGTCGGCCGGTAGCGGCCCGTCAGCCAGCAATAGCGTGTTGTCGGTGCAAAACAGCCGGGTATCTGCTGCGGTAGCGGAAGATGAAGGGGAGAAGGTGACGCAGTAGCCGTTTGACGCAGGCAAAAAAAATGGCGCACAATGTGCGCCATTTTATTAACAGGTACTATTACTTACGGTATTTAGTAGCCTGGTTGTCCAGACGCTGGTTAGCGCGAGCTGCGTCGTCTTTAGCAGCCTGAACGTCGGAACGGATTGCGTTCACGTCGTTGCTCAGCTGGTCAACTTTAGCGTTCAGAGTCTGAACGTCAGAAGACAGCTGATCGATTTTAGCGTTGCTGGAGCAACCAGCCAGCAGAGTAGAACCCAGGATTACCGCGCCCAGTACCAGTTTAGTACGATTCATTATTAATACCCTCTAGATTGAGTTAATCTCCATGTAGCGTTACAAGTATTACACAAAGTTTTTTGGGTTGAGAATATTTTTTTGATGGGAATACACCTATTTTTGATCGTTCGCTCAAAGAAGCATCGAATCAGCCGGTTTCGGGTAAAAATCTAAGGAAAAAAAGGCATTTATCATCGGATTCATCTTAGATAATTCGCAATTAAATAGAAAAACCCGATTTGCATTTTGAATGACTTTGGCTAATGCCAGGAATAAAAAAAGCGCCCGACGGGCGCTTTTTATCCAAATTAATTCGTTCGGGAATTATTACAGCACGTGAACAGATGCGGTATTGGTGGTGCCGCTTGGTACCAGCGCGCCAGAAACCATGACCACAACGTCACCTTTCTGTGCCAGACCGCTTTCCAGAGCCAGTGCTTTACCCTGAATGTAGAAATCGTCAGTAGAGGCGATCTCTTTAACCAGATGCGCAACGACGCCTTTGCTCAGCACCAACTGACGAGCGGTGGTTTCGTTGGTGGTCAGGGCCAGGATGGTCGCATCCGGGAAGTATTTACGCACGGCGCGCGCAGATTTACCGCCCTGAGTGGCAACCACGATCAGTGGGGCTTCCAGTTTCTCAGCGGTTTCTACTGCACCGCGGCATACTGCTTCGGTGATACGCAGCTTGCGGCTGTCGTTATTGAAGTCCAGACGGCTGGTCATCACGCGGTCAGTACGTTCACAGATGGTCGCCATGATGCCGACCGCTTCCAGCGGATATTTACCTTTCGCGGATTCGCCGGACAGCATAACCGCATCAGTACCGTCGAGGATGGCGTTTGCCACGTCGCCAGCTTCAGCGCGGGTTGGGCGTGGGTTTTTGATCATGGAGTCCAGCATCTGCGTTGCGGTGATAACCACTTTACGCGCGCGCACACACTTCTCGATCATCATCTTCTGCGCGAAGATTACTTCTTCAACCGGGATTTCAACGCCCAGGTCGCCACGTGCAACCATGATGCCGTCAGACGCTTCGAGGATTTCGTCGAAGTTGTTCAGGCCTTCCTGGTTTTCGATTTTGGAGATGATCTGGATCTTCTCGCCGCCGTGCGCTTTCAGGTGCTCACGGATTTCAACCACGTCGGAACGCTTACGGATGAAGGAGGCCGCGACGAAGTCAACGCCTTGCTCGCAGCCGAAGATCAGGTCCTGTTTGTCTTTTTCAGCCAGGGCTGGCAGCGCGATGGAGACGCCCGGCAGGTTAACGCCTTTGTTTTCGCCCAGGTCGCCGTTGTTCAGCACTTTACAGATAACTTTGTTGCCTTCGATAGCGGTGACTTCCATACCGATCAGGCCATCGTCTACCAGCACGGTGTTACCGACGGACAGATCGCTGGTGAAGCCTTCGTAGGTCACTGCAACGATTTCGCTGTTGCCGACGACGGATTTGTCGGTGGTGAAGGTGAAGGTCTGGCCCGCTTTCAGAGAGACGTCGTTACCGCCTTCCAGTTTGATGGTACGGATTTCTGGACCTTTGGTATCCAGCAGGATGGCCGCTTTTTTACCGGTCTTGCTCATCACGTTGCGCAAGTTCTGGATGCGCTGGCCGTGCTCTGCGTAGTCACCGTGGGAGAAGTTCAGACGCATCACGTTCATGCCGGCGTCCAGCATTTTGCTCAGCATCTCTTCAGATTCGGTTTTCGGGCCGATAGTACAAACAATTTTCGTCTTTTTCATGACAGTCTTAGTCTTTAAGTTGGGAAGGATATGGAAATCTCGCTCCGGGGGCGCACCGCCGCGGAGTCAAACCTGTGTTGCAAAAGAGTATATGACACGCACTAAGGATAGGAGACATCAAATGAGCGTGCAGAAGAAAGTGTGCCTGAGTGACAGCCCAACGAAGGAGAGGAGAAGTTGTACGTTGTTTTTTGTATTCCAAGCGCTGAAACCATTCACCAGGGATTTGGCGCGCATTATACGCTGATTTTAAGATAAAAGGAAAATGGAAACGGTGTTTCAGAAATAATCAATGCTGTTTCACATAATATTGTTATCAAGGCGTTAAGCCATGATGACAACTTATGGCGGCAGGTGAGTAACCTGCCGCCGTTTGCTTATTTTTGCAGCGCCTGGCTGAGGTCCGCAATCAGGTCTTTAGGATCTTCAATTCCCACCGACAGGCGGATCAGCTGCGGCACAATGCCGTTTGCCAGCCGTTGTTCCAGCGGAATCGAGGCGTGCGTCATACTGTAAGGCTGGCTTACCAGACTCTCCACGCCGCCCAGACTTTCCGCAAGGGTGAACAACTTCAGGTTGCGAATCACCTCGGTGGCGCGTTGCGCATCGCCTTTTACCACGACGGAAATCATGCCACCGGGCAGCGCCATCTGCGTGCGGGCAAGCTGGTATTGCGGATGTGATTCCAGGCCAGGATAGAATACCTTTTCGACCAGAGGATGCTGATCGAGCCATTGCGCAATCGCCAGCGCGTTGGTGCTGTGCTTTTCGACCCTCAGCGCAAGCGTGCGAATACCGCGCAGCGTCAGGAAGCTGCTGAACGGATCCAGAACGCCGCCCACCGCGTTTTGCAGATAGCCCAGCTTGTCCGCCAGTTCCTTGTTGTCCCCGACAATCGCCAGCCCGGCCACCACGTCAGAGTGGCCGTTAAGGTATTTGGTGGCAGAGTGCACCACGATATCGAAACCAGACTCCAGCGGACGGTGGATCACCGGCGACGCGAAGGTGTTATCCGCCACGCTGATGACGTTATGCCGACGGGCAATGGCCGCGATGGCCGCCAGATCGGCCAGCTTCAGCAGCGGGTTGGTCGGCGTCTCGACCCACACCATACGCGTCTGTGGGCGAATGGCGGCCTCGAGCCCGGCCAGGTCATCCGGTTTAACCCAACTGACCTGCAGCCCGGTGCTGCGCTTGCGCACATTTTCGATTAGGCGGTACGTCCCACCGTAAACGTCATCAATGGCGACAATATGGCTGTCTTTATCCAGCAGTTCGAGCACCGTGGAGATGGCCGCCAGACCGGAGGCAAAAGCGTAGCCGCGCGTGCCGCCTTCCAGTTCGGCAATCGCCGTTTCCAGCGCATGGCGGGTAGGGTTGCCGCTGCGGGAGTACTCATAACCGGTATGCTCCCCGGGCGCGGGTTGCGCAAACGTCGAGGTGGCGTAAATCGGCGGCATGACGGCACCGTGCTGGTCGTTGAATTCGCCGCTGTGTACGCTGAGGGTGGCCAGATTTTTCATCATTGATTCCTTTATTGCTGTAGACGGTTGCGCCAGGCGGTCAGAACGTCGCTGCGCGTAATCAGACCGAGAAAACGGTCGTTGTCATTAATGACGGCCACCAGGCCGCGGTCGAAGATGGCGTTCAGGGCGCTTTCCGGCGCGTGTTTATCAAGGAATTCGACCTGACGCGTCATGGCTGCCGTCACCGGCAGCGCGAAGCGATCGCCGTCGCCGCCGATATGCCGCAGGAGATCCCACTCGTCGATAATGCCCACCACCTTGCCGTTCTCCAGCACCGGCAGCTGGGAGATGTCATACAGACGCATGCGCGCCAGGACGGTGGAGAGCGTGTCGTCCGGGGCGGCGGTGACGGTCGCACCTTCGTCGTGGCGCAAGGCGATGTAGTCGGAGAGATCGCCGGCCTGAGGACGCGTGATGAGCCCCTGCTGTCGCATCCAGTCGTCGTTGAACATCTTCGAGAGATATTTATTGCCGCTGTCGCAGGCGAAGGTCACCACCCGCTTCGGCGTGGCTTGTGCCTGGCAATACTTCAGCGCGGCCGCCAGCAGCGTACCGCTGGAGGAGCCCGCCAGAATGCCCTCCGTTTTCAGCAGCTCGCGCGCGGTGGTGAAGGCCTCGCGGTCGGTGATGCGCCAGGCGCGATTGACGCCTTCAATGTGGGCCAGCGGAGGAATAAAGTCTTCGCCAATTCCCTCAACCAGCCAGGAGCCCGCGTCGTGGTAGCGTCCGGTTTCCACCTGGTCGGCGAGAACGGATCCAGCCGGGTCAGCCAGGACAAACTCCGTGTGCGGAGAGTGCTCGGCGAACCACGCCTGCAGGCCGCCCAGCGTGCCGCCTGAGCCGACGCCCACCACGATGGCGTCGATTTTGCCGTCAAGCTGCTCATACAGTTCCGGCGCCGTGGTGGTGCGGTGCGCCAGCGGGTTGGCTTCGTTGTTGAACTGGTCGATGTAAAACGCGCCAGGCAGTTCGTTCGCCAGACGCTGGGCGTAATCCTGGTAATAGGCAGGATGGCCCTTGTTGACGTCGGAGCGGGTCAGCACCACCTGGGCACCCAGCGCGCGCAGGTGGAAAATCTTCTCGCGGCTCATTTTGTCCGGCACCACCAGGATCAGCGAGTAGCCTTTCTGGGCGGCGATCAGGGCCAGGCCGAGACCGGTATTGCCCGCCGTGGCCTCAATAATCGTGCCGCCTGGCTGCAGCTGGCCGGTACGTTCCGCTTCGTTAATCATCGACAGCGCAACGCGATCCTTAATCGACCCGCCCGGATTTTGGTTTTCCAGCTTCAGGAACAGCGAGCAGGGACCGGTATCAAGCTTATGCAGCTGGATCAGCGGGGTACGACCAATCAGTTCGGTGACGGAGTGATAAATCGTCATGATGTTTTCCTTTCTGGATGTCATGACGGGATGATAGGGCGGTGAAATTTTCTCAATAAAGAACCATTCACTGCCGTTTAGAACAGAAAGGAATATAAATGCCATTTCTGGATGGAAGGACAGCAAGACGTAAAGTTGTCTGGATGTGAGGATGGCTATATCGGGATAAAATGCTGCAAAAATGACCGTTTTTTGCGCCCGTCCGCCAGCAGATATGCATCCGGCAGATAATCATTGCTGAAATTGGTCTAAATGCTTCCCACCCGGTAAATCCGCTGTTTATCGCCGAAAGTTATAACACATTCTTTTTTGTTCATTCAAAAGCTGATAACGCCTGTTTACTATCGTTTGGACATCCATACTGCTAAACCGCCACGGGCGGCACGGATAACGAATAAGAATGATTGTACTGAGCAATATTTCGAAGGTTTTTGATAACGGAAAGGTGGCACTCACAGCCGTTGATAATGTCAATTTGACGATAGCACAGGGACAGATATACGGGATCATTGGTTACAGCGGCGCAGGTAAAAGTACGCTTATCCGACTGCTGAATGGTCTGGAAAAACCGAGCAGCGGCAGCGTAACCATCAACGGGCAGAACATTTCAGCCGCAAAAGGTGAAGCGCTGCGCCAGGCGCGTCTGAAGATCAGCATGGTGTTTCAGCACTTCAATCTGCTGTGGTCGCGCACGGTCAGCGAGAATATTGCGTTCTCGATGCAAATTGCTGGCGTACCAAAAGCCGAAATAAAGGCCCGCGTGGCCGAGCTTATTGAACTCGTTGGCCTGAAAGGTCGCGAGCATGCTTATCCGTCACAGCTGAGCGGTGGGCAAAAGCAGCGCGTGGGCATTGCGCGTGCGCTGGCTAATCGCCCGGATGTGCTGCTCTGCGATGAAGCCACCTCCGCGCTTGACCCGCAGACCACCGATCAGATCCTCGATCTGCTGCTGGATATTAACCGTCGGTTCAAGCTGACCATCGTGCTGATCACGCACGAGATGCATGTGGTGCGCAAAATCTGCGACCGCGTGGCGGTGATGGAGAACGGTAAAGTGGTGGAAGAGGGAGACGTGCTGAGCGTCTTTACCCATCCGCAGCAGCCGATTACGCAGCAGTTTGTTCGTCAGGTGAGCCAGTACGCTGAAGAAGAAACCTTCAATACCGAACTGGCAAACGATCTGGAAGGTACGGTCATCAGGCTGACCTTTACCGGGCACAGCACGCACAAACCGATTGTGGGCGAACTGACGCTGCGCTACGGCCTGCCGTTTAACATCCTGCACGGAAAAATGACCCAAACCGCTCACGGCGTGTTTGGTCAACTCTGGGTGCACGTCGTGGCATCTGATGAACAACTGAACAATATCCTCGCCGACCTGCAGCACAGCGATATTGAAGGCGAGGTGATTAAACATGGCTGAGAATCTCTTTCCGCATCTCAAGTGGGATCAGCTCTGGGCGGCGACGCTGGAGACGCTGTACATGACCGCGCTTTCCGGCGTGGCGACCTTTGTATTAGGCATCGTGCTGGGTCTGGCGCTGTTTTTAACCGCGCGCGGCGGATTGTTCCACAACCGCACGGTGTATAGCGTCATTTCGATTGTGGTGAACGTGTTCCGCTCGATTCCGTTCATCATTTTGATTGTGCTGCTGATCCCGTTCACCAAGACCGTTGTCGGCACCATTCTTGGCGCCAACGCGGCGCTGCCGGCCCTGATTGTGGGGGCCGCACCGTTCTACGCACGCCTGGTGGAGATCGCCCTGCGTGAAGTGGATAAAGGCGTGATTGAAGCGACGCGCTCGATGGGCGCACGACTGAGCACGCTCGTGTTTCGGGTTTTACTGCCGGAATCATCACCTGCACTGGTATCGGGTATTACGGTAACGCTGATTGCGCTGGTGAGCTACAGCGCAATGGCGGGGGTGATTGGCGCTGGTGGTTTGGGAAATCTGGCTTATCTGGAAGGATTCCAGCGCAACCATGGTGACGTCACGCTGGTGGCAACGGTGACCATTCTGATCATCGTTTTCATTATCCAGTTCTGCGGCGATGTCATTACTTCACTGTTAGATAAACGCTAATAAATACACACAGGAACCACATCATGAAAAAGACACTGACACTGATCGCCGCTGCAACCCTGAGCGCCCTGAGCTTCGCCTCCTGGGCCGACACCCTGACCGTGGGGGCATCCAACACGCCGCATGCGGAAATTCTGGAGCAGGCAAAGCCGATTCTGGCGAAGCAGGGTATCGACCTGGAGATTAAACCGTTCCAGGACTACATTCTGCCGAACACCGCGCTGGCGGGCCATGACATCGATGCGAACTATTTCCAGCACATTCCTTACCTGAACAGCGTGCTGAAAGATCATGCGGGCGATAAGGACTACGATTTTGTCAGTGCGGGCGCGATCCACATTGAGCCAATCGGCATCTACTCCAAAAAATACAAGTCGCTGAAAGACCTGCCGGAAGGTGGCAAGATCATCATGCGTGACGCGGTTTCTGAAGAGGGTCGTATTCTTTCCATCTTCGAGAAAGAGGGCGTGATCAAGCTGAAGCCGGGCATCGATAAAGTGACCGCGCGCATCAGCGACATCGTCGAGAACCCGAAAAAGCTGAAGTTCACGCCTAACGTTGAAGCGTCTCTGCTGCCGCAGATGTACAACAACAACGAAGGCGATGCGGTGGTGATTAACGCCAACTACGCGATTGACGCCGGTCTGGATCCGGTTCACGACCCGATTGCGGTTGAGAGCGGTGAAAACAACCCGTATGCCAACATCATCACCGTGCATCGCGGTGACGAGAAGAAGAAAGACATCGTTGCGCTGGTGAACGTGCTGCACTCGAAAGAGATTCAGGACTGGATCCGCACCAAGTACAAAGGCGCGGTCATTCCAGTTAACAACTAATTAGCTGATTTTACAGATGAAGCCCGGCGAGTTCCTCGCCGGGCTTCTTTTTTGTATCCGGCAGGAGAATCATTTAAGCTCAACGTTTAACAGGCAATGGAGTGATGACGATGGGTAACGTGACCAAAGATGAAGCGCTGTATCAGGAGATGTGCCGGGTGGTCGGGAAGGTCGTGCTTGAGATGCGTGATTTAGGGCAGGAGCCAAAGCATATTGTCATTGCCGGGGTACTGCGTACCGCGCTGGCGAACCAGCGCGTGAAACGCAGTGCATTGACAACCGAGGCAATGGAAACGGTGGTTAAAGCGCTGGCCGGGTAAGGCGCCAGCGTTTCGCAAGCTGCTCGAGCGAGCAGCAGAGCAGGTAATAGACCACGCCCGTAAAGATAAAAATGGCCGCCGGGTAGATTTGCACCCGGTTGTTGACCTGTCCCGCCACCGTGGTCAGCTCCGGGACGTTCACGATAAACGCCAGCGACGTATCCTTCAGCAGGCTGATAAAAATCCCCACCAGCGACGGCAGAATATTCCTCAGCGCCTGCGGCAGCAGCACGCGCCACAGGGTTTGCTGCGTGCTGAATCCCTGTGACAGCGCGGCTTCGAACTGCCCGGTCGGCAGCGCGCTCAGCCCGGCCAGCACCGAGTGCATCACGGTGGCCGCTGTAAACCAGGCCAGCGCCAGCGTGACGGTCAGCGCCCCGGGCAGATCGCCCCCGGTCATGAGCGGCAGGAGATACCACATCCAGAAAATCACGAAGATGAGCGGGATCCCGCGAATCAGCTCTGCCCATAAAAAGAGGACTTTTCGCACGAGCCCGGTAAAGCGCCAGGCCAGGCACGCGAGCAGTATCCCTCCGGGCAGAGCGATAACCGCAGCGCCTGCTGCCATCATTAACGAAAGCAGTACGCCTCCCGGTTCACCGGCTGCCGCGCGTCCCCACAGCAGATAATCGAGGTTATCGGTGATGACATTAAGTCCGGCAATCATGTTTTTCACTCCCTGTGGTGGCGACGATCGGGCGTTTACGTTTCGCCTGCGGCCCAAGGCGGACCAGCACCATTCCCATGACCAGACCAGTGAGCAGATAGAGTGCAGTACCGAGGGTAAATGCCTCCAGCGCGTGTGCGTTAAAGCTTTCGATCTGCCTGACCTGGTAGGTGAGCTCGGCGAAGCCAATCCCGCTGGCGAGCGAGGAGAGCTTCATCAGGTTGAGATACTGGCCCACAACGGGCTGCCAGGCGTTAGCCAGCCCCTGCGGCAGCAGGATGTAGCGAAATACGCGCCATGCCGAGAATCCCTGGGCCAGCGCCGCCTCCCGTTGCCCGATTGGCACAGAACGCAACCCGGCTTCCACTTCTTCGATTAAAAACGCCGAGGTAAAAACGCCCAGCCCCCAGGCAGAGCATAAAAATTCGGGCGTAAACCACCAGACGTCGCCGGGCAGAATGGACCAGCTGTAATCGGCGTTGACCACGTCGCGAAACGCCTGCGGCAGCCCGTTCCAGGCGGCAAAATACCAGAACAGCAGCTGCACCAGCAGCGGCGTATTGCGAAACAGCGATACCCAGCCGCTGACGATCGCTTTCCCGACGCGTCCACCGGACAGGCGCAGGAGCATAAAGAGCAGTGCGAGCAGGCTGGCCAGCGCGATCCCCGCCAGCGTTACCCACAAGGTGGTGAGAAATCCGGAAAGTATCCACTGCAGAGGCTGTCCGGTCAGTACCCCCTGCCAGTCGAGCGCGGGCATTACAGATGCTCCTGATGCAGCGGGTCCAGCACCTTTTGCAGGAAACGCTGCGCGCGCGGATGCGCTGGCTGGTTGAAAAACTGCGCTGGCGGCGCGGTTTCCAGAATTTGCCCGCCGTCGATAAAGACAATCCGGTCGGCGATTTCCCGGGCAAATTGCATCTCATGGGTCACTACGATCATCGTGATCCCGCTGTGGGCGAGGGCTTTCATCACGAACAGCACTTCACCAATCATCTCCGGATCCAGCGCGGAGGTGGGTTCATCGAAAAGAATGATTTGCGGTGAAGAGGCGAGGGCGCGGGCTATCGCCACGCGCTGCTGCTGTCCGCCGGATAGCTCTGCCGGGAAATGGTGGGCCTTTTCCAGCATCCCGACTTTCTCCAGCAGGGCCAGCGCGCGCGCCTGGGCTGGCTGTGGCTTCCAGCCGTGAACGTGCTCCAGTGCCAGGGTAATGTTCTGGCTGGCGGTGAGATGGGCATAAAGGTTGAACTGCTGGAATACAAACCCCACGCGGCTTCGCAGCTGGCGCAGCCCGCTACCGGAGAGCTTTCCGGTAGGCTTGTTGTCGACCAGGATCTCTCCGCCGCTCAGGGGTTCAAGCTGGTTGATAAGACGAATCAGGGTGGATTTACCGGAACCCGACGGGCCGAGGATAGCAACCACTTCACCGGGCGTGATGGTGAGGTTAATGTCGTTCAAAACCTGATGGTCACCGTAGCGTTTGTCCACATGACGAAACTCGACGCTGGCCTGTTCCAGATGTGAAAAATCCGCGGCACCGGCCGCGGAGTGTGAAAATAAACCTGAGAGCATAATTACCTGGCTTCTATTTTAAAGCCGCGAGGCTGTGGAGCAGGGGTGCCAGGACCAAACCAGACATCATAGATTTTTGCCGCCTGACCGGTCTTCTCGAGATTCACCAGCTCGTCGTTGACGGCTTTCAGCAGTGCCGTTTCACCTTTCTTCACCCCCACGCCGATCTCTTCTTTGCTGAGCAGATCGGGCAGGATTTTGAAGTTGGCTTTGTCCGGCGCCTGCGCCAGCAGACCGGCCAGAATGGTGCTGTCCTGAGTGATGGCCTGTACGTTGCCGTTGCGTAGTGCGGTCAGCGCCAGGGGAATGTCGTCATATGAGAGGACGCGGGACTGCGGGAAACGCTGGTGCAGCGCCTGCTCGCCTGTTGTGCCTTTGACTGCGCCAATGCGCGCCCGGCTATAGTCATCGAGCTTGTCCGGTGATTTCGCCGGAACCAGGAACTGCTGGCCAGTGACGAAGTAAGGCGTCGAGAAATCAATGACCTGTGCGCGTTCCGGGGTGATAGTAATATCCGCCACGATCAGGTCGGCTTTGCCGGACTGCAGCAGCGGAATGCGGTTGGCCGGATTGGTGGCAACCAGTTCAAGCTTCACGCCGAGCGATTTTGCCAGCGCTTTGGCGAAGTCAACGTCGTAACCCACGATCTCATGCGTTTTGGCATCAATCGAGCCAAACGGCGGGTTGGCATCAAACGTGGCCACTTTCACCACCCCTGCTGCCTTGATATCCGCCAGCTGATCGGCCTGCGCCTGCGCTGAAAACAGGCCCCAGGCTGCCACTAATCCCAGAACCAGCGTCCGTTTTTTAAACCCTTTCATTTTTGCTGCCATAGTCATTCGCCATCCCGTTGTTTTTGTTTTACCCCGTTACGCTCCCATAAGGGAAAGCTATCGCCAAATAAGAAATCGTTCTTTGCTATGAGCAAAAAAGCATTAGTGAACAAGGTGTTAATGAAGAGTGAAAAGGGCGAGGGTGCTATTTGCAGATCCTGCACATCGACAGTGGATTTTGGTATTTCCCCTGCACGGGATTGGGGTGCTTAACTGAAGGCAGATACGGCGAGAGAGGGTAAGACGATGAAAAAATGGATCAGCACGTTACGGCGGTTTTTTGCGGCCCGGCCAGCGAATGCGGAGAACAGCGCGCAACGTGTTCTTGAGTCGATACTGCCTGTCGCCAGCCTGTATGGCGTAGACGTTGCCAACATTGACCCGGAGTGGTTCCATGATAAAACGCCACGCTGAACTGCGCCGCACGCGTGAAACGTACTGGAACGAAGTGTGCGTGACGTTTAACGAGTGAAATAAAAAAGCACCGGTTTCCCGGTGCTTTTTTATTAGATCTTGCAGGCGTCGCCGCAGTCGTCGTCGGCGACAATCGCCTGCGCTTTTTTATCCGCGTCGTCCAGACGTTCCGCATTACGCTCTTCTGCTTCATCCAGACCGTTAAACACTAAGTTATCGAGATCAATTTCCATGTTGCACCTGCTCTGTTCAGTTTTCGATACTGGCACAGTATAGGGCAAAAAAAGCCAGCAATGTACCTCGCAGCACATAAGGATAATCCCTGCCATACTCAGTGCTTTATCGCTGAGGAGAGCACATGATTACACTCTGTAAAACCTGTGGAACCGCCTACGAGACGCAGCCGGACAGATGCCCAATTTGTGAGGATGAACGCCAGTATGTGCCCATCACGGGACAGGCGTGGACCGATCTCGATACCGTCAACGCGACGCACAGCAACAAATGGCAGCAGCTGGAGCCGCGATTGTTCGGTATCAAAACCGTTCCGGCGTTTGCTATCAACCAGCGGGCACTGCTTCTGCAAACGCCGCACGGCAATATCCTCTGGGACTGCATCGCCAACATTGACCCGGCAACCAAAACGCTTATTAACGCCCTTGGCGGCATCAGCGCGATTGCGATTTCACATCCGCACTATTACACCACGATGCAGGAGTGGGCTGCGGCGTTTGACGCGCCGGTGTACCTGCACGCCAGCGACAGAGAGTGGGTGATGCGCGACAGTCCGGCCATTCATTTCTGGGAAGGCGATGCGCTGGAGATTTTCCCGTCGGTTACCCTGCTGCGTCTGGGCGGGCATTTTGCCGGGGGAACGGTGCTGCACTGGCAGGAGGGGGACGGGGTGCTGCTGGTGGGCGATATTCTGCAGGTCACGCCGGGTAAAGACGCCGTCTCGTTTATGTGGAGCTACCCGAACTATCTTCCGCTGCCGGCCCGCACCGTGGCGTCCGTCGTGAGTCATCTGGAAGGCAGAACGTTTGAACGTCTGTACGGCGCGTTCGAAGGGCAGAACATCCTCGCTAACGCGGACGAAATTGTGCAGCGGTCGGGCCAGAAATATATTGCTTGTCTGAAGTAAACCACGATGGGTAAACTTTACGAGTGTGATCTCGATCATACCTAAACTAAAACAGATAAAAGAGACATTGCTATGCAACATATCATTGAAGGTTTTCTCAGCTTTCAAAAAGAGATTTTCCCGCAACGTAAAGAACTCTTCCGCAGTTTAGCGTCCAGCCAGAATCCCAAAGCGCTGTTCATCTCATGCTCCGACAGCCGTCTGGTCCCGGAACTGGTCACCCAGCAAGAGCCAGGACAACTCTTTGTCATTCGTAATGCTGGCAACATTGTGCCGCCGTTCGGACCGGAGCCTGGCGGTGTGTCCGCTACCATCGAATACGCCGTCGTGGCGCTGGGCGTCACGGATATCGTGATTTGCGGTCACTCCAACTGCGGCGCGATGAAGGCGATTGCCGATAACGCGAACCTGGAGCCGATGCCTGCTGTATCGCACTGGCTGCGCTATTCCGATGCGGCGAAAGCGGTGGTGGAAAAGAAAAGCTGGGATAAGCCGATCGATAAGGTCAATGCGATGGTGCAGGAAAACGTGTTTGCGCAGCTGAGCAACATCAAGACCCATCCATCCGTCGCGGTGGGCCTGCGTAATAACTCCATCCGACTGCACGGCTGGGTGTACGACATTGAAAGCGGCGAAATCCTCGCGCTGGATAAAGCGACGAAAAGCTTCGTCTCGCTGTCGGAAAACCCGGAAGTCTTCTTCGAGTAACCCGCAACAGCAGGGCACGGATGCCCTGTCAGTATTCAAAATAGGGTAATCTCCGCCGCACGCGTGACGCGGGTTTTTCCGCCGCTTTCGCCATCGCCTCTGCAATCTCTGCACACTCCACCAGCCCCTGAACGAAGGGACGATCGTGCATCAGCCACGGTATCGCACCGAAGGCGATGCGCCCGCGAACGGTGTCAGGCGCTTTTAAGGTGTAATCCTCGCCGATATCGGGTATCTCATCGCCGGTCGCTTCCAGCTGTTTTCGCAGCGTCGGGAAGGGCAGATCTTTCGTTTTGAGCGGCTTTTGTCCGCGCGCGTCAATAAATACGTCGAAACGATATACGGTCTCTTGTGTGGTTATTACCGTTCGATCGCTGCCAACGTCGAGCGTGTAGTCGTCACCTAGTGCGGCCACGCTGATGATGCCGGCTTCGCGAAGTGCGAGCAGCCTGCGGATAGACTGCGGAGGAATGGCGGCATAGTTGTCGATAAATACCCGAGCCAGCCCCTGCTTAAAGCGTTTTCTGTCCTGCTCGCTGAGATGGGGAACGATCTCCTGAACGACCTCATGCAGCCGCAGCACGGTGTAGCGCCACGCCACGGTACGGCGTTCCCGTTTGTTGCGTTCAACCTCGTTGAGATTCTCTTCCGCCCAGGTAAAGGGGCCGTGGCGTTGACGATCCTCAAACCAGGCCTCACGAACAGTGTCCGCATTTAGCGTATGCAGAGACATCTTCTCGCACCACGCCGGATCGGCAAGCTGAAGCTCTTTGACCATCAGGGCAAAAATGCGGTCAAGCAGGCCATCCGGTCCTTTGGCGATCTCGCTTTCCACCACGAATTCGGTCAATACCGACAGCGGCTCGTAAGGAATAGGGCAGTAAAAATCGGCTTCCGGCAGAATGCCCGTCCGGGACATCAGTGTAATGTGTAACCCTTCGCTGCTTTTGTCGAGGATGAATTTACCGTCACGAAACGCACCGTGCTGCATCACCACCGCCATAGCGGCGTCCAGACCGCTCAAGGAGGTGCCCATAATGCCCACGCGGCAAGGGGGAATGCGGGCGTCCATCAGACCGGACCACGGGCTTGGGAAGAACGTGCGCGTGGCTTCATCCTCCTCTGGCCAGACGTGGCCGGTGGCAATAACCGCCAGGTCGAATTGATCCGGTAAGGTGCGGTCGTTGACCGAAATCGTCACGCCGGTTGTCGAAGGGATGATGTCGGTGACCTTCGCGGATTCATGGACTTTAACCTCGAACCCCAGCTTTTTCGCCTCTTTTACGATTGAACGAAAACTGTCGCGAAAGTACTCTCCCAACAGAAGCCTGGGCAGGAACTGTCGGTCATGCAGGCTGGCTTTATCCACCTTAAAGCGTGCCAGATGGGCGTCGCTCTGTTCCTTAAGCCAGTCGAGGTAGGTCATAAAAATGGGCGGGATTTCAATGCTCGCAATGTTCGCCAGCATCAGTCGGGAATTATCGTCGTCGTTATAGGGCATGCCCACGCCGGCTTCATCAGCCTGTTCGAAAACGGAAACAGAGAGCGGCGTGCTGTTTTGAAGCAGGTGATAAAAGGTGTAAATCCCTGTGGGGCCGGAGCCGATAATCGCGATCTTCTTCATCGACACGTTTCCTGTGTTTTTTTCCATAGGAAAAGCGTAGCAGGAGAATAATGATGAAAATAAAGGATTAAGAAAATTCAGGCTATCAGAGGAGAATTTGCACCATTTCAGGACTGAAATGGTGCGTCCGAGTGGACTCGAACCACCGACCCCCACCATGTCAAGGTGGTGCTCTAACCAACTGAGCTACGGACGCAGAATGGTGCGTTCAATTGGACTCGAACCAACGACCCCCACCATGTCAAGGTGGTGCTCTAACCAACTGAGCTATGAACGCAACGTGTTGTCGGTGACAACGGGGACGAATATTAGCGGCACAGCACCGAGGTGGCAAGAGGGAAAATGCAATTTTCTCTCTGATTTCACGCGATTGCTGTATTACCGCGCAAAGTGAAGAGAAAATAGCCGCCGGGTGGCGGCTACTGCGTATTTAACGTGCAGCGCGTTGCAAAATGATCGTGGATGGCTGGCGCTGCAGGAAGCGCATGCGCATCATCATCATAATCGCCGCCGACGTCAGGCCGATGATAAAGCCCATCCAGAACCCCGCCGGTCCCATGCGGTCCACCACCAGGTCGGTCAGGGCCAGAATATACCCACACGGCAGACCCAGCACCCAGTAGGCGATGAAGGTGATAAAGAAAATGGAGCGCGTGTCTTTATAGCCGCGCAGCACGCCGCTGCCAATCACCTGAATAGAGTCCGAAATCTGGTAAATCGCGGCCAGCAGCATCAGGTGCGATGCCAGCGCGACGACTTCCGGATTGTCGTTATAGAGCAGGGCAATTTGCTCGCGCAGCGCGACGGTAAAAAGCGCCGTGCAAATGGCCATGCAGACGCCGACGCCCAGCCCGGTGCGCGCGGCGGTTTGCGCGTCGAGCGTCGAGCCTTGCCCCAGGCGGAAGCCCACGCGGATCGTCACTGCCGCGGCCAGCGACATCGGCAGGACAAACATCAGGGAGCTGAAGTTGAGCGCAATCTGGTGCCCGGCGACGTCCACAATGCCCAGCGGGGAGACCAGCAGGGCGACCACGGCAAACAGGGTCACCTCAAAGAACAGCGCAAGGGCAATCGGCAACCCTAGCTGCACCAGACGCGTCATGATGCTCCAGTCCGGCGTGCTGAATCTGTTCTCGTTACGAATATCGCGCATGGAGCGGGCGCGCTTCACGAAGGTAAGCATCGAGAAGAACATGACCCAGTAAACGGCTGCCGTTGCCACGCCGCAGCCGACGCCACCCAGCTCCGGCATCCCGAAATGACCGTAAATAAAGACATAGTTAACCGGGATGTTGACCAGCAGCCCGATAAAACCCATCACCATGCCGGGCTTGGTTTTCGCCAGGCCTTCACACTGGTTACGCGCCACCTGGAAAAAGAGGTAGCCCGGTGCGCCCCAGAGCAGCGCGCGCAGATAGCCCACGGCTTTGTCCGCCAGCGCCGGGTCAATATTATGCATAGCGCGAATGATATGGCCCGCGTTCCAGAGCACCACCATGATCAGCACGGAGACAAACCCTGCCAGCCAGAAACCCTGGCGAACCTGATGGGCGATGCGTTCGCGACGGCCCGAGCCATTGAGCTGAGCGATAACAGGCGTGAGCGCGAGCAGCAGACCGTGACCGAACAGGATGGCCGGAAGCCAGATTGACGTGCCGATAGCCACGGCCGCCATGTCGGTGGCGCTGTAGCCACCTGCCATTACCGTATCCACAAATCCCATTGCGGTCTGGGCCACTTGCGCGACGATCACTGGTATAGCCAGTGCCAATAACTGGCGCGCTTCATTCATGTACTTCTGCACGTGAACACCTTTATTTTGTAGTTATTTGAGAGACTAAAAAAGCCGCCGAAACGGGCAGCAAGAAGAAAATGCAGGGGGGTGCCAGCTATTGTAGCGGGCTTTAGCTATTTATCTAGTGAAAAAATCGCCAGAAAATGCGCTCCGCTGGCAACCTGTTTTTCCAACTGTTATTGTGGAGGGATTAAACGGTGTCATCACCGTTCGGAAAAAACAGGAGTTGTAAGCATGTTTACTGGTATTGTGCAGGGCACTGCCAAAGTGGTGTCCATTGATGAAAAACCTAATTTCCGTACTCATGTTGTTGAGCTGCCGGAATATATGCTTGAGGGCATCGAAACCGGCGCCTCGATTGCCCATAACGGCTGCTGCCTGACCGTGACCGAAATTAACGGCAACCAGATCAGCTTTGATTTAATGAAAGAGACGCTGCGGATTACTAACCTGGGCGAGCTGGTGGTAGGCGATACCGTCAACGTTGAGCGCGCGGCGAAGTTCAGCGATGAGATTGGCGGTCACCTGATGTCGGGGCATATCATGACCACTGCCGAAGTGGCGAAAATCGTGACCTCGGAAAATAACCGTCAAATCTGGTTTAAAATGCAGGACCCGTCATTAATGAAATACATCCTCTATAAAGGATTTATTGGCATTGACGGGATTAGCCTGACCGTGGGAGAAGTGACGCCAACGCGTTTTTGCGTGCATTTAATTCCTGAAACGCTGCAGCGCACCACGCTGGGCGCCAAAAAACTGGGGCATCGCGTGAATATCGAAATCGATCCGCAAACCCAGGCGGTGGTGGATACGGTTGAACGCGTGCTGGCAGCTAAAGAAGCCGCAATAATAAAGACCGTAGAAGAAGAATAAAAAATAACCCCGGCTATCCGGGGTTATTTTTTTAGCGTGCGACACGCAGTCCGTGTTCAATCCCCCGGCTGAATACCACCTGCCAGAGCTGAATATCCCGTGCGCGAAACGCCCCCGCGCAGGCATTCAGATAATAGCTAAACATCCGTTTGAATCGTTCTGAATAGTTGTCCGCAATCTCGGGCCAGGCTTTCTGGAAACGTTCATGCCACGCCATTAAGGTGGTGTCGTAGTCCGCGCCAAAGTTATGCCAGTCCTCCATCACGAAATGGGATTCACTGGCGTTGGCGATCTGGCGAACGGACGGTAAACAGCCATTCGGAAAGATGTATTTATTGATCCACGGGTCAACGTTATTGTCGGTCCGCTTAGAGCCGATGGTGTGCAGCAGGAAGAGCCCGTCCGGTTTCAGATTACGATCCACCACCTCAAAGTAGGTATCGTAGTTTTTTGGCCCCACGTGCTCGAACATTCCGACGGAAACGATCCGGTCGAACTGCTCGTTCAGGTCACGGTAGTCCTGCAGCCGGATATCCACATCGAGACCCTGGCAGCGCTCCCGCGCCATTTTTTGCTGTTCCGCTGAGATCGTCACGCCGACCACGCTGACGCCATAGTGCTTCGCCATAAAATACGCCAGCCCGCCCCAGCCGCAGCCGATATCCAGCACGCGCATGCCGGGCTGTAGCTGCAGCTTTTCACTGATCAGACGCAGCTTGGCCTGCTGTGCTTCCTCAAGCGTCGACGCGTCTTTCCAGTAGGCGCAGGAGTATTGCATGAAAGGGTCCAGCATGCGGCTGAACAGGTCATTGCCGAGATCGTAATGCTCTTTGCCGACGATCCATGCGCGTTTTTTACTTTGCAAGTTAAACAGTCGGGCAGAGGCGACACGCAGGGTGTCTTTCAGATTGCGGGGGAGTTGATTTTCCAGACCGGCACGTAACACGCTGGCAAAAAAGATATCCAGCCGTTCACATTCCCACCAGCCATCCATATAACTTTCTCCCAGGCCTAGCGACCCTTCCCGCAACACGCGTTTAAAAAAGTCGGGATGTTTAACCTGGGGATCGGATGGCGAAGATCCGTTGATAGTGATGCCTGCTCGACCTAACAGTTCACTGACGATCCGGGACCAGTTGTCGTCCGGAACGCTGACTTCTTCTATACACGATGAACTCATAGCTTCTCCATCACCCTGATGTGATCAGAACCTTCAAACAGCGTAGACGCTTTTTTTGGTTTGTGAGAAATCTCACGGTAAATACCGCGAGGCTAGTATCCGACGTAGAACAGAGGAAGGGAGATAACCCTTGCCGAAATGCCTTCCATGGTAAAACGGGAGCACTCCGGCTCCCGTTAACACTTAATATTTATCGTATTTAATCGAACCAAATTTAGTATAGGCCTCAAAATTTGGTGATTCAATAGAAAATTGTTAGCAACCTAATCACTGAAATGTAACATGATTTCTGGCGCAATCAGGCATGCGAGGTTTCCACCTGCGCACCGCTATCCTGCTCACGCTTCGCGGACGCCTGCATGCGGTAACCCAATACCGCCAGCGCAACGGTGACCAGCATCACGCTGGTGGTGGTCAAAAGCGGCGTCGCAATCAGCGCCGAGACCACCAGGCTTGCCAGGAAGCACAGACCCAGCTGAAGGGTATTTTGCAGCGCGGCGGCGCGGCCTGTCGCCTGCGGGAACGGACGTAACGCCTGTGCCACCACGATCGGGTAAATCGCCCCGTTCGCCACGGCCATCACGCAGAAGGGAATCAAAATTTCAGCCAGGCCCGCGCCCGGAATAAACCCGACGGCCCAGGTACCGATGACGCTCAGCGCATAGAGCACCAGCAGCCATGGCAGCATTTGCTGGCCTTCCCATTTTTGCAGCGCCGCGCGGCAGCCGTACCCGCCCACCAGGAACGCGATGGTCTGCGGAACATAGCTTAGACCGATGGCCGCCGGGCTGTAGCCCATATCGTGCAGAATAAACGGCGAGCCGGTGAGCCACGCGAAGAAGCTGGCCGAACAGGCGGCATAAATCAGGACATTCCCGCGATACGCCTTGGCGCTCAGCAGGGAGGTGAAGGTAATCGGCTTCGCGTCGGCATGCGCCTCTTTTTTATGCGCGGGCTTAAGGGCAAACGCCGGCAGCATCAGCACCAGCGTGATAGCAAACAGCGTGGCAAAAATGGCCTGCCAGTCAAAGTGTGCGAGGATCCAGCTGCCCAGCAGCGGAGCCAGGGCAGGGGAAAGACCCACCAGCGGCATAATAGTGGCGAAAATACGGTTTGTGCGGTTAGCCGGATAGTAGTCGGTCACCAGCGCCTGCCAGGTCACCGCCGCAGCACAGACGCCCACGGCCTGAATAAAGCGCAGCACCAGTAGCCAGGTGGCATCGCGCACCCACAGCATCCCCAGGCAGCCCACGGCAAAAATGGCCAGACCCAGCAGCAGTACCGGTTTACGGCCGAAGCGATCCGAGAGCGGTCCCCAGAGCAGCTGGGCGAAAGCAAAACCGGCAAGGAACAGGCTCAGGCTGGCGCTGATGGCCGCCGCAGGGGTTTGCAGGTCTTCCTGCATCGCGGCAAACGCGGGCAGGTACATGTCGGTGGCCAAAAAGCCCAGCACGCTTAAGCCGCCGAGCCAGACTAAAAATCCTTTCCTGGGTTGCATTCTCTTATTCTCCTGAGGAGGCAGGTGTACGTTGGCGCAGAGTGTAGGGAGTGCAAAGCGGCTTGTGAAACGCTAATATTTGGCGGGTGCATTCAAATTTTTTGCAGGCAGAAAATGTGGTCAGATTATTCTCTTGAAGTGGTCGATGCTGTTGCGCGTAACGGCAGCTTTAGCGGTGCAGCGCAGGAGTTGCACCGCGTCCCTTCGGCCATCAGCTACACGGTGCGACAGCTTGAGGAGTGGCTGGCGGTTCCGCTGTTTGAGCGGCGGCATCGCGACGTGGAATTAACGCCCGCAGGCGCGTGGTTTTTGAAGGAAGGGCGTTCTGTTATCAAAAAAATGCAGATCACCCGCGAACAGTGCCAGCAGATCGCCAACGGCTGGCGGGGACATCTCGCCATCGCGGTGGATAACATCGTGAAGCCGGAACGCACCCGGCAGATGATCGTGGATTTCTATCGTCATTTCTCTGACGTTGAGCTGCGGGTCTCGCAGGAGGTGTTCAACGGGGTGTGGGATGCGCTGGCGGACGGCAGGGCGGAGATGGCGATTGGCGCCACGCAGGCGATCCCGGTCGGGGGACGTTACGCCTTTCGCGACATGGGGATGCTGAGCTGGAAATGCGTGGTGGCACGCGATCATCCCCTGGCGGCGATGGACGGGCCGCTGAGCGACGATACGCTGCGTAACTGGCCGTCGCTGGTGCTGGAGGATACGTCCCGCTCATTGCCCAAGCGTATCACCTGGCTTCTGGACAACCAGCGGCGGGTGGTGGCTCCTGACTGGGAATCATCGGCGACGTGCCTCAGCGCCGGGCTGTGCGTCGCGATGGTGCCCGTTCATTTTGCGCGTCCGCGCATCGATACCGGAGAATGGGTTGAACTGACGCTGGAGAATCCGTTCCCGGACGCGGCCTGCTGCCTGACCTGGCAACAAAATGATGTCTCGCCCGCCATGGCCTGGCTGCTGGATTATCTGGGAGACAGCGAAACGCTAAACCGGGAATGGTTACGGGAGCCAGCGTAGCTGGCCCCGTCAAAGGATTAACGACGGTAGTCGCGGAACGGACCATCCGCAACGGAACGGCGTTCAATCAGGCGCGGGTGAACTTCAATGGACTGCGACTCTTCGCGTTTATTGACGATTCTGTCCAACAGCATATTGAAGGCCGTTTCGCCCAGCGAATCTTTTGGCTGGTGAATGGTTGTCAGCGCCGGGGTGAAGAAGCGCGCGTTACGTACGTTGTCATACCCGATCACGGAAATATCCTGCGGTACGCGCAGACCCAGTTCATCGGCGGCGCAGAGCGCACCCATGGCCATGATGTCACCCCCGCAGAAAACGGCGGTCGGGCGGTGCGGCTGGGAAACGATCTGCTGCATTGCGCGGTAGCCTGATTCCGGCTCAAAGTCGCCCTGCACGATCCAGTTTTCCGGCACGGTGATCAGCGCTTCTTCCATCGCTTTCATAAAACCGGCCAGACGGCCCGCGCCGGTGTTACGCTCCAGCGGACCCGGGATCACGCCAATCTCGCGGTGACCGCGTTCAATCAGGTAACGACCCGCCATGTAACCGCCTTCAAAGGCGTTGTCGATAACGGAGTCGGTGAAGTCCGCGCGCGCTTCACCCCAGTCCATGACCACCATGGGGATATGGCGATACTCTTCGAGCATCGACAGCACGGATTCCGGGTACTCGGAACACATCACCAGCAGGCCATCCACGCGCTTCTGCGCCATCATCGACAGGTAGGCACGCTGTTTTTCTATGCTGTTCCATGCGTTGCCCAGAATCAGGGTATAGCCTTTCTGGAAGCAGTTCTTCTCTACCGCTTCAATGATCTCGGCAAAATAGGCCGCTTCACTGCTGGTGGCCAGCAATCCAATGGATTTGGTGTGATTAACCTTGAGGCTGCGCGCAACCGCACTTGGCGAATAGTGCAGTTCTTTGATTGCTGCCCAGACGGCGTTGCGCGTCTCTTCCGCCACGAAGCGGGTTTTGTTAATTACATGTGATACGGTTGTAGTGGAAACGTTTGCGCGTTTTGCTACGTCTTTAATTGTTGCCATTAAATGTCACTCCAGACCATATCCTAAACTCCTGAAAAACTTGAAGGTAAACGTTTGCCTTCTCTCACCCTTATCACGCAATCTTGAATTGCGGCACGCCGGGAAAACGACACGGGACGTCAGGAGGGGGTCAATGGCCGGTACGCTAATAAATTTAGCGTGGAATTTTGTCCTATCTTGATGAAAAGGGGAAGAGGTAAAGTGTTTATCAGCCTAAATCCAGGAAGATTTTTGACGTAAATTATGCAAAAATGAGCAGACTCACTTTTCGTGGGGGGATTAAAAGGAGAAAAATTGATGAGTTCCGATCTGAAGTTTTCGCTGTTCACCACCGTTGTTGTGCTGGCTCTGATTGTCGCGGCGGGTCTGACGGCCGCGCTGCACTGATTTACGCGGAGGGAGAGCCTTCTCCCTCCCGCTCACCCCGATTGTTACTCCTAAGGCAAAAATCTTTTGCCATTTTGTTAACTTCTCATTTTTTGTGATTGATGTCATGCTTTCCGCTTCTTTGTTCTGTGTCATCACATGACACGGCATCCGGAGTTGACGCATGAAAATCAATTTTCCCCTGCTGGCCCTGGCGATTGGCGCTTTTGGGATTGGCACCACTGAATTCTCCCCGATGGGGTTACTGCCCGTCATCGCCCGCGGCGTGGACGTCTCGATTCCTGCGGCAGGCATGTTAATCAGCGCCTACGCTATCGGCGTGATGGTGGGGGCGCCGCTGATGACGCTTCTCCTTTCGCACCGCGCGCGCCGCAATGCGCTGATTTTCCTGATGGCGATTTTCACCCTCGGTAACGTGCTTTCGGCCATTTCGCCGGACTACACCACGCTGATGCTGTCGCGTATTCTGACCAGCCTCAACCACGGCGCGTTCTTTGGACTCGGGTCGGTTGTGGCAGCAAGCGTGGTGCCAAAACATAAGCAGGCCAGCGCCGTGGCCACCATGTTTATGGGCCTGACCATTGCTAACATCGGCGGCGTTCCTGCGGCAACCTGGCTGGGCGAGGTCATTGGCTGGAGGATGTCCTTCCTGGCGACGGCCGGACTGGGCGTAGTCGCGATGGTGGCGTTGTTCTTCTCCCTGCCAAAAGGCAGCGCGGGTGAACGCCCTGACGTACGCAGAGAGCTGTCGGTGCTGGTGCGCCCGCAGGTGCTCTCCGCGCTGCTGACCACCGTGCTGGGGGCAGGGGCGATGTTTACCCTCTACACCTATATTTCACCTGTGCTGCATGACATCACCCACGCAACGCCTCTCTTTGTGACCGCGATGCTGGTGCTAATTGGCGTGGGCTTCTCGATTGGCAACTATCTCGGCGGGAAATTTGCCGACCGTTCGGTGAGCGGAACGCTGAAGGGCTTCTTAACCCTGCTGATTGTTATCATGATCGCCATTCCGTGGCTGGCGCGTAACGAGTTTGGCGCCGCGGTGGCGATGGTCGTCTGGGGGGCTGCAACGTTCGCTGTGGTGCCACCACTGCAGATGCGCGTGATGCGCGTCGCGCATGAAGCGCCGGGCCTCTCATCCTCGGTCAATATTGGTGCCTTTAACCTGGGCAATGCGCTCGGTGCGGCGGCCGGTGGGGCCGTGATTTCTGGTGGGCTGGGGTACAGTTTTGTGCCGGTGATGGGGGCGATTATTGCCGCGCTCGGCCTGCTGCTGGTGATGATGTCGGGTCGTAAACAGCCAGAAGCAGCCTGCGCTGCGGAATAAACCAAAAACGCAGAAGGGCGAACCCTTCTGCGTGTCTCTTACGCAGCGAAGTTCTTCGCCACAAAGTCCCAGTTAACCAGTGCCCAGAAGTGCTCCAGGTAGTTAGGGCGCGCGTTACGGTAATCGATGTAGTAAGCGTGTTCCCATACGTCCACGGTCATCAGCGGCTTCGCGCTGGTGGTCAGCGGTGTGCCCGCATTAGAGGTAGACACGATAGCCAGTTTGCCATCCGCCTCTTTGACCAGCCACGTCCAGCCCGAACCGAAGTTCTTGATGGCGGCATCGGTGAACTTCGCTTTGAAATCCGCGAAGCTGCCAAAGGCGGCGTTGATGGCGGTAGCCAGTTCACCGACAGGTTCGCCACCGGCGTTCGGCGCCAGGCAGTGCCAGTAGAAGGTGTGGTTCCACACCTGAGCGGCGTTGTTGAATACGCCACCCTCAGAACTGCGCACGATCTCTTCCAGCGTTTTGCCTTCAAAATCGGTGCCCTTGATCAGGTTGTTCAGGTTGGTGACGTACGTCTGGTGATGCTTGCCGTAGTGATATTCCAGGGTTTCCGCAGAAATGTGCGGGGCCAGGGCGTCTTTTGCATACGGTAGTGCAGGTAATTCGAACGACATTGCTTCTCTCCTTATTGTATTTTGTGTTGTCAATAACCACACAGACAACAAGGACAGGATAGCAAATTGAAAGGGTATGCAAAAGAGGAACTTACCCTGCCACGGGTGTGGCAGGGCAGGGGTTAGCGAATGGTTTTCGGCGTCATCACGCGGCGTGCGCCGACGTAATGGCGTACCCAGTAGTCTTCACTGAGAGAGGTGATCTGAATATCCTGGCCGCTACGCGGTGACTGGATGAATTTTCCGTTGCCGACATAGACGCCAACGTGGTCAGCTGTCCCGCGGCCTTGCGTGCGGAAGAAGACCAGATCGCCGTTCTCCAGCTCTCCACGGTTGACCGGGGACGCGTCGCGCAGGTGGTACATTTCGTTGGCGGTGCGCGGAATGCGGAACTTGACCAGATCTTTATAGGCGTAATAGACGAGGCCGCTGCAGTCAAAACCGGTACGCGGCGAAGTCCCGCCCCAGTGATAAGGTTTGCCAATCTGCCCCATCAGCTTGTTCATTGCGGTTTTTTGCGCTTTCTGGACGCGTACTTTATGCACTTCCGCTATTTTGGTGACCTTGGTGCATTTCGCCTTATGGCCTTTACGCGCGATGCATTTTTCAGTCACGAGGTTAGCGGCGGTTTGCGAAGCTTTACTTTTGGCGGTGTGGGCAGTGCGGGAAGAAGTGGTTTTCGTCTTGCTGGAAGCGGTTTTTTTAGTCTGTGTGTTTGTCTTTTTCTTGTCGTTCTTAGCGGTGGTTTTTTTCTTACGTTCTGTGGCTTTCACCAGATGGTTTTTTTGTACAGCAGAATGCCGCGCCTGCTGAGAGGCGTTTGCCACTGGCGTGAAAGTGAGTGAAGTAAACAGTAAAGCACAGAGCGTGATCGAGATTTTATTTATCCGCGCCACTGGGCAGTCCCCTGATAAATGCAGGTCATCAATAATACCCGCGTGTGATTTACAAAGCCCGTCGATTCTAATCCATAAAAAGCCAGAAAGTTAATACCATTTTTCAATCTCTAATCCTGTTTCGTTAGCAAGTGCAAAAAAATTCATCGTTCTGTCGTACATTTGCCCATTCCCTAAGCAAAACCCTGGCCGCCGCAGGGGTAAACACCATTTGCAATGCAACTTTTCGTGACTCGGCGTAAAATGTCTATACGTGACAAAAATGTTATTTTCCGATGCCAGTCTGAACCGCTACAATGTCAGACGAATGCCGTAACAGAAGTTAAAGGAAGCAAGACATGAGCACCACTATTGAAAAAATCCAGCGCCAGATCGCTGAAAACCCGATTCTGCTGTATATGAAAGGTTCTCCAAAGCTGCCAAGCTGCGGCTTCTCCGCGCAAGCGGTTCAGGCGCTGTCTGCCTGTGGTGAGCGTTTTGCTTACGTTGATATCCTGCAGAACCCGGACATCCGCGCTGAGCTGCCGAAGTACGCGAACTGGCCGACGTTCCCACAGCTGTGGGTAGACGGTGAACTGGTTGGCGGTTGCGATATCCTGATTGAAATGTATCAGCGCGGTGAACTGCAACAGCTGATCAAAGAAACCGCGGCGAAGTACAAAACGGAAGAGCCGGACGCAGAGTAATTTTCTGCGGAAATAAAAAAGCGACCTGCTATGGGGTCGCTTTTTTTTTGTCGGGTGGCGCTGCGCTTACCCGGCCTACGATTGGCGCTCGGCCTCATCGCCCATCGGCAGCGGCCAGCCGCCCAGACGCTTCCAGCGGTTGACGATCTCACAGAACAGCTCTGCGGTACGCTCCGTGTCATACAGCGCGGAGTGCGCCTGCGTGCCGTCGAACGGAATGCCAGCCGTAATACAGGCCTTTGATAACACCGTTTGTCCCAGCGCCAGGCCGCTCAGCGCGGCGGTGTCGAAGGTGACAAAAGGGTGGAAGGGGTTGCGTTTGAGCGACGCGCGCTCCGCGGCAGCCATGGTAAAGCTGTGATCGAAGGTGGCGTTATGGGCCACCATAATGGCGCGGCTGCAGTTGCTCTCTTTCATGCCTTTACGCACCATTTTAAAAATGGCGTGCAGCGCGTCATATTCACTGACGGCACCGCGCAGCGGGTTATGCGGATCGATACCGTTAAACGCCAGCGCTTCCGGCTGTAAGTTTGCCCCTTCGAAAGGTTCAACGTGGAAATGCAGCGTGGTGTCCGGTGTAAGCCAGCCCTGTTCATCCATCTTCAGCGTGATGGCGGCAATTTCGAGCAGCGCATCGGTTTTAGCGTTAAATCCGGCTGTTTCTACATCAATGACAACGGGATAAAAACCACGAAAACGGTCGCACAGACCGCTAAATTGAGCGTTATCGGACATCAGGGTCTCTTACATGGGGAAAAAGCAGAGCGCATTATGGCAAATTTTGCGGGGTGATGCAGTAAAACTACGGGCGCACGTTGCGCCCTGAGGGATCAGTTGCCCAGACCGCGACCGGCATCTTTGGCTTCAATCAGCTCGATTTTGTAACCGTCCGGATCTTCCACAAACGCAATCACGGTGGTGCCGCCTTTTACCGGGCCCGCTTCGCGCGTGACGTTACCGCCATTTTTGCGAATGCGTTCGCACGCGTCGGCCGCGTTATCCACTTCCAGCGCGATATGGCCGTAGGCCGTGCCCAGCTCATAGCTGTCAACGCCCCAGTTGTAGGTCAGCTCGATCACCGCTTCATCCGTTTCCGGGCCGTAACCCACGAATGCCAGTGAGTATTTATATTCCGGGTTTTCGCTGGTGCGCAGCAGCTTCATGCCCAGGACGTTAGTGTAGAAATCGATAGAACGTTGCAGGTCGCCAACGCGCAGCATGGTGTGAAGTAGGCGCATAATTTCCTCATTAACCAATGGAATAAAAAAGCTTTTTGATCAGAAACGATGTTTTAGTATAGCGGCGAACTGTCGCCGCTATCAATGAACAATGGCGAGATTACAGTGAAGGGTAGTCGGTGTAGCCTTCCGCACCGCCGCCGTAGAAGCTTTCCGGACGCTGCGGGTTGAGCGCCGCTTTTTTCTGCAGGCGAGCAACCAGATCCGGGTTGGCGATGTAGTCGCGACCAAACGCGACGGCATCGATCAGCCCTTTATTAATCAGATCTTCGGCTTTCTCAGGCGTATAGGCACCTGCACCGATGATCACCCCGTGGAAGCGCTCGCGCACTTTCTGGCGGAAGGCTTCAGTGTAAGGCTTACCGCCAGCCCAGTCAGGCTCGGACATGTGCAGATAGGCAATACCGCGTTTGGCCAGCTCTTCAATCAGATAGAGCGCATCCGCTTCCTCGTTCGGGCCGTTGTCGACGTTCTGGAAAGACCCGATTGGGGAGACGCGGATCCCGATACGGTCCGGGCTCCACTCCTTGCATACCGCATCCACCACTTCCAGCACCAGACGGGCGCGGTTTTCGACGCTACCGCCGTACTGATCGGTGCGGTGGTTAGACGACGGTGACAGGAACTGGTGCAGCAGATAGCCATGCGCGGAGTGCAGCTCAATCAGGTCAAAGCCGGCTTCACGGGCGTTGGCCACGGCCTGACGGAAGTCGTTAACAATCCCCGGGATTTCGTCCAGCTCCAGCGCGCGCGGCATAGAGGTATCCACGCGGATCGCGTTGCCGTTTTCATCGCGCAGGGAAGTACGGGTATTGGCGCTCAGGGCTGACGCGGAGACCGGTGCCTGACCGCCAGGCTGGATGCTGCTGTGTGAGATACGACCGGTATGCCACAGCTGGACCGCAATACGGCCCTCTTCAGCGTGAACGCCCGCGGTGATTTTCTGCCATGCCGCGATCTGTTCCGGGCTGTGAAGGCCCGGCGCACCGGCGTAACCTTTCGCCTGCGCAGAGATCTGCGTGGCTTCGGTGATGATCAGACCAGAGCTTGCGCGTTGACGATAGTATTCGCCCATCAGCGGGGTGGGGATGTCACCCGGCTCAATGCTGCGCAGACGGGTCAGCGGAGCCATGAACACGCGGTTTGGCGCCGTGACGGCACCCACTTTCAATGGGGTAAACAGTTTTTCAGCTGACATAAAGACTCCTGAGTAGACCAGTCGACTAGTAATAAGGTAAATAAAAACACCCGTTATACGCCAGGCGCAGTAATGCTGTTTTTCACATGTGCCAGCGCGCTTTCCAGCGGCACGGCACTGCGCGAAATTTTTGCCTGCAGGTTGGCCCCTAACCAGAGGGAGTAGAGCACCTGAGACTGCATTAAGGGGTCGCCGGAAAAGGCCAGCGTTTTTTCGTCGCGGCCTTTTTCCAGCGCCTGGGCCAGCAGGGCGATCACGCCGCGGGCACCCTTATCCATCGCCGAGCGCATATCTTCGGAAAGATCGCACACCTCGGCAGACAGCTTGACCGTCAGGCATCCGCTGATAATGCCCTGCTGACAGAACTGGTTCAGCGTTTCCTGATAGTAGTTCAGAACACGATCCCGATAGTTTCCTTCACCCGACGCAAAGTGGGTCGCCAGACGTTGGTGGTAGCCCGCGTAATGACGCTCCAGCATTGCCACGCCAAAGGCCTCTTTGGACCGAAAGTAGTGATAAAACGACCCCTTCGGTACCTCAGCGGTTTTTAATAACTCGCTCAACCCCATACCGGTAAACCCGCGATGCATGCAAAGACGCTCGCCGGTTGCCAGTAGATGTTCGCGGGTATCGTGTTCAGTATTTCTGCTCATGGCCGCACTCTAATAGACCGTTCGGTCTAATGCAAGCGAGTTTATTGACGACATGCGTTCAGAATATCCAGCTGCTGTTGATAAACCGTTGATTTAACGTCCATCATACCCAATACAGTTGAGAATAAATTGTCCTGGGAGACCGCATTTTTTGCTGCATGGTCGCGTAAACACTGTTCATTGATGCCAAAGTTTTTCGCGTAGTCCGGTGACAGCCAGAACATAAACGGAATGTGCGTTTGCTGCTCCGGCGCCAGCATGTACGGCGTCCCGTGCAGATAAATGCCGCTTTCACCCAGTGACTCACCGTGATCCGAGAGATAAATCAGCGCGGTATTCATGCTTGCCTGGCGTGCTTTCAGGGCATCAATGGTTTTGCTGACCATGCTGTCGGTATACAGGATGGTGTTGTCATAGGTATTCATCAGCGCCTGATGATCGCAATCCTGAATCTCGTTGGTGTCGCAGGTTGGGGTGAATTTCCGGAAAGTGTCCGGGTAACGGCGATAGTACGCCGGACCGTGGCTCCCCATCAGGTGGATAACCAGCACCGTGTCCTGCTTCAGACCATCCAGCACATTGTCCAGACGGTAGAAATTCACATCATCAATACAGGATTTGTCTTTGCAGAACTGATCCAGATTCCACTGCGTCATATCGGTATGCGGCACGCGATCGCAGGCACCTTTACAGCCGCCGTCGTTGTCACGCCAGAGCAGGTTGATACCCGCATGCTTCAGCACATCGAGCAGACCTTCCTGATGGTGCGCCAGGTCGGCATCGTATTTGCTACGCGTCATGCCCGAGAACATGCACGGAACGGAAACGGCGGTTTCAGTGCCGCATGAGGAGGCCTGTGGGAAGTTAATCACATCCTGCTTTTTCAGCTCCGGGTTCGTTTCACGATCGTAACCATTCAGGGAGTAGTTCGCCGCGCGAGAGGCTTCCCCAACGACCAGTACCAGAACGGTTTTCTTTTGTTGACCTGAAATCAACGGTCCTTTATGGGCATCTTCGCCAATCCGTACCAGCGTTTGATCGCCGGCAAACCAGCGCATTTTGCTGTACTTCACCACGGCGCTGACATAGTTGGCCGGGGTCACCATTTTGACGATGCTTTTGTTGTTGCGAAACAGCGAGGCGTAATCTTTATAAAACACGGCGGCAATCAGGATAATCACCAGCAGAGCGCCAAGCATCGCGGCAACGCGCGTCAGCAGGGCATACCACCATTTCCCGGTACGAATGCGGGTCAGCGCCAGCACCACGGAAGGCACGAGGCCAGCAATAACAATCCACAGAATCATCTGCGGCGTCACCAGGGCTGTCGCTTCCTGAGAGTTGGTTTCGAACACGTTCACAATCATGTTCTGATCGATCACCGCGCCGTAGGTGTACATAAAGTAGGTTGCCGCGGCGCATCCGACCGTTAAGACGATCAGCAGCGGCTTGCGGATATAGGGGATATTCAGCAGGCTAAACACAATCACCCAGCCGCAAAACAGCACCAGCGGTACGGACGCGGCAAAGAGGATGTCGTGCAGGTGCGCAGGGGCAATAATGGCCCAGCTGCGCTGGATAAACAGCCCGTTGATTAGCGTAAAGAAGAGTGCACAGCCCAGAGTAAATTTAATGTCGTTACATTGTAACTTTTTGATTAACCACATCGATCGGTAAACCTGTCATTGTCATGATGGGCCGAGTATAAAGAGGGAAGATTAGTGAAACCTTAATGCCACAAATCTGTGGTATAGGCCTTGCACGTGGCGCGTTTAGCGTCTTCACTGTAGGTGAGAGTGGTTATCCGGAGGTGAGTGTGGCAGAGCAACTGGAGTTTTTCCCCATCCAGAGCCCGTGCCGGGGGATTTGTCAGGTGGATGAACGCGGATATTGCCGCGGGTGCATGCGTACCCGCGACGAGCGTTTCAACTGGCAAAACTTTAGCGACACGCAAAAGCAGGAGGTGCTACGCCTCTGCCGACAGCGTCTTCTGCGCAAAATACGCGCAAACAAAGCCGGTGAGACCGAAGAACCCCAGCAACCTTCACTTTTTTAACACGGTAATTGCGTATACTCATGACATTACATCCTTGAGGAAAATGTTATGGTTCAGCGAATTACCCTTGCCCCCCAGGGGCCAGAATTCTCCCGTTTTGTGATGGGCTACTGGCGCCTGATGGACTGGAATATGTCCCCCCTCCAGCTGGCGAGCTTTATTGAAGAGCATATCGATCTGGGCGTTACCACGGTCGACCATGCGGACATTTACGGTGGCTATCAGTGTGAAGCCGCATTCGGCGAGGCGCTCAAGCTGGTTCCGGCACTCCGCGACCGCATGGAGATCGTCACGAAGTGCGGGATTGCCACCACGGCAAAACCGGAACACGCCCTTGGGCATTACATCACCGACAGCGCGCATATCATCAAGAGCGCTGAGCAGTCGCTGGTCAATCTGGCGACCGACCATATCGACCTGCTGTTAATCCACCGTCCGGATCCGCTCATGGATGCCGATGAGGTGGCAGAAGCCTTCCTGAACCTGCATCAGAGCGGCAAAGTGCGTCACTTTGGCGTTTCCAACTTCACCCCGGCGCAGTTTGCACTGCTTCAGTCTCGTCTGCCGTTTACCCTGGCCACCAATCAGGTGGAGATCTCCCCGGTACACCAGCCGCTGCTGCTGGACGGTACCCTCGACCAGCTGCAACAGCTGCGTATTCGCCCGATGGCCTGGTCGTGCCTGGGAGGCGGACGCCTGTTTAATGATGATGAATTCCAGCCGCTGCGCAACGAGCTTGACACTATCGCCCGCGAGCTGAACGCGGAGAGCATCGAACAGGTGGTTTACGCCTGGATCCTTCGTCTGCCGTCAAAACCGCTGCCCATTATTGGTTCTGGCAAAATAGAACGCGTGCGTTCTGCACTGGCCGCTGAAGAGCTGCAGATGACCCGCCAGCAGTGGTTCCGCATCCGCAAAGCCGCGCTGGGTTACGACGTGCCATAAACCGCCAGAAGGTGACTTTTCGGTGAAATCTTTGCCCCTGGTATACACTTAAGGGGCAAAAAATAACCAGCGGAGGTCATATGAAGCGTTTTGCTCTGGCAATGGTCGCGCTGGTTGTTTGCGCAGGGGCGCAGGCAGCCAGCGACGAAGTGGAAATGAATCTCGTTACCTCTCAGGGTGTGGGTCAGTCCATCGGTACGATGAAAATCACGGAAACCGACAAAGGGCTGGAGTTCGCTCCCAACCTCAAAGCACTCCCTCCCGGTGAGCATGGTTTCCATGTTCACGCCAAAGGAAGCTGTCAGCCCGCATTAAAAGAGGGTAAAGCGTCAGCGGCGGAAGCGGCAGGGGGGCACCTGGATCCCCAGCATACCGGCAAGCATGAGGGCCCGGATGGAATGGGACACCTGGGCGATCTGCCCGTGCTGGTGGTCAATAACGACGGTAAAGCCACCGATCCCGTTGTCGCGCCGCGTCTGAAAAAGCTGGATGAGGTAAAAGATAAAGCGCTAATGATTCATGTCGGCGGCGACAATATGTCCGATCAGCCTAAACCGCTTGGCGGCGGCGGGGCGCGTTATGCCTGCGGCGTGATCTGATCCCCAATGGTACCCGGCGGTGGTGCTTGCTCCAGCTGCGACAGCGAGCAGTGCAGCCGCCAGATTATCGAGGCCAAATCACGGGCGGCGGGGAGATGATGTCGTGCAAGCGTATCGCAGATCCGCTGCAGTTCATTCAGCGTGGTTGCCAGCGGTCGCTGCTGGACACCGCGTTCGCTCATCACATCGCGCAGCAGAGAGATGCATACATCGCGAACCTGCGACAGCGGGTCGGAACGTGTTTCCCACCCGCGAAGCTGCCAGACCACGTGCGAACAGTTCAACAGCACCACGCCCCAGCGCAGCAGCCAGCGCCGGGAGAGCGCGTCCTGGCTGTTATTGAGCTGGCTGACGTGGTGATACACCAGCGATTCATACTCGTTTTCACCTAGATGCGGTTTACGGCTGAGCTGGTCCACAAACCCCCGGCGTAACTCCCGGATATGCCTGCGGCTTTTGCGGGCATCGGAGCCGGGGCGCAACACCGCGAAAGCCAGCCACGCCAGCCCCACGCCAAGGATTTTCGCCAGGTTGTCATTAAGAAAATCGGCGTAATCATAAACCGGCGGATTGGTCACGGAGATAAACGAGCCCATAAAGACAATCAGCTGCCCCCAGAGGCCCGCCTGTTTTGGCATTTGTAGCTTGAGTAGCTGCATGGTGGTCAACAGCGGAAACAGAAACAGCAGGAACTGCCACAGATCGCTTATCTGCACCATCAGGCCAAACTTCACCACAAAACTGAACAACGACAGCAGCACCAGAGTGCGTAGCAGGAGCGTCAGCGAGTTGAACGGCGAGGCCGCGACGGAGTAAAGCACGCAGCTGATGGCAGCAAGCGTCAGGGCCGCCGTACCGGACTCCCACTGCGTGGTGATGCTCCACGCCCCCACCAGCATCAGCGCGCAGAAGGTGCGAAAACCGCTCCACAGTGCTTCCAGGTAGTCGGTATGGCGGGCGAGAGCCGGACTCCCGGGCACGTTGAACTCCGTGACCGGCGTGGCATTCTCAACCGCGTTAATCCAGCGGCTGCTGCGCAGGTAGAGTCGGCAAAAGTAATTCAGACGCTGCCAGAAGGCGCGATGGCGATAGTCGTACTCATCAACCGGGGCGAGCGGGGCGATGATCTTCGCAACGGTGTAGATGTCCGCATCCGGGCGCGCGAGAGCAGCGAGCAGCGTTTCGATGACGGCACGGGTGTTTTCCGGCGGCGTCGGCCAGTTGAGCAGCATCCGGCGCAGGCTGGAGATGGCGCTGGTCATACGCAGCTGCTGGTGTAGTAAATAATTTAGCAGGGTGTTCTGACGACGAAAGCGGTAGTGGCTCCAGAACGCCTGAATACGCAACAGATTCATCGTCAGGATCTGTCCGATCACCTTTTCATGCGCGAGGCGGATCTCATCGCTGGTATCCGGTTGCCATAGCAGGCTCGCGTGCTCAAGCAGCCGGGTGTGCATGGTCTTGAGGGCAGTGATAAGCGCTGTGCCGTCGGAGGTGCTGGGGAGGATCATCATCATGAAGCCGCCGCTGAGGATCCCGACAATGACTTCACAGACGCGCGCCTGCGCGATATCCCACAGTTCGGTGGTGTCGAGCACGTTGACGACCGGGAAGGCGATAATGGCGGCGGTATAGCCCGCCAGTTGGAAAGCGTAGGCGACGTTATTGGTAAAATGGGCGCAGGCCCAGGTACAGCACCCCAGCCACGCCGCCATGCTCAGCAGGAACATCCACGGATCATTCAGCGTATGGCCGGCGATAATTAACGCCGCCGTGGCACCCAGCAGGCTGCCGGCGATGCGCCCAAGGCTCTTACTGATCACCCCGCCGACCGTAGGAAAACTCACCACCGCGGCAGACGTCATCGCCCAGTAGGGTTCATCCAGGTTCAGGTAATAGGCGACGGTCAGCGCCAGACACATGGCAATACCGTTACGCAGCGCGTAGCGCCACTGAGGGCGCGTCGCTTTGATCCACGGCGTGTTTTGCCAGGAGAGTGCCGGCAGCTTCATCACCGGTTTCCGATGGAGACAGTACAGGTGGTGCCGGAGACCAGCGTGATGTCCTGCGGTAAATGGTCAAACTCCACGCGAACCGGCACGCGCTGAGCGAGACGCACCCAGGGCACGTTCGGCTTGATGTCCGGCACCAGGCCGGAATCCGTTTCGACGCTTTGATCGTAAATGGCGCGGCCAATGCTGGATACGTGACCCTGTAACTTCTTCGAGCCGCTATAAAGCGTAATGGCGGCGGGCGATCCCTCGCGAATATGGCGAAGCTTGGTCTCTTCAAAATAGCCCACCACGTAGAAGGAGTGGCTGTCGACGAGGGCAAAAACGGGTTGGCCCGTGGTGGCATAATTCCCCACGCGAGCGGAAAGGTTGGTTACCCACCCATCAACCGGCGCGGTAATCACCGTTTGGGTCAGCTCCCACTGGGCCTGCTTCAGCGTGGCTTCGGCCACGTTGACGTTCGCCTGCATGGCCTTCACGTTGATGTTGGCAGTGTCTAAATCTTCCGCTGAGATGTAATTTTGCGATAAATGCCGGCGGCGGTTGGCTTCGTTATTCGCTTTCGCTAAGTCTGACTGGGCTTTTGCCAGCTGCGCCTCGGCGTTCAGAATCGCGATGTGGTATGGGGTATCGTCGATCCGGAAGAGTACCTCACCCTTTTTGACGTACTGGTTATCCTTAACGAGCAGCGTCGTGATGCTTCCCGACACCTGCGGGGTGATGCTGACCTGTTCAGCGCGAATTTTGCCGTCACGGGTCCAGGGGGACTGCATATAAAAATTCCACATCCACCAGCCTGCAACCAGCGCGAGGGCGAGAACAAAAAGGGTGGAAAAGTACTTCAGCGTTTTCAGAGGCATAGTCACCACACCATCAAGACAGCAAGGCCCAGACATACGGAGAGGGCAAACAGGGAAAGATCCATCAGCATGGGATGCCAGATTTCGCCGGAGTACATCCAGTCGCGAAGCAGACGATGCGCGATGAGCCAGAGAATAAAGCCCACCAGCACGGCCTTAAACAGGGGAGGAAAGTAGACTGACGCACCGAAGATCAGATCCTGAAGGGGTAACCCCTCTGAGCGATGAAAAAACGTCACGGGCAGAAATCCTTTGCAGTGAACAGAATGCCGCGTTGGCTTGTCTTAGTATGATGAAGCATCACAATTCAGTGTAAGTCATACTTTTAAGTTCGATGAATGCAGTATTGCATTTGTTTTGGCAATACAAATGCTGCACACTATTCTAAAATCAGTATAATAACTTAGCAAGCTAATTATAAGGAGATGAAATTGGAATCGCCATTAGGTTCTGATCTGGCAAGGTTGGTACGCGTCTGGCGTGCTCTGATTGACCATCGCCTGAAACCTCTGGAATTAACACAGACGCATTGGGTCACGCTGCACAACATTCATCAGCTTCCGCCCGATCAGTCACAAATTCAGCTGGCAAAAGCGATAGGCATTGAGCAACCGTCGCTGGTGCGCACGCTTGATCAGCTGGAAGAGAAGGGGTTGATCTCCCGACAAACCTGCGCCAGCGATCGTCGTGCTAAGCGGATTAAACTCACTGAGAAAGCGGCGCCTATCATCACCGAAATGGAAGCCGTCATCACCAAAACGCGCGGTGAAATCCTCTCAGGCGTTTCACCGGCGGAGCTGGAAATGCTCATCAGCCTCATTGCTCGCCTTGAGCAAAATATCCATGAGCTGCAGTCTCGCGACTGATAAACACGAAGGCCTTGCACCAGCAAGGCCTTTTTTTACTTAAAGACGACCACACGATTACGACCCGTCTCCTTCGCTTCATACATCGCCTTGTCGGCACTTTCCACGCACGCTTCTGCGGTTATCGTTGATGACGTTGCCGTAAACACCCCCATACTGATGGTGATGGGCTCCGGCAACTGACCGCCGCTGCTGGTTTTATCAAAGCTGCTTAGCTTCAGACGTATGCGCTCGGCCACCTGGTACGCGGAGTCTGACGACGTGTTGGCCAGCATCAGCACAAACTCCTCGCCGCCGATACGGGCCGCGATGTCCTGCGGGCGCACGGAATCCATCAGCAGGTTGGCGACAAACTGCAGGACTTTATCGCCCTGAAGATGCCCGTAGGTGTCGTTAATGCGCTTGAAGCGATCGAGATCGCTGACAATGACGGAAACGGGGCGGTTGGGTCTGGCGATATCCAGCGCCTGGTTTAACGATTCATAAAAATAGCTGCGGTTATAAAGGCGCGTGAGCGGATCGCGAATCGAGTTCTGATAGGACTGCTGATATTTTACGTGCGAGTCGCGATACAGTCTGAAGACATCGTAAAGCAGAACAAAAATAATCAGCAGCGTGGCGACAGTTTCAAATAACCGGGCGCGGTACCAGGAGATATCTTCGGCATGTCCAGCCGCTAACAGCATTGAAAGCGTGACGATATAGCAAACGCACAGAAAATTTCCGCCTACCCAGAATAAATTGCGCACGCGCGTGACAAACATCAGCGCTACTAATGTTATCACCCAGAAAACTATTAAAGAGATATTAATGCAATGGCTCCAGAGGACCATAAACTGCCGGGTTTCATTATCAACCAGGTCAATCGATAACAAGGGCGAGTGGCTGGAATATATCCAGGCCAGTCCCACTGCACAGGCGGTAAAAAGAGACGCCCCGCTCACAATTGAGATATGCGCCAGCCGTGAAAGAGGGTAATCGCGCATGGGATAGAGTATTGCCGCCACGATGAACAGCACCGCCATTAAAAAGTGGCGGAACATATAGTAGATCATCGCATCGTTGTAGTTCACGACGTTGAACTGATAGAGATCCAGCCAGGCGGGGAAGCTGGTCAGCGTTCCGACCATCAGCAATGCGGACCCGGCAAAGGCAAAGGCGATTGTGACCAGATACAACCGTCTTTTGTCACACCAGTATTTCATCGCCATAAAACAGGCAATAAACAGGTGAAACACCAGAAGAAAAATGGTGAGCGTAGGGAATAAAAGCGGTGAAAAGGACGGAACCCATTCAACGAGTTTTAAAAACAGCGCGTGTAATATCCCGATAACAACAAGGCAACCGAGACAGAACGCGATATAACGGCTCGTTAGAGCACGACGATTCGCAAGCATAGAATTTTTACAAATTATAATGAATAAAGAGAAGGTGATTGCGAAGAGTCTAATCAATTAGTGCAATAAATACTTTGCGCAGAAACAATATAAGGAGTGATTAATAATGGGTGGGGTGAATGTATTTTGTAATTATATTTGTGAGAGTGATATATATTGTAAATGGATGTGGCCCGAGGACCACATCCACTTTTAATTAACGTGGAGAAACGGTCACCTGGCTTCCATTGCTCGCCAGTACAACGCGCTGGCCTGCAGAGAAGCGGGTGCTGCCCTGTTTCTGAACAACCATGATTGTGCTGCCGTCGTCTTTACGAATTTCCAGCTCTACGCCCTGCGTTTTGTTCATCGCACCCTGAACGCCCTGGCCGGCTACGCCACCCGCAACGGCACCTGCGGCTGTCGCCAGAGAGCGTCCCGTACCACCACCGACGGTATTACCCAGGAAACCACCCAGAACGGCACCGCCGATTGCACCCATCACGTTGTTTTCATCACCACCCTGAATCTGTACAGGGCGTGCGTTAACAACGGTACCGTAAGTCACGTTCTGAACCTGTTTCGCTTCAGAAGCGCTGTAAACGTCGCCAGAAAGTGAACTGTCATTCACACAGCCAGCCAGAGTTAAACCAATCAGCGAAACGCCCAGTACACGTAAAATCATTTGAATCTCCTGTTCACCAAAAACGCCCGATTTGGGGCATCCGTTATGGCTAAATTATATGGCATAAGGAGCCATAGTTCATATCTTTGCACTAACAATAGGAAAATTGTACTTGAATTTGACTTAACGAGACATAAACAGGATCCGCCCGCGCTACCCGTCTGACATTGTTAAAAAATATTATTGCCGGATGGCAAAGCGACGCCGTTTATGGTTGAGTGGATATCCTTAGCCCACACAACGTAAGGAAAGCGCATGAAATCGGGTCGCTACATTGGTGTGATGTCAGGCACCAGTCTGGATGGGGTAGATGTCGTTCTGGCCGCCATTGATGAAAACATGGTGGCACAGCAGGCGAGCCTGACCTGGCCAATCCCCATTTCACTGAAAGAGGATATTCTCAGTATCTGTCAGGGGCAGCAGCTGACCCTCTCCCAGCTTGGACAGCTGGATGTTCGTCTCGGTGCGCTGTTTGCGGATGCGGTGCAGGCTTTGATGCAAAAGGAACATCTTCGCCCGCAGGATGTGGTCGCCATCGGGTGTCACGGACAAACGGTCTGGCATGAACCCATCGGAGAGGCTCCGCATACTCTGCAAATCGGCGATAACAACCAGATTGTGGCGAAGACGGGCGTCACGGTGGTCGGCGATTTCCGTCGTCGCGATATTGCCCTTGGCGGACAGGGTGCACCGCTGGTGCCCGCGTTTCATCAGGCGCTGCTGGCGCACCCTTCAGAACGGCGTATGGTGCTCAACATTGGTGGGATCGCCAATCTGTCGATGCTTATCCCGGGGCAGCCGGTCCGCGGTTACGATACCGGCCCGGGCAATATGTTAATGGATGCCTGGATCTGGCGTCAGTGCGGTCAACCGTACGATAAAAACGCGGAGTGGGCGAGCGAGGGTAAGGTGATTATCCCGCTGTTGCAGTCCATGCTGAGCGATCCTTATTTTGCCTTACCGGCACCGAAAAGCACGGGGCGTGAATACTTCAACTTTGGCTGGCTTGAGCGCCAGCTGGCGTCATTCCCGGCGCTCGCGCCGCAGGATGTTCAGGCGACGCTTGCCGAGCTTACGGCCGTGTCGATTTCCGAACAGGTGCTCCTCAGTGGCGGATGTGAACGCCTGCTGGTGTGCGGCGGGGGAAGCCGTAACCCGCTGGTGATGGCGCGTCTTGCCGGGCTGCTGCCGGGCACCGAAGTGTCGACGACCGATGAGGCCGGCATCAGCGGTGATGATATGGAGGCGCTGGCCTTCGCCTGGCTTGCCTGGCGCACCATTGCCGGGCTGCCGGGCAATTTACCGTCGGTAACCGGCGCGCGCGAGGCGAGCGTCCTTGGGGCGATTTTCCCGGCAAATCCGCGTCATAATCAGAGTTAACTGAAATTCAGCGCGGCGCGTCGTCGTTAAAATGGAACGAAACAGGGGGGCAGCCATGCCCTCCAGGACCAGGAAAGTCTTCGGAATACGCCCATGAAAAAACTTCTTCTTATTGCCGCCCCTTTGTTGCTGTCAGGATGCAGCGTCTACAACCAGCTCCTTGAGCGCATGCAGACCGATACGCTTGAGTATCGCTGCGACGAAAAACCGCTGACCGTGAAGCTGAACAATCCACGCCAGGAAGCCAGTTTTGTTTATGACAATAAACTGCTGACGCTGAAGCAGGGCATTTCAGCCTCGGGGGCGCGTTACACCGACGGTATCTATGTCTTCTGGTCGAAAGGCGACAGCGCCACGGTCTACAAACGTGACCGTATTGTGCTGAACAATTGCCAGCTCGAAAATCCGAAGCGTTGAGATTTTTACAGGGGCGGCGCACAATAGCGCCACCCACTCTCAATGTCAGCTAACGCCATGTCAGATAACGACGAACTGCAGCAAATTGCGCATCTGCGCCGTGAATACACCAAAGGCGGCCTGCGTCGCCAGGATCTTCCCGCTGAACCCCTCGTGCTTTTTGAACGCTGGCTGAAACAGGCCTGCGAAGCGAAACTTGCCGACCCCACGGCGATGGTTGTCGCGACGGTGGATGAAAACGGTCAGCCGTATCAGCGCATCGTATTGCTCAAGCATTATGACGAGAAAGGACTGGTGTTCTACACCAACCTTGGCAGCCGCAAAGCGCACCATCTGGAAAACAATCCGCGTATCAGCCTGCTGTTCCCCTGGCACATGCTGGAACGTCAGGTCATGGTGACCGGCAAAGCGGAACGTCTCTCGACGCTGGAAGTGGTGAAGTATTTCCACAGCCGCCCGCGGGACAGCCAGATTGGTGCCTGGGTATCAAAACAGTCCAGCCGCATTTCCGCCCGCGGGGTGCTGGAAAGTAAATTCCTCGAGCTGAAGCAGAAGTTCCAGCAGGGTGAAATCCCGCTGCCGAGCTTCTGGGGTGGTTTCCGCATCCCGATTGAGCAAATCGAGTTCTGGCAGGGGGGCGAACATCGCCTGCACGACCGCTTTTTATACCAGCGCGAGAATGGCGGCTGGAAAATCGACAGACTGGCGCCGTAATCCCCGAAATTTGTTGATTTAAGCGCTAGCGCACACCGCGCTTGCGCTTTATTCTATGGTCCTTTCGCATCAGGCGAAAAGTCGTGTACCGGCAAAGGTGCAGTCGTTTATACATGGAGAATTTGATGGCAAGCAGTAACTTGATTAAACAATTGCAAGAGCGGGGCCTCGTGGCCCAGGTGACGGACGAGGAAGCGTTAGCAGAGCGACTGGCGCAAGGCCCGATCGCGCTCTATTGCGGTTTCGATCCCACCGCTGACAGCTTGCATTTGGGGCATCTTGTTCCATTGTTATGCCTGAAACGCTTCCAGATGGCGGGCCATAAGCCTGTTGCCCTGGTGGGCGGCGCGACCGGTCTGATTGGTGACCCAAGCTTTAAAGCCGCTGAGCGTAAACTGAACACCGAAGATACCGTGCAGGAGTGGGTCGATAAGATCCGCAAACAGGTTGCACCGTTCCTCGACTTCAACTGTGGCGATAACGCCGCGATTGCCGCGAACAACTACGACTGGTTTGGCAGCATGAACGTGCTGACCTTCCTGCGTGACATCGGCAAGCACTTCTCTGTTAACCAGATGATTAACAAAGAGGCCGTGAAGCAGCGTCTGAACCGTGACGACCAGGGTATCTCCTTTACCGAGTTCTCCTACAACCTGCTGCAGGGGTATGACTTTGCCTGCCTGAACAAACTGCACGGTGTTTCCCTGCAGATTGGCGGTTCTGACCAGTGGGGTAACATCACCTCCGGTATCGACCTGACCCGTCGCCTGCACCAGAATCAGGTGTTTGGTCTGACCGTTCCGCTGATTACCAAAGCAGACGGTACCAAATTTGGTAAAACCGAAGGCGGCGCGGTATGGCTCGATCCGAAGAAAACCAGCCCGTACAAATTCTACCAGTTCTGGATCAACACGGCGGACGCCGATGTTTACCGCTTCCTGAAGTTCTTCACCTTTATGGACATTGAAGAGATCAACGCGCTGGAAGAAGAAGACAAGAACAGCGGTAAAGCGCCTCGCGCGCAGTACGTGCTGGCGGATGAAGTGACCAAACTGGTTCACGGTGAAGAAGGTCTGGCCGCGGCAAAACGCATTACCGCTAGCCTGTTTAACGGCACCCTGAGCGATCTGAGCGAAGCGGACTTCGAACAGCTGGCGCAGGACGGCGTGCCAATGGTTGAGATGGAGAAAGGGGCTGACCTGATGCAGGCGCTGGTGGACTCTGAACTCCAGCCTTCCCGCGGTCAGGCGCGTAAAACCATCGCGTCCAACGCCATCACCATCAACGGTGAAAAGCAGGCCGACCCGGAATACACCTTTGTTGACGGCGACCGTCTGTATGGCCGCTACACCCTGCTGCGTCGCGGTAAGAAAAACTACTGCCTTGTCTGCTGGAAATAAGTCACAGTCTTCAGGGGCGTGGGAAACCACGCCCCTTTTGTTTTTTAAGGGTTGGGTAAGCATAAAATGAAGAACATCCTCGCCATTCAGTCCCACGTTGTTTTTGGACATGCTGGCAACAGCGCAGCGGAATTCCCGATGCGCCGCCTCGGCGCCAACGTCTGGCCCCTCAATACCGTTCAGTTTTCCAACCACACGCAGTACGGCAAATGGACCGGCTGCGTAATGCCGCCTTCACACCTCACCGAGGTGGTGCAGGGCATTGCCGATATCGGCCAGCTCAAGCGCTGTGACGCCGTACTGAGCGGTTATCTTGGTTCAGCGGAGCAGGGGGAGCATATCCTCGGCATCGTACGCCAGGTGAAGGCCGCTAACCCGTCGGCAAAATATTTCTGCGACCCCGTTATGGGCCATCCGGAGAAAGGCTGTATCGTGGCGCCAGGCGTGGCAGAATTCCACGTTCGTCATGCGCTGCCCGCCAGCGATATCATTGCGCCAAACCTGGTTGAACTGGAAATTCTCTGCGAGCATCCGGTTAACAGCGTAGAAGAGGCCGTAAGCGCGTCTCGCGAGCTGATCGCGCAGGGGCCTGAGGTTGTACTGGTAAAACACCTCGCGCGCGCAGGGCTAAGTCAGGATCGCTTTGAGATGCTGCTGGTGACGAAAGAGGATGCCTGGCACATCAGCCGTCCGCTGGTGGATTTTGGCCTGCGCCAGCCGGTGGGCGTGGGAGATGTGACCAGCGGCCTGCTGCTGGTGAAATTACTGCAAGGGGCAACGCTGCGCGATGCGCTGGAGCATGTTACTGCGGCAGTGTACGAAATTATGATGGCGACGAAAGAGATGCAGGAATATGAGCTGCAGGTGGTCGCAGCACAGGATCGAATCGCGAAGCCGGAGCACTATTTCAGCGCAACCCAGCTTTAAACACCGCCCGGCGGCGCTGCGCTTGCACGGGCCTACGGAATTCGTAGGCCGGGTAAGCGTCAGCGCCACCCGGCAACACAGTCTGCTCGGCTAATTCAACCCTTCCGCTTTCAGCGCCGCAGCCACCGCAGGACGCTCTGCCACACGCTTCATATACGATGCAATGTGGTCTAACCCTTCCAGATTCAGCTTAACCGCGCGCGCCCAGCGCAGCACGGTGAACAGGTACGCATCGGCAATCGTGAAGCGCGAACCGCCAATCCACTGTTCGTCTTTCAGCGATTCGTTAACATACTGCAGCTTTTTCTCCAGCAGGGCGCGCAGGGTAGGCTTAAACTCTTCCGGCGTATCCGGGCGGAACAGGGGGGTAAAGCCTTTGTGCAGCTCGGTGGCGATGTAGTTCAGCCACTCCAGCGTTTTATAGCGAGAAATGGTACTGACCGGGGCCAGCAGCTGGCGATCGGGCACGCTATCGGCCAGGAACTGCATAATCGCCACGCCTTCGGTCAGCAGAGTACCGTCATCCAGCAGGAGCGCCGGAACTTGTCCTTTCGGGTTAATGGCAAGAAAATCATCGCCGTTTTCCAGACGTTTTTTCATCAGATCAACGCCATCCAGCGTGAAATCTTTGCCGCTCTCGCGCAGGGTGATATGGGAAGCAAGAGAGCACGCGCCCGGTTTGTAGAACAGTTTCATCGGTAACTCCTTTTCGCTGAGGTTTCAGCTATGTTAGTGCGCAAACGGATAAAAAAAAAGCCGCTAATCAATTAGCGGCTTCTGGTCAGTCGTTTCTCACGGATATCACGCGGTAGCGGTTTTGGTCGCCTTAGCGGTCTTGTCGTCGTCCTGAGTCATTCGATTCAGTTTCGGTGCAGTCAGCAGCATCAGAGCGGCAATAACGGCAGTCGCGATACCAATCTGCATGAACACGGTACCGTAGACGTTCAGAGAAACCAGTGGGTCAGTGACGTTTTCCGGTACGGCCATCAGGTTCGCAATCTTGCCTGCGATAATGGCTGCACCCGCAGTCGTCAGGAACCAGCTACCCATAATGAAGCCCATCAGACGCTGTGGCACCAGCTGTGCAACCATCGCCAGACCCAGACCGGAGATCATCAGTTCGCCGATAGACTGCAGCGCGTAGCTCAGGATCAGCCAGTTAACGGATACGATACCGGCGTCGGTAGCAAATTTGGTACCCAGCGGCAGCACCAGGAACGCGCCGGAGCACAGCACCATACCGATAGCGAACTTGTGCGGCATTGGCAGACGGTCGCCCATCTTGTTATAGATCGCGGCCAGAATCGGGCTACCAATCATGATCCAGAACGGGTTCAGCGCCTGATACTGCTCCGGCTCGAACGCAATACCCAGGATGGAGTGCTCAACGTTACGAATGGCGAAGAAGTTCAGAGAGGTTGGCATCTGGCTGTACAGTACGAAGAAGATAATCGCTTCCAGCATCAGAATGAACGCCACGATCATCTTACGGCGGGCTGCACCCTGCATGGCGAATGCTTCTTTCGCAAAGATGACCACGATACCCAGCGCGACCACGCCCAGAACGGCACGTGCGATGCCCTGGTTGTGCAGCAGCCAGGTGGCGATCGCCGCCAGGGCAACAACGCCCACAATGGTCGCCAGCAGTTTGCCCATATGCACAGGCTCGAAGTCCGGTTTTGAACCGTAGTTTTTAACCCAGCTGCGGCAGAACAGGAAGTTCACCACGGTGATCAGCATACCGACGAAGCTCAGCGCAAACGCCACGCTCCAGCCGAATTTTGCTGCAAGCCATGGGGTGGCCAGCATTGAGAAGAACGAACCGATGTTGATGGACATGTAGTACATGGTAAATGCACCGTCCAGACGCGGATCGTCTTTGCTGTAGCAGGTAGAGAGCAGGGAGGACGGGTTCGCTTTGAACAGACCGTTACCGACGGCAATCGTCGCCATACCCATATACACGACAGCGGCATCGTGCCCTGACCATGCAACCAGACCATAGCCAATTGCCAGGACAATGGCGCCCAGCATGATGACACGTTTAGTGCCGAGGACTTTATCGCCCAGCCAGCCGCCAATCGCGACCAGACCGTACACCAGAGCACTAAAGGAGGAGAACAGCGTGATGGAATCGGCTTCGGACATACCCAGCTGTTTCACCAGGTAAACTGCCATGATCCCTTGCAGGCCGTAATAACCAAAACGCTCCCATAACTCGATAGAGAAGATGAGATAGAACGCTTTTGGTTGTTTAAAAGCGTTAAGACTCACGCTTTCATCTGTTGGTTTATTGTTTGCAGTAGACACATATACCTCTTTTTTTACATCCCATATTAACGGGGGTGTTCATAGCGTGATGGCCGTAGTCCATACGCCTTATAGTTATATTGGGAGGAGAAACGGCGGGTAATGTTCACTATCCTGCCCCATCTGGCAATACGTTTGTAATAATCTGTTACATATATCTGGGGTGGTATAATCGTCGGTTCATACAAATGTTATTCAGCGTTAAATTTTATACGATGTGTAAAGGTAGTTTTTTCGACTGGCAGAGACCCGTCAGGACCGGTGTTTGGCGATATGTTCTGCTATTTGCCGTCTCTGGCAGTGATATAGCCCAAATTCTGAAAAATAGCTGGTCTTATCGTCGGTAAAAAAAGAAGAGTGTCTTGTCAGACAAAGGCTTTAGCTCGATTTTGACAACAAAAAAACAACATGAAGTTATCAGGGTGATCGCGATCACAGATGTATAGAAATTTTCGGCTATGAAAAAAGTATTAACCTGTTTGAGCGTTAAAGCACCGAACAAGTGACAGCCTGGGGGAGACGAAAGGCGAACAAATAACGGCCAAAAGAAGCGTGCACCATCACCCTTCTTTTGGTGTGGGGTTTTGTTGTTCAGGGATATACTTTTTCTTTGTATTCGCAGAGATCTTCAATAATGCAGGAGCCGCAGCGAGGCTTACGGGCAATACACGTGTAACGGCCGTGCAGAATCAGCCAGTGATGGCAATCAACCTTAAATTCAGCCGGAACCACTTTAAGCAGCTTCTCTTCGACCTGCTCGACATTTTTCCCCGGCGCGAAGTTGGTCCGGTTAGACACGCGAAATATATGCGTATCGACGGCGATAGTAGGCCAGCCAAACGCGGTATTGAGCACCACGTTCGCGGTTTTACGACCTACGCCCGGTAAGGCTTCCAGCGCAGCACGGTCTTCCGGCACTTCGCCTCCGTGCTGTTCCAGCAGGATCCGGCAGGTCTTAATGACGTTCTCGGCTTTGCTGTTAAAGAGGCCGATGGTTTTGATATACGACTTCACGCCTTCCACGCCCAGCTCCAGCATGGCCTTCGGCGTATTGGCGACCGGATAGAGCAGGGCGGTGGCTTTATTGACGCTCACGTCGGTCGCCTGTGCAGAGAGCAACACCGCGATCAGCAGCTCAAACGGGGAGGTAAAATTCAGCTCCGTCGTCGGGTGCGGGTTCTCGTCCCGCAGACGGGTCAGGATCGCAATGCGCTTTTCTTTATTCATGAGGCCTTCTCGGGTGTCCCTTCCAGAACGCTGCGCTCAGCCGCGCGGCGCTTACGTTTCTCATCAATCAGGTATTTTATCGCCAGCATCATGCCAAGGCCAATAAACGCACCGGGCGGCAGCATCGCCAGCAGGAATGGCGTATCGGTGTGGAACACTTCAATGCGCAGCGCTTTGGCCCAGCCGCCCAGCAGGGCATCTGCGCCGTCAAATAGCGTACCGTTGCCGAGGATTTCACGCAGGGATCCCAGCACGAACATGGCGCACGTGGCGCCCATGCCAATGGAAAATCCATCCAGCGCCGACATGGCCGGACTGTTTTTCACCGCGAAGGCTTCCGCACGCCCGACCACGATACAGTTGGTGACGATAAGGGGAATGAAGATCCCGAGCGACTGGTACAGACCGAACGCGTAGGCGTTAATCAGCATCTGAACAATACTGACCACCGACGCAATGATCATGACGTAAATCGGAATACGAATTTCCGACGGCGTCCAGCGGCGCAGGGCAGAGATGGAGAGGTTGGTCAGGGTCAATACCAGCGTGGTTGCCAGACCCAGACCGAGCGCGTTGGTGGCGGTGGATGTCACCGCCAGCAGTGGGCACATGCCCAGAAGCTGAACCAGCGCGGAGTTGTTTTTCCACAACCCCTGGACAATAACCTCTTTAACCTGGCTCATGATTACTCCTCACAGGCCGGAAGATTGTTGATTTGCGCGGGCAGCGTTTCAGCATACAGCCCGGCTCGTTTTACGGCATTCACCACCGCACGTGGGGTGATGGTCGCACCGGTGAACTGGTCAAACTCGCCGCCATCTTTCTTCACCGCAAACGCGGTGTCATCTTCACCATGGATCACTTTACCGGCAAAGTGCAAAATCCAGTCGCTCAGACGGGTTTCAATTTTATCGCCAAGACCCGGCGTTTCATGGTGTTCCGTCACGCGGGTGCCCAGTATGGTGCCGGAGAAATCGCTGCCCACAAGCAGCTGAATGGCACCGGAATAGCCGTCAGGCGCCGTCGCTTCCATCACTGCGCCGACCGGTTTATCCCCTTTGCGGGCAATAAAGAGGCGGTGCGGGCCTTTCCCAAGCTGCGGCGCGTCTACCACAAAGCAGCTTTTTTGCAGGTCATTATCGTAGAAGTCGGACGGGATCACCTGATCGAACAGGGCCTTTTGCTGCTTCGAGGCCTGCTCTTCGATGGTCGTTTTGGTCAGCGCATTAACCAGTGCCGTCAGCCCTGTCAGCACCGCGGCGAAGATAGCCAGCGTGACGCCGTGTTTTTGCATCGTTTTTAACATGGCGAAACCCTTAGCGGTGACCGTACACGCGTGGACGCGTGTAATAGTCGATGAGCGGAACGGTAATGTTGGCGAGCAGGACGGCAAAAGCCACGCCGTCCGGGTAGCCGCCAAAGCTGCGAATGAGCCAAACCAGCAGGCCTGCCAGCGCGCCGAAGATCAGGCGTCCGCGGTTAGTCGTTGAGGCCGTTACCGGATCCGTCAGGATAAAGAAGGCACCCAGCATGGTCGCGCCGGAGAGCAGGTGCATCTGCGGGCTGGCCAGTGATTCAGGAGAGAATACCCAGCCCAGCGTGGCGCAGACCGCCAGCGTCACGAGGAAGCTGACCGGAATATGCCAGCGGATGGCTTTCTGCTGCAGCAGGAACAGGCCGCCCAGCAGATACGCCAGGTTGACCCACTGCCAGCCTGCACCCGCCAGCACGCCGCTGTAGATCGCCGATTTCATGATCTGCTCAACGCTGTGCCCGGCATGCAGGGACGTTTTAAAGGTATCAAGCGGCGTCGCCTGGCTGATACCGTCCACGCCCATGCGCAGCGCGTTCATATCGGCACCGAGTGCCGTATGGCCGGTAAAGATCACGTGCAGAGCATCCATGAAGCCCGGAACCGTGGCCGCAATCTCGTGCGGTGGCAGCCAACTGGTCATCTGTACCGGGAAGGAGATCAGCAGCACCACGTAGCCAATCATCGCCGGGTTAAACGGGTTATGGCCCAGTCCACCATACAGCTGTTTGGCAATGATCACCGCAAACACGGTGCCGAGGATCACCATCCACCACGGGGCAAACGGCGGGATACTGATAGCCAGCAGCAGGCCGGTCAGCAATGCGGAGTTGTCGGCAAGAATGCGGGAGACCGCTGCCTTGCGCAGCTTAAGCACAAGCGCTTCCGCCGCCAGGGCGCTGGCGCAGCCCAGGATTATCTGAAACAGGGTTCCCCAGCCGAAAAACCAGCACTGAACGGCAATGCCCGGCAGCGCCGCCAGGCAGACCAGCATCATAATGCGCGATGTCTGGCGCTGATTGTGGGTGTAAGGGGAGCTTGCGATTCTGAAAACCATTTAATCCTCGTTAACTGCTTGCTGTGCGGCTTTCTTTGCCTGAACGCGCGCAATGGCAGCGGCGACGGCGGCTTTGCGCGGGTCATCGTTGGCGGCCTGCGGTTGTTCATCCTGCTGCGCCGCTTTGCGCGCTTTAGCGCGGGCAATCGCCGCTTCGACGGCGGCTTTACGCGGGTCGACCGGCGCTTCGGGTTCTGCGGTTTGCGTCTGCTGTGCCGCCTTGCGCGCTTTGGCACGGGCAATCGCCGCTTCAACGGCCGCTTTGCGAGGGTCGACCGCTTCCTGCTCGACCACCACATTCTGCTCACCGGCTTTGCGTGCTTTGGCGCGGGCTATTGCCGCTTCAACGGCGGCTTTGCGTGGGTCAACCTCAGCATCCGCCTGGGTCGTTTGCGCTTTTTCTGCCTGACGGGCGCGGGCCTGAGCTTTACGCGCTTCACGCGCAGCAATCGCTTCGCTGTTGTCAGGCTTCTCGCCGGCCGGGATCACCACAGGCTGTGCCGCAGTGGCTTTTTTCTCGCGAACGCGCGCCAGTGCGGCGTTAATCGCATCCTGATCTTTCTCGCCAGGCTGAACGGCGGCCTGCTTATGGCGCTCCTGACGGGCAATTTTTTCGCGTTCCAGTCGCGCCTGACGTGCTTCAAAGCGCGCTTTGGCTTCTGCTGCGCGTTTTTCTTCCATGGAGATGGCATAAATTTCAGCCTTCTCCTGGCGGAAATACTGCACCAGAGGAATGTTGCTAGGGCAGACCCAGGCGCAGGCGCCGCATTCGATACAGTCGGCCAGGTTATGGGCTTTCGCCTTATCGTGCAGTTGGCCTTTGCTGTACCAGTACAGCTGCTGCGGAAGCAAATCCGCCGGGCAGGCGTCGGCACAGGCGCTGCAGCGAATACAGCCTTTTTCTTCCTGCTCTTCACCCATCTCGGTCGGGGAAGGGGCGAGCAGGCAGTTGGTGATTTTGACTACCGGCACATCGAGCCACGGCAGGGTAAAGCCCATCAGCGGACCGCCCATGATCACCATCTGGTCGCTTGACGGGCAAAACTCAGCCTGCTCCAGCAGGTGACGCACCGGCGTACCCAGACGCGCCCAGACGTTGCCCGGACGAGAGACCGCTTCCCCGGTCAGCGTTACTACGCGCTCGGTCAGCGGCTCGCCGTCGATCACCGCGCGCTTCACGGCGTACGCGGTGCCGACGTTCTGCATCAGCACGCCAATATCCGAAGAGCGTCCGCCGTGCGGAACCTGCTTACCGGTGAGAATTTGCGTCAGCTGTTTAGCACCACCAGAGGGGTACTTGGTCGGGATAACGCGCAGGCTAATATCGTGGCTACCGGCCAGCACGGCGCGCAGCATTGAGATAGCCTGCGGTTTATTGTCTTCGATACCGATCAGCACTTCCCGCGGCTGCAGAATGTGCGCGAGGATGCGGATGCCTTCCACCACCTGGGCGGCGCAGTCCTGCATCAGACGATCGTCGGCGGTGATGTACGGTTCGCATTCGGCGGCGTTGATAATCAGCGTCTGAATATTATCGCCACCGCCGCGCAGTTTGACGCCGGTCGGGAAGCCTGCGCCGCCGAGGCCGGCAACGCCGAACTGATGAATGCGCTCGATGAGCGCTTCGCGGCTATGGGAGCGGTAGTCGCTCCAGCCGTCACGGTCGATCCAGCGGTCTTCGCCGTCGGCTTCAATCATCACGCTCAGCTCTGAGAGCGCTGACGGATGCGCCACCGTATGCGGCGCGATGGCGACCACCTTACCGGAGGTGGGGGCGTGCACCGGCAGCATACGTCCGCGACCAAAGGTCAGCGGCTGACCGCGAAGTACGGTATCGCCTTCTTTCACGCACAGCTCACCCTCCGCGCCGATGTGCTGCTTGAGCGGCATAACGAAACGGGTCGCCAGCGGAATTTGACGCAGCGGCGTGCCGTTAGACTGGGTTTTCATCTCCGGTGGGTGAATACCCCCGTCAAAGTCCCAAATCTTCTCTTTTCTGAAAGCAGAAAATAACTTAAGCATGTTGTTCCACAGGAATATTGCGAACCGGAATGGTTTGAAGATCCCACTTCCAGCTTTCGGTAGTCGTTTCAACCGGGCGCAGCTCGATACATTGCGTCGGGCAGGGTGCTACGCAGAGGTTACAGCCGGTGCACAGGTCCGCCACCACGGTGTGCATGGCGCGCGTTGCGCCAACAATGGCGTCGACCGGGCAGGCCTGAATACATTTGGTGCAGCCGATGCAGTTCGCTTCGTCGATCACGGCCAGCGCGCGGACCGGCTCCTGCACATCCGCATCGCCGTCAACAGGCTGGGGATCAACGTTAAGCAGGGCCGCAATTTTCAACATCACCGCTTCGCCACCAGGCGCACAGCGGTTAATTTTTTCACCCTGAACCCCTACCGCTTCGGCATAGGGGCGGCAGCCCGGGTAGCCACATTGCCCGCACTGGCTTTGTGGCAGAAGCTCATCAATTTTCTCTACAACGGGATCGTCCTCTACCGCGAAACGGCGGGAGGCGTAACCCAGGATAAGGCCAAACACCAGCCCCAGGACGCTGATAGAGGCGATGGCAATCCAGATAGCATTCATTACAACTTCACCAGACCACTAAAGCCCATAAAGGCCAGAGACATTAAACCCGCGGTCACCAGCGCAATCGCGTTACCGCGGAAGGGCGCAGGAATATCCGCTGCTGCCAGGCGCTCGCGAATAGAGGCAAACAGCACCATGACCAGCGAGAAACCGACGGCCGCAGAAAAACCATACAGCGCCGACTGCATAAAGTTATGGCCAAGGTTGATGTTTAGCAGCGCCACGCCGAGAACGGCGCAGTTGGTGGTGATCAGCGGCAGGAAGATACCCAGCAGGCGATAGAGCGCCGGGCTGGTTTTGCGCACCACCATTTCGGTAAATTGCACCACCACCGCGATAACCAGAATAAAGGCCAGCGTACGGAGATAGGTTAACCCCAGCGGAATGAGGATCCAGGTATCAATCCACCACGCGCAGATGGACGCCAGCGTCATGACGAAGGTCGTCGCCAGCCCCATGCCCATTGCCGTTTCCAGTTTTTTGGAAACGCCCATAAACGGACACAGGCCAAGGAACTTCACCAGAACGAAGTTGTTAACCAGCACGGTGCCGACAAAGAGCAGTAAGTAATCGGTCATTATTTAGCCTGAAATAAAAAAGCCGCCTATTATCGGACAAACACACGCAGGCGACAACAGGTTATCTGTAGGGTTATTACGGGTTCACGAAAGTGTTTTTCACCCGTGTCGAACGCTTAAAGTAGGGCACCAGCAGCGCCGCGGCCAGCAACGGGAAAAGCAGCTGACGAACGGCCAGCGCGTCTGAAACGGGCGAAAAAGCAAATGCCTTCACCGCCAGCAGGACCGAAATCAGCAGCCAGATAATGTAGTGCTTAGGCACATTCTTACGGCGCTTAAAGAAGGCGATGGTCAGCCACAGCGTGTAGTACCACATCCCGATCGCGAAAACGAACGACACAAACCACAACGCAATATTAAGCACGCTTTGCGACATCAGGGTCTGGATGGCGTGGGGGGTAATCAGTGCGGTGGTATAAAGCAGCAGCGCAAGTGATGCGCTTAATAAGGCAACCAGCAGCCATGCCAGTGGGGCGATTAACCAGCCTCCAATGCGTTCTCCAGGCGTTGCGGTCATGAACTCTCCCATAATCTGCGCGAAATGTTGTACAGCCAGTTGGCAGGGCGGAGAGTATATAACATTTCGCGCGGATGGCTACTTTCTTATAAAACGTAACGCCATACGGACTTAGGCACTTCGCCGACGTTGAACAAACGACCACCGGAGACCAGCTCCGCACGGCGATGGTCAGCGGCGCGATACATATTAATGATGTCCTGATTATCCGACAGGGTGTAGTTCAGATGGTCAAACAGTTTTTCCAGGCTCTCAAGCGAATTGATCTTGCGAAATTTTAATAAATAGTCCTGAACTGTCATATTAATAAGTTTCCATATAAAAGTGAGTAATACCAGTTAAGGTAATTCGTTCGAATAATAAACGGATTAATAAAGACGTAAACAGCCCACTCAGGTAACGCGACGAAATTAGGAGTTTTCTTTGCTGAAATTCAGGCATCAGACGATGCCTGGAAGAGAAGGTTAACCGTGTTCACCAGGGCTGGCAATAAGTAACTGACATATTATGTCACTCTTTATTGCAGTAACCGGTTACTTAGGTTGAGCGACGGTGACAGGCTCCGGCGGCTGGTAGTTATCGATATGGCTGGCAACGCCCAGCAAAATGACCGAAACCCCAAGGACAATCCATCCCGCTAATTCAATGATTCGATTAATAATTGACGTCATGATACGTAATTGTACTTTATCCATAAAGACAGGGCGCAAATGTTACAGCGACGTTTCCCTGACGGCAAGGGCTTTGGGAACGGTTCCCTTAAACAAAATCAGTAGGTTAATACTATGTAACAAAAACAATCCGTATAACCTGCTATTTTACGTCATAGGGCACATTATTAATCCGTGGTAATGCCAGGCTAGCCAGTGTGAAATAAGAACGTCATAACAGAGGATGGCACTATGAGTGATAATATCCGCGTTGGGCTTATCGGTTACGGGTACGCGAGCAAAACGTTTCATGCGCCTCTGATAGCCGGGACGCCGGGCATGGCGCTGGCGGCGGTATCCAGCAGCGACGCTACAAAAGTCCATGCCGACTGGCCTTCCGTGCCGGTTGTCTCAGAGCCGAAACATCTTTTCAACGATCCCAATATTGATTTAATCGTCATCCCCACGCCGAACGATACCCACTTTCCGCTGGCAAAGGCCGCGCTGGAAGCCGGGAAACATGTGGTTGTCGATAAACCCTTCACCGTGACACTGTCACAGGCGCGCGAGCTGGATACCATGGCAAAGAGTCTGGGCAGGCTGCTGTCGGTGTTTCATAACCGCCGCTGGGACAGCGATTTTCTGACGGTAAAACGGCTTCTCAGTGAAGGCGCGTTAGGGGAGATCCTCTTTTTTGAATCCCACTTTGACCGTTTTCGCCCGCAGGTACGAAACCGCTGGCGCGAGCAGGCCGGCCCTGGCAGCGGCATCTGGTATGATTTAGCCCCGCATCTGCTGGATCAGGCCGTCAATCTTTTTGGCCTGCCGGTGAGCATGACGGTCGATCTGGCCCAGCTCAGACCCGGGGCACAGACAACCGATTACTTCCACGCGGTGCTCAGTTACCCGCAGCGGCGGATTGTGCTGCACGGTACGATGGTCGCGGCTGCAGAATCTGCCCGCTATATTATTCACGGCACGCGCGGGAGCTACGTGAAGTTTGGTCTCGACCCGCAGGAAGACAGGCTGAAAAACGGTGAGCGTCTGCCGCAGGAAGACTGGGGCTATGATATGCGCGACGGCGTCGTCACGCGGGTGGAAGGCGAGGAGCTGGTCGAAGAGACCTTGCTGACGATACCGGGTAACTATCCGGCGTATTATGCCGCTATCCGCGATGCGCTAAACGGCACGGGGGAGAACCCGGTTCCGGCCAGCCAGGCGATACAGATTATGGAGCTGATTGAGCTGGGCATCGAATCTGCCAAACATCGCGCCACGCTCTGTCTGGCATAAGTTTTGACGTTGTTGTAGGCCGGGTAAGGCGTAGCCGCCACCCGGCAAAAGGGTTTACGCGGTTGCCACCTTATCCCGCAGAGCCTGCTTCTCCGCAGGCGTCAGGAAGGCGATCTCCAGCCCGTTAATCTGCGCCTGACGGATCTGCTCGCGGCTCAACCCCGCCTGCGAAGCTGCGATGTTGTACTCGTGGATGATATCCACGCCCTGAACCGCCGGATCGTCCGTATTCAGAGAGGCCAGCACGCCGTGTTCAAGGAACGTTTTCAGCGGGTGCTGCGACAGCGATGCTACGGTGCTGGTCTGAATGTTAGACGTCAGGCACGACTCAATACCGATACTCTGCTCCGCCAGGAAATCCATCAGCGCGCGATCTTCGACTGCCTTCACGCCGTGACCAATACGCTCTGCGCCCAGCTCGCGGATGGCCTGCCAGATGCTTTCCGGGCCAGCCGCTTCACCCGCATGTACGGTAATGTGCCAGCCGGCATCGCGCGCGCGGTTGAAGTGGGAGAGGAACAGGCTACCCGGGAAGCCCAGTTCGTCACCGGCGAGGTCGACGGCGGTGATGGCATCACGATGGGCCAGCAGCGCCTCCAGCTCCTGCAGGCAGGCGGCTTCACCGAACGTACGGCTCATGATGCCGATCAGGCGGGCCTGAACGTCGAAGGTTTTACACCCTTCGCGGACGCCTTCAATGACGGCTTCCACCACGCCTGCAACGGGCAGGTTGTGGGTCATCGCCATATAGCCCGGCGAGAAGCGCAGCTCGACGTAGTGCAGGCCGTTGCGGGCGGCATCTTCGATGTTCTCAAACGCCACGCGGCGGCAGGCATCCAGCGACGCCAGCATCTTCACGCCCCAGTCGAGTTTGCTCAGGAAGCTCACCAGGTCCGGTTCATTAGAGGTCACCTGTACGTGAGGGATCAAGGACTCAAGGGTCTGAGCAGGAAGCGCTAAATTGAACTGGCGGCCAAGATCGAGGATGGTTTGGGCACGAATGTTACCGTCAAGGTGACGATGAATATCAGTTAAAGGCAGGCGTGTATCAATCATGGTCGCACTCTTTTCTGGTTAAAGTGCGCCATATTATAAAAACAAAACGGGGTAAAAAGCTATTTGCGCAAGGGAATATTCCGTTGCGCAAGTTAATTACAGGAGCGTGTTAATCCCGGCGATGAGGCGTTGAACCCCTTGCTCCAGCTTGCTGCGCGGGCAGCCCGCATTTAAGCGCACGAAGCCATTTCCCTCTTTCCCGTAGGTATATCCCGGCATGATGGCGACTTTTTGCTGCTCGATCAGCACGTTTTGCAGCGCCCGATCGTCAATGTTCAGTGGGCGCAGATCGATCCAGGCCAGATAGGTCGCTTCCGGTGGCTGCCAGTTCAGTTTCGGAAAAGCGCGGTTTACTTCCTGCGCAATATACGACAAATTCCCTTCGAGATAACCCCGCAGGGCATCCAGCCACGGCTCCCCCTGCTGGTAGGCGGCGATATGCGCCGTCAGCGCCAGCACGGAAGGGGAAGAGAGCCCGTCCCGTCCTTTTAGCGCGCTGAGATAGCCGTTACAACTCTCTTCATCGCCGATCAGGCCGTAAGCCCCGGTCAGCGCCGGAATGTTGAAGCTTTTCGAGCCGGAGGTCAGAAGCGCCCATTTGCCCCGCGCCACGGCGTTCCACGGCGTGTGACGATGTTCTCCCCATACCATGTCCATATGGATTTCATCGCTGATAACCGCCACGTCATAGCGTGCGCACAGTTCCGCCATGTGCGTCAGCTCATCCCGCGTCCAGACCTTGCCGGTCGGGTTCTGCGGGCTGCACAGAAGCAAAATTTTGTTTTCCGGTTTCGCCAGCGCCGCTTCGAGGGCTGCCATATTGCCCTGCCAGCCTGCAGCCTGCTTTTCCATCTCAACCGCCACAACACGACGCGCGTTACCCTCTATGGCTTTATAAAACGCATCGTAAGCCGGGGTGTGGACCACCACGCCGTCGCCGGGGGTTGACCAGAGGCGTATCAGTTCAGAGACCATGTAGATGACTGACGGACCATAAACCACGCTTTCAGTATCAATCCGGCTGTTAAAACGCTGCTGGAACCAGTGCGCGACGGCGGCGAGAAACTCGTCGTTTTTCCAGCGACTATAGCCAAACACGCCGTGATGAATGCGCTGATGCAGCGCGTCGATTATGCAGGGGGCGGTGGCGAAATCCATATCCGAGATGGTGAAGGGCAGCAGATCGTCCGCGCCAAAACGGTCGGCGACGTAGTCCCACTGCGTACACCAGGTGCCGTGTCGATCCACGACGGTGGAGAAATCAAACATGCTTAAATCCTTAACGTAAAACCCCCTCATGGTGAGGGGGCGGAGGCATCAGGCTTCTACTGTTCGCATCAGGGTTGCCAGCTCATCTTTCACTGACTGTACCTGCGGGCCGATAACCACCTGCAAATTGTGCTGATTTAACTGTACCACGCCGATAGCCCGGTTGGCTTTCAGGGCGTTGGTATCCACTTTTGACATATCCGCCACCGACAAACGCAGGCGGGTAATGCAGTTATCCAGCGAGGTAATGTTCTCCGCACCGCCCAGCGCCGCCAGAATGGCAGGGGTGTTGTAGCCGGATTTGCCCACGGTACCGGCAACCGCCTGTTCCACGCTGGTGGCCGTATCGGTATCGCGGCCTGGCGTTTTCAGGTTAAAGCGGGTGATGGCGAAGCGGAAGATCCCGTAGTACACCACGAACCAGATTGCCGCCACGACCGGGACCAGATACCACTTGGTGGAGAGGCCGTGCAGGATCCCGAAGACCACGAAGTCAATCACGTTGCCGTCGGTGTTACCGATGGTGACGCCCAGCACCGCCATCACGGTAAAGCCCAGACCGGTCAGCACAGCGTGAATCAGATACAGCACCGGCGCAACGAACAGGAACAGGAACTCGATAGGCTCGGTGGTCCCGCCCACGACGCAGGCGATCACGCCGGAAATCAGCAGGCCTTTAATTTTATGACGGTTTTCCGGACGCGCGCAGTGGTACATCGCCAGTGCAGCACCCGGCAGGCCGCCGAGGAAGGCAGGCATTTTACCCTGAGACAGGAAGCGGGTGGCGCTTTCGGAGAAGCCGTGTGTCGTCGGGCAGCTCAGCTGCGCCTGGAAGATGGTCAGCGCACCGCTCACGTCGTGACCGCACACCTCCATCGTCCCGCCCGCTTCGGTGAAGCGAATCAGGGCCACCAGGATATGCTGCAGGCCAAACGGCAGCAGCAGACGCTCGCCGGTACCGAAGATCATCGGACCGAAATCTCCCGCGCCGTTGATGATGCGGCCGATGCCGTTGATGCCCATCGCGAAGACCGGCCAGATCAGCGGAATGATCAGACCAAACAGGCCCATCACCACCAGGGTGATAATCGGCACAAATCGGGTACCGCCGAAGAAGGCCAGGGCATCCGGCAGACGGATATTGTGGAAGCGCTCATGCAGCATCCAGATAATCACCCCGGCGATCACCGCCCCGAGGATCCCGGTATCAATAGACTGGATACCAATCACGCTCTGAATGTTGTTAGCTTTCAGCACGGCAGCGTCAGTGGTCGGCAGAATGCCTTTCGCCGTCAGCCAGAAGTTAACCGCGAGGTTCATCACCGCGTAACCCACAAAACCGGCAAACGCCGCGACGCCTTTGTTCTCGCGGGCCAGGCCCAGCGGGATAGCAATACAGAACATCACGGGCAGGAAACTAAACGCGAAGGAGCCGACTTTACTCATCCAGATAAAGATCGCCTGCAGCACGGGGGTGCCGAGGAACGGGATCAGCGTGATAACGTCTTTACTGCTGAGGGAGCTGCCGATACCCAGCATGATCCCGCAGAACGAGAGGAGTGCCACGGGCAGCATAAAGGTTTTACCCAGTTGCTGGAAAAATTCCCACAGCGATATTTTTTGTGCTGCTTTCGCCGTCATAAAACGACTCCTTAATTGTTAAAATCAGTTTGTCTGCTTCAATGCTGCGAGAAGATAAAACGTTTTATCAAAGTTTAGTGCGCGCTAAATCACATTCTCAGGCTTTGACTGGTAGTATAAAGATAACGTATTGATAAAACGTTTTACCGATCTCATTTTTCAGGGAGTCACGCCAACACATGGCTGTAGCGAAGAAAGTCACCATCAACGATGTCGCGCTGGCGGCGGGAGTTTCCGTCAGCACCGTTTCTCTGGTACTGAGCGGAAAAGGGCGCATCTCTCCCGCGACCGGTCAGCGGGTGAACGAGGCGGTTGAGCAGCTGGGCTTTGTGCGTAACCGCCAGGCGTCGGCGTTGCGCGGTGGGCAAAGCGGGGTGATTGGCCTGATTGTTCGTGACCTGACGTCACCGTTCTATGCGGAGTTAACCGCCGGGTTAACCGAAGCGCTTGAAGCGCAGGGGCGGATGGTCTTTCTGCTGCACGGCGGGCGCGAGGCCGGGCAGTTGCTTTCCCGGCTCGATATGCTGCTGAACCAGGGGGTGGACGGGGTGATCGTCGCCGGGGCATCGGGCGTGGGCAGTGAACTGTGCGAGCGCGCCGCCGAAAAAGGCGTGCCGCTGGTGTTTGCCTCGCGCGCCAGCTACCTCGACGAAGCCGATACGTTGCGCCCGGATAACATGCAGGCCGCACAAATGCTGACCGAGCATCTTATTCGTCGTGGGCATCAGCGCATTGCCTGGCTGGGTGGTAAAAGCTCGTCCCTCACCCGCGCCGAGCGGGTCGGCGGCTATTGTGCGACGCTGATTAAATACGGCCTGCCGTTCCACAGCGAGTGGGTTGTTGAGTGTGAGTCCAGCCAGAAGATGGCGGCGGAAGCGATAGGCGCGCTGCTGCGAAGCAGTCCGACCATCAGCGCCGTCATTTGTTATAACGATGTGATCGCCATGGGCGCCTGGTTTGGCCTGATCCGCGCCGGGCGTCAGAGCGGCGAGGGCGGGGTGGAAACCTTCTTTGGCCACCAGGTGGCGCTGGGGGCGTTCGCCGACGTTGGTGAAAACGCCCTCGACGACCTGCCGATCGTCTGGGCCACTACCCCCGCGCGGGAGATGGGTTACACCCTGGCGGACAGAATCATGCAGCGTATCGACAATGCGGATGTGCAGGCCGGGCACCAGATTGTGGCGGCGCGGTTAGTGACGGTGAAATAATATCGCCCGGCGGCGCTGCGCTGGCTCTGAATCGTAGGCCGGGTAAGCGTCAGCGCCACCCGGCAATAAAAAACCCCTCATGCGAGGGGTTTTGACGTTTACTGTTGCGGTGCCGCCGGTTCGGCTGGCGCTGCCGGTTCAGCCGGTTCCGGCATCCCCAGAGCAGGCATACCAAACATGCCGACGAAGTCTTCCAGCGGCATTTTGTCGCCGTTGAGCGTGACCTGGCCGTTGGCGTACTGCAGGCTGGTGGAAATCGTGTTGTTGTCCACCTTCGTGATGCGGAACATCTGGCCCATTGCCGCCAGACCTTTCACCTGCTGGTTCGCCAGCTTGCCGGCATCTTCATCGCCGTAGCCTTCCAGTTTCGCAATCTGAGTCATAAACTCGGTTGCCATATCCATCGGGATGGCCAGCTTGCTGTCGAGCGACTTCACGCTGCGATCCACTTCCTGCGCCAGCGTCTGCGGTTCACCCGTTGCAGTGGCCGGATCTTTCAGGAACAGAGACAGGTTGAAGCTGGTTTCGCCTTTGCTGTTTTTCCAGCTCAGCGGCGCAACGGTAATCACCGGCTCGCCTTTCAGCAGGATCGGCAGGTTGTTGAACAGTACCGCCATCGCCTGCTGCTGGTACACTTCCGGATTCTGCTGCAGTGCGGTATCGGTCAGCAGCGCCTGGCTCTCTTTGCTGTATTTCTGGCTGAATTCGTGCCACGCCTGGCCGTCGATATTGCCGATCTTCAGCGACAGTTTGCCGGTGCCCAAATCCTGATTCTGTACTTTCAGGCTCTTCAGCGTGTAATCCAGCTGGGTATTGATGCTCTTACCGTCTTTGGACACGTCGGATTTTCCGTTCACGTCCATGCCTTCCAGCACGGCCATCTCTTTCCCTTCAACCGCAATGGCAACTTTATCGAGAGACAGTTTCTGATCGCCGATACGCTCTTTGAAATCGGTCATGCGGCTGTTGCCGTCGGCTTTCAGGTTGTTGAAGGTGAGCTGAACTTTTTGATTGTATTCGTTCACGGCATTGACCAGGCCGCTTTCCGCTTCACCCGTCAGGGAGAACACGTTTCCGTCGCGGTCCGCGTCAAGTTTGAAGTGACCGCCGCTAAAAGCAACTTTCTCATTCTCTTTCTCGTAGTTCAGCGCTTTCAGGGCAATATCAGAACTCGTGTCACCGGCATAGCTGATGCGGGTGTCGATCTCGAAAGGTGAGGTATTTTTGGCCAGGTCGAAAAGCGGTTTGGTGACGTCGTTATTCACCAGGACCGTGTGAACGGACGCCATCGACGGGATCAGATTAAAGGACTTCAGCTGCGCCAGCGGGAATGGACCGTGGCTTACCACTTCATCCAGCACCACGCTCTGGCCCGGTTTCAGCCAGCCGTTTTCCTTACCGGCAACCGGCTTCACCACAACCTGCATATGGCTGGTAAACACACCGCGCTCATAGTTCTGGTAGCTCAGCTCAAGGCCCGCTTCCGGCGCGCTGCGCTTAATCTCTCCGTTAGCCTGCGCCACCATCTCAGCCAGACGGCCTTCCAGCTGTTTCCCGGTAAACCAGGAGGCACCCGTCCAGACCACGCCTAACGCTACAATCACGCCTACCGCTACGACCGATTTTTTCATTGCGACTATCCCTAAAATGAAACCAGGCGGTAAAAACCGCCTGGAGATATTAAGCCTGCAACTAGCTTAGCAAGAGTTGTTAAAAAAATCAGTAAGTCCCTAATACCCGTCATACTTCAAGTTGCCTGTGCGTTGGCTTTCCTCGCTCACCCCAGTCACGTACTTATGTACGCTCCTGGGGATTCGCAGCGTCGCCGCCTTCATGCAACTCGAATTATTTAGGGTATAGCTTATTGAAAACGCGCGCCAGGCGACCGGTGCCGCTTACGCTAACCGGAGACTCATTGGCAGCAACGAATGCTGACTCACCGGGCTTAAGCACCAGACGCTGTTCGCCTTTGTGCAGCGTCGCTTCGCCCTCGACGCAGAACAGGATCGCCGCGCTCTCCTGAGCGACCGACGTTTCGTCGCTGCTCAGGTCGTGCAGGGAGAAGGCAAAATCGTCCACCGGAATCGGGAAGTCCAGCTCTGCGCCGTTTTTCACCGGCTGAGTCAGCAGCTCTGCGGCAGGTTTCGCCACAAACTTCACGTTGGCAACCAGCTCGGGGATATCGATGTATTTTGGCGTCAGGCCCGCGCGCAGCACGTTATCGGAGTTGGCCATCACCTCCAGCGCCACGCCCTGAAGGTAGGCGTGCGGGGTTTCAGCGAACAGGAACATTGCTTCACCCGGATTCAGCTTCACCACGTTCAGCAGCAGAGGGGAGAACAGGCCGCTGTCGTCTGGATAGAATTCGGAAATCAGACGGATGGTCTCCCACGGTTCACCCTGCTGGCTGTCCAGGGCGGCTTTCAGTACCGCCAGGGCGTGGGACTTCTCTTCACCCTGCATATTCAGCAGGCTGGCAAACAGCTGGCTCAGCGCGTCGGCATTCGGGTTTTCAAGGAAATGCGCGATAGCGTTATGGGCACCCGCGACCGGCTGCAGCAGGGAGATAATTTCTGAAAACTCGCGGAATGCGTTCATCGCCAGGAACGGCGTCAGCGCGAACACCAGTTCCGGCTTGTGGTTAGGATCTTTGTAGTTACGCTCTGCGGCGTCTAACGGAATACCTGCCGCGTTCTCTTTCGCAAAGCCGATTTCAGACGCTTGCTTGTTCGGGTGAACCTGGATGGAGAGCGGCTGGTCTGCGCACAGCACTTTAAACAGGAACGGAAGTTCGCCAAAGCGCTGAGCCACCTTGTCGCCCAGCAGTGCGGCTTTGTTGGCCTCTATTACGTCACGCAGGCTGCGCACCTGGCCGCTGGCGTCTTCAATTTTTGAGCTGCTCTTCGGGTGCGCCCCCATCCACAGTTCTGCCATCGGCAGGTTGTTCGGGTTCGCGATACCGTAGAGATCCGTTAACGCAGTTTTACTTCCCCAGGCGTAGTTCTGCACTGAGTTAATGAGTTTTTGCATTATCAAGCCCTGATTCAATGATGGAATTAACTCCGGGTATTAAAGCAATAAACCACATGGAAGTAACCTGTGGATGTAAAAAGTCGTACTAGTCTCAGTTTTTGTTAAAAAATTGTGTAGGATAAGCTGACTCGCTTTTAAGCCGGGCAGCGGAACATCTGCCCTGAATAAACAGACCGAAGCAGTAAGTGAGAGAACAATGTCGAATAAACCCTTCCATTATCAGGATCCTTTTCCCCTCAGTAAGGATCAGACCGAGTATTACCTGTTAACCCGCGATCACGTCTCCGTCTCTGAGTTTGAAGGACAAGAGATCCTCAAGGTGGATCCGCAGGCGCTGACGCTGCTGGCGCAGCACGCTTTCCACGACGCCTCGTTTATGCTCCGTCCTGCGCATCAGCAGCAGGTTGCCGATATTCTGAGTGACCCGGAAGCCAGCGAAAACGATAAATACGTTGCCCTGCAGTTCCTGCGTAACTCCGATATCGCGGCGAAAGGCATTCTGCCAACCTGTCAGGATACCGGTACGGCGATCATCGTCGGTAAAAAAGGCCAGCGCGTCTGGACCGGCGGCGGTGATGAAGCGGCGCTGGCGCACGGTGTTTATAACACCTACACCGAAGACAACCTGCGCTATTCGCAAAACGCCGCGCTGGACATGTACAAAGAGGTCAACACCGGCACCAACCTGCCAGCACAGATTGACCTCTACAGCGTCGACGGTGATGAGTACAAATTCCTCTGTATCGCCAAAGGCGGCGGTTCGGCCAACAAAACCTATCTCTATCAGGAAACCAAAGCGCTGCTCACCCCGGGCAAGCTGAAGAACTACCTGGTTGAGAAGATGCGCACCCTCGGCACCGCGGCGTGCCCGCCGTACCATATCGCGTTTGTGATTGGCGGTACCTCGGCGGAAAGCACGCTGAAAACCGTGAAGCTGGCCTCAACCAAATACTACGACGGCCTGCCTACCGAAGGTAACGAACATGGTCAGGCGTTCCGCGACGTGCAGCTTGAGCAGGAGCTGCTGGAAGAAGCACGTAACCTGGGCCTCGGTGCGCAGTTTGGCGGCAAATACTTCGCTCACGACGTGCGCGTGATCCGTCTTCCGCGTCACGGCGCTTCCTGCCCGGTCGGGATGGGCGTCTCCTGCTCTGCGGATCGCAACATCAAGGCCAAGATCAACCGCGAAGGCGTGTGGATCGAAAAACTGGAAAACAACCCGGGTAAATACATTCCGGAAGCGCTGCGTAAAGCGGGCGAGGGGGAAGCGGTTCGCGTTGACCTGAACCGTCCGATGAAAGAGATTCTGGCGCAGCTGTCTCAGTATCCGGTTTCGACCCGTCTCTCCCTCAACGGCACGATTATCGTGGGCCGCGACATCGCGCACGCGAAGCTGAAAGAGCGCCTGGACAACGGCGAAGGGCTGCCGCAGTACATTAAAGATCACCCGATCTACTACGCGGGCCCGGCGAAAACGCCTGAAGGCTACGCCTCTGGCTCGTTAGGCCCGACCACGGCAGGCCGTATGGACTCGTACGTCGACCAGTTGCAGGCCAACGGTGGCAGCATGATCATGCTCGCGAAAGGCAACCGTAGCCAGCAGGTGACGGACGCCTGCCACAAGCACGGCGGCTTCTACCTCGGCAGCATCGGCGGCCCGGCTGCGGTTCTGGCGCAGGGCAGCATCAAGAGCCTGGAGTGCGTGGAATACCCGGAACTGGGTATGGAAGCGATCTGGAAAATTGAAGTGGAAGATTTCCCGGCGTTTATCCTCGTGGATGACAAAGGCAACGACTTCTTCAAGCAGATCCAGTCGTCCCAGTGTTCGGCGTGTGTGAAGTAATTCTGTAAATTGCCGGGTGGCGCTGACGCTTACCCGGCCTGGATTCTCGTAGGTCGGGTAAGGCGCAGCCGCCACCCGACACCAAAAAGAGCGCACAAAGCGCCATAACGTTTCTCAGAAGTCATCAATACTTATCCCTTAAGCATGTGAGCAATCCCGACAGTGTTATCAAGGAGAAAGTAATGACAACGGTACGCCATGAGAAAGATTCGATGGGCGCCATCGACGTCCCGGCTGACAAGCTATGGGGCGCGCAAACCCAGCGTTCGCTGGAGCATTTCCGTATCTCGACTGAAAAAATGCCCATCTCGCTGATTCAGGCGCTGGCCCTCACCAAACGCGCGGCCGCAAAAGTGAACCAGGATTTAGGCCTGCTGGCGGCAGACAAGGCCACCGCCATCATAAATGCCGCCGACGAAGTGCTGGCGGGCAAGCATCCCGACGAATTCCCTCTCGCCATCTGGCAGACCGGTTCCGGTACCCAAAGCAACATGAACATGAACGAAGTGCTGGCGAACCGGGCAAGCGAACTGCTGGGCGGCGTGCGCGGCATGGAGCGTAAGGTTCATCCGAACGATGACGTCAACAAGAGCCAGAGTTCTAACGACGTCTTCCCCACGGCCATGCACGTGGCGGCGGTGATAGCTATTCGCGAACAGCTAATCCCCCAGCTCAATGTCCTGAAATCGACGCTCAACGAGAAGGCGCAGGCCTTCCGCGACATCGTCAAAATCGGCCGTACGCACCTGCAGGACGCCACGCCGTTGACGCTCGGCCAGGAGATTTCCGGCTGGGTGGCGATGCTGGAACACAACCTGAAGCACATTGAGAACAGCCTGCCGCACCTGGCGGAGCTGGCGCTCGGCGGCACGGCGGTGGGCACCGGGTTAAACACCCATCCGGAGTATGCGGTGCGTGTGGCGGAGGAGCTTGCGGCCATTACCGGACAGCCGTTCGTCACGGCGCCCAACAAGTTCGAAGCGCTGGCGACCTGCGATGCGCTGGTCCACACTCACGGCGCGCTGAAAGGGCTGGCGGCCTCGCTGATGAAAATCGCCAACGACGTGCGCTGGCTGGCCTCGGGCCCGCGCTGCGGCATCGGTGAAATCAGCATTCCGGAAAACGAGCCGGGCAGCTCCATCATGCCGGGTAAAGTCAACCCGACCCAGTGCGAAGCCATGACCATGCTCTGCTGTCAGGTACTGGGCAACGACGTGGCCGTTAACCTGGGCGGTGCATCCGGCAACTTCGAGCTGAACGTCTATCGCCCGATGGTGATCCACAACGTTCTGCAATCGATTCGTCTGCTGGCAGACGGCATGGAGAGCTTTAACGAACACTGCGCGGTGGGGATCGAGCCAAACCGCGAGCGCATCAGCCAACTGCTGAACGAGTCGCTGATGCTGGTCACCGCGCTCAATACCCACATTGGCTACGACAAAGCCGCCGAGATCGCCAAAAAGGCGCATAAGGAGGGGCTGACGCTGAAAGCCTCCGCCCTGGTGCTGGGCTATCTGACGGAGGCGGAGTTTGATGCCTGGGTACGCCCCGAGGCGATGGTCGGCAGTCTGAAATAATCAACTCGCCACGTACAGGTGCAGCCGCGGAATAATCAGCTGTAGCGGCTGCGCCTGGGGTCGGTAACGGTGCTGGACATTTTCAGCATCGTAATTCAGCAACTCACCAATATCCGGCACGATAGCCCCCTGATCGGCATCATAGAGCGCAATCAGCGGCGTTGGACAGGCATACTGCACCTGTTTTTGCTGGCCGGAATACCAGACGCGGGCGATAGGCTGAACCTTCACCGGGCGCTTAATTTTGAGGCGCGTATCCGCCGGTAGCGAGGCGATGCTGTGGTACTCCTGCTCCAGGCGCTCAATCCACTGCTCACGCGACCACGGCGCGACGGTGCGTGGCGCCTTGAGGCTTTTTTCCAGCTGCGCCAGGATCTCATCCCGGGTGAAGTTTTTAATGATGTGCTTATTCGCCCAGCCGAAGCGCAGCGTGGCGGGGTGGCGCAGTACCGTCAGCGTACGATAGGCATTCAGCGTAATTAACCCCGGAAGCTGACGGTGGACCCATTCAAACCGGGCGGCAGGGGCCAGGCCCGACTCCTCGGTAACGATCTTCTCAAATGCCGCTTTCAGGCTGTTGATATGGGCAATCTGGCTTTCCAGCGCCTCGCGCGATACTGCATCGGTTTGCAGACAGATCACGCCCGGCAGCCGCACGGCTGCCTTGCTGCTGCGCTGTTCAGACTGCTGCTGGATAAAAAGATGTCGATAGTGTTTCATCGCCAGTTCCAGCGCGGCCTTGCCGATGTGCTGCTTCACGTCGATGGTGTCCAGCGGATCGTGCTCGGCCCCTTTGACCACCTCGGGCAGGGTAAAGACGCGCGCGGCCAGCAGGCGGCAGGTCTGCAAACGTTCTGTCAGGGTCAGCAGCTCGTGTTCTATTTCCCGAAACGTGCTGTTCAGCCGTTCGATAAGATCGTAGGTCGCCATAAGCCCCTCTCATTAGTTACAACATACTTATCATATAGCACAGCACGCCGGGTCAGGCCAGCGTGCGGTTGAGGTCAGGCAGGAACGGGAAGGGCGATGTTATGGTACACCGGCCAGCTAAAGCAGAAGCGCGCGCCGCCGAGCTCGCTCTCCTCGCAATGTACCGTGCCGCCCATGGCCTGCGCGATAGAGTAGACAATGGCCAGCCCCAGACCACAGCCTCCGGTGGCGCGATCGCGGCTGGGATCGAGGCGGACAAACGGTTCAAACACGGTTTCGCGCGCCTCCGGCGCAATCCCCGGCCCGTCATCCTCTACCGTCAGGCTGGCCTGATTACCCTGCAAATCCAGCCCAATCTGTAGCGTACTTTCGCTGTAGCGCATGGCGTTGTTCATCAGATTGTCCAGCACGCGTTCCATCAGGCGCATATCGAGTGCGCCGTAATCACCCGGCGTCACGCGGGTCAACAGCGTACGCTGCGGGTTCACGCTCTGAACGTCGTCAATGTGGGTTTGCAGCCACGCGGGCAGATCCGGCGTGCTGAGGTTAAGCTCGTTTTGCGGACGATCGAGGCGCGCGTAGGTCAGTAGCTCCTCAATCAGCGCCTCAAGCTGGCCAATGTCGCGGTTTAGCGCCTGAGACTCTGCTTCCGTCAGATTCTCACTCATCTCCAGACGATAGCGCAGGCGCACGAGCGGCGTGCGCAGCTCGTGCGCAATCCCGTCGATCAGCTGTTTCTTACTGGCGATAAGGGCATTGATGTTATCGGCCATCTGGTTAAAGGCCACGCCCAGACGTTCAAAGCTGGAACCGCTGTCGAAGTGAATGCGCTCGGTAAAGTGTCCCTCACCAAAACGCTGCGCGGCGGATTCCAGCTTCAGCATGTCCTGCCAGTGCGGGCGCATCCAGATAAAAACCGGAAACGCCAGCGAAATGGCGATAAAGGCCATCAGCGCCATGTCCAGCAGGCGCATCTGATGCAGATAATAGAGATAGGGCACCGGCCCGACGGCCAGCACGTAATGGCTGCGCGGAATACGCTGAATAAAGGTGTATTTCTCATCCAGCGCGACGATGTCCCCGTCGCGCAGACGCTGCATGGCGGGCGGGTCCAGATCGAAATCTTTCAACGGCTCAATGCGTAAATCGAATGACAGATTGAGATCCAGCTCTTTCAGGGTTTTCGCCCAGTCGTGTGGCGGGATCTCTCTCAGCTCGCTGCGCATCAAATACAGCGAGCTTTTCATCAGGTCGTCCAGAGACTGCCTGCCCGCACGTTCGGCAGTAAATTTATAGACCAGGCCGACCAGCATGGTCATCACCAGGAAGCAGACAAACAGTAAAAGATAAAACTGCACAAACAGCTTTTTCATTGGATCTCACCGAAAAAAACGCTATATGCAGAATATACATGAAAACCCTTCGGGTTTTTCACGTCAGTCGAGCGTGTTACATGGCTTTCGCGCTGTTTTTTACCTTGGCGATGAGTTTTTCCGTCACGGCCAGGCCTTCTGCAATGTGCGTATCAATCACATCCGTTCCGTATTCGCTGATGAGGTCCAGCAGTATTTCGTAAGACTGAATGAGTTCCAGCAGGTCAAAGAGCGCTTTTTGATCGGTTCGTGAGGGGGAGGCGTGGTTCAGGGTTGCCTGATTAACAATCCACTCAAGATTGGTTTTTATCGCTTCTACCTGACCGTAGCTATACATAATTCATGAGCTTAAATCCTCATTTCAAGATTTATTGGAGAGATGTCGTGAAAGCTTCACGGCGAAAATGAGTAAAACAATCGCAAGAGCGGGGCGAGCTGAAGAAAGGAGAGTCGAGAAGGTAATTATGGAATAGTCCGCGTGCTTAGCAAGTTAATTGTTGCGCAAACGTAAAAATAAACGCCCGAAGAGAAGGCATCGTCGCGCAATGCCTTCATTTCGCGCAGGTTATCTTATCCGGCGATCAGGTTTCCCATGCATGTGGGGCAAACAGATAGCCCTTGTTACGCACGGTTTTAATGCGGTAGGGCTCGGTGGCGTTATCCTGCAGTTTTTTGCGCAGACGCGAAATCGCCACGTCAACGCTGCGGTCCATTCCGTCGTAGCTTACGCCACGCAGGTTTTTCAGTAGCGCGTCACGGTCCATGATCTGCCCGGCATGCGTTGCCAGCTCCCACAGCAGGTCAAAATCTGCGGTGGAAAGGGCGATAAGCTCGCCAGAGAGCAGCACCTGACGGTTAATTGGATCAATAGACAGTGTACCGAAGCGCATCGCTTTGTGCGGCGTCAGAGACGGCGCCGGTGCTTCGCGTTCGATGCTGGCGTGCTGGCGTAAATGGAGGCGCAGGCGAGCGAGCAGGACGGCAGGCGGCGTGGTTTTCAGAATGTAATCATTGGCACCCATCTCCAGCGACAAAATATGGTTCATATCGCTGTCCAGTGAGGTGAGCAGGACGATAGGGCCCTCCCAACGGGCGCGCAGGTCCCGGCAGAGCGTCATGCCGTCTTTGCCTGGCAACATAATATCCAGCAATACCAGATCCGGGTTTTCACGGACGACCACCTCTTCGGCACGATCGCCGCGAGGTTCAACAATGACGTCCATATCATGTTTACCCAGATAGGCGGCGATCAACTGCCCGACTTCGGGTTCGTCTTCAACATAAACAATCTTATTCATACAGCGTCTGTTTTCGTGAAAAAAGCCAACATACACCGCGAAACCTTAACCTTCCATTAATCTTTCAAAATTAACGTCGGTTCCGTTATTCTGGCTGATATTGTGAGTTGATTATTATAGGGAAAACGATGGGGCTGGTGATCAAAGCCGGGCTGGGCGCGCTGGTGGTGTTGCTGATTGGCATGCTGGCGAAAACGAAAAACTATTATATTGCCGGGCTGATCCCTCTCTTCCCGACCTTTGCACTCATTGCCCACTATATCGTGGCGTCTGAACGCGGTACGGAAGCGTTACGCACGACCATCGTGTTTGGCATGTGGTCAATCATTCCGTATTTTCTCTACCTGCTTTCGCTGTGGTATTTCACCGGTTTTCTGCGTCTTCCACTGGCGCTGAGCGGGGCGGTGGTCTGCTGGGGGCTCAGCGCCTGGCTGTTAATTTTCTTCTGGAGCCGCTTTCACTAACGCAGCGGTCGGCCGCCGTCCACGGCAAAGGTTCTGCCGGTGACGTAGCAACTGGTGAGCAGGTAATCCACGAGGTCGATGACCTCTTTCTCGCCTGGGGCAATTTTCATGAGCGACTTATTCAGCGCCTGCTGGCGATACTCCGCATCATCGTTTTCGTTGAATAAAATCATCGCCGGGGCGATGGCGTTCACCTTCACCTCGGGGGCGAGCTTGCGGGCAAACGAGCGGGTCATGTTATCCAGCGCGGCTTTACTGGCCGCATAGGCGATGTGCTTGTCACTGCCGCGCTCCACCACATAATCAGTGAAGTGAATGATGTCGCCCGCAGCATGCCCGTGGCCGCGGAGCAGATCCTGCAGAGCATGGTTTAGCAGATAAGGGGTATTAACATGGATCTGCAACATGGCGGCAAGCGTTTCGCTGAGCGAGGTACCGGTTTTTTCGGCCTGCCATGCGCTGGCGTTATGTATCACGGCGCGCAGCCCCGCAGTGGTGGATTTCACCTTTTCCGCAAAGGCCAGAATGCCTTCATCGGTTGAAAAATCAGCCTGAATGCAGACCGCCCCGGCTTTGCGTAACCCTTCAATCGACGGGTATTCCGTACGGTAGCTCACAATGACCGGATGGCGAAGGTTGAGAAAGTGATGGGCGAGAGCGAGGCCGATACGGCGGCCTCCACCGGTGATCAGTATGGGGCGAAGCGGTGCATTTCCCATCGTATTCTCCTTTACAGTTCAACAATGGGAAAGGCGATGCTATCCCACTAACATCCAGGTTGCCGGCACGGCAGCAACCAGTAAGAGTCCAATTAATGCCATTTCGCGGCGTTTCAGCGCGTTCTCCAGCTGATGCGTGCGGCGGGCGTAGATAAACACCAGCAGGCCCGGTGCGTACAGCACCACCGACAGCAGCAGATGCATAGGTCCGGAAGCATACAACAACCACAGGCCGTAAATACAGGCTCCGACACCCACGACATAATGCGCGGGGCGAGTGGCAATTTTTAACAAATACGCACCCACTAAGAAATAGGGTACCAGAATCATCTCCGAGGCGATGGTCAGCAGCGTGTTATAGTCTGAACCTGTGAGCCAGATCAGCACCAGGCAGATCTGAACGCTGATGTTGGTCAGCCAGAGTGAGGCAGACGGCGCGCTGTTTTTGTTTTGACGCGCAAACAGCCGTGGGAACGCTTTGTGCGTAGAGGCCAGGAAGGGCACTTCAGCCGCCATGATGGTCCAGCTCAGGTAGGCTCCGCAGACGGAGATAATAAGACCCGCCGCAATCACCACGTCGCCCCAGGGGCCGAGCATTTTCACCATCAGGCCCGCCATTGACGGGTTACGCATTTCAGCCAGTTCAGGACGCGCCACCACGCCCAGCGACAGCAGCGTGACCAGCAGATAGACCCCGAGCGCAGCCAGTACGGCCAGCAGCGTGGCGCGGCCTACATCGCGTTTATTTCGGGCGCGGGCAGAAACCACAACCGCGCCTTCAACGCCGATGAATACCCATAGGGTAATCAGCATCGTGTTTTTCACCTGCTCCCAGACGGGGACGCCCAGCGCAACGCCGCTGAAATCGAGCTTAAACACGTCGAGACGGAACGCAATGAAGGCCAGAACGATAAACAGGCCGAGCGGAACCAGCTTCGCGAGCGTCGCCACCAGGTTAATGCTGGCGGCCGTTTGTACGCCACGCAGCACCAGCCAGTGGACGAACCACAGTAATACCGAAGCGCCCACAATAGACTGCCAGGTATTCCCGTCGCCAAAGAGGCGCAATTCAGGCGTATCGGTAAAGAAACTGAGCGCCGAGAAGACAATCACCAGATAGGAGACGTTGGCGATAACCGCACACAGCCAGTATCCCCATGCGGAACAGAAGCCAATCAGCTCGCCGAAGCCTTCACGGGCATAGGTGAAAATGCCGCCGTCCAGGTCCGGGCGAATGCGGGTCAGCAGCAGCATGGCGAAGGCCAGCAGCAATATTCCGACTCCCGTAATGCCCCAGCCAATGATGAGCGCAGACGGGCTGGCGACGGCAGCCATATTTTGCGGCAAACTGAATACGCCCGCACCCAGCATTGAGCTTAAAACGAGTGCAGTCAGAGCACTCAGGCCAAGTTTCTTTTCCATTGGCTTCCTGTTATGAAAGGTCAAAATCCAGAATAATTATTTCGCTCAGGCGCATAAAAATGGTGGATCACACTAAGGCGCGGGATTTTACGGAGTGTAACGAAAGCATGCAATGACGTGTGGCAGAAATTCAAAAAAAGTAACAAAAAAGGCGGCATTGCGCCGCCTTTCTTAAACGATTTTGTTACTTGTACAGATCGGCGCTGATGGTCACGTTGTTACCACGTTCCTGCCACTGGCGGGTGATGTGGTAGAACTTCGCCCCTTTCTTCGCCGCACGCTTCGCGACCTGGTAAGAGACTTCCGTCATGTTGCCGTAGTTGCCGGTAAATTTGATGCTGTCGAACGGCACCATCTGCGCGGCAGTGGCGTTGTTAAGCTCTTCAACTTTGGTACCGTCTGGCAGCGTAACCGAATAACGGCCACCTTTCGTGGACTGCGTTTCAAAGAAACGGCCCACTTCAGCGCTTGGCGCAGCCGTCGTTGCGACGCCTGGGATTTCCACTTTCTTCGCTTCTTCGCCGCCTTTCGCTATCGCCGCGCGACCGGCTTCTGAGTTCGCCGGAATCGCATCCGGGCTCTGCAGAACACGTTTCTTCGCATCTTCTTTATAGATGAACGCGGTAATACGCTGGTTGCCGCCCTGGTTAGCATCGACCTGACGCACGATGTAGAACGAGTAGGCCCCTTTCTCTTTCGCGGCTTTGGTGATGGCATCGTTCACTTCAGGCTGGCTGCGGTAGAAGCCCTGAACGGTGACGGTGTCGTACGGTTCCAGCGCAATTGCCTGATCTTTCGGCAGTTCAACAACACCGTTGATCACGCGGTTTTTCGGTGCGTCAGCTTTTGGCGCGTTGTCTTTATACAGCGCAATAGTCACGCGCTGGTTACCGCTGTTGCCGTTATCAGACTGGTCAACAACATAAAACGATGCTGCCCCGTTTTTATCAGCGGCCTTTGATGCAGCGGCGACGGCGTCGCCAATAGAATTATAACGACCCACAATGACCTTATGGTCAAAAGGTTTTAACGCTGCCGCTTGCTCCGGCGTTAACTCTGTTGCGGCATTCGCAGACAGGGCGGTCGCGGAGAGAAGTGCGGACGCCAGGAGTGTGTTCTTAAGCTTCATAAAAATGATCCTTCGCCTTGCGCAAACCATGTACTGGTATTGTTGTTAATTTGAGACGGTCCCGATTATGGCATTTAAAACCCGTCGCTGTCTGCGCCATTTTTCACAGCCAGTGCTCACTGAATCACCTTATTCGATAACATTTAGTGATATGTTGAAAAAACACGCGTTTGACAACTAAAAGTGATAAAGCTTATGACTTTTACAAGTTAATTTAATGTTAATAAGTTGTTCTCTTATGGCGCTATATCATGTTTTTACCGCTTCGCTTGCGCGAATTATCGGTTCTGGCGATGAATTTAAGGTAAATATCACTGTCAGTGACGCCGATCGCTTATTTTTCACAGATAAAGTAAGAAATAGTGTTTTCTGGCGGTAGATCACGGCCGGTATTTTCAGTAGGTTATAGACAGTTTGTTACTGTTTTATTTTCCGGGGTGAATTGTGTCTCATTGCTTGTGTGATGGCGAAAAATGATACAAACCGCGGGCATTTATCGATAAACCATCATCAAAAACCGATGGAAGGGAAAACTATGCGTATTGGGGTACCAAAAGAACGGTTAGCCAATGAAACCCGCGTAGCGGCAACACCGAAAACGGTGGAGCAACTGCTTAAGCTGGGTTTTACCGTCGCGGTTGAAAGCGGCGCAGGCAAACTGGCGAGTTTCGATGACGAGGCCTTTATCCAGGCTGGCGCGGAAGTGGTGGACGGTGCCGACGTATGGCAGTCGCCGGTAATTCTGAAGGTCAACGCACCGGAAGAGAGTGAGATAGCGCTGCTGAATCCGGGCACCACGCTGGTGAGCTTTATCTGGCCTGCGCAAAATCCTGAGCTGATGGAAAAACTGGCTGCGCGCGGCGTTACCGTCATGGCGATGGACTCCGTGCCGCGTATTTCGCGCGCCCAGTCGCTGGACGCCTTAAGTTCGATGGCAAACATTGCGGGCTATCGCGCCATCGTTGAAGCGGCCCACGAATTTGGTCGCTTCTTTACCGGTCAGATCACCGCGGCGGGTAAAGTCCCTCCGGCGAAGGTGATGGTGATTGGCGCGGGCGTGGCGGGACTTGCCGCCATCGGTGCGGCAAACAGCCTGGGCGCTATCGTGCGCGCGTTCGATACCCGTCCTGAAGTGAAGGAACAGGTCCAGAGTATGGGTGCCGAATTCCTTGAGCTGGACTTCAAGGAAGAAGCGGGCAGCGGTGATGGTTACGCGAAGGTGATGTCGGAAGCCTTTATCAAAGCCGAAATGGAACTTTTCGCCGCCCAGGCGAAAGATGTCGACATCATTGTCACCACCGCGCTTATCCCGGGTAAACCGGCGCCGAAGCTGATTACCCGTGAGATGGTTGACTCCATGAAGCCGGGCAGCGTGATTGTCGACCTGGCTGCGCAAAACGGCGGCAACTGTGAATATACCGTAGCGAATCAGGTGACCACGACCGCGAACGGCGTGAAGGTGATCGGCTATACCGATCTGCCGGGTCGCCTGCCGACGCAATCGTCTCAGCTGTACGGCACCAACCTCGTCAACCTGCTGAAGCTGCTTTGCAAAGAGAAAGACGGCAACATCACCGTCGATTTTGACGACGTGGTGGTGCGCGGTGTGACCGTGGTGCGTGAAGGTGAAATTACCTGGCCTGCGCCGCCAATTCAGGTTTCGGCCCAGCCTCAGGCAGCGCCTAAAGCGGCGCCTGAGCCAAAAGAACCTGCCAAACCGGCTTCCCCGTGGCGCAAATACGCGATCATGGCGCTGGTGATTATTCTCTTCGGCTGGCTGGCTGACGTCGCGCCGAAAGAGTTCCTCGGCCACTTTACCGTCTTCGCGCTCTCCTGCGTCGTGGGCTACTACGTGGTGTGGAACGTCTCCCATGCGCTGCATACGCCGCTGATGTCGGTAACCAACGCCATCTCCGGGATCATCGTGGTGGGGGCGTTACTGCAGATTGGCCACGGCGGCTGGATCAGCTTCCTGAGCTTTATCGCGGTGCTGATCGCCAGTATCAATATTTTCGGTGGTTTCACCGTGACTCAGCGCATGCTGAAAATGTTTCGTAAAGGCTAAGGGGTAGCATATGTCTGGAGGATTAGTGACAGCCGCATACATTGTTGCTGCAATCCTGTTTATTTTCAGTCTGGCGGGGCTTTCCAAACACGAAACGTCTCAGCAGGGGAATAACTTTGGTATCGCCGGGATGGCGATTGCGCTGATTGCCACCATCTTCGGGCCGGATACTGGCAACGTAGCGTGGATCCTGGTGGCGATGATCATCGGCGGTGCGATTGGTATTCGCCTGGCGAAACGCGTTGAAATGACCGAGATGCCGGAGCTGGTGGCGATTCTGCACAGCTTTGTGGGTCTGGCCGCGGTGCTGGTGGGCTTCAACAGCTACCTGTACCACACGCCGGGTCTGGAACCGATTCTGGTGAATATTCACCTGACGGAAGTGTTCCTCGGTATCTTCATCGGTGCGGTCACCTTCACCGGCTCGATTGTCGCGTTCGGCAAGCTGCGCGGGAAGATTTCCTCTAAGCCGCTGATGCTGCCAAACCGCCATAAGCTGAACCTGGCTGCGCTGGTGGTGTCGTTTGTGCTGCTGGTGGTCTTCGTGCGTACCGAAAGCGTCGGTCTGCAGGTGCTGGCGTTGCTGGTGATGACCATCATCGCGCTGGCCTTCGGCTGGCATCTGGTGGCGTCCATCGGTGGTGCGGATATGCCAGTGGTGGTCTCCATGCTGAACTCCTACTCCGGTTGGGCGGCGGCGGCGGCGGGCTTTATGCTGAGCAACGACCTGCTGATCGTTACCGGTGCGCTGGTGGGTTCTTCGGGTGCGATCCTGTCTTACATCATGTGTAAGGCGATGAACCGCTCGTTCATCAGCGTCATCGCCGGTGGCTTTGGTTCTGACGGCTCGTCTACCGGTTCCGATGAGGAAGTGGGTGAGCACCGTGAGATCAGTGCGGAAGATACCGCCGAGATGCTGAAGAACTCGCACTCGGTCATTATCACCCCGGGCTACGGCATGGCGGTGGCACAGGCGCAGTATCCGGTGGCGGAAATCACCGAGAAGCTGCGCGCGCGCGGTATCAAGGTGCGCTTTGGTATTCACCCGGTGGCGGGGCGTCTGCCAGGCCACATGAACGTGCTGCTGGCGGAGGCGAAAGTGCCTTACGACATCGTGCTGGAGATGGATGAGATCAACGATGATTTCGCCGACACCGACACCGTGCTGGTCATTGGCGCTAACGACACCGTTAACCCGGCGGCGCAGGACGATCCACGTAGCCCAATCGCCGGGATGCCGGTTCTGGAAGTGTGGAAGGCGCAGAACGTGATCGTGTTTAAACGTTCAATGAATACCGGCTATGCCGGGGTACAGAACCCGCTGTTCTTTAAAGAGAACACCCACATGCTATTTGGCGATGCCAAAGCCAGCGTGGATGCGATTCTGAAAGCGCTGTAAGTTGCGTTGAAACGAAAAAACCGCCGAATCCGGCGGTTTTTTTTTGCCGGGTGGCGCTCACGCTTACCCGGCCTACGGTTTTGTAGGCCCGGCAAGCTTGCGCCGCCGGGCGTTAGGGGTCAATCGTCTTCCGGATCGTCGAGCTCAACCGGCGTCTGGTACTCATCCGGCTTGATAACCAGCAGGTCGCAGCGCAGATGGTCGATCACCTGCTCGGCGGTATTGCCGAGGAAGGCGGCAGAAATACCGGTACGACCAATGGTACCCAGCACCACAATCCCCGCCTGCAGGTGTTCAGCCAGGTCCGGGATCACCTCTTCAGGCAGCCCTTTTTCCACGTGGGTCATTTTCTCATCGATGCTGAATTTCTGGCGCAGCGCTTTCATGGCCAGCAGATGCTGACCGCGGATCGCGTCGTTGTACACGCTCGGGTCAAATTCCGGCAGTTCAATGGCGATGTTAATCGGGGTGACCGGATAGGCGCCAACCAGATGCACTTCGGTATGATTGACCTGATCGGCAAGCTGGATAGTCTCCTTCACCAGCTTCTCGTTCAGTGAATTGTGGTAATCCTCTTCGCTGGCGAGGTTTACCGCCACAACGGCTTTCCCGCCTTCAGGCCACGGCTGGTCTTTCACCATCCAGACCGGGCAAGGGCATTTACGCAGCAAATGCCAGTCGGTCGGGGTGAAGATCACGGATTCCAGCTTGTCGTGCTGGTGCGCCATCTTCAGCAGCAGATCGTGCCCACCGGCAACGACTTCCTGAATGATGGCTTCGAAAGGTCGGTTGTGCCAGACCACTTTAATATCAATGGGCACACCCGCTTCCAGGTAATACTTCGCCTGTTCGCGGATCCACGCGGTACGCTGGCTGATGACGCCCTGACGCATAGCGGTGCGCTCGTCAGGCGACAGAAGGGTGGTCATCTCATACGAGAAGTCATAGATCGGCAAAAACGCTTTGATTTTGCCACCAATCCGTTGATGTAAATACACAGCACGTCGTAATGCCGGCTGATCGTCCTGATTCGGATCGATCGCTACCAGCATGTTTTGATACTTGGCCATACAGGTCTCCTTACTACTGTCACCACAGTCTGTAATTAAAAGAGTAACCTATATATCCTGAATGAAACAGAGGGGAGGTTTTGCCAGATCAATAATTCATGAAAATTTATCAGAGGAAAAGCACCGTGGTCGTTACCGCAACAAACGCAATAAACAGCAGCACCATCACCGCTATCGCAAAGGTCGTGGAATCCTGAACGTAGGTTTTTTCCTCCCCCTTCATTGGGCCGACAAGCATGATCCAGATGAAGATAAAGGTCACGGAGGCAATCACGACTGAAACGAAAAACAAACTTTCTCTCAATTCATAACCTCAACGAGAACCTTTTGGGTGCTGTGTGGGGACGTGCTACGGTGAAAAGGTCAGATAAAGGACGGGGTGACAGGCCAGACCGCTAAATCAGGAAAATTTATCGGTCTGGCTGTATACGTATGGCGTTTACGCCACGTTGCGGGCGTGCCCGGCAAGAACGGCCAGCGCTTCACCGTTTTCGATAGTGATATATTTACCCTTAACGGCCAGCATCCCGCTTTTCTGGAAACGACCCAGCAGACGGCTGATGGTTTCCACCGTCAGACCCAGGTAGTTACCGATATCGCCACGCGTCATGGTCAGACGGAATTCACGCGGCGAGAAGCCACGCTCGGCGAAGCGGCGGGAGAGGTTGTAGATAAACGCGGCCAGGCGCTCTTCTGCGTTCTTTTTAGAAAGCAGTAGAATCATGTCCTGATCGCCTTTGATCTCACCGCTCATCAGACGCATCATCTGCTGACGCAGGTTAGGCATCTTGCCGGACAGATCGTCCAGGGTTTCAAACGGAATTTCGCAAACCATCGAGGTTTCGAGTGCCTGAGCAAAGCTCGGGTGATGGCCCGTACCGATGGCATCAAAGCCTACCAGGTCACCTGCCAGATGGAAGCCGGTGATCTGCTCATCACCCTGCTCGGTGATGGTGTAGCTCTTGATGGTGCCAGAACGGATAGCATAGAGCGATTTCAGTTCGTCTCCCGCTTTAAACAGCGTCTGCCCTTTCTGAATAGGCTTTTTACGCTCGATGATATTATCAAGCTGATCGAGTTCATGCTCATTCAGGGTAAACGGGATACAGAGCTGGCTGATGCTGCAATCCTGGCAATGGATAGCACAACCGCCAGACTGAATGCGTCGTATAATTCGCTTTTCCGGGATCATAGGTTTGCTCAAGCCTTAATTGATATTGGTCAATTTTAACATCTTTTTGGTAAGTACGTAAGCCTGACAAACCCTCAATAAGGACAAGAGACGACAATGCGTCGCCATCTTCTTGAAATTCCACAGCTTGATTATGGATTTTTAGCCTAACCGGTAGAAAATTAAGCACAAAAAGCCTGGGAACTAGAGCAAAAGATACCCTTCGTGACGCAGTAACCACTCTTTTCGCTGCACGCCACCGGCATAGCCGGTCAGGGTACCGTTGCGGCCAATAACGCGATGGCAGGGCACCACGATGCTGACCGGATTAGAGCCGTTCGCGGCGCCTACGGCACGTGCGGCCCCTGCGCGACCTAACTGCTCCGCGAGCTGGCCGTAATGCATCACCTGTCCGCAGGGAATGGCCCGCAGCGCCTGCCACACTTCGCGCTGAAAAGGCGTGCCTGCCGTGGCGGTGGGCAGCGTGTCGATGATGCTGAGATCGCCTTCGAAGTACGCCGCTAGCTTGTCGCTCAGTCCACCCGGATTAATGGCGCGGATACGTTCATACCCCTGTGAGCGGTAGTGAATCGCAAGCAGTTCTTCCATGCGGTCGCTGTGCTCTTCCCACTCAACGGCGCGCAGACAAAACTGCTCGTCCGCGAGCACCCACAGCGGGCCAAGCGGCGTCGCAATCTTGTCTTCGAGTAATCTCAGCATCCTCATTCCTTTAGTTCAGCCTCGGGTAAATCCCCGGTCCAATCGGCAGGCCGACAAGATACCATGCCACCAGCATCACCAGCCATACCCCTAAAAAGATAAGCGGGTAGGGTAAAACCAGCGAATAGTAGGTACCCAGTTTGGCCTCGGGTTTATAGCGCTGGAGGAAGCCTAAAAACAGCGGAACAAACGGCGAAACCGGCGCCAGCGGAATGACCGAAGAGTCCGCGATGCGGAACAGGATCTGCGCGAAAGCCGGGTGGAACCCCAGCATCATAAACATCGGCACGAAGATCGGGGCCAGAATCGACCAGATGGCGGAACCGCTGGCGATAAACATGCACAGCAGGGAGGAGAGCAGCGCCAGGCCGACAAACGCCGGTACGCCGCTTAACCCGGCCGCCTCCAGCGCGTCGGTCAGGCCCACGGCCATAAACTTGCCCATGTTGCTCCAGTTAAACATCGCCACAAACTGGGCCAGCGGGAATACCATCACGATAAAGCCCGCCATCTCCTTCATCGGCTCGATCATCAGCTGCGGCAGATCGCCCTGGCGACGGATTTTACCGGTGGCGATACCATAGGCGAGCGAAACAACAAAGAAGAAAAGGATAATCAGCGGCACGATGCCCTGAATAAACGGCGAGGGCAGGACGGTATGTTTAACCGGATCGCGCAATATGCCGTTTTCCGGTACCACCATCAGCGCCACCGCGGCAATAAACGCCAGCGAGACAATCCCCGCCACGCGCAGGCCGAAGCGCTGCTCTTTGCTCAGGGTTTCCAGCTTTTCATCACTGCGGCCTTCCCATTTACCCAGCCGCGGCTCGACGATCTTATCGGTAATCAGCCCGCCGACAATCGTCAGGACAATCACCGAGCTTGCCATAAAGTACCAGTTGTCGATCACGCTGACGTGCATGGCCGCATCAATGGTTTTCGCCGCCTCCGTACTGATGCCCGAGAGCAACACGTCGGTGGTCACGATCAGCAGATTGGCGGTAAAGCCGCAGCCCACGCCTGCAATCGCGGACAGCAGCCCCGCCACGGGATGGCGCCCGACGGCGAGGAAGATCAGCGCCCCCATCGGCGGCATGATCACCAGCGCGGCGTCGGAGGAGATATGGCTGAAGAAGGCGATAAACAGCACCATGTAGCTCGCGTAGCGCGCGCTGACGTGAGAAGCCATCTTCACCATCAATGCAGGCAACAGGCCGACGCGTTCAGCCAGCCCGGCGCCCAGCACCAGCGCCAGAATGGCGCCGAGCGGGGCGAATCCGCTGAAGTTTTTAATCACGTTGGGTAAAAACCAGTGCAGCCCTTCAATGCTCAGCAGGTTTTTCACCGCCACCAGGCTGCCGTCGGCCGGGCTGCGCACGCTGATGTCAAAGGCGGAGAGCACGGCGGTGGCGACCATCAAAATCACAATCAGATAGATAAAAAGCAGGAAAGGGTGCGGCACTTTATTACCGATCCTTTCAACCCAGCCATAGAGCTTACCGGATGGGGAATGCGAAGGTATGGATGACATACTCATGGGCGTTCCTCGGGACTGTTGTGTTGTTGTGTTGTGTTTTTTTATTTTAAAGGTGACGGTGTCACGCCTCGTGGGATCGGACACACGTACGGTTTTTCATCTATTTGTTGTTCGAACTCTTCACGGCATTTTTCCAGCAGCGCGGCGTCCTGCAGAAGATTGAGCGCGGTCGCGCCCATCACTTTCCCGGCCAGCAGCATGCCTTTATGGGCAATAGAGGTTCGCCCCTGAGATACCAGTTGCCAGGTGTGCAGCGGCGTGCCGACGGTAAAGCAGGGGCTGAAGCACTGGGCGACCGGCATTTTCCAGCTGACGTCACCCACGTCGGTTGAACCTGCCAACACGTTGTCGGTGACGGCATAAGGCGCGACTTCATCCACCAGCAGCGTCGCCTGATGACGACGGGCAAAGGCTTTACCCGCTTCGCCACCCGTGGCGGCAATATTTTTCAGGCTGTTTTGCAAATCGTTGGGCGTCAGCGTGGCGCGGATCTCGCGGGCAAACTCTCGCTCCTCGTTGGTCCACTCCGGCGTGCCGTAGTGCTGCAGGGCGCGATACATCGCCGCCTCAAGCGTGCGGTTCGGCAGGTAGCTGGAGCAGGCTTTATCAAAGCGGCATTCGACGGTGGTTTCGGTCATCATCGCCGCGCCCTGGGCAATTTTCTCGATGCGCTCGTAGATCTGCTGCGCATCCGCCATCTCCGGGGCGCGGATCAGGTACAGCACCTCGGCCTGCGCCTGCACCACGTTGGGTGAAATCCCGCCGGTATCGGTAATGGCGTAATGGACGCGCGCTTTCTCGATAATGTGTTCGTTAAGGAAGTTGGTGCCGGTGGTCATCAGCGTCACGGCGTCCAGCGCGCTGCGTCCCAGGTGAGGGGAGTTGGCCGCGTGCGCCGCCACGCCGTGAAAACGCCAGGCGGCCTGAATATTCGCCAGCGTGCTGACGTTAAACATCCCGGCAAAGGCTTCCGGGTGCCAGGTGACGGCGGCATCGACGTCATCAAACAGCCCTTCGCGCACCATAAAGGTTTTCCCGGAGCCGCCTTCTTCACCGGGACAGCCGTAAAAACGCACCGTTCCGCTGCCGCCGTGCTGCTCCAGCCAGCTTTTCACCGCCACCGCGCCCGCAAGCGCCGCGGTGCCTAAGAGGTTATGTCCGCAGCCGTGGCCGTTAGCCCCCGGCGTGGCGGTTTGCGCGGTCGCGCAGTGTGCCTGCTGGCTTAACCCGGCCAGCGCGTCGTACTCGCCCAGCAGGGCGATAACCGGTTTTCCGCTGCCGAAGCTGGCGATAAAGGCATTTGGAATACCGCCTGCCTCGCGGGTCAGCGTGAAGCCTTCGGCTTCCAGCTCGCTGGCCAGCCGTTCGGCGGACCAGACCTCTTCAAAGCGGGTTTCGGGGCGATCCCAGATCGCGTCGGCAATATCGGTTAACGTCCGACATCGCGTATCGATCGCATCGGCAATAAAAGCGTAGTTCTCCTGCATTACACACCTCGCGTCCACGGGAAATTCAGCGCAGTTCGCGCCAGCGTTTCGATGGCGACAGGCATCACCTGCTCATCGAAGTCGAATTTTTCGTTGTGATGTCCGGCGCTCAAATCCGTGCCAAACACCATATAGGACGCCATGCCGCCGTTCTGCTGCACGCGGGCCATCATCAGCGTGGCGTCTTCGGATCCGGCCGGGGCTTTCACCTTATCGATGGCGTGAACAACCCCTGAAACCTGGCTCGCCTGTTCGCGCAGATAATCAACCCAGGCCGGCGTCGGCGCGCTGGAGGTGGCGGCCCCCATCAGGCGCATCTCCGCGCTCACGCCGTAGAGCGCCGCCGCGCCGGTAATCACCGCCTGCGCGCGTTCAAAGACATACTGATTAATCGCTTCGCTTTCACCGCGGGTTTCAACCTTAATCAGCGCATTCGCGGGCACCACGTTGCGTCCGCTGCCCGCCTGCATCACGCCGACGTTTACCCGGGATGCGCCGTCGCTGTGCGGGGCGATGCTGTGCAGGGCGAGGGCGGCCTGCGCGGCGGCGAGCAGAGCGTTACGACCGTCCTCCGGCTTACCGCCCGCGTGTGCGGCCACGCCGGTGAAGCTCACGTCGAACTTGGTGGTGGCCATAAAGTTATCGCTGCCGCAGATTACCGTCCCGGCAGGCACGCCAGTACCAATATGAATGGCCGTGAAATAGTCCACGTCATCCAGCGCCCCGGCGGCAACCATGGCGCGCGCGCCGCGCGTTCCTTCTTCGGCAGGCTGGAAGATCAGCTTGATGGTGCCGTTCAGCCGGGCTTCATTCTGCTTAAGCACCTGTGCCAGCCCCAGACCAATGGTGGTGTGGCCGTCGTGTGCGCAGGCGTGCATCATTCCCGGATTGCAGGAGGCAAACCCGTCGCGGAACGGGCGATGGCTGTTGTCGAGCGCTTCGCTTAAATCAAGGGCGTCCATGTCCACGCGAAACGCCACGGTTGGGCCAGGGCGGCCGGTATTCAGGGTGGCAACAATGCCGGTAAAGCCGCCTTCAAACGGCGCCAGCCATTTCTCAGGCGCGCCTTGCTTGCGCGCGCGGGCAAATTCTCGCGCCAGGGTCGCGTCATCGGGCAGCCCCATCCGGCTTTCGGCATCGACGACGTCGCGCCCCATCGCCAGCGCGTAACCCAGCGAATTCAGGGTCTCCGCGACTTTCGCGGCGGTACGAAACTCTACCCAGCCGGATTCCGCATAATGGTGAAAATCGCGACGCCACGCGCTCAGCTGCGGGGTTAACGTCTGGATGTAGTGCGCCAGTGTGTCCATATCTGTTCCTGTCATCATTAAAATATGTGAACTGCTTCACGCTGTGATAGTTTTTACTTATCACTAACCGATTTTTCACAGTTTTAACCGTTCAGGAATTACCCTCGCACATCCCTTTCCAGTAAAGTAGATGACAGTTTCTTTACTCTGATAAACAACGGTTATCGGTCGGGCTATGTCATTTCAGGTTAAATTCCATCATCTCCGGGCGTTTGTTGAAGTTGCTCGTCAGGGCAGCATTCGCGGTGCCAGCAGGACGCTGAATCTTTCCCAGCCGGCATTGACCAAATCCATCAAAGAGCTGGAGGAGGGCATGGCGGCGCAGCTTTTCGTGCGCAGGAGTAAGGGCGTCGCGTTGACCGAATGCGGCGAGGGTTTTTACCAGCGCGCCCGGCTAATTCTGGAAGAGCTGCGCGCGGCGCAGGATGACATTCGTCAGCGGCAGGGGGAACAGGCCGGGCAGATCAACATCGGGATGGGGGCCAGCGTTTCGCGCAGCCTGATGCCCGCCGTCATCACCCGCTTTCATGCCCAACATCCGCAGGTCAAAGTGCGGATAATGGAAGGACAGCTGGTGTCGATGATTAACGAATTACGGCAGGGCGAACTGGACTTCACCATCAACACCTATTATCAGGGACCTTACGACCAGGAATTTACGTTTGAAAAACTCTTCGAGAAGCCGTTTGCGGTATTTTGTCGCGAAGGGCATCCGGCAACAGGGGCAACGTCGATTAATGAACTTCTGCATTATAACTGGACAATGCCGACGCCGCGGGGAAGTTATTATAAGCAGTTAGAAGAGGTATTTAGCCATCGCTCGCAAATACCGCGAATTGGTGTGGTCTGTGAAACCTTTTCCTCCTGTATTAGCCTGGTTGCGCAAAGTGATTTTCTAAGCATATTGCCGCAGGAGCTAGGGTGTGACCCGCTGCTGGCGCACCGCCTGGTCATGCTGCCGGTTGTCGAATCGCTTCCAAAAGCAGCATATTATTTAATTCAGCGCCGCGATTCACGTCAGACGCCCCTGGCTGAATCATTAATTACACAGTTCAGGCGGGAAGCGAGGAAAATAATCGTGGCGTGAAAGTGAGATAATAAAAAAACAGGATCTGCCCGACATCAGACAGATCCTCCAGTACACACAGCAGTGCGTCCTTTCGCCAATCCTGAGTATTATATCCATGAAGCAGGTATATTTAGGTATAACACCTTTCCCGCAAAATGAAAGGATATTGAGTGTTTGATTTTACGAAAATTTAACACAAATCACTTATTTCATTTTTGCTGAAATTTTAGTTAAGTCATATTTAAGTTTATTTTATAAATACTATATATATTCATCAGGTTAATATTTGTTGCGCACGACGGCCTGTAACGATGATTGAGGCCTGTCTCGGGCGCAGGTATAGTACCGTCCTCAGTTGTAGCCGGAGGATATCCATGAACCCTGACGACAAATCCTTTTTTCTTGACGCCATGGAAGATGTCCAGCCGCTGAAGCGTGGCCCGGATATTCACTGGCAGCCCAGCCGCAATACGCGGACGCGCCAGGAGGTGGATAGTGAACAGCTGGATAACTTCCTGACGCTGGATTTTCTTGACCTTCTTCCCCTGGAAGAACCGCTGGCGTTCCAGCGCGAAGGGGTGCAGCAGGGCGTTATCGATAAGCTGCGCTCGGGTAAATATGCCCGCCAGGCCAGCTTAAACCTCCTGCGCCAGCCCGCCGAACGCTGCCGTCAGATGCTCTATTCTTTTATCTGCCAGGCCAGACGTGACGGGTTACGTAACCTGATTATCATTCACGGGAAAGGGCGGGAGCAGAACTCACATCCTAATGTGGTGCGCAGCTATCTGGCGCGCTGGTTAACCGAGTTCGAGGATGTACAGGCCTTCTGCGTGGCGCTGCCGCATCACGGCGGCAGCGGGGCATGCTACGTTTCACTGCGCAAATCTGATGAAGCAAAACAGGAGAACTGGGAGCGGCACGCCAAGCGCAGCCGCTAGCGGGCGATATTCTCGCCTGCCTGAAACTCAGAAGGTTTCCCAGTTGCTGTCGGTGGCGGCGTTTGCGGTTGCCGGGCGCAACAGCTGGGGCGTCTTCACGCTGGCCGGGCGCGGGGTGACCGCTTTTTCTTTTCCGTTCAGACGGAACGCGGCTACCGCCTGGCGCAGCTGTTCGGACTGATCTTCCAGCGCCGCTGCCGCCGTGGCGGACTCCTGCACCAGCGCGGCGTTTTGCTGCGTCACGCTGTCCATCTGCGAAACGGCCAGGCTCACCTGCTCAATGCCGCGGCTCTGCTCGTCAGAGGCAGAGGAAATCTCGCCCATGATATCGGTCACGCGGGTAACGGCGGCGACGATTTCCTTCATGGTGGTGCCGGCCTCGCTAACCTGCTCAGAACCGGTATTCACCCGGCTGACGGAGTTTTCGATAAGCCCTTTGATCTCTTTCGCTGCCTGCGCGCTGCGGCTGGCTAGCGTACGGACCTCGCCCGCGACAACCGCAAAGCCACGCCCCTGTTCCCCGGCGCGTGCCGCTTCCACCGCGGCGTTAAGCGCCAGAATGTTGGTCTGGAACGCAATGCTGTCAATCACGCTGGTAATATGCGCAATTTGCTGCGAACTGTCGGCGATTTCGTTCATGGTGCGAACCACGTTATCCACGACGTGACCGCCGCGCGCGGCCGTTTCAGAGGCGTTTTTCGCCAGCAGCGTGGCCTGACGGGCGTTATCGGAGTTCTGTTTAACCGTCGCGGTCAGCTCTTCCATGCTGGCGGCGGTCTCTTCGAGCGAGGCGGCCTGCTGCTCGGTGCGGGCGGAAAGATCGTTACTTCCTGCGGCAATTTCGCCTGCGCCGGTGTAGATGGAATCGGTGCTTCCGCGCACGGCGCTGACGGTGGTTACCAGCGACTGCTGCATCTCATGCAGGCCCGCGGCCAGTTGACCCATCTCATTGCGGCCCGAGATAGCGATATCCTGCGTCAGGTCGCCCCCTGCAATGGCGCGAATATGGTTCATAATGGAGTGGAGTGGTTTTAACAGCAGGTGCTGTAAACCCTGCCAGATGACCACCAGTACCGCGATAACGGCCAGCAGAATTGCCGCCAGCGTCCACTGCATCTGCGTAAAGCTGCTCTGGTTCTCTTCGGTTGCGGCCTTCAGCAGGGTGTTGTTTTCGGCGCGCCAGCGGTTATAGACCGCTTCCATATCGTCCTGCGCCTGCTGCGCGTCCAGATCGCCATAGGCCTGATAGTTATCGGCGCGCAGATACTCAATCGATAAACGCATGACTTCGTGCATCTGGTTCCATGATTTCTGCATCTCGTCGGTCAATGCCGCCTCCTGGCCCTTAACCTGCGGCAGTTTCTGCCACTCTTTGTTATAGGCTTCGGCTTTTGCCAGCGAGTCGCTTGCGGTGCCCAGCAGTTTATTGATCGCCGCAAGGGAAGCCGGGTCACGCTGGTTTTTCAGGTAGCGGATCGCCACGCGGGTGACGGTGACGCGCGTTTTCACCAGCGTGTTCACGCTGTCGCTCAGGCTTTCCTGCTGGGCGTTGAGCACGCCGGAGTTCTGGAAGTTATGGCGATCGTTGCTGACGGCAGAGTAGAACAACCCTCCCGTGACAACTTGCAGCAGACAGAATATGGTGAGGGCAAAGATAATACCGGTAATCACGTGCAGATTTTTCAGCATAGCGGTCGTCCGTTAGAGAAGATGCAGGGTTACTTCATTACTATCGTCGTAGAGAATGTAAACTTTAATTAACTCGCGCTTAACTAAAGGCTCCCAGAGGGAACCTGTTGTAAATCCGGATCATTTTTATGAGGAAGGTCAACATGAGCAGCATTGATAAAAGCGGGACATACGCGCTTGGGACGCGGACGGTGAAACGGTTGGGCTACGGCGCGATGCAGCTGGCCGGGCCGGGCGTCTTTGGGCCGCCGAAGGATAAGCAGGCCGCGCTGGACGTGTTACGCGAGGCCGTGGCGGCGGGGGTGAACCACATTGATACCAGTGATTTTTATGGCCCTCATGTCACCAACCAGCTGATCCGAGAGGCGCTTCATCCTTATCGGGACGATCTGACGATCGTCACCAAGATTGGTGCCCGTCGCAACGACAAAGGCGCCTGGCTGCCGGCCTTTTCCGCGCAGGAGCTGACGCAGGCGGTGCATGACAACCTGCGTAATCTGCAGCTGGACGTGCTGGACGTGGTGAACCTGCGGATCATGTTTAGCGCGCACGGGCCAGCGGAAGGGTCGATTGCTGAACCGCTCTCCACCCTGGCAGAATTACAGCAGCAGGGGCTGGTGCGGCATATTGGCCTGAGCAACGTCACGGCCACCCAGGTCGCGGAAGCGCAGAAGATGGTGCCGGTGGTGTGCGTGCAGAACATGTACAACATTGTGAACCGGGGTGATGATGCGCTGGTGGATCTGCTCGCGCAGCAGGGGATCGCGTATGTGCCGTTCTTCCCACTGGGCGGCTTTACGCCGCTGCAATCGTCCGGGCTGAAGGCTGTCGCGGATTCACTGGGCGTCACGGCAATGCAGGTTGCGCTGGCATGGCTGCTGCAGCGTTCCCCGAATATTCTGCTGATCCCGGGCACCTCTTCCGTGGCGCATCTGCGGCAAAACCTCGCGGCGGGGGAACTGCAGCTGCCGCCTGACGCACTGGAAACATTGAATACGCTGATGGACTGATCGTCACAGGCGCAAAGCCCGACATGCGCTTCCGGGCTTTGCGCGTTTTAAATCTTCTGACACTTCAACGCGTTTGGGTTCGCTTCCGGAAATGACCTTGATCCTTGGCCACAATCCGTAATACTGTATTTATATACAGTATCTGGCGAGAAAGGCATTATGGACACTCTCTTTTCTTATCATCCAAACCAATCTATTGAATTACCGTTGTTTGCAGAGCGTGTAGCCTGTGGTTTCCCCAGTCCGGCTCAGGATTATGTGGAGGATCGTCTCGATCTTAACCGGCTGGCAGTAAGACATCCCAGTGCGACCTATTTTATCAAGGTGAGTGGAGACTCCATGATTGGCGCGGGGATCGGCGACGGCGATCTGCTGGTGGTCGATCGTTCGTTAAATGCCGAACATGGGGACATCGTTGTGGCGTCGGTCGCCGGTGAGTTTACGGTGAAGGAGCTACAGACGCGCCCGGCTCTGAGACTTCTGCCGCATAATGCCCGCTATCAGCCGATTACCTTTCAGTCCGAAGAGGAGCTGCAGATCTTCGGCGTCGTCACCCACACGCTTAAAACGCATAAACATGTTCGCGCTGGTTGATGTGAACAGCTTCTATGCCTCCTGCGAGAAGGTATTCCGCCCCGATCTGGAGGGGAAGCCCATCGTGGTGGTGTCCAACAACGACGGCTGCATTATTTCACTGTCGCGGGAGGCAAAGCAGTTCGGCATAAAAATGGGTGAGCCCTATTTTAAATTCAAAGAAAAACGGTTTCCGGAACGGGTTTACGTCTTCAGTTCAAACTATGCGCTGTATGCCGACCTCAGCAGTCGGGTGATGCAGACGCTGACCGATCTCGCTCCGGCCATAGAAATTTACTCGATCGATAAGAGTAAGTTACTTAGTGTGGGCGTCTCAACAAAGACATTCATTCTATGGACACTGATTCGTGCCTCATCAAAAAAATTTTCGTATACGAAAAAATGCGATGCAAGAACTCTCTTAAAATGATTAAGGAAGTGTGCTTCCAAGTATGGAACTTCCCGCATAAGACCCTGACAAGTTAATCATGACTGAAGTTTTCTGGCTAGTGGCGTAACAGAGGTCAGTATATATAGAGGCAAATCTAGCGAGTCAAAGTAGGAAATCATAACGGAATTTTTTAAAAGTTGTCCTTATCTATGTTTTTTATACCGGTTTTTACCCCAGTAACATCTGCAGATGTAACCATTTGCTTAAACACATACCTCTTATGCACTTGACCACGTGCGTAGGGTGACTAATCGAAAAACACCTTAGTGTTTAATGCCATTAAATAGCATTATTTCATTTTTGTATGCATATCTTGACTCTTTTAAATTACAGTTCTTGATTTTAATCACTTATAAGTGACAATAATGGCAAGTTAATCGTTGTTCACTGAGAATGTAAAAATCTGATCTTTTAGTAGAAGCTGGTGATAAGCCTTTTTGTCATATGGTTACAAACGAAAAAATTGATACGCAGGCAAATATGTTCACTTAGGGTGAAAGATAACCTCAAATATCATCTTCTACGTCGATGAAATGAAGAAAATATTGGATGCTTCGAGGCCTCAGGAAGCTTTAATTCAGAATTGCTCGTTATTTTCTCTGCTGAGGTGCACCTAGCAGAGCTGTAAGGCTTATATCTAAGGCATCCTCAAGACCTTTTAAAGTTAGCGGAATGTGTTCGGGTGGAAGAGACGGAGATTTGCATAAAGCGCAGGGCTGCGTTATACACTTATATTTTTTGTGAATACTGCCATAACTGCTTTCTTCATAAGAATCGATTAAGAATTCGAAGACTTCCAGTACCTCTGCATAAAAACAGCAGCTAGCCGTTTATCACTCCTGAACATGCATGAACTGTCGATCCTACCTTTGTCTTTCCGCAACCTAAATATTTTATGAAGCGTACATAACTTCTTGCCTAAACGAAATTCTGCGCACAGTATAACTGAGTTATTAATAAAAAAGTAATATAATAGCTTCTAATGCAATCAACACATAAGGATTGAAACTACACAACTAGTTCATGTATTAGTTGTGTAGTACATTATGGCGTATGAGGATTTTAATGGGATGAATCTATCATTTTGTTTTGAGGGGTTATTATTTGCTGGATGATGTTTTTTCTAACGTTAAAGAAATACAAGTGGCATTCTTTAATATATTTTAGTCTCCATTCGTCATTTAAATATGAAATGGTTTTTAGATACCCATTGAAATCAGATACACAATCAATAAGATAGCCTACATCCGCATCTAACTTTGGATAACCTTCTTTATGCAGGGTTATAAATTTGAGACCGCTGTTTCTTGTGATTTCACCATTGTTGACCTTGTTAATTAATTTTAAAATATCATAGCGGTTTAGTTTTTTGCTTTTTTCTATTTCTTGTGCTTTTATTTTCTTTTCATTTTCACTTGAAAATCTCCAGTGATAACTTGTTACGCTAGCACCTATAAAACGGCCAAAAAAATAATCAAGAGGGTTGTTCTTGTATCTGACATCTGAGTTTTGCGCTATAATATAGCGCAATTCAATCACTACTGTATTTAGCATGCTTTTAGTGATGGCATGCATAGGGTTCTTAAAAATGCATGAGACGATGAACGGTATCTTTGGGAAAACGACTGAGTGCTCGTCCAGTATAAAAGACGAGTTTAGCTTGCTCAAGTAAGAAATCCACGAGTCTCTTATTCTATCCTTCGCTATACTAAAATCGTTATCTATTACGTCTTTGCTGCTGATTGCATTGTCATATCTTATATTGAAAAACAGAGCATGCTCAAAAAAAGAAAATTTTTTAAGTAATAATTGATATGCGCCAAAATCATTTACTTCACCATTCTCATAAGTATAACTTGCATTAACTGCAATTAGTAGCATTATATCATTTCTGATGAGTGAGCGAACGAGTGAAGAATATTTTTTCTTTTCTTTCAGATTTTCACCTTTGGAATAAAAATCTTTATCTATATGACGTAATAAATGATATAGGACTCGCATGTAAGGGCTTATTATTGAATGTCCTTTTAGTCTGTTAAAGGCAAGCAGGTGATTTGTTCCATCAATAATTTGCTGTAACAATATTTTACCTTTTTTAGTATCTAAATAATCCTTTAATTGAATGTGGTAACTATTATGCTGATCTAGTAACAGAGTGAATTGCTTGATGAAATCATCTTTTTGACTGTTTTTAGTGGCCTGTGCAAGGGTACTTTGAGCCACTTTAGTACTATTTTTTGCAGCGTTGGCGGCTTTTGCTGTATAAAAAAGAACAAGTGCAGTTAATATTGCTCCTCCACTTGTAAAAATGCCTACTGTCTCATTCGTATGAGTTGTATAAAATAACCAAGCCGAGTTTAAAATTTCAATCAAGTCCATGTGAGCCTCATAATGTGATACTAGTTACATGTTAATATATTACACGTGCATTATCATGGTTTTTTATCGTCTACAGTTTTTTGTCAGATCCACTTTAGCTTTGTTGGGCTGTGAGCATGACTGATGAGTCGCTGTGTTTTGTAGTTCTCGTTCTAAATCTCATCATCCGCTTTCCATCAATTCTTTTGCTGAGGTTATGCGACTGGTCTCGGGATTTCATTGGACATACGAATATGATTTATCTTAACGCCTGGCAAGCTACCTTTAGTTCTGCGTTGAAAAATTATGCAGAACTATATCGGACTGGCTGAACTACTATGCCAATGATAGTGCCAGTGTGACCTGCCCCCAGGATTAGATACAACCTTCAGTTAGTAATGTCGGTTGGTTTTTCTTCATATTTCCTGTTTCGCCAGTCCGTTGCGAATTCAGCTGGTGTCTGGTAATCCAGCGATGAATGGGGACGGCACTCGTTATAATCCTGCCGCCAGTCATTAATCGTTTTCCGGGCATGAAGAATATCGCTGAACCAGTGTTCATTCAGATACTCATCGCGAAAGCGTCCGTTAAAACTCTCAATAAATCCGTTCTGCGTTGGCTTACCTGGCTGGATAAGCCGTAGTTCCACACCATGCTCAAAGGCCCATTGATCGAGCGCGCGGCAGGTAAATTCCGGGCCCTGATCGGTTCTTATTGTCGCCGGATAGCCCCTAAACAGCGCGATGCTGTCCAGAATACGCGTGACCTGAACGCCTGAGATACCGAAAGCAGCGGTGAGCGTCAGACACTCCTTCGTGAAATCATCCACACAGGTCAGGCACTTGATTCTCCGACCGTTGGTCAGTGCGTCCATAACGAAATCCATCGACCATGTCAGGTTCGGCGCATCCGGGCGCAGAAGCGGAAACCGTTCAGTTGCCAGCCCTTTACGGCGTCGTCTGCGTTTTACGCTCAGTCCATTAAGGTGGTAAATACGGTATACTCGCTTGTGATTGACGTGAAGGCCCTCCCGACGCAGCAGCTGCCAGATACGGCGGTAGCCAAAACGCCTGCGCTCCAGTGCCAGCTCAGTGATGCGCCCTGATAAATGCGCATCAGCCGCCGGACGCTGAGCCTCGTAGCGGCAGGTCGACAGAGACAAAGCAGTAAGCCTGCAGGCACGACGTTGCGACAGACCGGTCACATCACACATAAACTTAACGGCTTCCCGCTTGTGGTCTGTCGTCAGTACTTTCGCCCCAGAGCCACCTGAAGCGCCTCCTTATCCAGCATGGCTTCGGCAAGCAGCTTCTTGAGGCGGGCGTTCTCCTCTTCAAGAGATTTAAGCCGCTTCACCTCAGGAACTTCCATGCCACCAAACTTCTTGCGCCAGGTGTAGAAAGTGGCATCGGAAATGGCGTGCTTACGGCAGAGCTCACGGGCAGAAACCCCGGCTTCCGCTTCGCGAAGAATACTGATGATCTGTTCGTCGGAAAAACGCTTCTTCATGGGTATGTCCTCATGTGGCTTATGAAGACATTACTAACATCGGGGTGTGTTAATCAACGGGGAGCAGGTCAAAACGTTTAAAATGGCATCGCCTGGAATGGTTGATTCCATCATGGAGATAAAGGCAGAATTGTATCTTCCGATACACTGATTGGACCGAATGATAAGGTGATTGCAGTACTTGCTATCGCCGCTGATGCTGTCCTGATGATGAGAAACGTGAGATAATTTGGACGGTTCTTGGCGTCTTTCCTAGAAGAAAGGATAAGCTAATACCGTAAGGCTGCTATACAGCTATCTTCCTCTTTTCTAATTAACAATTTTTGATATTACTTAACGGTGAGTAGCTCAGCAAACCGTGTCGTGTATCGAGGTGAGAGCATTTTCCGTTTCATTTGCCATTGTTGCTGAATACCTTGTCCCGCAAAGTAAAGTGTTCCACGGCCTTCTTCAGCATTCAGATGATCTAATACATCCATTAACTTTTGGGTATTTTTCCTTGGTGCATTTTCGTCAAACAGATTGAGTTGTGCGACACCTTGGCTATAAAAATCTCCCAGCATCACTCCGGCTTTCTGGTATCGACATCCACTTTTCCATATTGCATCTAAACAGCGCGTCGCAGCAGCTATGATATCTCTGCTGTCCTGAGTTGGTGTGAGAAGCTTCATCGAGGCACTATTCCCGTAATAGGGCTCGTTAACCGCGAAGGGAGACGTTTTCACAAATGCCGAGATAAATCGGCAGTGTTGATGTTCCAGACGAAGTTTCTCTGCAGCACGGGCTGCATAGCTACAGATAGCCTGACGTATCTCCTCGTATTCGGTGATGCGTTCGCCGAACGAACGAGAACAGACTATTTCTTGCTTTACCGGTGCGAACTCCTCCAGCTCAAGACAGGGCTCACCCCGCAATTCACGGACCGTCCTTTCCAGAACGACATTGAAGTGTTTTCTGATGAATCGTATGTCGGTTTCTGCAAGTTGCAAGACTGTCTTGATCCCCATAGTGTCAAGTTTCTTCGTTATGCGTCGTCCTACCCCCCAAACCTCGTCTACCGGTAGAGCAGCCATCAATTTTCTCTGGCGATCTACATTCGATAAATCAACCACACCCCCCGTCTGTTCTTGCCATCGTTTCGCCGCATGATTCGCCAGCTTTGCCAGAGTTTTTGTCGGAGCGATCCCTACCCCTATAGTTAGGTGGGTGCGTTGCAGAACAGTAGCTCTCATTTCTCGTCCAAACTCGAGAAGGTCGCGACAGTTACGCACGCCTGTAAGGTCACAAAAGATCTCATCAATTGAATATATTTCGCTGCGAGGGGAAATCTCTTCAAGCGTAGTCATCACCCTGTTGGACATATCAGCGTAAAGTTCATAGTTGCTACTAAAGCACACCACACCATGATGCCTGAACAGATCCTTTTGTTTGAAATACGGTTCACCCATCTTCACGAAGGGTTTTGCTTCTGCTGAACGGGAGATGACGCAACCATCGTTATTTGACAAAACCACAACAGGCCGGCCCTTCAGGTCCGGACGAAAAGCGGTTTCGCAGGATGCATAGAATGAGTTCACATCACACAGTGCAAACATACTCAACTCGCAGCTTTCACGATATAGGTCACAACGCCGAACACTTCTAGACTACCTTCACTGCCTATCATAATAGGCTTATACGCAGAGTTTTCAGGTTTGAGCATGACAAAAGGATGCAAGTGCAGACGCTTAACCGTGAATTCACCATCGACAGCTGCAATGACGATACTGCCATGTTCAGCCTTGCGGGAGCTATCTACTACCAGCAAATCACCTTCGCCGATTCCGGCATCAATCATGGAATCACCGCTGGATTTAACGAAATAGGTCGCGCTGGGGTGTTGAATCATCAGTTCATTCAAATCAATACGGCGCTCAACGTAGTCCTGTGCAGGACTTGGAAAGCCGCAGGGAGCAAGGTCATTGAACATAGGGAGTGGCACTATCTGGAGTACCTCTGTAGGTGTGAAAAAATGCATTATGATCACCGTTGTCTTTTGCTGTATGTATATACAGTATTGTATGCCGATAGCAAAGATCAAGGGGAACTATAAGTGGTGTGGATTTAGATGGGTGATTATCATGTCCAAAAAATTTGCTGATGTTAATCTATCTGGAAGTGGGGTCAGGAATATCCTCAAAAAGGAAATAATCTATGAGTATTGCAGGTATACGTTCAAATCGCGGCGATGGGTATCAGACACTGGTTGCGTTTGACTGGGCATTGTCAGTTTTATCCGATCCGGACTTCGAATGGCTTGAAGTGGACTCGGTAAGTTACTCTGTGGATGATGTCGTTGTTAGCAAAGTTGATGGTACCGTGATCGCCTGTCAGTGCAAAAAAAATCAAACAGATTTCAAGGCATGGTCAATAGCCGATCTGGGGGAAGAACTGGACAAAGCCATTTCATTACTCGCTGATAATCCAATGGTTAATGTCCGCTTCTATTCGCGAAACAACTTTGGCGATCTTGCAAAACTCAAAGAGCATTCCTTATCCCAACCAGACGAAATTAACTACCAACTAAGTTTAGGCAAAGCCCATAAAGTACTTGATGAAACTTTGTCAGATAAACTCGCGAAAGCTGCTACCTCTCTTTCAACGTTCGAATTCCTAAGACGAACCCATTTTGTGACCAGTGATGACTTCGAGCGAATGAAAGAACTGCTGTACGAACGTCTGCGAAATTTGGTCAGCAATCCTGGTACTGCATTCCGAGCTATATGGGTGAGATTAGACCAACTGGGTGCGCGTATGGATGGCAATAGCTTATCTACCGCAAACCAGCATCGTTTGACTAAAGACGACTTGCGGGTTCTTATCCAGAATGCAGGAGCAACATTAGTTTCACCGATGGATCTTGCAGAGGTACGTCAGTCTTTTTCTAGTATCTCTGTAATTGGCCGATCCTGGCGTCGAGATATAGCTGGTCAATATATTACCAATCCAGTACTGAGCAAAATACTCGCTGCAATTGAAGCTCGAAAAAGCTCCATCTTACTTACTGGACTGCCTGGTTCAGGAAAAACCTGCGTAATGCTCGAATTGCAGGAGATTTTAGAGGAACGAGCAAAAAATTGTTCTGATATTGTGTCTCTTTTTATCCAGTCTCGGGAGTTTGCTGATCTCGCGACAACAGAAGAGCGGCAGGCTCAAGGATTGTCACAGCAATGGGTAGAGAAAGCTGCAAGGCTGGCGGAAAGCACTCATGTAATAGTCGTTGTTGATTCCTTGGATGTATTATCCATTGCCCGTGAACATCGTGTACTTCAATATTTTCTAGCCCAGATTGACCGACTGTTATTGATCCCTAATGTCACTGTTGTAACTGCTTGTCGCGACTTCGACAGGCAGTATGACAGAAGGATTGCCGAAAGACAGTGGGAATGTGAACTGAAGATTCAGCCATTAAAATGGGATGATTCAGTTGCACCGCTATTAGGTACATTAGGGATAACTACGGATGGTATTGATGTGGTAACGCGTCAATTGATATGTAATCCTCGCGAGTTAGCGCTGTTTGTCGAACTGGCCTTACGAGGTGATAGTGCAAACGTGGTAACTAGTCAGGCGCTGGCTCAACGCTATATAAATACTGTGGTGCTCTCCGACAGTGAACTGGGAGATATAGCACTTAAAGCGATTGAGGCTTTGGCAACCGAGATGCTGCGCTTACGAAGCCTGACTATTCCTCAGCAGCGTTTCCCTGCGTCTTTAGACATTCAAAGAAAACTTTGCAGCCTTAATGTCTTACAAGAAACTGAGGATGGAAGACTGACCTTTGGACATCAAACATTATTGGATATTCTTGTCATAAGCCGGGCTATTCGGGATGGTGTCACACTTAACGAATTTATAAGTAATCTACCTCCAGTTCCGTTTGTACGGCCCAGTATACGCAGTTTTATTGCTCAGCTGGCGATGGGGGAGCGTCGTGAGTTCAGAAAACAAGTCAGGGCGGTATTGACTGGTAAGGCAGCATTCCATATCAAACGTCTGGCAGCTGAATCTTTTTCAGAACAAAAACCGTTAAATGATGACTGGCCATTAATACATGATTTGCGGCAAAATCACCGGGATGTATTTCAGGTAATATATATATCCAGCATCTCGATTGAATGGCATCATTTCTGGAATAGGTTCCTAATCCCTAACCTGAAAGCCAGTCGAGATATCGAGGGTTTAGGTACGCATGTTCACCGAATTGCTCAATGGGCTAATGATGATATTTCTGGAGTGTTATCATTCTGGATGGATGTCTTGTCGCTGGATTGGTTTGGCAAGGATGAATTTGCAGATCAGCTTGCGATGCTGCTACAAGGTATTAATTCAAAATATTTAATACAGATTATTCCATTACTAAAGAAACTGCTTGCTATGCCATTGCGAGAGTATAGTGTACTTGGTGAGATCGTTGCTAAATGTAGCGACGTTTACACGGATGCTGATATATTAATTTGGCAGTATATAACAAATGGGGTTACAGATGAGAATGTTCTGGAATATAGAGCTGATAACATATTACGTTGCCGCCCCTATGAATTTGGCAATCAAAATGAGAAGTTTTTACGTAAAAGAATGGTGCAATCCAGCGCGTTACTGGATTTAGCTATAAATTCAATAGAACACTGGAGTCAATGTAGGGCATCGAAATATGGCGAAACCCGTATAGGCTATCGTTACGGCTTCCTGGGGGATACTTCCTACGAGAAAAGTAATAGCCTACAAGATAAGCATCATGCTGACAGCATACATGTTTTGTTTGATGCAGTTGAAGCAGGAGTTCACTTCAATGCTAAGCAAAACACTGATTGGTGGCAAAGAAATAGTGAGCGTCTTTGCTTTAATCAAGAAGGTGCGTTGCTATATTTTGCTATTCTGGCATGCACTACGTCTCCGGGATACAATGTCTCACTGATAAGTCGTATGTTATGCAACCGAAACATACTTGAGTTTGAACTTTCATATGAGCTAGGTGCGTTAATACAATCAGCCTTCAGATTACTTTCTTTCACAGAACAAGATGCAGTAATGAAAAATATCTTAACTTTACGGGAGGAAGACGCGGATGGCGAGGTGGATATCTGGACATTGAAAGCAAAAGCAGAGTTAATTATATCAATCCCTTGTTACCTACGCTCGCCTGATGCTCAGGCTGTGGTGGATTGTTATGAGAAAAAATCCGGTATATTGTTCTGTCAACCTCATGCCCATTTGCAAGCTAGTATTGTTAGAGCACCATTTTCGTTTGAGGAATTTTTTAACCTTAGTGATGACGGCGTGTTGAAACTTCTGACACACTATAATGGTCATTCAGAATGGGACAGCATTGAGTTTCTAGTTGGTGGTCAGCAGGAAGTGGGGAGACAATTGCAAGAAGCCTGCTCTCGCCAACCCTCTAGGTTCTTAAGTTTTATGTCTAATCATTGGACTTCAATACCTGATAGTTTTCGTGATGATATTATGAGAGGTGCCACCACATATCTGGCTCACCGCTGTGGCAACCTAATACCTAATGAGGGTTGGAAGCCGATAGAAAATTCTGACAATCGACTATTAGTAAGTCAGATACTAGATGAGTTGGAAAAGCATTCGATGCAATGGAAACAGCGACGGATCATGGCTAAAGCCCTCGAAGCCTGCTCTAATATCATACATGACCAACAAACAGCAGATAGGTTAATTTTCCTTGCTGTAGGCTTTGCGGAACTTGATGAAGAGGACCCAATTAAGGGTGACTCTATAAGTTTAATTGATTTAGGGCTAAATATGGCAAAAGGTGCTATTGTCGAAGCACTGATGATCCTCGCTGATAATTTCAACAGAAATGAATGTGAATATCCTACGTTGTTGGAACCTGTATTACGCTGGTTCGCCAGTGATAAGCATCCAGCAATTCGTGCAATCCTCCTGCGTCGACTACCAGTTTTACAAAGTAAGGATATAGAATTTGGTTGGGATTTATTCCATATAGCTATGAAAAATCCTGGTGGACTTTGGAAATCAGCGGAACGTTGTCTTTATTATGGTTATCATAAGCAGTTTAATATAGTTAAGCCCATACTAGACCGCCTTCATAGAAATTGGGATGGCAACGATATGGAGGTATGGGGGCGTATTTCTGCGTTGGCATCTCTTTCCCAGTACATATCATTGGATGAATTAATAAACGATTTGAGTGTGTTGGAAAATACTGATGCATGGTATGGTGCAGTAGCTGTTTGGACAAACTTTGAAAATATTAGAGGGCACAGAGAACAGTGTTTTATTGGCATTGGTTCGGCTTTAAATGCTAATGGTATAGATTTATTTAAAATCGCTAAGCAATCAGTGCGTATTTTTCACGACAAGAGCCACCCGATCTCCGTTCCGATAGAAATTGTTAGGAGGATTTTTACGATCTATGAAAATGATTGTAGTGATCCAAATAGAAAGTCACGCCCTTTAGATTTCCATGAGTGGTTGAATTCGGTATCACAATCTGATCCAGAGCAAGCCTTAGTTGCAACCGAAATTTATTTGAACTATATGCGTCATAGTAAGCAATACATGTATGACCGAAATAATAGTCTCAATCAGTTGATGACACGCCTTTTTGGAGAAGCAGAAGAGCGGGAGGAGTCTGATGATGGTGCGATGTTGCAGCGCGTTGTAGCGCTACAAGATATCCTTCTCTCAATGGGGGTTAAGGGCATAGCTGATTGGCTAAAAGCTGCGGAGAGACCATAACTTATGAGTCTTGAAATATATAAGTTCATGGACATTTTCGAGCCAAATTGGCTTCAAAATCAAACTTTATATGGACATTATGGAGTGAAGGTAAGTGACTAATATTATTCAAGTTAATTGATGCCCATGATTGAACACTTATCCATTAAATTGACGAGGCGTTCGTGAACGTTTCAGGGATCGGTAACTGCCTTGCACTGGAAGCGTTCGGACACCAGATGCGCACGCAGGTCTTTAAAAATACGGGCTTAACCGTTGGCGTCGGCATTGCCCCGACAAAAACGCTGGCGAAGCTGGCCAACTATGCGGCGAAACGCTGGGTCAGTACCGGCGGCGTGGTCGATCTGTCGGGCCGCGAGCGGCAGCGTAAACTGCTGGCAAAGGTTCCGGTAGAGGAGGTATGGGGCGTAGGGCGGCGCATCACGAAAAAACTGAATGCGATGGGGATTACCACGGCGCTGGAGCTGGCGGAGGCCTCCTCGTGGGTCATTCGCAAACATTTTAACGTGGTGCTGGAGCGTACGGCGCGCGAGCTTCGCGGCGAGCCCTGTCTTGACCTGGAAGAGTACACCCCCACGAAGCAGCAAATCATCTGTAGCCGTTCGTTTGGTCATCGCATTACGCAATATGAAGAGATGCACCAGGCGATTTGCGCCTACGCGGAACGCGCCGCAGAGAAACTGCGCGGCGAGCATCAATACTGTCGTTTTATCAGCGTGTTTGTGCGCACCAGCCCGCATGCAGACAACGAAATTTATTACGGTAATCAGGCTTCGGTCACCCTGATGACGCCCACCAATGACTCGCGGGATATCATCCGTGCCGCCACGGAGGCGCTGGGGCGGATATGGCTCGACGGGTATCGCTATATGAAGGCCGGTGTCATGCTGGCGGACTTTTTCAGCAGCGGTGTCGCTCAGCTTAATCTGTTTGACGACAATCGCCTGCGCGCCAACAGCGCGGCGCTGATGGAGATGATCGACAGCGTCAATCACTCCGGCAAAGGGAAGATATGGTTCGCCGGGCAGGGGATTGAGAAACCGTGGGCCATGAAGCGAGAGATGTTGTCACCGGCCTATACGACGCGGTACGCGGATTTACCGGTGGCGAGGTAAAAGGCGGTTATTTTGTGGCGTTGTGGGTCGCGATCTCAGGCAGTAATTGCTCAATCACGCTGACGACCTTTCTGACGCGCTGCGGAATAAAGCGGGCATCAGGATAAACGGCATAGAGGAAGCGATCGGGTAACCGCCAGTCGGGCAGCACTGGTACCAGCGTGCCCGCCTGCAGAGCCCTGGCCACGAGCGGTCGCTGCATGCCGCCGATACCCATGCCGGATTCCAGCGCCTGCAGCAGCGCGTCGCTGGTGTTGGCACGGAAAACGGTATTCACGTTGACCTCGACCGTTTCCTCGTCAGAAATCAGGCGCAGGGGGGCATCCAGCGGAATGCCGCTGAACCGTACGTGTGGCAGCGTCGCCAGTTCGCTGACCGCGTGTACCGCCTGAAAACCGGGAGCGGCAAACAGTGCAGCTTCAATCCGTCCCAGCACGCGAGCCGCGTGCGCCTGCGGAGGCTCGCTGCTCAGCCGTATCGCGACATCCACGCCCTCCGCCACCAGATCGGCAAGGCGGTCATCCAGGGAAAGCATCAGCTGCAGCTCGGGATGCAGACGCTGCAGCGCCAGCAGATGCGGCAAAATGATCTGCCCCAGGCCGCTCGGCAACTGGACATGGACGCGTCCCTGAACGCTATGATCGACAGGATGTAAACGCCTCTCCGCTTCCCCCATGGCGTCCAGCACGAGCTGCATATCACGCCGGTAGCGTTCCCCTTGTTCGGTCAGCTTCATCGTACGCGTCGTACGGTGCAGCAGTACCACACCCAGCGATTCCTCAAGCGCCGCGATCTGTTGACTGACGGCGGACTGCTTAATACCGGTCTGACGGGCAGCCGCTGAAAACGAGCCCGCTTCAGCGACGCGCAGAAAGGTAGAAATGGCATTGAGCTTATTATTCATTTAATGATTTTGCTTATAAGTGCCATCGGTTTCATGGGATATCTCCAGAAAAAATAATATATCACACTGCGTCTGTCACCCTTTCCGGAGAAATACCATGAATAACAGGCAGCAACACAACGTCGCCCTGGTCGCGGGCGCCAGCGGCATTGTCGGCAGACAGATGGTCAACACGCTCCTGCACCATCAGTGGCAGGTGATCGGCCTTAGCCGCCATGCCGGGTCGCATCCTGACGGCATTCCGATGGTCAAGATCGATTTACTGGATGAAAAGGACAGCGCCCGGGCGCTGCGCTCCCTGGACGGTGCCACCCATCTCTTTTACAGCGCCTGGGCGAACGCGGCGAACTGGGAAGACATGGTTGAGCCGAACGTCACCATGCTGCGTAATCTGGTCAGCATCCTCGAAAAAACGGCACCTTTGCAGACGGTAAGCCTGATGCAGGGGTACAAGGTCTACGGCGCGCATCTGGGGCCGTTTAAAACCCCGGCGCGCGAAAGCGATCCCGGCGTACCGGGTGCCGAATTTAACGCCGCGCAGCTTGCGTGGCTCAGCCAGTTTCAGCGGGGAAAGCGCTGGCACTGGAATGCCATCAGGCCGGGCGTGGTAGGGAGTGCGGTACCGGGCAATGCCATGAACCTTGCGCTGAGCATTGCCCTGTACGCCTCCCTGTGTAAGGCGCTGGGTTTACCGTTGCGTTTTCCCGGTTCGGAACAGACCTGGCACAGTATCGTTGACCATACAGACGCCGGGCTGCTGGCCGACGCCACTCTGTGGGCCGCCGCGTCACCTGCGGCACAGAATCAGGCGTTCAACGTGAATAATGGCGATATCTGGCGCTGGAGCGAGCTCTGGCCGCGCATCGCACGCTGGTTTGACCTGGACTCTGCACCGCCGGTGAGGTTGTCATTTCATCAGCTGTTTACGGACTATCGCGGCGTATGGCGCGAGCTTGCCGGAGAGCGGCTGGTGGAAGCGGATATTCTGCAACTGAGCGACGGGCGGTTTGCCGATTTTGTCTTTAGCTGGAACTACGACATGTTTGGTGACGGGAGCAAGCTGCGCAGGGCGGGCTTTACGCAAATGCAGGCGACGGATGAGATGTTTTTCCACCTGTTCGCGCAGTTGAGAGCCGCGCGGATTATTCCCTGACCGTAAGGGTTGTTGTCATCAACGATCGGCGCGTTATACTCACGCGTTAAAATGAATGTATTGTGGGGCAGGGATATGCACGAAAGTCTAAAAATGATATCAGTCGCTCTGCCCCTCATTGCGCTTCTCATTCTGTTAAGCTTTTTGGTCAGACGCATTCACCAGGCAAAACGCATCATTTCAGACCGTAACGGGATGAAAAAGATATCTGCCAATCCCTCAATATTTGGCGGGAATGCAGGTAAAACCTGGTTTTATGATGACCAGTTTTTATATGAAGTTAAAAACAACGCCACCCGTAAAATTGCGCTGGCTAATATCATTAAAATCGGGCCGGGGAATACCGAGATAAACAGCAGACGGGTCTGGATTGTTATTTACCGTGATGGTGCAAATGAAAAGCAGGTGCAGTTTTATAACAATCTTACCCTCTGGAATCATAACTTCACAGCTTTTCTGGCAGCGGTAAAACGTGCCAATCCTGACGCTGTCATTAAAGAACGCGCAATCCTCAATGTGTGAAAAAGAACAGCAGACGGTTTGCGGACGCTGCTCCTGTGCAGCGCCCATAGCATCAGGGTTAAGGGCTTACTCAACCGTTAACGCATCGACAACCTCGGCCACGCTTTTCACGCTGCGGATATTCCCGATCCCCGTGCCGAGCGCGATATAGCCTTCATCGGTGTTATTTTCTAGCATGCCCAGGCGCAGGCCCCGTAATCCGCCCATCGCCTTGCCCAGCGCTTCGTTGCTTGCGCCCGCTTTATCCATCGCCGCCAGTTTTTCCGCCAGCTTGCCGGGAAGAGAACGATAGTAGTGGGGGATGGTACGGAAAAGCAGCAGGTCCAGGCCGTTGGCGGCAACAATTTTCTCTTTGACCCCCTGCGGCACGCGGCTTTCTTCGGTACTGATAAACACCGAACCGGCAAACACGCCTTCCGCCCCCAATGCATGCGCCGCTCTGGCGGTGCGATTATCGGTAATACCGCCCGCGGCCATCACCGGTACGTGCTTCACGGCATCGGCAATCAGCGGCACGATGGAAAAGGTCCCCAGCGCCGTCGCGGGTAACGTCCCACCCTCGTCAAAACCGGTGGCGACGATGATGTCTGCCCCCATCTCTTCAGCCAGAAGGGTGTTTTCCGGCGTGGGATTGATGTCGCGGTAGATAATGGCAATACCCGCCTCTTTTAACTCATTGAACAGCGCGGGAATAATGCTGCCTTCCCCGTAGCCCGTATACACCACGGCCCTGACGCCTTCCTCTTTTACCACCTTAAGAATTGGCCCGGTCCAGACGTCATTAACGGCGGTGGGGATCAGGTTAACGCCGAAGGGTTTTTCGGTCAGCCGTTTGGTTTTACGAATTTCTTCCCGCATTTTTTCGGCGGTTGCTTCCGGCGTGGAGACCGCGGTATCGGCGGTTAACCCTGCGTTGGGACCCAGCACGCCGAGTCCTCCGGCATTGCTGACCGCGGCCACTAAACGGGCATCAGTAAGCCAGGATAACGGTCCCTGAATAACGGGCTTTTCGATACCCAGGATCTGACAGATACGGTTATTTTTCATAGCAGACTCTCCCTTACGTTTGAATGAGGGAGAGTGTAGAGAGTAAGATTGTTAGGAAAAATAGCCAGAAAGATTCATCACTGTTATAAAATCAATAACAATCATTTTCTCCCGCTCGCGGCAAGACATCCCTTATGCAAATAAACCTCTTTGAATCAATTCGGATTTTTATTGAAATTGTCGACTCGGGGAGCCTTACCCAGGCGGCAGAGAATCTGCAGGTCCATCGACCGGCAGTGACCAAAGCGCTGCAGCTTCTGGAACAACACAGCGGCACGCGGCTCCTGCAGCGCACAACGCGTCGGATTAGCCTGACGCCGGATGGGGAAGCGTTTTATCGCCGCAGTAAACCCCTGCTGGCGCAGGCGGATGAATTACTGGAGTCGTTTGGTACGGACCGTGCAATACACGGCCAGCTGCGAGTCGATATGCCTGTCTCTTTTGCAACGCTGCGGGTGATACCCAATCTGCCTGATTTTTATCGTCAGCATCCCGAGATCGAGATCATTCTGAGCAGCTCTGACCGCCGTCGGGATATGCTGCGGGATGGCCTGGACTGCGTGCTGCGGGTGGGCGAGCTGGACGATGGCGACTATATCGCGCGTAAAATCGGGAACATTAAAATCACGACCTGTGCCAGCCCGGCCTGGCTGGCAAAACACGGTACGCCAGAAACGCTGGAGGATTTACGCAAGCATCAGGCCATCAACTGGATTAACAACAGCAGCAGGCACATTCAGCCGTGGACGTTTACCACGCCAGAGGGCGTCGCGGAGATCGCGCTACCCGGTAAGCTCGTGGTGGATAACTCCGAGGCCTACATCGCGGCAGGCCTGGCCGGGCTTGGGGTAATGCAGGGGATGAATCTCTTTCTCCAGCCTTACATTGACCGCGGCCTGCTGGTTGAGGTCTTGCCAGCCTGTCGCTCGCCGGACCGCAAACTGTCACTGCTCTACCCACACCGTCATCTCTCCCGCAAGGTGCGGGTATTTACCGAGTGGCTGGAGAGTCTGGTGTGAAAGCGGCCAGCTCATGGCATAGCGCACCAATCTGCTCCACGGCATTGAGCAGGCGGGGCGTCGGTTCGTTTGCACAGTTTAGCCGCAGAAAGTGCGCGAGTTCTGCGCCAGGAGAAAACAGGGGACCGGGACTGACGCCAATACCCCGCGCCAGCGCGCGACGATGCACCTCCAGCGCGTTGACCTGCGGAGGAAGTTCGACCCACAACAGAAAGCCGGCTGCGGGGACGTTTACGCGGGTACCGGGGGGGAAACTGGCCCCGACCTGCGCCACGACGGCGGCTATTCCCTCTGCGATCCGCCGCTTTAGCCGCCGCAGGTGACGGTCGTAGTCGCCGCTTGCCAGCATCTCGCTCGTCGCGGCTTCCAGCAGCGGCGCACCTGCCCACTCTCCGGCCATGCGGGTCTGCAAGACCTGCGTGTAATAGCGTCCGGCGGCAATCCAGCCGATTCGCCACCCCGGCGCAAGCGTTTTAGACAGGGAGCTGCAGTAAATCACATTCCCGCTCTGGTCGAAGGCTTTGCAGGCCGGAGGACGTTGCCCGTCACCGACCAGGTCACCGTAAACGTCGTCCTCAATCAGAGGAATACCGGCTTCTTCAAGCAGAGCAACCAGTTCCTGCTTGCGCGCGACGGGCATGCTGGCACCCAATGGGTTTTGCACGGTGGGCGAGGCCAGAACGGCCGCAGGACGGTGGCAGCGGATGGCGTCAGCCAGCGGTTCCAGTAACAGGCCTTCAGCAGGATCGGTGGGGATTTCTAAGGCCTTCAGGCCTAAATCCTCCAGCAGCAGGAGCGTGCCGAAGTAGGCGGGCTGCTCAATCGCCACCACATCACCTGGCTGACACACGGCCCGCAGGGCCAGGCGCAGCGCCTGCGTCGCGCCTGCGGTGATAATAAGATCGTCCGCGCCGAAACGGGCTCCCCACTGCGCAGCGCGCGCGGCAATCTTACTTCGCAAGTCTGTTCTTCCCGGAGGCAGGCTGTAGCTCTGCCCATGCGCGTCCAGACGACGACCCGCGGAGTGCAACGCCCGCTGCAGCGCCTCCCCGGGCAGCCACGCGGGGTCGGGCAGGGCGGCGCCCAGCGGGACAAGACGGGCTTCTGCACTGCTGAACAGCGACCGGGCCACGGCGGACAGGGTGACGGGGACCGGGCCTGCCGGGGAACGCGCGGGCTCCGCACGCTGAGGCTGGCTGATCTGGCGAATGTAGTAACCCGAACGCGGACGCGCAACGATCAGCCCCTCGGCCTCAAGGCAGCGAAGAGCCTCCAGCGCCGTCGGAAGGCTAACGTGCTCGCGCTCGGCCAGTTTTCGCGCGGAGATCATCCGGTCACCGGCTCGCAATGCTCCTGAAGAGAGCGTGAGGCGTAGACTCTCAGCAATCCGGCGATAGTGTGGTGAGGAGGTGGACGGGGCAGACATGCGTATCTGTTCAGGCTAATTTTCGATAAAACTGACTATACAGCCAATGATGCGCGCCATCTATAGTGTCCGGCATGTTCAGGACAAGGAGGCATTATGCACAGCGATAATTTCGACATTTCCTCGTATTTCAAACGCATAAACTACACCGGACCGGCGGCGGCCGATACGACCACCCTGCATGCGCTGATGCGTCATCAGCTCTTTTCCGTTCCCTTTGAAAATCTGGACGTGCAGGCGGGTAAAATTGTCTCGCTGGCGCCAGACGACATTGCCGATAAGGTGTTAAAGAAAGGGCGCGGCGGCTACTGCTATGAGGTGAACGGGCTTTTCGCCATGGCGCTGGAGGCACTCGGTATTCCTTACCGTTTCGTGGCGGCGCGTCCGATGTTCTACCCGGCACGGCGGCCAAAAACCCATATGGCGTTAATCGCTGAAGTGGAGAGCAGGCAGTGGCTTTGCGATCTCGGGTTCGGCAGCTACGGCATCCGCGCGCCAATGGCGCTGGACACGCTTGACGTGGATATCCCCCAGGATTTCGACACGTTTCGCCTGAGCCGCAGCGCAGAGGGTGAGTATCTGCTCGAGGCGAAGGTGGAAGGCGAATGGGCCCGACAATACGGCTTCGATCTCACGCCTCAGGAGTGGATTGATTTCGTCCCGGCCAACTACCTGAACTCCACGCACCCGGATGCGATCTTTGTGCAGAAGCGGGTGGTGGTGCAGCACAGCCCGGAAGGACGCCAGATTTTACTGGGCGATATGCTGAAAACCATCACGGCGAACGGCACTGAAACGCGGCAGCTGGCGGAGGATGAAATCCGCCATGTCCTGACAGACCGTTTTGCGCTCACCGCCGCGTAATCGGAGAAAAATGGAGACTCAGCCCGGCCCGTCGGCTGCGGCTTTACGCTGAGCCCCCCACTGTAACAGCAGGCTAAACGACGCGGGTAACACGGTCAGCGTCACCAGCGTCGCAGCCAGCAGCCCGCCGATGATGGCATAGGCCATTGGGCCCCAGAAGACCTGGTGAGAGATGGGGATCATCCCCAGAATGGCGGCACAGGCGGTCAGACAGATGGGTCTGGCCCTGTGCTCCGCGGCCGCCATAATCGCGGCATCATTTGCCATCCCCTGAGCAAGATTGCTGTCAACCTCGCTAATCAATATTACCGCGTTACGCACGATCATCCCCGCCAGGGCGATAACGCCCAGCAGCGCAACAAACCCCATCGGCGTTCCGCCAGGCAGCATAGCCAGCACGATCCCCGGTAAACCAAACGGGGCCATCAGGAGCGCCAGCAGCATCCGGGAATATCGCCGCAGCTGAAGCATCAGCAGCAACAGCATGATGACCAGCGTTACCGGAAGAACGGTAAAGACGGAGCTGTTCCCCTTATCCGATTCGGCAACCGCGCCGCCTTCTTCAATGCTGTAACCTGCGGGCAGGCTCGCGCGCAGTTTATCCACCGTCGGACGCAGCGCGGCGGATACCGCTTCAGCCCTCAGCCCCGGGGCGAGGTCGGTTTGCACCGTGATAAAGGGCACACGCTGCCGACGCCAGATGACCGGATCGTCCACGCCCCAAACCGGCGTTGCGACGGCGCTGAGCGGAATTTTTTTACCGTCATTCCCCTGAATCGTGAGTGAGGAGAGGGTGGCGGTGCTCTGGCGCGCGCTGTCCTCGGCCCTGAGCACCACGTCAACAAGGCGGTCATTATCTCTGATGGACGTGACAACGCTGCCGGACCAGACGGTATTCAGCGTGCGGGCGAGGCTTTCTGACGATATTCCTGCCGCTCTGGCCGCCGTCTGATTTACCTCAAGGGTAATGACTCTCTCCGGCTCTCCGGCCGTCTGGTTAACGTCGCGTGAGAACGGGGAGCGGCCAATCGCGTCCGTGAGACGGTTCGCAAGCGCCCGAACCTGCAGATAATCCGGCCCGCTCACCCGGTATTTGATGGGCCAGCCGACGGGAGGCCCCAGCTCAAGGGGCGACACGCGCGTGATGATGTCGCTAAATTGCGTCGCCAGGATCGTGTTGAGCTGTGCGTGCAGACGATCCCGCGCCGCAAGATCCTTTGCGACCACAACCATCTGGGCGATATTTTCATTTTCCAGCAGCACGTCCATTGGCAGGTAAAAACGGATGGCGCCTGAGCCAACGTACGTCGAAAAGCGATCGATATTGCTGTTGTCGGCCAGCGCTTTTTCCAGCTTTTCCACCTCTCTGAGCGTTTCCGGCTGCGACGCGTTGGCCGGAAGCGTCAGGCTGACCAGCAACTCGGGCCGGTCCGAGGCGGGGAAAAATTCGCCCTGCATAAACGTCGTACCGTACGCTGAAAGCCCCAGCGCGGCAAGCGCAATCAGTACGGTAGCGAGCCGGTGGCGGAGCGCCAGGCGTAAAAGCCGTCCATACCCGCGCGCGATCCTTCCCGGTCCTGCCGCGTGATGTCTGACTTTTTCCGGCAGCAGCCACGTGCCCGTTAGCGGCGAAAACAGGATCGCGACGGCCCAGGAGCAGAGCAGGGCGATGAGCACCACCGCAAACAGGGAGAAGCAGTATTCACCGGCACTGGAGGCCGCAAAACCAACGGGAATAAAACCGGCAATCATGACCAGAGTACCGGTGAGCATCGGGAAGGCCGTCGTTTTGAATGCATAGGTGGCCGCGTGTCTACGGGAATCCCCCGCTTCCAGCCGGGAGACCATCGTTTCGACGGCGATCATGGCGTCATCCACCAGCAGGCCCAGGGCAATGATCAGCGCCCCTAGCGAGATACGCTGAAGGCCAATACCGGCGAGCATCATGCCGACAAACGTCATGGCAAGCACCAGCGGAATGGCCGTCGCCACCACCAGTCCGGCCCGCAAACCCAGCGAGACAAATGAAACCGCCAGCACGATAACAACGGCTTCGATAAGTACCCGGATAAACCCGCTTACCGCGTCACTGACCACCGCTGACTGATCGGCGACTTTCACCATCTCGATACCGTGCGGCAGCCCGGCGCTGAGGGCCGCCATTTTTGCGTTCAGCGCAGCACCGAAACGTAGCATGTTGCCTGTCGGCGCCATCGACACCGCCAGACCGATAGCCGGTTTGCCGTTCACCCGGTAGGCCGGGGCCGGTGGCTCGGCGATTTCCCGGGTGACGGTGGCAATGTCGGTCAGCGGAATATAGCGATTGTTAACGTGCAGCGTGACGGCGCGTAAACTCTCTTCGGTGGTGAGCGCCCCGCTGACTTTTATCGCCATGTTCTCCTGCCCGGTACGCATCGTTCCTGCCGGGACAACGGCGTTTTGCGCCCGGAGGGCGTCGGCAACGTCCTGAATATCCAGCCCCATACCGGCCAGGCGCGCCGGAGAAAAGGCGAGAACCCACTGCTCCTGCTGTTCGCCCAGCAGGGTAGTTTTTCCCATATCCGGCAGAGACATGAGCTCGCGCCGTATTGTCTCTGCGCGATCCCGCACCTCCCGCAGCGTGAAACCTTCGGGAATAAAGGCGTAAATTGTGCCGAACGTGTCGTCAAACTCGTCATCCACGGCAGGACCCTGCACCCCTTCGGGCAGGGTCGGCGCGATGTCCTGCATTTTTTTGCGAACCTGATACCAGATATCGGGCACGCTTTGCGGGGGCGTATCATCACGGAGGTTGACGTGGATAACGGTGCGTCCGGCACGGGTTTCACTTTCGAGATAGTCCAGCCAGGGCGTTTCCTGCAGCTTTTTTTCAAGCGTATCGGTCAGCAGGCGGGTGGTATCCGTCACGGAGGCTCCCGGCCACTGTGCGGAGACGACGGCCGTTTTAATGGTGAATGCCGGATCTTCGTTACGCGGCAGCTTTTCATAGCAGAACACGCCCATCGCAATCACCAGCAGCATGAAAAAGCTGACCATCTGCTGGTTCTTCAGCGCCCAGGCGGAGAGGTTAAATTTGGTTTCCGATTCTGTGTTCATGGCTGAACCTCTCCGGCCATCACCGGCTCGCCGGATCGTAATGTGCTCACGCCCGCCGTAATCACCCTGTCGCCGGGCTCAAGGCCGGAGGCAATCATGACGGAGGAGGCCGTATAGCCGACGGGCACCACCACGCACAGCTGCGCCTGCGACCGCGGGGTAATGACGAAAACGGCCGGTTTGTCGCCGACGCGGGTCAGCGCCGACGCGGGAAGCGCGTACCCGTGCGGGGCGTTGGAGGGCAACGTCACGGTGACGCTGGCGCCCAGCGCCATGGCCGCCGGCGGGTTTTGCAGGGTAGCTCTGACGCGCCACGTGCGGGTCTGAGGATCGGCCTGCGGGGTGATATCCCGCAGTACGGCAGACGCCTGCACCGATGGGTCGCTGAGGAGGGAAACCTGCAAAACCGCTTTATCCAGAGACGGGATCGCATCGGGCGCGGCAATGTCAAACGCCACGTCGCGGGCTTCCCCGGTCGCCAGCGTCAGCACGGACTGGCCGTCGCTGACAACCTGTCCCGCAGAGGCGCTCACGGCCGTGATGACGCCCGCTTGCGGCGCGATCAGGCGCGTCCAGCCGAGACTTTCGCGGGCATTTCGCCATGCGGCCTCGCTGCTTTTTAAGCGCGCGCGGGCGACAAGCCAGTCAGCCCGGGCGCTGTCGAGCTGCGTGCGGGCTATCGCGCCTGTTGGCATAAGCTTTTGCATGCGACTGACGTTAAGCGCGGCGACCTGGGCTGAGGCTTTGGCGCCTTCATAGTCGGCCGCGGCGCTGTCGAGCTGGTTTTGCCCGGTCGTATTATCAAGCGTGGCCAGCAGCTGTCCGGCAGTGACCCGGTCGCCAATATCAACGCTACGCGTCAGTATCCGGCCTCCGGTGCGAAAGCTCAGGGTCGTTTCATCGTGGGCATGGATCTCACCGGTTCTTTCCAGCGCGGGAAGGGAGAGGGCGGTGCCAACGACGACGTAGCGTACCTTACGCACTGGATCAGGTTTGTTTTCGTGTTTATCACCGCAGCCGGTCAGCGGAAAAATCGCCAGCGCAAGCAGGGCCAGGGGAAGAAAATGCAGCCAGGAAAGGGTGCGCGCCACGCCGTACAAATGATGCAGGCAGTGGCGGAGGGAGAGAAAAAATTCGTCTGACATAACGCCGCTCCATAAAGGGAATGGCGTTATTAAATGCGCGCTACGTCGAGAAAGATTCGATGTTCTGTCAAGGCTTTATCAAGAGTGGAGATTTTCATTATCGGACGGATGCCAGGGCAACAAAATGCACACCGCAAGGCCGCCGGTTTCCGGTAATGACGCGCTAATCTCACCCCCATGCGCCTGGCAAATCGCCCGGGCGATGGACAAACCAAGGCCGCTGCCGCCGGAATGCCGCGCGCGGGACTGCTCCTCGCGGCTAAAGCGTTTAAACATTTCCGGTAAGAACTGGGGCGACACGCCCGGCCCGTCATCGGTGAATTCGAGGATGTAATGCCCGCTGGCGTAATGCAGTGCCACCTCAAGGTGGCCGCCTGCGTGTCCGTAACGTAGCGCATTTTCCATGAGGATGGTAACGACCTGCCCCATACGGAACGCATCGCCCCGGAAGGGGCTGGTGTGCGGGTTACGCAGCGTTATCCTGAAATGATGCGCATCCGCCTGGGGCATGATCCAGGCAGCCCGCTCCTGAATCAGCTCATCCAGACAGAACGGCTGGTCCTCCAGCACAAGGTTACCCGCGTCTGCCAAAGAGAGAAGGTGGAGTTCATCGGTGAGGCGGTTGAGGTGCTGGAGCTGTTTCATCACCATGCCCAACTGCGCCGGGCTGGCATCAAACACGCCGTCTAACATGCCCTGCAGACGCCCGATGGCGGCCGTCAGGGGCGAGCGCAGCTCATGCGCCATCGCGACGTGCGAGGCGCGGAGCTCTTTCTCATAGCGGGCAAGTTGTCCCGTCATAGAGTTAAAGTCGGTCGCAAAGCTGACCATTTCTGCCGGTGCATCTTTGATCAGCTCTGCCTGACGGCCAAACTGACCTTCGGCGACATCCTTTGCCGCATCGCGAAGGCGGCTGAACTGCAGTGCCAGCGGGCGGGCGTGTTTGAGCCCCATTACCACAATAAACGGGATCATCACCAGCACCAGCAGGGCCACCGTGACCCAGTCCGCTGAGGCGATGGACGGCGTGGAATAGCTCAGGCCCCACCAGGTGTCCACAATCGAGTGGAAGCGGGCCGGATTGGCCTGCGGGTTCTGGCTGAGCGTCAGAAACTCCTGCCGGACCGCTGGCGGCATCCTGCCCATGATCCAGTAGTTCTGGACCGCATAGCGCAGCCACATGCAGGTGGCAATGACGATCACGCTGCCGATGGCCAGCGCTAAAATGCGTGCGCAAATCCAGCGCCACAGAGAGGCGTGTCGGTTTTTTATCATGGCTGTCTGAACCTGTAACCCACGCCGCGCACGTTGATCAGCACGCCGGAAATACCCACCGCTTCGAGTTTTTTACGCAGGTTATAAATATGGGTGTCCACCACGCGCTCCAGCGCCTCGCTTTCCGGCAAACAGTGTTCCAGTAAATACTGGCGGGAGAACGGGTGCGCAGGCGAGCGCAGCAGCGTTGCCAGAAGCGAGAATTCCGTTGGCGTAAGATCGAGCATCACAGGCGTGTCGTCGCCGTTGTCCACGCACGCCACAATGGCGGCGACATCCACCGCCAGCGTTTGCCAGCGCAGGATCTTTTCCTCTGTCTCTTTTTTACTGCTGCGCCGCAGCACCGCCTGCACCCGCGCCACCACTTCGCCCGGATGATATGGCTTCACAACGTAATCATCGGCACCGTAACGCAGGGCGCCAATGCGATCTGGAGTATCTCCCATGGCCGTGACCATGATCACCGGCACATCGCTTTTACGACGCAGGCCCGCCAGCACCTCGGTGCCGTTAAGTCCCGGCAGCATTACGTCCAGCAGGATGAGGTCGGGCTTCCACCGCTGCGCCATATCCAGCCCGGAAAGACCGTCTCCGGTAATGGTCACGTCGTAATTTTCACGCCGTAAATAGGCTTCGAGCACGCCAGCCGCGTCGGCGTCATCTTCAATAATCAGCACTCTTCTGGATAACATCCGTTCACCTTGACCATTTCTTAACACTATCCCGACGATTCATTGATTCAGCCAAATCATACTGCGCCAACATTGTATGGCTGTCCCTGTCTCAGGAGACGCCAGCGTCTGTAAGGAGAGCAGTATGATAGCGATAAAAAAAGTCCTGTATATGTCCGTCCCGCTTCTGATGGTCTTGGCATCCGCCGCGCAGGCGGATGATGGCACCGCGTCCGATTCCTTAACCGTCGGGCTGGGAGGGCAATATGCCCCGCGTTACTCAGGCTCAGACAAGCAGGTGTGGCAGGTGGTTCCAGTGCTGCAGGGACGCAAAGGCGCTTTCTTTGTTGATGCACAAAAAGGGGTGGGATATGACCTGCAAAACGACAGCGGTTGGTATTTCGAACACACGCTGGGCTACGACCCCGGAAGGGCTGATAAAAATTCTGGCTGGCGTGAGGGTGCAAACAACCTGAAAGGGATGGGGGACATTAATGCCACCCTGAATACCGGCCTTGCCGTCGGCTGGCAGGCCGCGCCATGGCTGAGCATGGAAGGCAAAGCGACGCTGCCGTTAACCGACAGTCAGGGAGCAAGCTATCAGGCCTCCATTACGCTGATCCCGGTACAAAATAACCGGGACACGATAGCCTTTCAGTCTGCGGCCCTGTTTGGCGACAGCCGTTATATGAATACCTGGTATGGCGTCAGTGAGCAGCAGAGCCACCGCACCGGCTATCGCCGCTATTCAGCGCCGGGTGGATTTTATGGCGTCGACACCAGCCTGACCTGGAGCCATCAGTTCGATGCTCACTGGGGAACTGTCCTCAGCGCGGACTATACCTGGCTTGGCGACCATGCCAATGAAAGCCCGATCGTGATGCGGCGCAATGAGGGGTCTGCAACCGCCGCTATCACCTGGACATTTTAAATTCGCGCCGCACGATGTGAGCGAGGGGGCGAGAGGATTACTTCTTCTTATCCATCATCGCCTTTAAATCGGCAAACGGGTTAAACGTGGCGACGCCCACGTCTTTTTGCGCGTCTTCCCCGGCCACCACGGTGGTGCCGTACTGATCTGCTTCGGTGTATTTCGAATGCTCGTGATCGTGGCAAAACAGGCACAACAGCTCCCAGTTGCTGCCATCTTCCGGGTTGTTGGTATGGTCGTGATCGATATGGTGAACCGTGAGTTCACGCAGATTGGAATAGACAAACTCGCGCGAACAGCGTCCACACACCCATGGATAGATTTTTAATGCTTTTTCGCGATAGCCGCTTTCCAGCCGCGCGTAGTTTTTGGGGATCAAAGCCATTGCCGGTTTTACCTGTCATAAAAATAGTGAGCCAATATATCTCATCAGGCACTGTAAATGTATATACGCTTCCTCCGTTACAGTGAGAATGTGCCTTCAAGCGTAATGACGCATTTTCCGCCGACTCGAACCACCGCCTTTCCTGAGGTGGCATCGTATCCCGTGAACAGTACGCTTGCTCGTCCCATATCGACCCCCTGACTGACTGTCAGGTCAAGCGTCGTTTTATCGCGGTGTAATGCCAGTAGCGCCGTAACAGCGGCGGTCGCGCTGCCTGTTGCAGGATCTTCCGTCATTCGGGGCGTAAACATGCGTGCTTGCACATCGCAGGGCGCATCGGAATCTGAATCCAGGGTATAGGCATAGAGTGAAACTGCACCGTCCAGCGGTAACGTCGCGCGAAAACCCTGTAAATTGGGCACACATCGACGGAGCGCCTCGCGAGAGGCCAGCTCGGCTATCAGGAAGGGCAGACCCACCGAGGCGACGACGGGCATATGTACCTCGGTACGGATATCTTCTGCGTTCAGGGACAAGCAGGCAGCCACGTTTTCCGGGCTAACTTCAGAGCGGCAGGAGAGTGCCTCTGGCACCAGAAGTTCTGCGCCCGTCACCGTATCGTTGTCACGCAGCAGGCGCACGGGCACCAGGCCAGCGATTTCCTCGAAGCGCAGTGTATCAGGCAGGTGCTGATCATTCATCGCAGTGTGATGAGCGAGCACGTAGGCGGTACCCACATTCGGGTGCCCGGCGAAGGGGATCTCGCGCGAGGGCGTAAAAATTCGGACGCGTGCTGTATTGGATGGGTTGTCTGGCGGCAGCACAAACGTCGTTTCGCTGTAACCAAACTCAACGGCGACCTGCTGCATTTGTGCTTTACTCATGCCCTCCGCATCGAGTACGACGGCAACAGGATTACCCAGAAACGGCGTGTCAGTAAAAACATCCGCCACAACATAGCGTCTTTTCATTTTTTATCCAGTGCGAAAGGTCCCGACCTATAGTAGTAACGTTAATTCAAACGGATAACCAACGGATTTTTACCTGAGGGACATGAAACTATTTCAATCAATTTATTTGAATCATTCCGTTAAATAAACGGCATTTATTCTTACCGGGTAATGCGTAAAGTGGACAGAACGCAATGCATTATCAGGACACAGGGTTATGAAAAAGATCGGGTTTTTATCCTTTGGTCACTGGACGCCTTCACCGCAGTCCGGCACGCGCTCGGCGGCAGACACGCTGCTGCAGTCCATCGATTTAGCCGTGGCGGCTGAAGAGCTGGGGGCAGACGGCGCTTATTTCCGCGTGCATCACTTCGCGCGACAGCTTAGCTCGCCGTTCCCTCTGCTGGCCGCCATTGGCGCAAAAACGAAGACCATCGAAATCGGCACCGGCGTGATCGATATGCGCTATGAAAATCCGATGTACATGGCTGAAGATGCGGGCGCGGCGGACCTGATTTCCGGTGGTCGCCTGCAGTTGGGCATCAGCCGTGGCTCCCCGGAGCAGGTTATTGATGGCTGGCGTCATTTCGGCTATGTCCCGCAGGAAGGGGAAAACGAGTCTGATATGGCGCGTCGTCATACCGAGGTGCTGCTTGAGGTGCTGCGTGGGGAAGGGTTTGCCAAACCGAACCCGCAGCCCATGTTCCCGAATCCGCCAGGGCTGCTGCGCCTGGAGCCTTATTCAGAAGGGCTGCGCGAGCGTATCTGGTGGGGAGCGGGTTCCAATGCGACGGCCGTGTGGGCCGCAAAACTGGGCATGAACCTGCAAAGCTCAACGCTGAAGGACGATGAAACCGGTGAGCCGTTCCATATTCAGCAGGCAAAACAGATCCGCGCGTACCGTCAGGCCTGGAAAGAGGCGGGGCATACGCGTGAGCCGCGGGTGTCGGTCAGCCGCAGTATTTTTGCGCTGATGGACGACCGTGACCGGATGTATTTTGGGGCCAGCCGCAACGACAGCGATAGCGTAGGTTATCTTGATGAGAAAACGCGCGCCATCTTCGGGCGCAGCTATGCCGCGGAGCCGGACAAGCTGGTTGAACAGCTGAAAAAGGACGAGGCGATTGCCGAGGCGGACACGCTCTTACTGACCGTGCCGAACCAGCTGGGTGTGGATTATAATGCGCACGTGATTGAGTCTATTCTCAAACATGTCGCACCGGCAATGGGCTGGCGCGAGTAGTTCCGCTATCAGCCTTGAGATCGTAATGAAAAATCTGTCCCTCTGGTATCGCCGGTTTGGCGAGCCAGAATCTGTACTGCAACCTGAAACCGCGCCGCCGGGCGCGCTTGCGCCGGGACATCTCCGCGTGCGGATGCTGTTTTCTCCGGTCAACGCGTCCGATCTTATCCCCATCACCGGTGCCTATCGCCACAGAACCCCGTTACCGGCGGTCGCGGGGTATGAAGGTGTCGGTGTTGTCACCGAGGCGCCCGCCTCGTTTAAGCATCTGGTGGGCAAGCGCGTCCTGCCGCTGCGCGGTCAGGGTACCTGGCAGCGCTATGTGGATTGCCCGGCAGAGTATGCGATACCCGTTCCGGACACTGTCGACGCACATCTGGCCGCGCGGGCCTATATTAACCCGCTGGCGGCGCAGATGATGCTGACCCGCTACCCGCCGCGTGGAAAGCGAGTCTTGCTCACGGCTGCCGGATCGGATTGCGCCATTCTGCTGGGGCAGTGGGCGAGTCAGGCGGGGGCGGAAGCGGTGTATGGCATTCACCGTTCTGCCGTGCATGCTGAACGGCTGGAGGCGATGGGCATCACGCCTGTCGCACAGCATGACGCAAACAGAATCGGCACCGTCGCTGCCCGTAGCGATATCGTCTACGATGCCACCGGCGGGCCCCTTGCGGAAACGATCCTCAGCGTGATGCCCGAGCAGGGCATGTTTGTCTGCTACGGGCTGCTCTCCGGGCAAACCTTCACACAGCGGCGGCCTGCGCCGCGCGTGGCGTGGTTCCATATCCGAAACGGTCTGGATGCGCTCAGCGTTGAGGCGTGGCGCGCGGAGTTCGATCGCATCTGGCTGAGGTTGCCCGACAGTGAGTACAGCGACGTTACGGTGTACCCGCTGGCGGAGTGGCGAAGGGCGCTCAGCGCTTATCGTGAAGGTGGAAGGACCCGCAAGCCCCTCCTGTCGATGGCGGAATGACGGCTAGTGATGGCTCATATCGCTCAGCAGCACGGCGATACTTTGCCCGCCCGCCGTCTGCTCCAGACCAATCTTGACGATGATGGTGAGCGGAACGGAGAGCAGCATCCCGACGGGCCCGAGCAGCCAGCCCCAGAATATCAGGGACAAAAAGACCACCAGCGTGGACAGCCCCAGGCCCCGGCCCATCATGCGGGGTTCCAGTATGTTACCGAACACCAGATTGATGACCAGGTATCCGGCCAGCAGGATCAGCGCGTCATAAAGCCCGCTGAAAACCAGCACCTGAAGAATAGGGGGGATCGCCGCCAGCACGGAGCCGATGTTGGGGATGTAGTTAAGCGCAAACGCCAGTAACCCCCAGACGAACGCAAAGCGGACGTCCAGCGCCAGAAGCATCACCCAGACGACAACGCCCGTCACCAGGCTAATGGCTGTTTTCAGCACCAGATAGCGGGAGACGCTGTCCAGCGCGCGTTGAATCGCCCCCATTCCTTCGACCGGACGGACCATTATCTGCTGCAGCTTTGCAGGAAGCTGCGGCACCTCCAGCAGCATAAACACCACCGTTAAAAACAGCAGGAAAATGGAGGTCATGGCATTGGAAAGCTGAGCCAGCAGGCTGGTGACGATCGTCATCGCCGCATTGGGGTCGATATATTTCAGCAGTTCTTCAACCGAGACTTCGATACCCGCGCGTTGCAGCCAGGGCTCCAGCTGCAGCAGCGGTATTGCCAGCGAAGAGCGGTATTTCGGCAGCGTTCGCGCCAGTTCATTGAGCGAGGTTCCCAGATAAGCCACCAGCAGTACCATCGCCACAATAATGATGCTGATCAGCAGCGTGATGGCCAGCACGCGCGGGATGCGTAGCCGCGTCATGCGCTGAACCAGCGGGTTGAGGATCACCGCAATAAACAGGGCCAGAATAAAGGGCACAATAATGTCGGCGGCAAAGCGCACGCCTGTCAATATGATCACCAGCATGCCCAGCATGATGACAATTTTTAACCCGTTCAGGGTAATGATGGGTTTAGCCATGGTGACTCCGAAATTTTCTTTATATTTATAATAAAGGTGAAAGGCATTGCAATAAACTAACCAAAATCAAACGGAGTGGGTAAAGAAATGCAAAGACTTTGAGTAAAATCCTGGCTTATGGTACAAATTCGGTGTGTTTAACTACCGAGGACAATTTTCATCCGCAAAGACGAGAAGCAACAACGCGGATAATTGTAATTTTATGGACAATATGTTCAGGACGTACTCTTCAAACAATACTGCTGTATACTCCACCTCTTTCTGCCTGCTTTCTGGTGAGCAACACTGGCGCACCGCACTATAGTCATTTCTTCTGCCTGAGCTGGCGCTAAGCGCTTAGCTGACTGATTTCAATTCGTATTTTTGGGTTTGCTGCACGCAGCGGGCCACGATGGATTATATTCTCAAGCAGGAGAAAAACATGTTTTACTGGATTTTATTAGCCCTGGCTATTATCGCTGAAATTACCGGCACGCTGTCGATGAAGTGGGCTAGCGTCAGCGATGGCAACACCGGTTTTATTTTGATGCTGGTGATGATTTCGCTTTCGTATATTTTCCTCTCGTTTGCGGTGAAAAAAATTGCGCTGGGCGTCGCGTATGCCCTGTGGGAAGGGATCGGTATTTTGTTGATTACGCTGTTCAGCGTGCTGATATTTGACGAAACATTAACAACAATGAAGGTCGCCGGGTTAACGACGCTGGTCGCGGGTATTGTGCTGATTAAATCAGGTACCCGTAAGCCGTCTAAAGTGCAGAAGGAGCAGAACCATGCAACAGTTTGAGTGGGTTCATGCGGCCTGGCTGGGGTTCGCCATCGTGCTGGAAATTCTGGCGAACGTTCTGCTGAAATTCTCCGATGGTTTTCGTCGTAAATTCTACGGCCTGATGTCGATTGCCGCGGTTCTGGGGGCGTTCAGCGCGCTGTCCCAGGCGGTAAAAGGGATCGATCTTTCGGTCGCCTATGCGTTGTGGGGCGGTTTTGGTATCGCCGCGACGCTGGCTGCAGGCTGGGTGCTTTTCGGTCAGCGTTTAAATAACAAGGGCTGGATGGGACTCATCTTGCTGCTGGCAGGTATGATTATGATAAAACTTGCCTGACGTTCATAAAGCCATCCTTTACAGGCAGCGAAATTCGCTGCCTGTATTACGCTTAGAAAAGCAAAACCTTAAAGAGGATGGCTGATGTATCGCACATTAAGCTGGCGCAATATTCCCACCGCGAGAACGTTGTTTGCCATGGTCTTTATGGCAGGCATCGGCTTAATCATCTCCGTCGTCGCACTCCTCTATCTTTCCCTGCATCTTATCAGCACCAAAACCAATGAAATTGATGAACACCGCACGGCGCTTTCCGTGCAGGGGGCCATTCAGACATCGGTTAACCGCGTCTCCTCGTTGGTGCTGGATAACGCCGTCTGGGACGATGCGGTGCGGGAGGTCTACCGTCCCACGCTCGATACCGATTGGCTGTATAACACCTGGGGCGCCGGCTTTAAAATCAACAACCTCTATGATGGCACCTTCGTGCTTGATGAGCATTTCAATGTCATCTGGGGATCGTTTCAAAGTCAGCCTTTTCAGGAGACGAATCTCGATTTTTTCGGTAAGGGGCTGAAAGCCCTGATTGCTCAGCACGCGCGCGCCTTATCAAGCGACAAAAATATCTATGCCGGGATCAGCAAAACGCGAAGCGGCGTCGCCTTTGTGGGCATTGGGCTGATTCGCCCGATGGTCGGAAGATTACAGGTGACCGACGAAACGCGCCGCTATCTGGTGATCACCCGTCATCTGAACGCCAGAATCTTAGCCGACCTGGGGGCGACCTTTCAGATCGATAACCTGCACTTTACGCCGGAAAAAATTAACGAAATGAGTATGCCGCTGCGCAGTTCGGCAGGGGAGCTGCTGGGCTATCTTAACTGGCAGGCACGGCTTCCGGGGGCGCAGGCCGCCCGGGCGGCATCCTCTGATATCACGCAGATTGTTGTGCTGGCATCGGCCCTGATCCTGCTCTTTATTCTGGTGAGCAGCGTGGGGCTGTACAAGCTTGCGCGAGGAGAAAGCCAGGCGCGTCTGGTGGCGAGAACGGACTGGCTAAGCCATCTGCCGAACCGACGAGCGCTCATCGAAGCGCTGGATCGGGTGAGTCTACGCGGAGATATCGACGTCAAAAGCGTGGTGTTTATCGATTTGGATGGTTTTAAAGACGTGAATGACATCTACGGCCACAGCGTGGGAGACGATCTCATCGTGGCGATTGCGAAAACGCTGAGTGAACGCGTGCCGCCGGGGGGAATGCTGGCGCGTATGGGCGGGGATGAGTTTGCCATGACCATCGGCGGTGATGAGGCAGAAACACAGGCCACCGCCTTTGCCGTTTCGGTGCTGGATTTTCTCACCACCCCGATTCAGCTGGGGGAACGCACGATCCATATCGGGGCCAGTATCGGTATCGCCAGCGGAACCCTGATTGAATGCACCAGCTCCGAGCTGTTTCGCCGCGCCGATATTGCCATGTACCATGCCAAAATGAGCGGGAAAGGGCGTATCACCCACTACGACGCCGAGCTGAACAGCGCCCGGGAGCGCAAGCTGGCGATTGAAAATCAGATCCGTAACGGTCTGGAGCGCGATGAGTTTGAGGTCTGGTATCAGCCGATTATTGACGCCCGCAGCCAGAAAATGAGCAGCGTCGAAGCGCTGGTCCGCTGGCCACGTCGCCCGGACGGGCCGCTGGGCCCGGATACCTTCATCGCCATTGCGGAGACCAGCGGTCTGATTTACAAGCTGGGCCAGTTTGTGTTGCAGCGCGCCTGTCAGGATCTCCAGCCGTACGGTGACTTAACGCTTTCCGTTAACATTTCTCCCGCGCAATTCCGCGATCCCGCCTTCGAAGACAAAGTGGCCAGCGTGCTGGAGACCACTCATTTCCCTGCTAACCGACTGCAACTGGAGGTCACGGAGTCCTATGTGCTGGAAAACCCGGAGCGCGCCCGCATGGCGATAGCCAATCTTAAAGCGCTGGGCACCGCGGTGGCGCTGGATGACTTTGGCACCGGCTATTCCAGCATTGGCTATTTGCGGCGTTTTAACTTCGACACGATCAAGATTGATAAATCGCTGGCCGGGCTGGTGGACAACGATGAACAGGCGGCCGCGCTGGTAAGCGGCACGGTGCGGATCGCCAACGCGCTGGGGATGGCGGTGGTCGCCGAAGGGGTCGAGACCGAAAGACAAATGAAACTGCTGCGGCTGGCTGGCTGCGATCAACTGCAGGGTTTTTGGTTCAGCCAGCCGATGCCGATTGAGTCAATCAGGGCATTACATCAGGTCAGACGATGCTGATTTACTGCTGCGCCAGCGCTTCCAGTTTGTCGCGAAAACCGGTCACGGACAAGGCCCGGTTATCTGCGCGCCAGCGATCTTTCGCCGCCGGTGCAGAGCTCTGCACACCGATCAACTGCCAGCCGTTATCTGTTTTCAGCATCAGCGGTGAGCCACTGTCACCCGGCAACGTATCGCACTGGTGCGAGAGTACGCTGGTTTGCGCCCAGCCCGTCACAATACAGTCGGAGTGCGTGTAAAGCGTATCCAGATGGTCGACAGGATAGCCGGACTGCGTCACCTTCCGGTCGGCGGCTTTCAGCGCGGCGGTGAGTGCGTCTTTGTCGCCGTCAAATAACGGCAGCGGCGTAATGCCGGAAGGGGGGTAGCGTAAAACGATGAGGCCAAAGTCCCATGAGGCGGCCGCCGGTGGCACGATCCAGCCGTCACCATCCGGTTTCAGGCGTTTGCCGAGAGACGGATCGACCCGGCCTTCAATGCCGTGAATTTCATAGCGCCAGGTACCTTTTTGCGACACAAACCGCAAGGCAACCGCTTTATCCGGCTTGCCGTTTGGCGGCGTTAACAGACAGTGGCCTGCCGTCAGGGCAAGCTGTGGGGTAATCAGCGTCGCAGTACATAAGTTACCGCTGGCGGTTTCCAGTTGACCTATAGCATCCCAGGGCGCCTGGGTGGGATCGGCGACGCGCGTGCGATCGTCATGACCGAAAAAAAGCGTCTTTAGCTCTTTCGCGCTAATGGTGTCATCACCGCCATCATCCGCATGTGAGAATCCAGAAAAAAGACCAAACGTTCCCAGTAACAACACAACAGATTTACGCATATCACACTCTGGTGGGGGTAATTATGATTATTAAAAGTGAACCCTATGAAAATACTATAGACGGGACAGCGCTAAAGTGGGAGTAAAATCAGCGTGCTACAATCAGGAAAGATAAAAGTGGCTGGCGATGAGCGCGCATAAAATAAGCAGGATCAGAATCAGCTCAAACCGATAGCGTCGCAGCATACGCCCTCCGGATAAAAAAAACGGCGCGGAACCTGTTCCGGTTCGGCGCCGGTTTACCAACGTGCCCCGAACGGCACGGTTTAGCTTGTACTCTTACGCAGCTGGCTGTGCAGCTGGTTTAGCAGCTTCGTGTTTTACTGCTTTTTTGTGATGCTTTTTAGCAGCCTGAGCTTTCTGTTCTACAGCCGGTTTAGCGGCTTTTTTGTGGTGGTGTTTTTTAGCCGCCTGCGCTTTCTGCTCTACAGCGGGTTTAGCGGCTTTTTTGTGGTGGTGCTTTTTAGCGGCCTGCGCTTTCTGCTCTACAGCCGGTTTAGCGGCTTTTTTGTGGTGCTTTTTGGCAGCCTGCGCTTTCTGCTCGGTTGGTGCTGCGGTTGCAGGTGCAGCGGCTTCTTTTTTCGCTGCAGCTTTGTGGTGTTTCTTATGATGAACCGCTTTTGCTGGGGCAGCGGTGGTGGTTGCAGCAGGTGCGGCAGCCGGTGCAGCAGTTGCGGTAGTGTCAGCAGCAAATGCAGCAGAAGACAGACCCATAGCAGCGGCAACAACCAGAGCTAATACTTTATTCATTCTCATACCCTCGAATTTGGTTTTTCATTTAACCCCACTGCGGGGCCGTTGAAATAACTATATCCCTGTAAACTCGGGGTTTCCGTGAGTGATTGGTATCGGCGTGTAACCATATGTACATTGCCGGGGGGCTAACACAGACGGCCCACTCTCCATTGAGGGAGAGGGCTGGGGTGAGGGGGAACATACGGCTCTTTTACCTGAGATCCCTCACCCCCGGCCAAACAGATTACAAATAGCGGGAGGTCAGATGTTCGCGGAAGTAACGGATGTTCAGATCCTCGCCCGTCGCCTGGGTGATTAACTGCGACGTACTGAAGCGACTGCCGTGCTGCCAGATGTTCTGACGCAGCCAGTCAAAGAGTGCGGAAAAATCGCCCTCAGCGATGGAGGCCTGCAGACCCGGAAGCGCCGTTTTCGCGGCGTGGAACAACTGTGCGGCATACATGGCCCCCAGCGTATACGACGGGAAGTAGCCAAAACCGCCGTCGGTCCAGTGAATATCCTGCATACAGCCGTTGCGGTAGTTGTCTTTGGTGGATAACCCGAGCCAGGCCTGCATTTTCTCGTCCCACAGGGCAGGGATATCGTCCACTTCGATCTCGCCGTTGATCAGCGACCGCTCAATCTCATAGCGCAGCACCACGTGCGCCGGGTAGCTCACTTCGTCCGCATCGACGCGGATATAGCCCGGCTTCACGCGCTGGTTCCAGGCGATAAAGTTCTCTTCGCTGAACGCCGCCTGGCTGCCAAAGCGGGCATGCACCGCAGGGAGAAGATGCTTGAGGAAGGCTTCACTGCGTCCCAGCTGCATCTCAAAGAACAGGCTCTGGGATTCGTGGATCGCGGTTGAGCGGGCCAGCGCAATCGGCTGTCCTGCCCATGCGCGCGGCAGGTTTTGTTCGTAGCGCGCGTGTCCGGTTTCGTGGATCACGCCAAACAGCGCGCTGAGCAGTTCATCCTCGTCATAGCGCGTGGTGATGCGCACGTCCTCCGGTACGCCGCCGCAGAACGGGTGCGCGCTTACGTCGAGGCGACCGCCGTTAAAATCGAAGCCGAGCATCTTCATGGCTTCCAGGCCCAGTTCACGCTGTGTTGCCGTCGGGAAAGGCCCCTGAGGAGGAACAAACGATCGCTGAGCCTGTTTTTCCACGACGTTTGCCAGCAGGTCCGGCAGCCAGGACTTCATGTCGCCGAATAGCACGTCCAGACGGGCGCTGGTCATGTCGGGTTCAAAAATATCCAGCAGCGCATCGTACGGCGTACAGCCTTTGGCTTCCGCCCGCAGGCGCGCCTCTTCACGGCTGAGTTTGACCACCTCTTTCAGGTTGGCGGAAAAACCCTGCCAGTCGTTGGCGGGACGCTGTGTGCGCCAGGCGTGTTCACACCTGCTGCCCGCCAGGGATTTGGCTTCCACCAGCGTTTCCGGCAGCAGCGAGGCCTGCTGATAGTGGCGCGTCATTTCCCGCAGGTTGGCCTGTTCGACGTCATTCAGATCTTCCCCTGCCGCCGCCGCTAACAGGTCGCCGACTTTTTTATCGGTCAGAAGCTGGTGCTGCAGGACGCTCATCTCCGCCAGCGCCTCACCGCGCGCGGCGCTGCCGCCGGGCGGCATCATGGTGAACATGTCCCAGCTGGCGATGGAGGAGAGGTGCGAGAAGCGGGAGAGACGCTGGAAGGTTTTCACAAGTGACTGATAGGCTGATGTTTTTTCCAATTCTTATTTCCTCATGCCGGGGATGTGTTTCACGGAGCATACAATGAAACGGACCAAATTCCCCAACATTTCCCACGCGAAGGAAATCTGTACAGACCTCCTCCGTAGAAACCGTCCCCGGCATTCCGGGAGACGGTTTTCGGTGGGCACTCAGGACTTATCGCGCATAACCTGTTGCAGGATCGCCAGTGCCTGGTTGAACTGGGTATCCGGAATGGTCAGCGGATAAAGGAAGCGGATCACGTTGCCGTACTGGCCGCAGATCAATAACAGCAGGCCCTGAGCGAGCGCCTTTTGCTGGATCGCCTGCGCGATGGCGGCTGAAGGTTCACGGCTCTCAGGGTCAAAAAACTCCGCCGCAATCATCGATCCTCTTCCCCTTATCGCCACGAGCGCAGGGAAGGTGCCCTGAATCTCCTCCAGCGTGGATTTCAGCCGATCGCCCAGCTGACGGGCGCGCGCGCACAGCGACTCGTTGTCGATAATCTTCAGCACCGCATGCGCGGCGGCCACCGCAAGCGGGTTGCCGGCATAGGTTCCCCCCAGGCCGCCGGGAGCCGGCGCGTCCATGATGTCGGCGCGGCCCACCACGCCGGACAGCGGCATTCCGCCTGCCAGGCTTTTAGCCATCGTCATCAGGTCGGGTTTGTCCGCGTAGTGTTCCATGGCAAACAGCTTACCCGTACGGGCGAAGCCGCTCTGCACTTCGTCGGCAATCATCACGATCCCGTGCTCATCACAGATGCGGCGGATGGCGGCCACCAGCTCTGGCGGGGCGACGTTGAATCCGCCTTCACCCTGAATGGGTTCAAAAATAATCGCCGCCACCTGTTTCGCCTCAATATCTGCTTCGAACAAGCGTTCTATCGCCGTGATGGCATCCTGCGTCGTGATGCCGTGCAGCTCGGAGGGATACGGCACGTGATAAACCGACCCCGGGAAGGGACCAAATCCGAGCTTGTAAGGCGCGACCTTGCCGGTTAACGCCATGGTCATATAGGTTCGGCCGTGAAAACCTCCCCCGAAGGCTATCACACCCGGTCTGCCGGTGTGGGCCCGGGCGATTTTAATGGCATTTTCCACCGCCTCCGCGCCCGTTGTGAAGAACGCCGTTTTGGCCGGGCTCTGCACCGGGGCCAGCTCGTTAAGTTTTTCGGCCAATGAAACGTAGCTTTCATACGGCACAATCTGGTAGGCCGTGTGGGTGAACTGGTGAAGCTGTTTTTCCACCGCGGCCACCAGTTCAGGATGACGATGGCCGGTATTCAGTACCGCGATCCCGGCGGCGAAATCAATATAGTCGTTGCCTTCCACGTCGGTAAGCGTGGCATTCTCCGCCGTGCGGGCAAAGAAATCACACATTACGCCTACGCCGCGCGGGGTGGCAGAAAGTCTGCGCTGATGAAATTCCTGGTTACTCATATCAGATACCCTTTTGTCGAAAACGATCATACGCCAAGACGATCGCGCAGGCTGTAATACGCCGCGCCCATCGCCGTGAATGGAATCCGCAGGCTGCGACCGCCCGGGAAGGGGTAGTGCGGGAGGTTGGCAAACGCATCAAAGCGCTCAGCGTCACCGCGCAACAGTTCCGAGATCAGCCGTCCGGCCAGGTGAGTGCAGGTCACGCCGTGGCCGCTGTAGCCCTGCATGTAATAGATGTTTTTATCCAGACGACCAAACTGCGGCATACGCGACAGGGTCAGCAGGAAGTTGCCCGTCCAGCGGTAGTCGATTTTGACGCCTGCCAGCTGAGGGAAGGTTTTGAGCAGCTTTGGCATCACCAGGCGCTCGACATCGTCCGGATCGCGCGCGCCATAGACGACGCCACCACCGTACAGCAGGCGGTTGTCGGCGGTGAGACGGTAGTAATCCAGCAGGTAGTTACAATCTTCCACGCAGTAGTTATTGGGGATCAGCGTGCGGACGACCTCTTCCGGCAGCGGGGCGGTGGTCACCACCTGGGTGCCGCAGGGCATGCTGCGTTTTGCCAGTTCCGGTTCGATCTTATCGCCCAGATAGGCATTCCCGGCGACGATCACGTAGCGGGCCGTCACCTGGCCATGCTGCGTGCTCACCACGGCCGGGCTGGTGTGCTGAATGGCGGTCACCGGGGACTGTTCATATACCCGCCCGCCGTTCAGGCGAATGGCGTCTGCTTCGCCGATCGCCAGGTTCAGCGGGTGAATATGCCCCCCGCTGCGGTCCAGCAGCGCGCCGGTATAGCGTTCGCTGTCGACCTCCCGGCGGATGGCGCTGGCGTCCAGCAACTCCAGCTGCGTGTTGCCGTAGCGTTCCCAGTTGGCTTTTTGCTCCTCCAGCGTCTCCAGCTGCTTGTGGTTTAGCGCCACAAACAGCCCGCCAGGACGATAGTCGCACTGGATCTGATAGCGCTGGATGCGCTCCCGGATGATTTCCCCGCCTTCAAACATCATGCTCCCGAGCATTCTGGCGGCATCGGGCCCGTAGTTTTTCTCGATCACGTCGATATCGCGGCTGTAGGAGTTAACCAGCTGGCCGCCGTTGCGTCCGCTGGCGCCGAAGCCGATGCGTGCCCCTTCAAGGAGCACCACGTCATAGCCCATTTCGGCGAGATGCAGCGCGGAGGAGAGGCCGGTATAGCCGCCGCCCACCACGCACACGTCACAGCTGATCGACTCGTTAAGCGTCGGGAAAGGTTCGTAAGCGTTCGCGCTGGCCGCGTAGTAGCTGGTGGTATGTTCGGTCATGATTGAGGCTCCAGGGCAATCCAGATGGTTTTCAGTTCGGTAAATTTTTCCAGCGCGTGCAGGGACTTATCGCGACCGTTGCCGCTCTGCTTATAGCCGCCAAAGGGAACGGTCATATCACCGTCGTTATAGTTATTGACGAAGACCGAGCCGGCCTTCAGGCGGCGGCTCATGCGGTGTGCCCGGGAGAGATCGCGGGTCCATACCGCCGCGCCAAGCCCGTATTCGCTGTCGTTGGCCTGCGTTAAGGCGTCCTCTTCGGTTTTAAATCGGGTGACGACCAGCACCGGGCCGAAAATCTCTTCCCGGCACAGCGGGGAGGCGGGGTCGAGGTCGACAAAAATGGTTGGACCGACTGCGGAAGGCCATGATTGTTCCCGCCCGTCCAGCAGCAGCGAGCCTTTCCGGGTTCCCTCGCGAATAAACGTGTGGACGGTATCGGCGTGCGCAGCGTCGATGAGCATGCCCATCGTGCTGTCAGGATCGAGCGGATCGCCCGGCTGCCAGTGACGGGCCTGCGCTTTCAGCTTTGTCAGGAATTCATCGGCGATGCTCTCTTCGAGCAGCAGGCGGGTACCGGCGATACAGACTTGCCCCTGGTTGTAAAAAATCCCGGCGGCGGTCGCGCTCACGGCCTTGTCCAGGTCCGGACAGTCGGCAAAGATAATATTGGCGCTTTTGCCCCCTGCCTCCAGCCAGACGCGCTTCATGTTGCTTTCTCCCGCGTCCTTCAACAGCTGCTTGCCGGTACGGGTAGAGCCGGTAAACGTCAGCACCTCGACCTCCGGATGACGTGCCAGCGCCTGGCCCGCTTCGTGGCCGTAACCGCTTATCACATTCAGCACGCCGTCCGGCAGGCCCGCCTCTTTCGCCAGCCCGGCCAGGCGCAGGGCGGTGAGCGGTGATTTCTCCGACGGTTTTAATACCACGCTATTGCCCGCGATCAGCGCCGGGCCCAGCTTCCAGCAGGCCAGCAGCAGCGGGAAGTTCCAGGGGACGATGGCCGCAACAACCCCGATGGGCTCGCGCACGATCATCGCCAGCTCGCCCGGACCCGTAGGCGCCACTTCGCCGTAGACTTTATCCGCCGCTTCGGCGTACCAGCGAATGGCGCGCGCCGCGCCGGGAATATCATCGCGCAGGCTGTGGCGGATGGGTTTACCGGTGTCCAGCGTTTCCAGCAAGGCCAGCTCTTCGCTATGGCGTTCCATCAAATCAGCGAGCGTATTTAGCACGGCCTTGCGCCGCGCCGGAGACGCCTGCGACCAGTCACCGCGCTCAAATACCTCACGCGCGGCCTGAACCGCGCGGTCCACGTCCGCCTGCTTGCCCCGGGCGACGTTTGCCAGCGTCTTTTGGGTCGCGGGATTGACGGTTGCAAACGTGGTGTTATCGGCGGCGTCACAATAGACGCCGTTAATAAATAACCGGGTCTCAATGGCGCTGTTTTTTGCTTTATCCTGCCAGTAAGTCAGGTGCTGAAAATGCATATTCACTCCTTTCTTTCGCAATCAGATAAATAAAGGCATGGCCGTTTCAGGCAATACGAAGCCGTGGGGCATCCCGGGAATTAACCCGTTAAATGCCGACAGCGATCGTTTTTATATTTCCCGGCGTAAGCGCGCTTACGCCGGGACTGAGTGGTAATTAGAATGTGGTGGGGGTGTGGGCACTGATAATGCGGCAGATGCCTGCCGAGGTGTTGCTGAAGCTGTGCGGTATGCCGGTATTGATGGCATAGCTCTGCCCCGCAACCAGGTGATATTGCTGTCCATTAATGGTCAACAATATTTCACCTTCCAGTATCGTACCGATCTCCTCACCCTGGTGTTTGATCCTCTCTCCGGTCGTGGTTCCAGGCTGGTAAGTTTCAAAAATCATCGCCAGCGTACGGTTCGGATTTCCGTTATGAACCAGCTTCATCGAAACCCCCTGACTGCCTATTTCGATAAGGTCTTCCTGATTAATAACCACCTGCGGCTCATCAGGTTTTTCCGGTTCCGAAAAGAATTCCGAGAGCGACAGCCCATAAACTTTCAGCAGCTTCTGTAGCGTACTGATGGCAGGACTGACTTTATCCTGCTCAATGGTGCTGATGGCACTGTGTGTTAACCCAGACAGTTCGGCGGCACGCCGCTGCGAGAGACCCAGCTGTTGGCGGATCTCAGACAGACGTTTCCCTGGCGCCAGTCCGTCATCGCTCATAGTTGCATTTCCTTTACGGTAGTGGTCAAAGCCGCTGCTTCTCAGCAATGTGGCTTTGACAGGCGGTGATAAAACCTTCAAACAACATACGTGACAGGGCGTACTCGCTGCTGTTCCATTCGGGGTGCCATTGCACACCGAGGGCAAAAGGGTGGTCATGAACGCTGACCGCCTCGACCAGCCCATCCGTCGAGCGGGCCTCCACGCGAAGCCGTGGTCCTAACGTCCGTGCACCTTGCCCGTGTAACGAGTTTACCCAAAATGTGTTACAGCCTGGTATTAATTGAGACAGCAGTCCTCCCTCCTGAACCTGAACTTCATGAGACGGGGCGTATTGTAGCTCAACCGGCAGTTCAGGATCTTCCCGGTGCTCAAGCAGGTCGTTCTGCTCGAACAGGCGGCGATACAGCGTCCCTCCCGTTGCAACAACCAGTTCCTGCAGCCCCCGGCAGATGGCGAAAATGGGGATGCGCCTTTCGAGCGCGGCGGCAATCAGCGCCATACTCAGAAGATCTCGCCCGGGATCGGCGTTAGGCTCATCGCCGTTTTCACCATAAAGGTGCGGCTGCACATTACTTGGGCTGCCCGGCAGGTAAATCCCGTCGAGGGTTGGGAGCAGAGCGGTAAGGAGCTCTGGCTCTGCCAGCGCATGCGGTAAGGCAATCGGTAAGCCTCCCGCGTTAATAATGGCATTCAGGTACTTTTCTTGCAGGGTCTGGGTCTCATGACCCTTAAGCCTGTTTCTACACATCACCACGCCAATAACTGGCTTGCTCATTATATTTTCCATGATCGCCCTCACAAAGTGGACTAAATTTAGGCCATTATCGCCTGCAAAACGGCCTTTTCGTTCAATATTTTCTCAATCTAGCAACGGGATCTGCCTTTTGCAAACTTAATTTAACATTTGACAAACAATTTATTTGCATACAGATTCGATAGGGTGGACATTATATTTGACAGTCCAGAGCAGCGAACGCAAATCCAAAAACGGTGGTAAATCATGGAAACCAATATCGTAGAAGTTGAGAACTTTGTGCAGCACACGGATGAGAGGCGGGGCAGCGCCTTTACGCAGGAAGTGAAGCGCTATTTAGAAAAGTATCCTGACACCCAGTTTATTGATGTCCTCCTGACCGACCTGAACGGCTGTTTTCGCGGCAAACGCATCCCGGTTGCCGGACTGAGCAAGCTTGAAAAAGGCTGCTATTTCCCGGCATCGGTTTTCGCCATGGACATTTTAGGTAACGTCGTGGAAGAGGCGGGCCTGGGGCAGGAGCTCGGCGAGCCGGACTGCATCTGCGTGCCGGTACCGGGCACCCTGACACCGTCCGCCGCCGACCCGGAATACATTGGTCAGGTGCAACTCACCATGGTCGATGAAGATGGCGCTCCCTTTGACGTTGAGCCGCGGAACGTACTCAACCGACTCTGGCAGCAGTTGCGCCAGCGCGGTCTGTTCCCCGTGGTAGCGGTAGAGCTGGAGTTCTATTTACTTGACCGTAAACGCGATGCCGACGGCTATCTGCAGCCACCCTGCGCGCCGGGCACCGACGTGCGTAACACGCAGAGTCAGGTCTACTCGGTTGATAATTTGAACCACTTTGCTGATGTGCTGAACGACATTGACGAACTGGCGCAGCTGCAGCTCATCCCCGCTGACGGGGCCGTGGCTGAGGCTTCCCCGGGCCAGTTTGAGATTAACCTGCACCATACGGAAAACGTGCTCGATGCTTGCGACGATGCGCTTGCGCTAAAACGTCTTGTCAGGCAGATGGCGGAAAAACATAAGATGCACGCCACGTTTATGGCAAAGCCGTATGAAGAGCATGCGGGCAGCGGGATGCATATCCACATCAGCATGCAAAACAACCGAGGCGAAAACGTGCTCGCAGACGCCAACGGCGAGGATTCCGCACTGCTGAAACGCGCGCTGGCCGGGATGATCGATCTGATGCCTGCGTCCATGGCGCTGCTGGCACCGAACGTCAACTCCTATCGCCGTTTCCAGCCGGGAATGTACGTGCCGACGCAGGCCTCATGGGGACACAATAATCGCACCGTTGCCCTGCGTATCCCCTGCGGCGATCGCCATAACCATCGGGTCGAGTACCGGGTGGCGGGCGCTGACGCGAATCCGTATCTGGTGATGGCGGCGATTTTTGCCGGTATTTTACATGGGCTGGATAACGATTTACCCCTGCAGGAAGAAGTGGAAGGCAATGGTCTGGAGCAGGACGGACTGCCATTCCCGATTCGTCAGAGCGATGCGCTGTGGGAATTTATGCAAAACGATAGCCTTCGCGAGCGGCTGGGCGAACGTTTCTGCCACGTCTATCACGCCTGCAAAAATGATGAATTACTGCAGTTTGAACGCCTGATTACCGAAACTGAAATTGAGTGGATGCTCAAAAACGCCTGATGACGTGCCCCGGTAAGGGGCCGCTTTGTTTCATCTCATACGTATCACCAAACGGCCTGCGCGGAGCCTGGCCTAACTGTTTGCTGGCACGCCAGCTATCTCCCGGGAGTCGCGTTATGGAGCGCAGGCGGCACAGGGATTTTCTCAACGACACTGTGTGACGAGGTAGGAAATGATGCAGATGTTCAACTATCCGCAGGGCGAAGGGGGCCAGTCAGGCGCCTGCTGTGAGTGCGAGCCAGAGACGGTGCGCTGGTACGATCGCGTGTGTTCTTTACAACTTCCCCCTTTGCTAAGCAGGTTTGCGTTAAGGACAGCGCGATTGCAAACCACGGTAAGCATGGGGGGGACGGTTTATGGCGACTAACACCTCTCTTGACTCGCCGCGCATGGCCGGAAGAACCCGGCTGCGCAGTTCCCTCAAGCTCTGGCAGGTGGTCATGATGGGGCTGGCTTACCTCACTCCTATGACCGTGTTTGATACCTTCGGCATTGTGTCCGGTATCAGCAACGGCCACGTGCCCGCCTCGTATCTCCTGGCGCTGGCTGGCGTCATGTTTACCGCCATTAGCTACGGCAAACTGGTACGGCAGTTCCCGGAAGCGGGCTCCGCATACACCTACACGCAGAAATCGATCGGCCCCCACTTAGGCTTTATGGTCGGCTGGTCATCGCTGCTGGACTATCTCTTCCTGCCGATGATTAATGTGCTGCTGGCGAAGATCTACCTTTCCGCGTTGTTCCCTGAAGTTCCGCCGTGGGTCTGGGTAGTGGGGTTTGTGACGATCCTGACGCTGGCGAACCTCAAGAGCGTGAATCTGGTCGCCAACTTCAACACCCTGTTTGTGCTGGTGCAGATCGCCATCATGGTGGTGTTTGTCATCCTCGTGGTGCACGGACTGCATAAGGGGGAGGGCGTCGGCACCGTCTGGTCGCTCCAGCCGTTTATCAGCGAGAACGCTCACCTGATCCCGATTATTACCGGCGCGACTATCGTCTGCTTCTCTTTCCTCGGCTTTGACGCGGTCACCACGCTGTCGGAAGAGACGCCAAACGCGGCGCGGGTGATCCCCAAAGCCATTTTCCTCACCGCTTTGTATGGCGGGCTGATATTCATTGTTGCCTCGTTTTTCATGCAGCTCTTTTTCCCGACGATCGCCCGCTTCAAGAACCCGGACGCCGCGCTGCCGGAAATCGCGCTGTACGTGGGCGGCAAGCTCTTCCAGTCGGTGTTTCTGTGTACCACGTTTGTGAATACGCTCGCTTCAGGACTGGCCTCGCACGCCAGCGTCTCGCGCTTACTGTATGTGATGGGACGTGACAACGTCTTTCCGGAGCGGGTGTTTGGCTACGTGCATCCGAAATGGCGTACGCCGGCCCTGAACGTCATTATGGTTGGGATAGTGGCGCTGTCGGCCCTGTACTTTGATCTCGTGACCGCGACGGCGCTGATCAACTTTGGCGCGCTGGTGGCGTTTACGTTTGTTAATCTCTCGGTGTACAACCATTTCTGGCGGCGTAAGGGGCTGAACAAAACGTGGAAAGATCGGTTCCACTATCTCCTGCTGCCGCTCATTGGTGCCGTCACGGTCGGCGTGCTGTGGATAAACCTCGAAGCGACGTCCCTGACGCTTGGCCTCATCTGGGCGGCACTGGGGATCCTTTACCTGACATGGCTCACGCGCCGTTTCCGCAAACCGCCTCCGCAGTTTGAAGCCGGTAAGATAGAACAGGCCTGGGATTCCTGAACGAAAAACGGCACCAGTACGCTGGTGCCGTTTTTCGGGAAACGGACATCCGCCCGCAAGCCTATTATTTCAGACGTTTATGAAGACTTGCGCCCACCAGCAGTGCGGCACAGAGCATCAGCGCGATAAACCCGCCCACGCCGTTCCAGCCGTAGTTATGCCAGAACACGCCGCCGAGCGTCCCGGCGATGCTGGACCCCAGGTAATAGCTAAACAGATAAAGAGACGATGCCTGACCTTTGGCGCGACGCGCGCGCGGGCCAATCCAGCTGCTGGCGACCGAGTGGGCCGCGAAGAACCCCGCAGAAAAGAGCAGCATGCCGGCAAAAATCAGCCACAGGGAGGAGAAGAGCGTCAGCAGCAGGCCGACCAGCATCACCGCCGTGAAGAACAGCATGACCGGGCCGCGGCCATAGCGTGCGGTCATCGCCCCGGCCTTCGGTGAACTCCACGTTCCGGTCAAATAAGCCACCGAGAGTAAACCGACAATAGCCTGGTTCAGATGCCACGGTGAGAGCATCAGGCGATAGCCAATATAGTTAAACAGCGTGACGAAAGCGCCCATCAGCAGGAAGCCGGTCAGGAACAGGCGCGGCAGCCCCTTGTCGCGCCAGTGCAGACGGAAGTTGATAAACAGCGTTTTCGGGCGCAGCGATGTCGGGCGGAAATGACGCGATTCCGGCAGAATTTTCCAGAACATCAGGGCGGATGCCAGCGCGAAACAGCCGATGACCGCCAGCGCAATCCGCCAGCTAAAGAAGTCCGTGAATACCCCGCTCAGCAGACGTCCGCTCATCCCGCCAATCGAGTTCCCGCTGATGTAAAGCCCCATAGAGAAGGCGACAAAGCTCGGGTGGATCTCCTCGCTGAGATAGGTCATTCCGACCGCCGCCACGCCGCTGAGCGAGAGCCCGATCAGCGCGCGCATCACCAGAATCCCGTGCCAGCTGGTCATCATGGTTGAAAGTAACGTACAGACCGAAGCCAGCATCAGCGCGGTTACCATCACCGGTTTACGCCCAATGGCGTCGGAAAGAGGGCCGGTAAAGAGCAGGCCAATCGCCAGCATCCCGGTAGAAATGGAGAGTGAAACGCTGCTGCTGGCAGGCGATACGCCAAACTCATGGGAGAGCACGGGCAGGATCGGCTGGACGCAATAGAGCAGGGCGAAGGTGGCCAGACCGGCGGAGAAGAGCGCCAGCGTGACGCGCATAAATTGGGGGGTACCACGTTTAATGAACTGAACCGGCTGCGATGTTGCTGGTAAATCATTGATATCGCTTGCCGGATCGATATCAATGGTAGTTGTACGACTCACACAGTTTCCTTGCTTAAACATCCCCGTGATTTCTGGTGACGGGTATGACCACCTCTTCAGGGTAGGAAAATGTAAATATTCTGTCTAATATATTAATAATCTCAAATGATACTTTAGAAATATGAATATCGAGCTGCGTCATCTTCGCTACTTTGTCGCCGTCGCCGAAGAGCTGCATTTTGGCCGCGCGGCGGCACGGCTGAATATCTCTCAACCCCCGTTAAGCCAGCAGATTCAGATCCTGGAGCAGCAGGTCGGCGCGCGCCTGCTGGCCCGCACCAACCGCAGCGTGAGCCTGACGGCGGCGGGCAAGCAATTTCTCATCGACAGCCGACAAATTCTGAGCATGGTTGAGGACGCCGCCGCTCGGGCAGAACGGCTCTATCTCGGGGAGGCCGGAGAGCTGCGCATCGGGTTTACCTCGTCCGCGCCGTTTATCAGCGCCGTCTCGGAAACGCTGTCGTCATTCCGCCGCCATTTCCCGGATGTTCATATTCAGACGCGCGAGATCAATACCCGCGAGCAGATTGCGCCGCTAAATGAAGGTTCGCTGGATTTGGGGCTGATGCGTAATACCCAGCTGCCGGACTCGCTGGCGTGGGAGGTGATCCTGCGCGAGCCGCTGATGGCCATGATCCCACACGATCACCCGCTGGCGTCGCGTCCGACGGTGTCGCTGGCAGAGCTGGCAAAAGAGCCGTTTGTCTTTTTTGATCCGCAGGTCGGAACGGGTCTGTATGACGATATCCTGGGGCTGATGCGCCGCTACGATCTTGCCCCGGTCATTACCCAGGAAGTCGGGGAGGCAATGACCATTATCGGGCTGGTCGCCGCCGGGCTGGGTGTCTCGATTCTTCCGGCCTCCTTTAAACGGGTACAATTGCGCGAAATGCGCTGGGTGACCATCGCCGAAGAGGATGCCGTTTCAGAGATGTGGCTGGTCTGGGCAAAACATCGCGAACAGAGCCATGCCGCACAGCGCTTCAAACAGCAGTTGATGAACGCCTCCGCCGGGGGGCATTTTCAGGGAAAAGTGGGCAAAAATGTGCAGTAAATCACATGGCTAAGTAAATATTTGACGGCAGCCATGCAAGTGCTTCACCATAGCCAACAGTTTATTTCGAAGCTCGAAAATAAGGGAGTACGAGGTGGTCGCTGATAGTCAGCCAGGGCACATTGATCAGATTAAGCAGACCAACGCTGGCGCGGTATATCGCCTGATCGATCAGCTTGGTCCGGTTTCGCGTATCGATCTTTCGCGCCTGGCACAGCTGGCACCCGCCAGTATCACCAAGATTGTCCGCGAGATGCTGGAAGCGCACCTGGTTCAGGAAACGGAAATTCAGGAGCCGGGCAGCCGTGGCCGTCCGGCAGTCGGGCTGGTGGTGGAAACGGAAGCCTGGCACTACCTGTCGCTGCGCATCAGCCGCGGCGAGATCTTCCTTGCGCTGCGCGATCTGAGCAGCAAGCTGGTGGTAGAGGACCGTCTTGAACTGCCGCTCAACGCCGAGGAATCGCTCCTCGAGGCGATTGTCTCGCACATCGATCGCTTCTTTATCCGCCATCAGCAGCGGCTTGAACGCTTAACGGCGATTGCCATCACCATGCCGGGCATTATTGATACCGAAAATGGTATTGTCCACCGCATGCCGTTTTATGACGATGTCAAAGAGATGCCGCTGGGAGAGGTGCTGAAAAATCATACCGGCGTGCCGGTCTACATTCAGCATGACATCAGCGCCTGGACGATGGCGGAGGCGCTCTTCGGCGCGTCCCGCGGCGCGCGGGATGTGATTCAGGTGGTTATCGATCATAACGTCGGCGCGGGGGTGATCACCGACGGTCGTCTTCTCCACGCCGGAAGCAGCAGCCTGGTGGAAATTGGCCATACCCAGGTCGACCCGTATGGCAAGCGCTGCTACTGCGGCAACCACGGCTGTCTGGAGACCATTGCCAGCGTGGAAAGCGTGCTGGAGCTGGCGCAGGTCAGGCTCAGTCAGTCCATGAGCTCCTCGCTGCACGGACAACCCTTAACGGTGGATTCTCTCTGCGCCGCCGCGCGTCAGGGCGATCTGCTGGCGAAGGACATTATTACCGGGGTGGGGAATAACGTTGGCCGCATTCTGGCAATTATGGTGAACCTCTTCAACCCGCAAAAAATCCTCATTGGCTCACCGCTCAGCCAGGCGGCGGAGATCCTCTTCCCGGCGATTACGGCCTGTATTCAGCAGCAGTCGCTTCCCGCCTACAGCCGGAACATTGCGGTAGAAAGCACTCAGTTTTCCAATCAGGGCACGATGGCCGGCGCGGCGCTGGTCAAAGATGCCATGTATAACGGCTCGCTGTTGATCCGCCTGTTACAGGGTTAACTCTTTTCCGCAGATGTAAGAAAAATTGCGCTATCTCAAGCCGGGTAGCGCACGCATCCCGTAGACTTCCTCCACTGAATTATTTACCTGGTTTATATTTTCGAAGCATACCCAAGAGGTGGAGTGAGTCATGCTTAAGCGTTTCTTTGTTACTGGTACTGATACCTCTGTCGGCAAGACCGTCGTATCCCGCGCATTGCTGCAGGCGCTGGCAGCAAGCGGTAAACGCGTGGCAGGGTACAAACCGGTCGCAAAAGGGAGTAAAGAGACGCCAGAGGGATTGCGTAATAAAGACGCCCTGGTGCTGCAAAGCGTCTCGTCACTGGAGTTGCCTTATCATGCGGTCAATCCCATCGCGTTAAGCGAAGAGGAGAGCAGCGTGGCGCACAGCGGCCTGATTAACTATCCCCTGTTGTCCGACGGCCTGGCGAATCTGAGCGAGAAGGTGGATCACGTGGTGGTCGAAGGGACGGGCGGCTGGCGCAGCCTGATGAACGACCTGCGCCCGCTGTCGGAATGGGTGGTGCAGGAACAGCTTCCGGTGGTGATGGTGGTGGGGATCCAGGAAGGGTGCATCAACCACGCGCTGCTGACGGCGCAGGCGATTGCCAATGACGGCCTGCCGCTGATGGGCTGGGTGGCCAACCGCATCAACCCGGGCCTCGCGCACTATGCAGAGATCATCGACGTGCTGAGCGCTAAACTGCCCGGACCGCTGGTGGGTGAGCTGCCTTATCTGCCTCGCGCCGAGCAGCGCGAGTTAGCGCAGTACATCGATCTCTCTGCCCTCGGTGGCGTGTTGACCGTAGACCGAGTCGTGGCGTAACGTCCGCGACAGCACGGACGCCAGCACGCAGGCGACCAGCAAACCGGGCAGTAAAAAATACTGTCCGGTCATTTCACAGACCATCAGCGCCGACATAATGGGCGCGTGCGTGGTCGCGGCGAGTAGTGTCGCCATCCCTGCCAGCCCCAGCAAAATTGCCGTCTCAGAACCCGGCAGCCACAGCGCGAAAAGCTGCGCGAACAGCATACCCGTTGCCATACCGACAAACAGCGTCGGCGTGAACACCCCGCCCGGCGCGCCCGACCCGCTGCTCGCCAGTACCGCCAGCAGTTTACAGATAAAGACGCCCGCAATGACCGACAGCAGCGGCGGCGCGAGCAGAAAAGCCTGCACCACGCTGTAGCCGTTCCCCCACACCTTCGGCGTCAGAAGAGACAGCAGCCCGACGATCGCACCGCCGAGCGCCAGCTGCCACGGCGGCGAAAGTTTGAGGCGCAGGAAAAGACCGTGGCTGAACGCCATCAGCCACATCAGCAGCGGCCCGCAGAGACCCGCCACCAGCCCCATCGCGACCAGCAGGGCATAATCGGCCGCGGTGAGGATGCCGCTCAGGTGGACCGCGTAGAGCGTGCCGGCACCCGGTGCCAGAAGCTGCGTGGTGAGAAGCGCCACCACCGCCGCGATAACCACGGGCCCGAGCGAGGCCAGCATCAGGGTGCCAAACAGAATCTCCGCAATGAAAAGGCTTCCGGCTAACGGAGCATGGTAGGCGCTGGCCATCCCGGCCGCGGCGCCGCAGGCGATCCATAACTTCCATTCAGATTTGGGCGTAAAGCGCCGGGCAAAAAAGGAGGCGGCGAGGGCGGCAAGCAGGATCATCGCCCCTTCACGCCCGATGGCGCTTCCGCTGGCCACGACCAGCAGTGAGGCAAGGGATTTCACCAGGCTGGCGCCGTAATCAAACTGGCCGTCGCCGGTCTCCAGCGCTTCCATATAATCGGTAGGGGCATGAGGCCGCTGGGCGGTCACACGTTGCCATCCCCAGAGCAACAGTCCGGCAGCCAGCCCGCCCAGCGCGGGCGTCAGCGCGCGCCGCCAGGGCGAGAGCGAGGCGGCGGCATTCACCAGGCTGCCGCTGTCGTTGCTGAGAAGCAGCCACTCCAGCAGGTACATGCTGTGGCGGAACACCGCAACGGCCAGCGCGGACAGCACGCCGGTGACGGTGGCAATCAGCAGTCGGCGAAACATCGCGCGGATGTCGGGGTATGTATGAAGACGTTGCATGGGTCGCGAGTAAACGGGAAAGATACAATATTGTGGCGGCAAATCGCGGGGTTAGCAAAAGGTATGCGTGCGAAAAAGCCGGGCGATGCCCGGCCAGAAAGGTTAGCTGTCGCTATGAATATTCAGCGCCCGACGCGTACGTCCTGAACTGAGATACTCGGCAATATAGTCCTGAGAAATCTCACCGTTGTAGCGCCCGTCCTCATCCACGATCGGCATCCAGCTGGTGTTGCTCTCATACAGGCGTGACAGGACCACACGCAGGTTGTCTTCCGCTTTGCCGGTCATGCGGAACGGATGCAGGATGTCGGCGCAGGTTCCGCTGGCGTTACGCGCTTCGCGACGCTTCACAAAGCCCAGCGGTTTGCCGTGTTCGTCAACTACGGTAATCGCGCGAATATCGTTATCATCCATGGTCGCAAAGGCTTCAGGGAGCGGAGTAGAGCCCCGCACCGTAATGGTCGGTTGCTGGTCGGTGACATCGCCCGCCGAGACCAGCAGCAGGCGCTTCAGCGTGCGGTCCTGACCGACAAACGAGCCGACAAACTCGTTCGCCGGTTTCGCCAGCAGTTCATCCGGGCTGGCGCACTGCACGATTTTCCCCTGACGGAACACCGCAATACGGTCGCCAAGCTTCAGAGCCTCATCGATATCGTGGCTCACCAGCATGACGGTTTTTTTCAGCTTGCGCTGCATCTCCAGGAATTGATTCTGGATCACCTCGCGGTTAATCGGGTCCACCGCGCCGAAGGGTTCATCCATCAGCAGTACCGGAGGATCCGCCGCCAGGGCGCGGATCACGCCGATGCGCTGCTGCTGGCCGCCGGACATCTCACGCGGATAACGATTCAGGAACTTATGCGGATCCAGCGCCACCATATCCATCAGCTCTTCGGCGCGGGTTTTACAGCGCGCTTTATCCCAGCCCAGCATGCGCGGCACGACGGTAATGTTCTCTTCGATGGTCATGTTCGGGAACAGGCCAATCTGCTGGATCACGTAGCCGATGTTGCGGCGCAGGGTGACGGTGTCCATCCCGCTGGTGTCTTCACCGTTAATCAGGATCGTCCCGCTGCTTGGGGTAATGAGGCGGTTGATCATCTTCAGGGTTGTGGTCTTCCCGCAGCCGGAGGGGCCGAGCAGGACGCACATTTCCCCTTCGGGCACGTTCAGGTTGACGTTGTCGACGGCCTTAAAGGTCTGGCCGTGCTTCTGTGAAAATTGTTTGGTGAGGTTTTCCAGTTTTATCATTATCGAATCCCCTTTGGAGTCAGAACCACCTGCAGACGGTGCAGCAGCCAGTCGAGCACAATCGCTAAAAGACAAATCATCAGCGCGCCCGCGATCAACATGCGGATATCACTTCCGCCGATGCCGTTGAGCAGCAGCAGGCCCAGGCCGCCCGCGCCGATCACCGCGGCAATCGCCATCACGCCGATGTTCATCACCACGGCGGTGCGGATCCCGCCGAAAATCACCGGCAGCGCCATCGGGATTTCGACCCAGCGCAGGCGCTGCCAGAAGGTCATGCCGATGCCGCGTCCGGCTTCACGCAGGCCCGGCGGCAGGCTGTCGAGCGCGGTATGGGTGTTACGCACAATTGGCAGCAGCGAGTAGAGAAACACCGCCGTGATCGCGGGCAGGGCGCCAATCCCCTGACCGATCAGCGAAAACAGCGGGATCATCAGGCCAAACAGCGCAATGGACGGAATGGTCAGCACGATGGTGGCAATCCCCAGCACCGGCGTTGCCAGCCACTTGTGGCGAACAATCAGAATACCCAGCGGGACGCCGATGAGAATGGCTAAACCTACAGCCAGCGCCACCAGCCACAGATGCTGCAGCGTCAGGGTTAACAGGTAGTCCCAGTTGTCCAGAATGTAGTGAATCGTCTCCATAGCGCCTCCTACAGCAACTGTTTGCTACGCAGGAAATCACGGGCGACCTGCTGCGGTGACTGATGGTCGATATCCACCTTCTTGTTCAGTTCGGTGATAACGTCGTTGTTGAGTTGGGCAGAGAGGGTGTTGAGCGCCTCTTCCAGGCCCGGATTGGCCTCCAGCGTGTCCTTACGGACCACCGGGGTGACGGCATAGCTCGGGAAGAAGCCTTTATCATCTTCCAGCACCTTGAGGTCGAAGCCTTTCACGCGCCCGTCGGTGGTGTAAATCAGCCCGGCGTCGACGAAGCCGTCGCGCACCGCGTTATAGACCAGGCCGGGGTCCATCTGACGGATCTGCGGGCGGTCCAGGTCCATCTTATAGGCGGCCTGAAGCGGCTTCATGCCGTCGCTGCGCCCGGCAAATTCAAGGTCTAAGCCCAGCAGCCAGTTTTTGTCCGGGTTGGTTTTACGGATCTGCTCAATCTTCGCCACCATGTCCGACATGGTGTTGATATGTTCCGCCTCGGCGCGCTTGCGCTGCATGGCGAACGCATAGGTGTTGTTCATGTCGGCGGGCTTGAGCCAGACCAGACCGTGCTTCGCGTCCAGACGTTTCACCGTCTCGTAAGACTCCTCTGGCGACATGCGCTTGTTGATGTGGTTAAAGATGATTAATGACGTGCCGGTGTACTCCCAGGTCATATCAATCTGTTTGTTGATCATCGCGTTACGGGAAATCACCGTGGCGATATTGGTTTGCGGCTGAACCTGGAATCCTTTCTTTTGCAGGTACTGCACGGTCATCGCCGAGAGAATATGCTGCTCGGTAAAGCTCTTGGTTGCCAGAATCAGCGGGGCCGCCATCGCCTGGCTGGTGAACAGCACCGCTGCACACAGCGCCGTCAGGCCGGAAAACAGTCTCATAAAAGCTCCTTGTTATTGTTATCGAGCGAGATGGGGACTCATCACGCGACCCAGCGCCGCCAGCAGGGTATCGAGGATCAGTGCGAACAGGGCGGTGGCCGCCGCGCCGAGGATCAGGGTCGGGAAATCGTTCAGATAAATGCCGGGGAAAATCAGCTCGCCGTAGCTGCTGGCACCAATCAGGAACGCCAGCGGTGCGGTACCGACGTTAATGGCGGTGGCGATGCGGATCCCTGAGAGCATCACCGGCCAGGCGGCAGGCAGCTCAACCTGGCGCAGACGCTGCCATTTGGTCATGCCAATCCCGTTTGCCGCTTCCAGCAGCGACGGTGGGACCGAGCATAGCCCGGCATAGGTATTACGCACGATCGGCAGCAGCGAGGCGAGGAACAGGGCGATGATGGCGGGCGTATCGCCGATGCCGATCACCACCATCGCCAGTGCCAGCACGGCCAGCGGTGGCAGCGTATTGCCGACGTTGAAGATTTGCATCACATATTCGGCAATACCCCGCGCGGCCGGGCGGCTCAGCAGAATACCCGCCGGAATACCCACCAGCAGGGCAAAGAACATTGATGAGAAAACCAGAATCATATGCTGTTGCCCGAGATAGATCAGGTCAACCCGACGCGCTTTGATGGTCTCCAGCCCGATCCCCCAGACGAGGAGGGCGAGAACCACGATAATCGCGCCGACAAACAGCAGCGAACGTTTGAGTAATGGGTGCATTGCGGTGTGTCTCCCTGTGCGCATGCGTTATAGCAACCACCGGTTGCCTGTTGTTATGCCATGTTTCGGCAGGGGTAGATGACCTATAGCAAGCGTTTGGGAAGGGTTCCAGCGAAGGGGTAAAATCAGTAACCCTATGAAACTAGTGGCAACCTAAGGTCAGGCCTTATGGCATAAGGCCTGATTGTGGGGCGGGCAGAATAGTCCTAAAGAAGAGATTTGAATGTGACGTTGTCACGAATAATGCACCGCATTCCCGGTGACGCGGCGCCGTGATTACGCTGCACCGGGCTCTTTTGATTTCCACTCTTGCCAGATGTTCTCGAGTCCCTTCCGGTATGACGTAACGGTGAACGCAGGGAAATGCTCTTTAAACTTCGTCGAATCAAACAGGTTGTCAGCCTCGTACCGGGGCAACAGCTCGCGCATTTCGCGCGCGCCTTGCGAAAACAGCGCCGTCGCGGCGAAGGCCAACTTGCCGAGGACGGAGTAGTCCGCTGGCTGTCCAAAGACCTCACAGGCGAGAGTGACGAACTGCTGGTACGTCAGCCTTTCATCGCAGCAGGGCAAGTGCCACGTCTGCCCGTAGGCCTCAGGGGTATTGCCCAGCAGAGCGAGCGCGCGACTGGCATCCGGCGTCCAGATGAGGGTGCGAAGCGTGTCGTCACGCACCGGAACGCGCGGACGCTTATGCTGCTTCAGCCTGTCGATAATGAGCGTATTGGTGAAGCTCTGCGTTTTCTCAGGCCCGTAAAACTCCGGCGCCCGACCGATGAGGACGGGAATGTCGCCCCGTTGCATTTCGTCAAGCACCCGGTTTGCCATCAGGGCGCGCACGTGGCCTTTCCGCCCCCAGGGCGCAAAGCGCGTCTCTTCGGTTTGCGGCACGTTACTCTGGGGGTACATATAGGTGTTGTCGAAATAGACGAATTTTGCCCCCGCCTTACGCGTGGCCTCCAGGGCATTGTCCAGCATGGTCGGAAAATGACGCTCCCACAGCGCGGAATCAGGCGGCAGACCGGCGGTAAAATAGACCGTATCGCTACCGTTAATCGCCACCTGCGTCTGCTGCGCATCCAGGAGATCGGCTGCAACCGTGCTATCGCTGGCGTTGACTTTCTGCGGATGTCGGCTGACCAGCCTGATCTCGTCGGTATATTCGCGTTTAAGCTCGCGGGCAAGTTCACGGGCAATTTGCCCGCTGGCGCCCAGAATAGTGTGCATTTTAGCTCCTGATGAGATGACGATCCGGTTGACCGCATAAAAAGTTTAAGCTTAAAGTTAACTTTAAGGTCAATATGCCAGAGCGGACGAAATGAAAATTGGCGAGCTGTCGAAAATGACGGGAATTACCCCGTCGCGCATTCGGTTTTATGAGGCGGAAGGCTTACTGCCGCGACCCGTCAGGCAGGGGAACGGGTACCGTACCTATTCCGCTGATGCGGTTGCGCTGCTGAACATTATCGACAATGCGCAACGGACCGGGTTCACCCTTGAGCAAATACGGCGCTTCTTGCCGCAGCCGCAACAGCGCTGGGATCATGAGGGACTGATCCAGTCCCTGAAGACACGCATTGCTGAAATAGAGGCGATGCAGAAGCAGCTGGAGGAAAACCGAAGGGAGCTGCTGGACCTGGTCACGAGTATCACCCACAGGCCGGAGGGCATCACCTGTGATGACAACATGCAGCGCCTGCTGGGGCAGTTGCAACCCTCAGACGCCAGCGCGAACCCGTCGAACCCGCGACGAGACGGTGATAATTGAGACGGTGGCGACAACCGCGAGCATTACCCCCAGCGCCAGCATGGCGTTAAAGCCAATCCATCGGAACAGCAGCAGCCCCGCAATACCGCCCGTAATGAACGAAAACAGGGTGGTTAAGTGGGTTTTTAGCTGGCTTTTTTGCGCCGCCGTATCTTTGGAGTAATCCCTGCGAAGCATCGCCACCATGACGGAGGCCAGGGAAATCCCCGCGTCCGTTAGCGTGCCGGTAATGTGCGTCGATCTTACCCGTCCGCCGGAAAGTTGCGTGGAGGTGGAATTATGAATGCCCATCAGAAAGCAGAGAAAAAGAATAATCTCGCGATTGCTGGTGAGCGCATGGAAATACATTTCGTAAAAGGAAACGCCGGTCAGTAATATCCCCTCGACAAAAAGGATTTGGCAAAAAACCAGCCTGACGTTATGGATAATACCCCATATGACGATCGTGCGCGCAATAATGGCGCCAGCCACAAAAGAGAGAATTATCGAGCCGAAGAAAATAATATCGCTCAGATCGGTAGAAGAAACTTCGCTGGATAACTGTGAGGTGTTGCCGGTCATGTGTGAGGGGAAAAAGCCAAATGCCCCGAGGGCGATGGCGTTCAGCAAACCTGCTGAGGTCGCCAGCCAGAGAGCAAGCCGGCGATCCTCCTGATGCGTTCGTTCTTTCTTGAGTTTAATCAGCAAGAATACCTCCGGGTTGAGCTTTGCCTGACTATTCAGGCTAGCAAAGCGGTGCAACGGGCTGTCCAGGATATGGCTTAATTATTATTCCCTCTGACGACAATCAGGGTTTCGTAATTAAAAAAACAGCCTCGTTGGGGTATTCATTCAGGCATTAAGTTTTACACCATGCCGTTATTGCCGTGACGCAAAAATGCCGGACGCTGGTTAAGACGCTCGAACCAGGCCTCAATGGCGGGCACGTCTGGCTTATCAAACGGCGTCATTTTCCAGCGATTCACCGACAGCCCAAGCACCACGTCAGCGAGGGTAAACGTCTCGCCCGCCGCAAAGGCCCCGGTGCGCTGTAACTGGTTTTCCAGAATGGTGATGCAGTGGTTCCACTCTTTGATTCCTGCCGCAATGCGCTCGGGGTCGTTAAAGGCCGGGTTTTTACGCCCCAGCGCCGGGAAGACATAGCGCCAGGCGTTGTTAAATTCAGTGGCCTGCCAGTCCATCCAGCGCTCAACGTTGGCGCAAGCCTGCGGTGCGGCAGGCAGCAGATCGTGGCGTTCGGCCTTGCGCGCCAGATAACGGCAGATGGAATTGGACTCCCACAGCACGAAATCGTCATCAATCAGCACTGGCACCATGGCGTTGGGATTCAGGGCGCGGAAGGCATCCGTTTCCGTTGAGGCAAAACCACTGCCGTAATCTTCCTGTTGATAGGCTATGCCTGCTTCTTCGCAGGTCCAGAGTACTTTTCGAACGTTGATGGAGGTGGTTTTGCCGAGGATGGTGATCATTGCGCAGGTGTCCTTTAATGGATGTTATTGTTTAAAAACAATACACGAACGGTGAAGAAAAGCGTCAAAAAATCATCCGGCGCGTTATTTGTGAAGACGCGAAAGCAGAAACGTTAGCGCTGCCGCAAAGAGGAGCACTATGCCACTCAATGCAAACGTGCTCTGCCAGCTATAACGATCGAACGCTATACCGCCCGCCGTTGAGCCGAGCGCAATGGCGAGCTGGATCACCGCAACCATCAGTCCACCGCCGGCTTCAGCATCCTTCGGCAGCGTTCGCGCAATCCACGTCCACCACCCCGTCGGTGCTGATGTTGCCAGCATCCCCCATAGGCCTGACAGCAGGGCCACAATCCACACGTTATGCCCGGCGAGAATCAACGCGACTGCGATGGCCGCCATCAGTAGAGGGATCGCGATCAGCGTTATGTAAAACGCGGCATTAAGCACCAGGGCAACGAAAAGGGTGCCCACAAAACCCGCAACGCCTATGGTGAGCAAAATCAGCGACAGCCCGGCTCCGCTCACCCGGGTGACGGTTTCAAGGAACGGGCGCAGATAGGTAAACAGCGCAAACTGCCCCATAAAGAACAGGCCGCAGGCCAGCAGACCAACGGAAACGGCAGGCTGGCGGAATAACCGAAAAACACTTCCTCGTGATGTACCGTTTTTACGCGCGTTCATGTCAGGCAGGCTTAAACACTGCCAGATGAACGCGACTATCGCCACGGGCACCAGACAAAGAAATGCGCCGCGCCAGCCAATAGTGGCCCCAAGATAGCTGCCAAGCGGGGCGGCCACCACCGTTGCCAGCGCGTTACCGCCGTTGAAAATGGCCAGCGCGCGCGCAACCTTATGCGGCGGAACAAGGCGAATGGCCGTTGCGGCAGACATGGACCAGAACCCGCCTATAGCGATACCGATCAGTGCGCGGCCTGTCATGTAAACCAGATAGTTTGGGGCGAAAGCGATAATCATCCCCGAGAGCGCCATCAGGAGCGTCATGCCCAGAAGAAGGTGTTTGCGGTTTATATTCCCGGCAAGCCGGGAAAGGAAGAGGCTGGTCAGCACCGCCAGCGCGCCGGAAATCGCGATCCCCTGGCCAGCGAGACCCTCCGTAACGCCCAAATCTCTGGCAAGGGGGGTAAGCAGGCTGACGGGCATAAATTCCGAGGCAATCAGGACAAATACGCACAGGGTCATGGCAAAAACGCCACTCCAGTGTGCATGCTCTGTGTTCTGTGAAGTGGTGCGGCTCAGTGTAGACATAGTCAGATTTCACAAAGAGCCACCCGTTTAGGGCGGGTGGCGTAGAGGTTTATTTCAGGTTGGTTTTGAAGAACTGCTCAAACTGGCCGAAGGGGATCTTCCCGGCAGCATTATCGTAGAGATCGACATGGTTTGCGCCCGGAACAATCACCAGTTCCTTCTGCTTGCTGCCGACCGCTTTAAACGCATCTTCAGCAAAGTAGCGGGAGTGTGCCTTTTCACCGGTTACGATAAGCGTTGGGATAGTAATTTCCCCGGCGTAGCTCAGCAGCGGCATATTCATAAATGATAATGGCGTGGTCGCGGTCCACGCGCCGTTGGAGTTGACGGAGCGCGCATGGAAGCCGCGCGGCATACGGTAGTAGTCAAAGAACTCTTTGAGTACCGGATTCGGGTTGTCAGGTAACGCCTCCGGCAGAATACGTTCAGCTGCCGTCACCTTGCCGTTCTCATCGACATAAATGTCATGGCCGCCGTGCGCGAAGGTACCGTTCTCAGCATCTTTCCAGCGCTGTGCGTTCAGATACTGCAGAACGGCACGGCGGTCAGACGTTGAATAGCGATCTTTTCCGTCGCCCACGCCGTGGCCCATCGCCCGGCTCATGTCATACATCACGCTGGTGGCGACCGCCTTCACGCGGGTGTCCATGGATGCTGCGTTGAGCGCCATACCGCCCCAGCCGCAGATGCCGAGAATACCAATGCGGTTACGATCAACCTCTTTCTGCAACCCGAGGAAGTCCACCGCCGCGCTAAAGTCTTCAGTGTTGATATCCGGAGACGCTACGTTGCGCGGCTGGCCACCGCTTTCGCCCGTATAGGACGGATCGAACGCCAGGGTCACAAACCCATTTTCTGCAAGGGTTTGCGCATACAGGCCGCTGGACTGCTCTTTGACCGCGCCAAATGGCCCGCTGACCGCAATCGCCGCCAGCTTGCGGTCGCCGCGGTTTTTGGGAAGATACAGATCGCCTACCAAAGTGATCCCGTATCGGTTCTGGAAGGACACCTTACGGTGATCGACTTTGTCACTTTCGGCGAAGGTTTTATCCCATGCGCTCACCATCGAAACAGGCGCGTTTGGGTTGGTGGTTTCTGCATAACTCATTGTTGTCACTCCACTTAATGATGCACATAGCAGCATCGCAACGGACAGTTTTTGGGTAAATGTTTTCATAGAAATGAACCCTGGGTTGTTGTGTTGCGGTCATTATAGTTAGCAGAAATAGTGCTGATTAGAGGACGAAATCTGCTAGGATTCATATCATATTGTTATAAATTGGTGGGGATGATGGCGAAACGGGAAAACTATAATGAGCTGTACCTGTTCATGCAGGTGGTACGGGAGGGGAGCTTCACGGCGGCTGCGCAGCGGCTTGGGCTGGCGCAATCCGGGATCAGCCGCTCGGTTCGCGAGCTGGAAGAGCGATTGGGCGTTCAACTTCTGGTCCGCACCACGCGCAAGCTCTCGCTCACCCATGCCGGGGAACAGCTTTATCAGACCGCCGAGTCTGCATTCGATACGCTCGATACGGGTCTGGCGACCCTGGCACACTATCGTCAGACGCCGTCCGGCACGGTGCGTATTAATGCCAGCCAGCACGCTATCGATAAATGTCTGCTGCCAAAGCTCGCCATTTTTAAACAGCGTTACCCGGACATCAGGCTGGAACTGATGAATGAAAGCCGCTTCGTCGACATTATCGCCGAGCGGTTCGATGCGGGTGTCAGACTGGGGCCGGAAGTGGGGCAGGGAATGATTGCAGTGCGTATCACGCCTGATATGGAAATGGCCGCGGTGGCTGCCCCGGAACACTTCAGACGCTACGGTTTTCCTCAGACGCCAGCCGATTTAGTGGCTCATCCCTGCATTGCCTACCAGTTTGCCGACGGTAGTGACTATCAGTGGGAACTGGTGCAGGACGGGAAAAAAATCACCCATCGGCCAGAGGGGCAATGGGCGCTGTCTGACAGCTACATGGAAGCCGAGGCCGCCCGGCTGGGGCTTGGGCTGGCCTATGTCCCGGTGGAGCTGGTGGCTGACGATCTGGAGCGCGGAACGCTTATCCGGGTGTTGCAGCGCTATAGCCTGCGCATGGACGGGTTGTATCTCTATTATCCGCACCGCAACGTGTCGCCTGCCCTGAGGGCTGTGATCGATACGCTGAAAATTTAGGGCGGCATAACATCACGAGAGCGGACATTCAAACTGCCCGCCTGTGAGCTATGACTAAAAATAAATCAGGACCGCTGTGGTGAGGCAAATTTTGCAGCAATCATTTCAGATGTGGGCTGTATTCCCCCAAGACTCCACTGTTCCGGTTCATGCTCGTCAATACGGATCCATACTGAACGCCGGAATTCAGGATCGCCGTTTCCCTCAATTTCAACAATAAGGTCAGTCATACGACGTAGCAGTTCTTTTTTTTGCTCCGAATTCATAATTCCTTTAATGGTTTGCACATTTACGAAGGGCATTGTATTCTCCTTAAATAACTGAGTCTTTAAATCATACTCAGGTTACGAGGCAAACGAAGAGATGTCAAAAAATAAATCATTACCGTACTTATTACCTGAGCTTTGTGGGTTAGCGGCGGCCGCTGAGCTTCTTGGCGATCAATGGGTTTTGTTGATTCTGAGAGAGGCGTTTTATGGGGTAACACGCTTTGAAACGATACGGGATCATACAAAAATCACCAGGCAGACGCTTGCGAACCGGTTAAAAAAAATGACTGAACTCGGCCTGCTTTGCAAAATCCCTTATCAGGAAGAAGGGGCGCGTGAACGGTATGAGTATGTTCTCACCGCCAAAAGCCGCAGCCTTGCGCCGATTCTTTTCTCTTTGATGGAGTGGGGTCATAAAAACATACTGCACGACGCACCGCATATTGCGTTAACAGACAAAGAAAGTGGAGAAGTGGTGAATAGCGCCTATGTTACCGCCGACGGTAAGTTCGTTGACCCTAAAAACGTTCGGTTAACGTTTCACGACAGCCAATACTTAGCCGCCATGCCCCAGGCGCCTGACCATACTGACGCTTAAAGCTGCGGTTGAAGGACTGCCGGGAGTCAAAGCCCAGCGAGAGCGGTGATTGATACCCTTAAAATTTAGGGCAGCGTTGTCATTCTGGAAGGCGTCTCGCAAACCGCAAAGTAACCTTATGAAATTCAGCGTTATGTCTTTTCCTCTACGGGGCGCGGTCGTAAAGTGCCTGCGTTGCGGCACATCCGCAATCGGGCGTAGGAACCCGTCAACCATATAGTGACATTACGTATGTCGCAGCAGTGCCGATCTCGTTACAATAACGGTGGCGCTGACGGAGCAGCCGTAAGGCTGGCCGTTTTCTATATGGGCGGTATTCCTACCTCTGTCAGCGCTACCCCCCGAGCGTAGGAACTCAAAGGGTGGTTAAATAAACTCCATATAGAAGGAAGCCTTGTATGGCGACTATCCCAACCTTGACTTATCTCCCGTCTGACGAAAACGTCATTCTGCAACTTATCTCCCGACCGCTTCCGACCGATGCGGATCTCTTTGACGTCGCCGACAACTGCGCCGCGCTTGTGAGCGTGCTGGTCGAAACCGATGATGTCGCGAGCCGTACAGCGCTGTGCGAGCGTCTCCTTCAGGCCATGCGCAGGCTACGTGAACTCTGTGATGTCGATCTTCCGCCATACCTGATTGAACAGTTGATCATGGGTGAGAAAATCAACTCCTGCGTGCCCGACTGTTGGCAGGACACCTTAACGCAGGTGGACTATGTTCTGGCGCTGACGCAAGCCGTTATGGGGGGAACGCTACCCGCTCACGTAGCGAAAGAGCTGACGGGCCTGCTGCACGATATGGTGTGGCTGCTGGCTGAGTTTGTGAAGGAGCCGCGCATTACTGCGCATTAAGGGGCTGGCGTGGAGGGGCGGCAGCGCCCCTTTGAAGCCGTGATTAACGCGATCGGTTTCCGGTATCCAGAAGCGACGTGCCGTAGGAGTTGTCGATAGTACAAAGCCAGCGACCGTCGCTTTCCAGCCGAAAAACATAGGTCGCGCGGCGCGACATTTCCGTTATTCCACCCTGACCATCAGGAAAACGCAGAACTGTTTCCATGATAACGAGGGCATTGTCACCGCCTTCGATCACCTGCATCTCTCCTTGTTCCACAATCAATTGGTCCTGGAAATAATCTGAGATGGCAATAAACGCGTTGCGGATGTTTTCTTTGCCTTTAACCGTCATGCCTGGCTTGACCACCAAAGCCGCGTCTTCGGCGTAGTATTCCATCAGCTCGTCATAGTTTTTGGTGGTGATAGCGTGGTCACAGGATTCGATGATCTGGCGTAACGGATGTGGGGTCATGCGTATTTTCTCAGAGAGGGGGAAGTGTATTAACTTAACAGTCTTGCGTGTTTGTATAGCTACCAGGTTTTGTGGTTGGAAGGTTTAGCATAGAAGCGGATAGTTTTAAGGTTACGCCTGCTATGAATTGTGAGCTCAACGGGGTGATTTCTAATCTGATATCAAGTCATTAAAACCTTCATCTGTCAGGTTTTGTGTCAGCAGTCCCTACAGCAGGATAATAACTTCCTTGGGTAACTAAAGATTTTTTGCACAAAGTCGATAACTCCCCGGAAGACAGTCATTTGACGAAACAGTATTTATCAGGGGAAAAAAAGTTGAGATTTCTAACATTGTTTATCCTCCTTATTGCTATTACCTTACATGCCGAAGAACATGATTATGGCCCACCTGTCTCTGTATGCCTGAACAAACATACCTTTCCCTATATCAACACGATGATTCCAGCTGAAAATATTGTTAATGACGCTTATCTGGCGTGCCAGGGTGTCGTTGATGAATGGAATCGTGAGAGAGAATCCTTGCCCAAAGAAATGGTAATCAAGCAGAATAAGGAGTTGCGTGATATGTATATCAGGATGATTGAGATCCGTCGGAAAGCGAGTGCACACAAAAAATGAGGGGCCCTTGTATCGATTGATTAGAACAAAAAGCAGACACTTAACGTGTGTCATGGAAATGCTTTGATTATTCGTAAAATATGAGAGCGCGAATTCACATCATCGTTGAATACTATTTTATTAATAAAGGGATGACTTATGAAAACAGGTGTTTTTTTAAATCTATTATTATTGACGTTATCATTTGATGTCGCGGCATTTACTCAATTCAAACCGTCGGTCTTAAATGCTGCTCTTTTATTCGATCATGATGCAACAACCGGGAACGTAAAACATAGCCTCCAGTGGATGCGGGATGTTACAGGTAAACTTCAGGTTATGACAGAAGTTAGATATGATCGCAGCGGATGCTTTACGAGTATCAACATGGTTGACAAGGCAAATGATCGAGAGTTTCATTTGGTCAATAAAGATGGCTTACTGACGTCACTTAAAGGCCAGCGTATTACCGGAAAAATAAATGAGCGCTGCGAAATTACTGAGCTTGAGAATGAAAAGGGTAATTACTTACTCAGTTATAATATACGTGGCTTGCTGGAAAAAATAATGGACAAAGATACGGGCGAAGTTGTAGAGCGATATGAGTATCATAACAGCCAATTCCCCGTTCGCATAATAAACTACAAAGATCCAAAAGATGAACACATCGTTTACCCATCCGGGAGTGCGCAATTCCTTGACTCAGAATTAGTGTCGAAAAGAGAGGACATCACTTTCATGGTGAAGCAAAGCTGTGCTTACACCGCTGATGGTAATGCAGATAAATGCTCGCTCATAGCATCCACTAACGACGACTATCGTGACTCAAGCCTCGTATGGATTTCTAATCACAAAAATGAATATTTCTAAATTATATTAAAAGGACTGAACCCACTTCACCTTCCCGAAAGTCCTATTTTTTAATGTAAGTGCATTATCTCCTGCTTTGAAACGATGGTATCGTTAACATCAATCAGCAGGAGAGTACTACAGACAGCCAAAAAGCCGTAAGCAGTTATCTGCTTACGGCTTCCAGAACGGTGATGATTTTTCTGACAATCAGGCCGCTTTCACAGCCCTGATTTTTTTCGTGTCAGCCGCATCGGAGTCTGTTGTATCCGCTACAGCTGGAGCAGTGAGATCGGGAAGCTTGCTGGTACGCAGAATATGCTGCACGGTCTCTTTCTGCTCGGCGAGATACAGGCCAAGATTTTCAGCCTGCGTTTCATCCATCTGCATTCCGCTTTGCAACAGCCAGTCGGTGAACGCGTCGGCCATATCGAGCAGCTTGTCGTGAGCGTCAGCCTCTTTCTTACTGGCAAAAGTCATTTTCTCTTCACCTTTTCTTACGACAACAAATTTTGTTTCAACAGCCATCGTGCACCTCGCTATACTGTATTTATATACAGTATAACAGCAACAGATCGATGTTGCAGCAAAATATGCATTACTGGCGAAGCTGCTGTGTTTCCGGGCCACCCATACTCCGTCGCCATGCCCCAGGCGCCTGACCATACTGACGCTTAAAGCTGCGGTTAAAGGATTGCTGGGAGTCAAAGCCCAGCGCGATCGCCACGTTCAGAATCGGTTCGTCACTGTGGGATAACCGCTCAACCGATTTTTGCAGCTTTTGCGCGCGAATATACCCGGCGAGGGGATAGCCCGTATGCTCTTTGAACAGGCGCTGGAGGTGCCATTTTGAGTAGCCGGAACGCCTGGCGACGGTCTCAATGTCCAGTCGGCTGTCCAGGTTGTTGTCGATCCAGTCGAGTAAATCATGCATAAATGCGCCAGTGTTCATCTGGTTACCCCCACGCAGCGGATGAAAAAGTATCTTTGTCTGTTGCATTTAAAGGTGGCGCGTTTTTGCAGTAATTGCAAGTTTTATTGTTGCATTTAAATCCCTGACCGAAACGGGTCTTTTCACATCCACTCAAATAGCACATAAAGTGCAACAATTATTCTTGCACTTAGTTAAGCGCCTTCCTACAATCGCCGCGAATAGTGTATTCGCAACTGTTACAGTTTTGTGGCGATGAACGACACAAATGGCCTTAAGACAGCCCCCGGACAAAGGAAGTGGCGCGGTGCCTCCTGCTGCGTCTTGCCCGGTGGCGACAATTATCGGAATAAAAATAATGAGCCTGCAAAAAACCTGGGGTAATTCTCATCTGAGCGCGCTGGGGGCCATGTTGCTCTCCGTGCTGCTCGTCGGATGCGATAACAGCGTCGCGCAAAATGCCGCGCCACCTGCGCCTGCCGTGAGTGCCGCTGACGTGGTGGTGAAATCGATTAGCCAGTGGGATAGCTTTAACGGCCGGATTGAAGCGGTGGAGAGCGTTCAGCTGCGCCCGCGCGTGTCCGGCTACATTGACAAGGTGAATTACACCGACGGCCAGGAAGTGAAGAAGGGCGAGGTGCTGTTCACCATTGATGATCGTACCTATCGCGCCGCGCTGGAACAGGCGCAGGCAAACCTGGCGAGAGCCAAAACGCAGGCCAGCCTGGCGCAAAGTGAGGCTAACCGTACCGATAAGCTGATCAATACCCATCTGGTCTCACGGGAAGAGTGGGAGCAGCGTCGCTCGGCTGCCGTTCAGGCGCAGGCCGACATTCGCGCCGCGCAGGCGGCGGTTGACGCAGCCCAGCTCAACCTGGACTTCACCAAAGTGACCGCGCCTATCGATGGTCGCGCCAGCCGGGCGCTGATCACCAGCGGGAACCTGGTGACTGCGGGCGACACTGCCAGCGTCCTCACCACGCTGGTCTCGCAGAAGACGGTGTACGTCTACTTTGACGTGGACGAGTCAACCTACCTTCACTATCAAAACCTGGCCCGCAGCGGGCAGGGGGCGTCCAGCAATCACACGGCGCTGCCGGTTGAGATTGGCCTGACGGGCGAGGAGGGCTATCCCCATCAGGGCAAAGTGGATTTCCTGGATAACCAGCTCACGCCGAGCACCGGGACCATCCGCATGCGCGCGCTGCTGGATAACTCACAGCGTCAGTTTACACCGGGACTGTTTGCCCGCGTACGCCTGCCGGGCAGCGCGGAATTCAAAGCCACGCTTATCGACGACAAGGCGGTGCTGACCGATCAGGATCGTAAATACGTCTATATCGTGGATAAAGAGGGGAAAGCGCAGCGTCGCGACATTACGCCGGGACGTCTGGCAGACGGTTTACGCATTGTGCGGCAGGGGCTGAACCCTGGTGACAAAGTCATCGTCGAGGGTTTACAGAAAGTGTTTATGCCGGGTATGTCGGTTAACGCCAAAACCGTTGCCATGACCGCCACCAGCGCCCTCAACTGATCCCTTGACCTGAGAATCCAACCCATGGACTTTTCCCGCTTTTTCATCGACAGGCCGATCTTTGCTGCCGTCCTGTCGATTCTGATTTTTATCACAGGGTTAATCGCCATCCCGCTGCTGCCGGTGAGCGAATATCCTGACGTCGTGCCGCCAAGCGTGCAGGTGCGCGCGGAGTACCCGGGCGCCAACCCGAAAGTGATTGCCGAGACCGTGGCGACGCCGCTGGAAGAGGCGATCAACGGCGTCGTGAACATGATGTATATGAAATCCGTCGCGGGTTCGGACGGCGTGCTGGTGACTACCGTGACCTTCCGTCCGGGGACTGACCCCGATCAGGCGCAGGTTCAGGTGCAGAACCGCGTCGCGCAGGCCGAGGCGCGTCTTCCGGAAGACGTGCGGCGCCTGGGCATTACCACCCAGAAACAGTCCCCGACGCTGACGCTGGTGGTGCATCTGTTTTCGCCCAACGGTAAGTACGACTCGCTGTATATGCGCAACTACGCCACGCTGAAGGTGAAGGATGAGCTGGCGCGCCTGCCCGGCGTCGGCCAGATCCAGATTTTCGGCTCCGGCGAGTACGCGATGCGCGTCTGGCTGGACCCAAATAAAGTGGCGGCGCGCGGTCTGACCGCCTCGGACGTGGTCACGGCGATGCAGGAGCAAAACGTACAGGTCTCCGCCGGTCAGCTTGGCGCCGAGCCGCTGCCGAAAGAGAGCGATTTCCTGATCTCCATTAACGCCCAGGGCCGTCTGCATACCGAAGAAGAGTTTGGCAATATTGTCCTGAAAACAACGCAGGATGGTACGGTCGTCCGCCTGCGCGACGTGGCGCGGATTGAAATGGGCTCCGGGAGCTATGCGCTGCGTTCCCAGCTGAACAATAAAGACGCGGTCGGGATTGGTATCTTCCAGTCGCCAGGGGCGAACGCCATCGATCTGTCTAACGCGGTGCGCGCGAAAATGGACGAACTGTCCACGCGCTTCCCGGCAGACATGAAGTGGGCGGCACCTTACGATCCGACGGTCTTCGTGCGTGATTCGATCCGTGCGGTGGTGCAGACGCTGCTGGAAGCCGTGGTGCTGGTCGTGCTGGTGGTCATTCTGTTCCTGCAAACCTGGCGCGCGTCGATCATTCCGCTGATCGCGGTGCCGGTGTCGGTGGTGGGTACTTTCAGCATTCTCTACCTGCTGGGCTTCTCGCTGAATACCCTGAGCCTGTTCGGGCTGGTGCTGGCCATCGGTATCGTGGTGGACGACGCCATCGTGGTGGTGGAAAACGTCGAGCGAAACATCGAAGAGGGGCTTGCGCCGCTTGCGGCTGCGCACCAGGCGATGCGTGAAGTGTCCGGGCCGATTATCGCGATTGCGCTGGTGCTGTGCGCGGTGTTTGTGCCGATGGCGTTTCTGTCGGGCGTTACCGGCCAGTTCTACAAGCAGTTTGCGGTGACGATCGCGATATCTACGGTGATTTCAGCGATTAACTCGCTGACGCTCTCTCCCGCGCTGGCAGCACTACTGTTAAAGCCGCACGGCGCACCGAAAGATTTCCCGACCCGGCTTATCGATCGTCTGTTCGGCTGGATTTTCCGTCCGTTTAACCGCTTCTTCCTCCGCAGCTCAAACGGCTATCAGGGACTGGTGGGCAAAACGCTGGGACGACGCGGCGCGGTATTCGTGGTTTATCTGCTGCTGCTTTGTGCCGCAGGCGTCATGTTTAAAGCGGTGCCCGGCGGGTTTATTCCGACGCAGGACAAGCTTTACCTGATCGGCGGCGTGAAAATGCCGGAAGGCTCTTCGCTGGCCCGCACCGATGCGGTGATCCGCAAAATGAGCGAAATCGGGATGAATACCGAAGGCGTGGACTATGCGGTCGCGTTTCCGGGGCTGAATGCGCTGCAGTTCACCAATACGCCGAATACCGGGACGGTCTTCTTCGGCCTGAAGCCGTTCGACCAGCGTAAACATTCCGCGGCGGAAATTAACGCGGAGATTAACGCGAAAATCGCGCAAATCCAGCAGGGCTTTGGCTTCTCCATCCTGCCGCCGCCGATTTTAGGGCTGGGTCAGGGGTCGGGCTATTCCCTGTACATCCAGGACCGCGGTGGTCTGGGCTATGGCGCGCTGCAAAATGCGGTGAACACCATGTCCGGTGCGATTATGCAGACGCCGGGGATGCATTTCCCGATCTCAACCTACCAGGCTAACGTGCCGCAGCTGGACGTGCAGGTAGACCGCGATAAGGCGAAAGCGCAGGGCGTGTCGCTGACCGATCTCTTCGGGACGCTGCAAACCTATCTGGGCTCGTCGTACGTCAATGACTTCAACCAGTTCGGACGTACCTGGCGCGTGATGGCACAGGCGGACGGGCAGTTCCGCGACAGCGTAGAAGATATTGCGAATCTGCGCACCCGTAACAGCCAGGGCGAAATGGTACCGATTGGCAGTATGGTAAACATCACGACCACCTACGGGCCGGATCCGGTGATCCGCTACAACGGCTACCCGGCGGCGGACCTGATTGGCGATGCCGACCCGCGCGTGCTCTCATCAGCGCAGGCGATGACGCAGCTGGACGCGATGTCTAAGCAGATCCTGCCGAACGGGATGAACATTGAATGGACGGATCTGAGCTTCCAGCAGGCCACCCAGGGCAACACGGCGCTGATCGTCTTCCCGGTCGCGGTGCTGCTGGCGTTCCTGGTGCTGGCGGCGCTGTATGAAAGCTGGACGCTGCCGCTGGCGGTGATCCTCATCGTGCCGATGACCATGCTCTCGGCGCTGTTTGGCGTCTGGCTGACCGGGGGCGATAACAACGTCTTCGTGCAGGTGGGGCTGGTGGTGCTGATGGGGCTGGCCTGTAAAAACGCCATTCTTATCGTGGAGTTTGCCCGCGAGCTGGAAATTCAGGGTAAAGGCATCATGGAGGCCGCGCTGGAGGCGTGTCGCCTGCGTTTACGCCCGATTGTGATGACCTCCATCGCCTTTATTGCCGGGACCATTCCGCTGATCCTCGGCCACGGCGCGGGCGCAGAAGTACGTGGCGTCACCGGGATCACGGTGTTCTCCGGTATGCTGGGGGTGACGCTGTTTGGTCTGTTCCTGACGCCGGTGTTCTACGTGACGCTGCGTAAGTTCGTCACGCGTGGGAAGAAAGAGGAAAGGGACGTGCTGCCTGCGTAGGGACGTTGCTGATAATAAAAAACCGCCTTCACAGTGAAGGCGGTTTTTTTTCGCATCAGGTAAAACGTTACGATGTTTTTTGATACTGGGCGATGAGATCGGGGAGCGGATCCCAGCCGCTGCTGTCGGCGTTTTTCACCGCTTCCAGGGCACTTGCTACGGTATGGCGGGCCAGTACCGCTAACGACGCCTGCTCGGCCTCTTCGGAAATTGATTTAAAGTACCAGCACGCGTTAGCGCTGACCACGCAGCGAGCCGGTACGTCAGGGCGCGACGCCCACAGCTTTTTATCTTCGATGACCGACAGGTAGATGTCGCGCAGGGTGATCTCTTCTGGCGGGCGACCAAGATGAATGGAGCCGTTACGGCCAAGCGTTGAGACGATAATGCCGTCTCGCGTCAGCGGAACCATCAATTTGCGGATGAAGCTCGGGTTCGCTTCCAGGCCGTAGGCCAGAATCGCACTCGTTGAACGTTCACCCAATTGCTCCGCCATCGCTACGCTGAGAACCATCTGCAAAGCTGTCGGGAAGCGGTAATCTAACATTTCTCTGTCCTGGGTTGCGGTGAATCTTGTTCTTTTTGGCACCGCAGAGGTGAATAAGCAATAAACAACAATATAACAAATACGGTAATTATTTTGAAGCAATCTGCGGCATTTGCGATCAAACCCCCTGTTCTGCTTTAGCTAAACGTGCGGTTCGGGAAGTCAACCGTGACCAGGAGGCCACCTTCTGCAGAGGTACTCAGATTTACGCTGCTGTTGTGTTGCTGCGCCACCGCTTTGACGATGGCAAGCCCCAGCCCGCTGCCGCTTTGCACCTGATTGGGATCTCGGAAAAAGCGGTCGAACACGCGCTCCTGCAGCTCGACCGGAATACCGGGGCCCGCATCGGAGACGCGCAGCTGAACGACGCGATCGCCTGCACGTACGTCGACCTGAATCTGCCCGCCCTCGGGGCTGTATTTCACGGCGTTCTCAATGAGGTTGTCAACGAGCGACACCAGGCGTTCCCTGACGCCTGAGATCCACACTTCATCCTCGGCAAAGAATTCCAGCTCGATCCTCCGCGCAGACGCTAAGGGCTCCAGCTCGGCCATACGCGCCTGGATGAGCGTCGTCAGCGGCACGGGCTCCATGGCCGTATCAATACGCGCTTCGCTGTGCATCATCAGCAGCAGCTGATTGACGAGACGCGCGGCGCGGCTGTTGCTGCGGATCACGCCGGCAAGCAGCTCCTGCTGGCTTTCGCTGATGACCCAGGACTGCAGCGCCTCCACGTTGATGCGCATCGCCGCGAGGGGCGTACGCAGCTCGTGCGCGGCATCCGCGATGAAAACCCGCTCCCTTTCCGCGCTTTCACGCACCCTGGCAAGAAAGTCATTGATCGCGTCCACCATCTGGCGAAGCTCTCTGTGCTTCGGTACGGCTTTTAACGGGGAGAGATCGTCCGGCGTGCGTAACGTAATCTCATCGACCACCTTATTCCAGGGACGCATCGCAATGCGTATTGACAGCCACGCGGGAAACAGCAGAAAAGGGAAGCAGACCAGCAGCGGCAGGATGTAGTACCCGCGCGAGTTCAGATAGATAAAGAAGTTCCAGCCGCTGGCTGGGGTGAAAAGGGTAACCTCCACGTCGGAGTGCGGGGATTTGAGGGTGCGGCTGGTCCAGGTACGATCACCACTCTGAACATGCTCCAGTTCGCCGAACCGGGTGTTTGTTATCCCTGCGGGCGCACCGTCGGAGGCAAAAATAACGGTATTATTTTTGCGAACGATGAGGTTAATCGACAGCACGGGATCTTCCCCTCCGCCGTAACCTTCACGCAGCGCCTTGCTGAAGGCCTCCAGCACAGCGGTACGATATCCATACGCTCAGCCAGGGTAAAAACGGTTTCGTACGTTTTACTGCCCGTGAGGATAGGGGGGCTACGCAGGTCCTCCCACAGAATAAAGGTTAAAAAAAGACACCACAGCAGGGTAAGCAGCAGCATCTGGGCGATGATAATTCGCCGTACCAGCGTCGGACGCCTCAGGTGATACCAGACGTTTTGCATTAACCGGTCACCTTCTGTATTGAGACGGTATCAATAACGTACCCGACGCCCCGGACCGTTCGCACATAGCCGTCGCCGATTTTTCGCCGTAAATTTCCCATGTGCACGTCGAGCGCGTTGCTGAGGTTCTCTTTGTTGCCGAATATCCTTTCTTCCAGAAACCGCCGGGTCAGCACGCGGTCCGCGCGCAGCATCAACGTTTCCAGCAGCGCGTATTCACTGGCCGTTAAATCGATATGCCGCGAACTCACCGTCACGCGGCGCGTCGGGACATGAAGGGATAGCCCACGAATTTCTATCGCCTCATTTTCAAAACCGTAGCTGCGCCGTGCAAGGGCTCGCACTCTCGCCAGCAGCTCGGCGAGAATAAAGGGTTTGACGAGATAGTCGTCCGCGCCGGCATCCAGCCCGCACAGGCGATCCTGCAGCGTCCCTCGCGCCGTCAGGATGATGACGGGGATCCCCTTGAGTTGCTGACGCAAACGCGTCATCAGGCTCATGCCATCGCCGTCGGGCAGCCCCAGGTCGAGCAAAATAAGTTCCGGCACGCAGACGTCAAGCTGATGCAGCGCATCCTCTTTACGGCGAACCCATATGACGTCAAATCCTTGATCTGAGAGGGCGATACGTACGCCATTGCCGAGATCCAGGTCGTCTTCGATAAGTAGAATTTTCACATTGGTAACGGTATCAACCGTGAATGAAGAATAACTTAAGAAAAAAACGGTAGCAGGAAATCTGTCCGGATGACAGCACCTGCCCGCGCTTCAGTGTTTCTTCATTTTCGGCTCATAAGAACCTTAGGGTCACTCTTCAAAATGGGCGTTCCGGCGTTTAACCGCCTGCATCGTCATCATTTGAATCCATAAGGACTTCCTTAATGAGAAATATTGAACTGCGTCATACGTTCCCTCATTTACTTTCGGACCGCTGCCTGAAAACCCTCGTGCCGGGCGTCGTTCTGGCGTTACTGGCTACGCCTGTACTGGCGGAAGAACAGCGCCAGGGTAACGTCATAACCCTGGGGGGCGGCGTGGATGTGGGGCCGCGCTACTCGGGTTCAGATAAAACCCGCGTCTCAGCGGCTCAGGTAGTGGATTATTCCATGGCAAATGGCTTCTTTATCGGCACCTCGCGAGGGATCGGTTACGGTAACAACGTTGGCAACCTGGATTACAGCGCAGCGCTGAGCTATCGAGTTGGCCGTAAAGATAAAGACGTGAGCAGCGATTCGATCAGCTCCGGTAGCGACGAGCTGCGAGGGATGGGAGAGATTAAAGGCTCGGCAATCATCGTGCCCGGGCTGGGGTACAAGGTGACCGACTGGCTGAATCTGCAGCTGCAGGCTGAGGTTCCGGTGTCTGAGAGAGACAACGGAGAGGCGGTGCATTTCGGCTTGAGCAGTCCGCTCTATACCTCACCAACAAATGCGGTGACGCTGGCGCTGACCGGCAGTTGGGGATCCGACAAGTATATGCAGACGTATTACGGGGTCAACGCCGCCCAGTCGGCCGCATCGGGCTTTGCCCGACATGACGCCGGGGCCGGGGTTTATGTCTGGTCGATGAACCTGGACTGGACCCACAAGCTCACCTCTCGCTGGAGCGTCCTTGCCTCTGCGGGCGTGACGCAGTTGACGGGGGATGCAGGTGATAGTCCCATTGTGCAACGCAAGACGTCGCCCACGGGGAGTTTGAAGGTGACGTACAGTTTTTAATAGTGGGTTACGGCGGCTGGTGGTCTTGAGCCGTATATAAGCCGCTCCGGTTTAGATGGCGGGGCGGAACCTCTTGCTGACAGTTACAGCACATGTGGTTGACGGATTTATCTAAAGCTCCATTGGGCTGTGATGACAAAAACGGAGGGGATGATAATACCCACATCCATGCCAAAATAAGACGTAAAATTATACTGGAATCCGTGATATATGTAGGGAGAAAATCCTATCCCGGTTACTTTTTTAAAATCATGGTATGAACCATGGTCACCACAATCATCGAATGTATCAAAGAAAAATTCGCCTACATATCCATAGATTCCCTTAAAAACCCAACCGTTATTCCACCCAGCCCAGTCTCTTCTTACGCCGGCAGCCAGACATCTGTCATTAAAGCTGTTTTTCATTGTGCCTAGCACAACACTATATTTCGATGTGTCCGAAAATTTCCTCTCCACGGATATAAACTTGTTTTCAAAGTTCTCCGTGTATTGTCCGTGATTATTTGTCAGATGATAAACGTATGAGCCAGTGTTTATAGAATACAGATTTATTTCATCTGCAGAGCAATTCCATGTAACCAGATAAAAACTTCCGCACCACAGCCATGCGGGGTATCTTTTACGTGCTGTCTGCTTATGTGGAATATTATCCATATTCGCTCACTTTGGCTAACGTACTGAATTTATAAGAACTAATTTTTGTCCTGCAGCTGTACAAATTTTAGCATACATACGGAAAGTTGAGATCTTGCGTCACGGGAGCGGGACAATGTTCGCTTTCGGTGCAGACAACGCGGACCTTGTCAGACAGTTCCATGCGGCAGGTCTCCATGCGGGAGGGAAGAATGAAGGCGCGCCGGGTACACGACCGCGTACGGCCCCGATTTTTATGGTGCCTATCTGCGCATCCTGACGGGAATAAGCTGGCATGTGTTTGTCAGCATTATTCTCCGCAAACAGATGAGTATTCAAAGGAACAATAGTTACATTTTAGGATGTTTAGTGGTGACTAAATCAGCCGTGTAATAGGGCGTCCCCTGCGAGTCATCTCAATTCAGTACACGGCTGGTACAGTCCGCCTTTGGCTCGATGCGGACGATCTGACTGAGCTTAAGGTCCGCAGTGAGCGAGAAGTGCACGTTCGCGAAGATATTAGAATACAGGACGACTATATTATAAATGTTATGCTTTTTATTCCCATCCCATTTCTTTGTAGGTCTTACTATCCTGTTCAGGAAAATCAGTTTGATATTCTCCCCAGCGACGGAACTCGTAATATATTTTCATTGCTTCAAGATGGGAATCTGCGTCACATGTCCACACTAATCGGTAGTCCGGATCCAGCAATTTACGAGCAGAATCCCCCCGTGTACCGGCAAGACAAAACAAATCTAAACCACCTTCGTTTGTCCATAACTCATGCTTCATAATTTTTCTCCCATGAACTCCTCGTAAATTAAGATATTGCGATGTTAGCAAAATCCGCCCCTGGCACAAAACTGACATTGCAGAAATAGTTGGTCAGTTTGTATCGAGGAGCGGAAGTTTGCAATCGCTCTCATAGATGGTGTCAGCGGCACTCATGTCAGCCCAGGAAATGTTGTCAGTTACTCTATCCAGGGGACAGGTTCACCAATATAGGTGTGTGTGCAGCAGCGGCAAGTTACTTTCACGTCCTTTCCCGAAATTGAAGGATTTACCTGTTGAAGAATTCCATTCTCATCAACAAACAGACCCGGATAAAAACTACTTTCACCAATGCAGACTAAATCTCTTCGCTGATGCTCATGTCGTGCGACTAACCAGAATACAGGCTCGGTAGTATCAAGACGCCCACATACTTCACTGAATATTTCATCCCATGGTTTGCCATTGTGTTTGATCAGGAAATAAAACAAGGGCGTGTAATCTCGGCCACGCTTCTGTCTGCCATGCATTGTCCCGCGCTTTGCCAGTAGCTCATTTCCGACTTTTTTACCGTTGCGTTCCCAGCGATACTCAGCACCAGGATTATTAGATTGGTGTCGTGTAGTGTTGTTGACGCTGCGATACAGCTTACGGGACTTATTCTGTTGATGAGTACGCATAGCTCGATCTCGTGCATCCTTTCTTTTGTGGGTCGGTAGCGCCTGCCGGAGCTAGATTCAGTAGTGTGTGGCTGTATTAAAAACAACCATGCTTACAGACAGTCGCATTATGCTGAAATACCGTCCTACTGAAACTACCCAAAAATCCGCTCATGACAAAGAGAACATGGCCTGAAGCAGCATGGCGGAGTTTAGCAAAGCGCGCCATTCAAGACATAATCTTGAAGCTAACCGCGCATGTCGAAGCCTGATTTTTGAAAATCTCTATAAACTTCCGGATTGCTGAAGGCCGGGAATTTGGCTTTATGGGCGGCTGATTTTATCGCTTCGCAATAGGCGCTATTGCCGTTACTGGTTGAGATGCTTAAAGGTGTGCCATCCTGAGCAAATTCAATATGCAACCTGCATTGTTTCCCTTTCCAGTTTTGCGGCTCTTCAATTTCGGCGTTTATTGCCGCCCTGATTGCCCGCGCCTGCGCGCCCCATTCATCCTGATCGTCCCAGCGTCCTGAACCGCAATTACCCGTTGCCGTGGTCTTATGGCAGCCGGAAGGGTGTAGCGGCGCGCATCCCGCGGCCAGGTTCACCACTATAGCCACTACAGCGATTTTCTTTACTGCTTGAGACATTCCCACCTCTTATCCCGCAATCCATTTTAGCTTCAATAATGTTTAAATATTCTTCCGCACTTCCTGGCCTCTTTTCAACTACCAATAACGGGTTACAACGTCGCTGACCAGGCTGCCGGTTCTACTCCGACTAACCGTTCGTTTTTGAACTATGTTTTACACCAGTCAGAATAATAAAATAGTTAAGTATTTACAGGACCTGAGCGGGGGGCCTCCGTCCGGAGCATTTGAAAGCCAGAACCTCACTTAAAAGTGTGCCAACATTTCGTGCGTAATATTCATGTCCGGAGAATAACGTGTTCGGAAAGCTATTGTTGAACTACATGCCAGGGCTACAAAATTTGTTGGCCTACGATAAAAGCTGGCTAAAACATGATGTTAAAGCGGGGTTATCCGTTGCGGCTGTCGCGCTCCCTGTTGCGATTGCTTACGCTGAGTTGGCGGGTGTGGGGGCAATTGTAGGACTCTATTCCTGCGTTTTACCAATGATAGCTTACGCACTGTTTGGCTCTTCACGTCAGCTTATTGTGGGCCCTGATGCCACAACCTGTGCGGTGATTGCGGCCGTTGTATTTCCGCTTTCTGCAGGTAATCCCGAACTGCACTGGCAACTGACGATCATCATGACATTGATGATGGGCGGGTGGTGCCTGCTTGCCAGTAAATTTCGCCTGGGCGCGCTTGCCGATCTGCTTTCTCACCCCATTCTTACCGGTTTACTTAATGGCGTAGCCGTGACGATTATCGTCGGGCAATTAGGCAAGGTATTAGGGATCAAGCTTGATGAGGCGCAGGTCATTGAAAAAATAATCGCCTTGCCAGGTCGACTTTCAGATAGCCATTTATTAACCGTAGGAATATCCCTTTTTACGTTAATTATTTTAATGGTGATCAAGACGTACCGCAGCCAGTGGCCAGCACCTTTAATCGCCATTGTGATAACAACGGCACTGGTATGGGGGACCTCGGCACAACAGTATGGCATTGCCACGATTGGGGGAGAAGGCTTCCAGTCTGGTTTACCGGTCGTCCACTGGGGGGCGTTCCAGCCGGGGCCGATGCGTGATTTGGTGATCCCGGCGCTGAACCTGGCGTTGGTCAGTTTTGTCAGTCTGATGCTGACCGCCCGCAGTTTCGCAGCGAAAAATGGCTACGAAATTAATGCGGATGCAGAGTTCCGTGCGCTGGGTATTGCGAACATTATGTCGGGGTTATCTCAGGGGTTTGCTATCAGTGGCGCCGATTCCCGGACCGCGGTGAATGATTCGGTTGGGGGAAAAAGCCAGCTGGTTTCCGTGGTCGCCGCCTTGATCATCGGTATTGTCGTGCTGTTTTTCACTCAGCCATTACAATACATTCCGGTATCTGCGTTAGGTATTGTTCTAATGTATGCATCATGGTCATTAATCGATTTACGTGGGTTATGGAACCTGAGGCGCAGAAATAAACAGGCATTTCGCCTGGCCTTCTTCACGTTTGGCTGTGTTTTAATTATCGGCGTTATCCAGGGGATTGGCCTTGCGGTATTGCTTGGGTTGTTACAATTCCTTCGTACGGTGTTTCGTCCCTCTGAGCACCTGCTGGGGACTGACGAAGAGGGAATGATTCACTCGTTAGGGAATACCACCGATATTAAAATGGTCCCGGGCGTGCTGATGTATCGATTTAACTCACCGTTGACCTATTTTAATGTGGCTTATTTTAAACGTCGGGTATTGAACCTGGTTGATGGGGCCGCCATACAACCTAAATGGGTGGTCATTGATGCCGTTGCCTGCTTCACCTATTCGGACATCAGTGTCCTGGCAACCATTAATGAGTTAAAGCGTGACCTGAAAGGTCGACAGATTAAATTAATCCTTGCGGGCAGGAAAACGGAGTTAACACGCTGGTTTAAAGACAGTCGGCCAACAATGAATGATGATGACATGATTCTGGCGCCAGACCTCTACCTGGCACTTCGGTTCATTCAAAGCAAAGAGAGTGCGAGTGAGGGGGAATCAGTCGGTGATACATAACCAAATACTGGTTAAAGGCTTGTAACGCATGCTACTGGCAGGCAGGGAACACTCACAATTTCTACCACCGAGGCGCAACTACTGTTGGCCTGGACAGTGAGATGTTCCTTGCCTGTCTTACCTTCTTCTGCCATCTATCTCAGTAAAAACTGAATCAGCTGAACAAAGATATACACTGCCGCCGCCACTCGTATTGCCTGCCAACCCCATCTGAGATAGCGCCATTCATAGCGTTCTCTGGCATTAGCCTCTGCTATAGCGGAGTCATAACGCTTTTTTTTCTTTCTCCTGACTACGTCTATTACCCACAGGATGAGAATAAAGATAATGATGGTTTTCAGAAATATGGGATTATCCACTAAAAATGACTCCGGCTTGCTCGCTGAAAAAGCAGAATAGATGAACAGTCGTCACGTATCCACCACTAAATGTGGGGGTATGAATGAAATTTACCCTGATTCGATTTTGAGATGACCCTGCCCATAGCCGGTTTCTCCGCTGTGAATGCGCAATCTGTGGTGCGACGTATCAGGCTGACGGCTACAAGCAAGGAGCGGACCTTGAGCGCCATTCATATTCACCGGAACAAAAATAGATAGGGTAGTGCCTACAAATAAATAAACTCATAATTCACAATATAACTTCCAATATTATTCACACGAGCTGTCACCCACACCCCAGTCATTCCCTGCTTACGGTGGCTGTGCAGATATTCTTTGTTTGTACAAAGCTGAATCCATCTGTTGGTGTTCTGATCTTTTAACCAGAGACCCGCTTCACAATGGCCATACTTACCTTTCGAAGGCCCCGGAAAGACAACCTCATATTCAGATTCATAGCCAATTATTTTGTCCGGGAAGAGATAGACATAAATATCATAGCAATTTAAGCTCAATACAAACCCAAGGCAAAAGCCGCTAAAAAAAGCACTGGCAATATATTCTAATGTTTTGTTAAAAGTGCGCAGGTAAAAAGCGCGCATAACAAAAATTGTTCCAATCAAAACGCCAAGTGAAATATATGTCATCCATTCAGGAACGGATTTTTTTAATATAGTATTATGGGAGATGCCAGATGCCCATGACATATACCAGAGCCATCCACCTAAAACGCTGAATATCACGGCTGTAACAAGTAATTTCTTGCGTTTATCTTCGAAAGAATAATTTTTAGTCATGGTTTTGTTTTGTATGTATCAAACGAAAGTGTTGACCTTACCAGGAAAAGCTATTTTATATTATTAAATTCAATATGCCTCCTGTTTCGAGTTAAATTTTTTAAGCTTCCTCTTTTGACCGTAGCTTGCTCGCTATCCGCGAGCAAGCCACACCCCTTAGCGATACAGCGTTTTTTCCGCAACCGGAATAAGCAGCCCGGATCGCCAGTCTGCGAGCGTCAGCTGCGCAAGCTTACCCAGCGCGGTATAAAACGGATGCCCGGCGTTGTCGACAAACACGGACAGGAAGCGGGTGCTCCACGGCAGCAGGTGCCACGCCAGAAGTTGAGCGTACTCCGCATCGCGGCCGTTCTCAGCCAGCCATGCCGCCAGCAGCAGCAACGTCCCGAAGTGATCTTCCGGTTCATTCTGCTGCATTTCAAATGCGATAGCGTTCTCCCGCATCCACTGGCGCAGCGCGAGGGTCGAGTCGCCGAACAGTACGGATTCGCGGTCCAGCCAGACGGAACCCCACGGTGGCGCGGGCAGGGCGTAAGGGCCAATAAACAGCCGTTGCCAGGCGTCCCTCAGCGGCTCATCGGCAGACGCGGCAAAGGTGTCAGCTACAGGCTGCAGCGTTTCCGACTGCAGGGGCCAGTCCTGAACCCAATCCCCTGCGGTGAGGGCCTGCACCAGCGGCGCGGCCTGCTCGCTGTCTGGCGAGAAATAAAACAGCGCGCCCAGCACCCGGGCGCTGAACGCGAACGATTCACGATGTGAGACATCTTTCATTACATCTTCCTTGTTCGCGCGGAGAGTGTCCGCGCGACTGTGTTAACCGATATTACAAATCATAGAATAAACCACGGCCACGCCATTCACTCGCTACACCTTCTCGATCTGCACCAGATTGGTGTGTTGCGGGTTGCCTTTTGCCAGTGGTGAAGGGCGGTGCGTGGTCAGGGTGTTGATGCATGAGCCGTGGTCGATACGATCGCCACTCATATTGGCGTCGTGCCAGGCACCCTGGCCCATAGCGCTCACGCCGGGCATGATGCGCGGCGTCACTTTTGCTTCAATTCGCACCTCGCCGCGATCGTTAAACACGCGCACTGTATCGCCGTTCTTAATGCCGCGTTTTTCAGCATCGACAGGATTAAGCCAGACCTCCTGGCGACAGGCGGCTTTCAGCACGTCAACGTTACCGTAGCTCGAGTGGGTACGGGCCTTAAAGTGGAAACCAAACAGCTGCAGCGGGAACTGCGCGCGCTCGGGCGCATCCCAGCCGTCGAAGGTTGATGCGTAGACGGGCAGCGGACTGATGGTCTCATCTTTTTCCAGCTCCCAGGTGGCCGCAATCTCCGCCAGCTTGCTGGAGTATATTTCAATCTTACCCGATGGCGTTTTCAGCGGATTGGCTTCCGGGTTTTCGCGGAATTTTTTATAGGCCACAAAATGGCCGTTCGGATCTTTACGCTTGTAAATACCCATTTTTTTCAGCTCGTCATAGGACGGCAGATGAGGGTCTTTTTCGAGCATTTTGGCATACAGATACTGCAGCCACTGTTCCTGCGTCCGTCCTTCGGTAAATTTCTGATGGATATCCGGCCCGAGGCGTTTCGCCACTTCGCTCATGATCCAGTAGATGGGCTTGCGTTCAAATTTCGGCGCGGTCACGGGTTGAAGGAATATCAGGTAGCCCATGTTACCCGCATAATCGTTAGGAATGATGTCTTCCTGTTCGACGGTCATCAGGTCTGGCAACACGATATCGGCATACTTCGCTGACGACGTCATGAAGTTATCGATGACCACAATCATCTCGCACTTGCTTTCATCCTGCAGGATATCGTGGGTTTTATTGATATCGGAGTGCTGGTTGATGAGGGTATTGCCCGCGTAGTTCCAGATGAACTTAATCGGCACGTCCAGCTTATCCTTGCCGCGCACGCCGTCGCGCAGGGCGGTCATCTCCGGACCGCGGGTGATAGCGTCCGTCCAGCTGAAGCAGGAAATTTGCGTTTTGACCGGGTTATCCGGCAGCGGCATACGTTCGATGGTGATGGTGTAGGTGGACTCACGCGCGCCGCTGTTCCCGCCGTTGATCCCCACGTTCCCAGTCAGAATAGGCAGCATGGCGATGGCGCGGGAGGTCAGCTCGCCGTTCGCCTGACGCTGAGGTCCCCAGCCCTGACAGATATAAGCCGGTTTAGCGGAGCCGATTTCGCGGGCAAGCTTAACGATGCGATCGGCGGGAATACCTGTGATGCGGGAGGCCCACTCCGGCGTTTTCGCCGTGCGGTCATCGCCCTGGCCGAGAATATACGCTTTGTAGTGACCGTTAGCGGGCGCGCCTTCCGGCAGCGTTTTTTCATCATAGCCGACGCAGTATTTATCCAGGAACGGCTGGTCGACCAGGTTTTCGTCGATTAACACCCAGGCAATACCTGCTACCAGCGCGGCATCGGTACCCGGACGGATCGGGATCCACTCATCTTCACGTCCGGCTGCCGTATCGGTGTAGCGCGGGTCGATAACAATCATGCGCGCGTTGGACCGCTCGCGGGCCTGTTCCAGATAGTACGTAATCCCGCCGCCGCTCATGCGCGTTTCTGCTGGGTTATTGCCGAACATGACCACCAGTTTGGTGTTTTCGATGTCCGAGGTGCTGTTGCCGTCGTTGCTGCCGTAGGTGTAGGGCATCGCGCAGGCAATTTGCGCCGTGCTGTAGGTACCGTAGTGGCTCAGGAAACCGCCGTAGCAGTTCATCAGACGCGCCACCAGCGAAGCGTAAGGGGAGGAGCGGGTGATATTGCCCCCGACAATCCCGGAGGAGTAGTTGATATACACCGCTTCGTTGCCATAGCCGGCCACCACGTCTTTCAGACTGGCGGCGATCGTGTCGAGCGCTTCATCCCAGGTGATGCGTTCGAACTTACCTTCGCCGCGTTTGCCCACGCGCTTCATCGGGTAGTTCAGACGGTCAGGGTGATTGATTCGGCGGCGAATAGAACGTCCGCGCAGGCAGGCGCGCACCTGATGGTTACCGTAAATATCCTCACCAGTGTTGTCCGTTTCGACCCAGTACACTTCGTTGTCACGCACGTGCAGACGCAGCGCACAGCGGCTGCCGCAGTTGACCGAGCAGGCGCCCCACACCACGGTATCTTCAGGCGGCTGGACGGCGTGCTTCACCGCCGCGGCGGCGCTTTTTAAACCAAAAGGCAGCGAGATCCCACCAGCGGCAAGCGCCAGAGAACCTATCGCCGTAGATTTCACGAGAGTTCGACGGCTAATTCCGCCGTGATGTTCAATATCGGACATGGCTCACCCCATCATTATAATTGCGTATTATTTTTCCCGAAATGATATCCGGGCTAATGATGGGGTGAGTGTTACTTATTTGGGGGTATTAAATCTTAATCCTCATCAAATCAAAGGGGATTGAGGGGCAATTACTGAGCTTCAGCGGCCGCACCACTGCCTGTGCGGGTGTATAAAATTTTGAAGGTGTCGTTGGCGCAGTGGCCTACTACCTGCGTGCCCGCCTGGTCAGCCTGGTCGTTCGGCACAATGCTCAGCGTAAACCCTGATTCAGGCACGCCGTTGTTGATAATCTTCTGCTGAATGTCGCTTTTCACGCGCTCGCAGGAATCCGGTGCCGCCAGCGCGGCCGTTGAGGCACTCATTAACAGCAGGGCGGTAATCCAGGGTAACCGTTTCATCTGTAGCTCCTTTTCTCTGTGTAGAGATTAATTTTAGCAGGCTTCGTGTAAACAACTGTATTTGCTAATATGATTGGGAATAATCTCCCTGTACGGTAATAAATGTGAAGAAATACGCAGCGATAACGCTACTGGCAGCAACACTGATGGGGTGCGACAACAGCTCCGCGCCGCTGTCGTTTACGCCCGAGATGGCGAGTTTTTCAAACGAGTTTGATTTTGATCCGCTGCGCGGACCGGTCAAAGACTTTACCCAGACGCTGTTCAACGAGAAGGGCGAAGTGTCCAAACGGGTCACCGGCACCGTCTCGACGGAAGGGTGTTTCGATACGCTGGAGCTGCACGACCTGGAGGCCAACACCGGCGTGGCGCTGGTGCTGGATGCCAATTACTATCTTGACGCAGAAACCCAGCAGCGCAAAGTGAAGCTGCAGGGGAAATGCCAGCTGGCCGAACTGCCGTCAGCCGGGGTGACGTGGGATACTGACGACAACGGTTTTGTGGTGGCGGCGCACGGCAAAGAGATGGAAGTGAAGTATCGCTACGACGCGGATGGCTACCCGCTGGGCAAAACCACCGTCTCCGGGGATCAGCATCTGTCCGTCCAGTCGACGCCGTCTAAAGATCTTCGCAAAAGAATGGATTACTCGGCAGTGAGCATGTTGAATGATAAGCCGCTGGGCAACGTGAAGCAGAGCTGCGATTACGACCGCCACAATAACCCGGTGAGCTGCGATCTGACGATCACGGACGACAGCGTCAAACCTGCCGTTGAGCGCAAGTACACCATCAAGAACACGATTGAATATTACTGAGAGTAACGTGCATTTTGTACGTTTCGCCCGGCGGCGCTACGCTTGCACGGGCCTACAATGAAGCACCCTGTAGGCCGGGTAAGCACAGCGCCACCCGGCAAGAAAGACAGCGCAATGGTTCATGACAAGGTTTGTCATCAATCTCACTGCGCGGTAGGTTTCAGCAGGCTGGCGCCTGACGGTTTGTGTCCGGCCAGGTGCTGATGCTGGAAAATGCACATGCGGATGGTGTTGCGGTATTCACCGTTAATAAAGAACTCGTGAATCAGCTCGCCTTCCACCATGAAGCCCAGCTTGCGGTAGATATGGATCGCTTTCTCGTTCTCTTTGTCCACAATCAGGTAAAGCTTGTAGAGATTCAGAACGTTGAATCCGTAATCCATTGCCAGCTTAGCCGCCCGTGACGCAAGGCCTTTTCCCTGATGTTCAGGGGAAATGATGATCTGAAACTCCGCCCGGCGGTGAACGTGGTTGATTTCAACCAGCTCCACCAGTCCGGCTTTTTCACCTTCACACTCCACCACAAAACGACGTTCACTCTGATCGTGAATGTGCTTATCGTAGAGATCGGACAGCTCGACAAACGCCTCGTAAGGCTCTTCGAACCAGTAGCGCATCACGCTGGCATTGTTGTCGAGCTGGTGGACAAAGCGCAGGTCTTCACGCTCCAGCGGACGGAGTTTAACGTCGCAGGACACCGACATTATGGGGCTACCGTGCGGCCAGTGCGGCGATCCAGGCAGCGCAGGGTGTTTGGCTCCCAGTAGGCATTGACGTTTGCACTTTGCTGACACTTATCGCGCGCGTCAAAAGCGACATCTTCTTTGTCCCACTCTTTTTCAGCACGTTTGTTGACCTTCTGACGAAGGTTACGGGTGTCATTCCATTGTTCTTTGTCCATGGCGGCGTTCTGACGGCTTTGCGCGCTGTCACCAGACTCAATAATGAGCTTGCTGGTTTCCGCTGTCGCAGAGGCGGCAAAGGCGAACGATGACAGCGCCAGCAGGGCTGTCAGACAAAGGCGTTTGCTTAATGTGGTCATAGCGTTTCCTTTTAAATGGGTGCAGATAATCAAGTTACCCCGTACAGATTCTACACTAAAGCGAAATGACGGCATACCCGCGGAGCAAGTATGGAAAAGTAAAGGGCATCATCAGGTATGATGGTTAAATAAATCCTCACCTGACGTGAAATATGCTTAAAACGACGCTGCTTTTTTTTGCCACCGCGCTATGCGAAATCATCGGTTGCTTCCTGCCCTGGCTCTGGTTGAAGAAGGGCGGATCCGTACTGTTGCTCATCCCGGCAAGCGTCGCGCTGGCCCTGTTTGTCTGGCTATTAACGCTGCATCCGGCGGCCAGTGGGCGCGTTTACGCGGCTTACGGTGGCGTCTATGTCTGCACGGCGCTGCTGTGGTTACGCGTAGTGGACGGCGTCAAACTCAGCGCATACGACTGGGCCGGGGCGCTGATTGCCCTGTGCGGTATGTTGATTATTGTGGCGGGATGGGGGCGCGCGTGAGCCCCCGGGTTTTGTGATCGTTAGCTGATTTTATGATTATTATACTTGTATGGTAGTAGGGTTGGTGGGTAAATTTCCAGCATCACAACGAACGATGTAAGGAAAGGAATTATGAAGATTGTCGCGGCTGACGTGTTTGTTACCTGCCCGGGGCGGAACTTTGTCACCCTTAAAATCACCACCGATGAGGGGATTGTCGGTCTCGGTGACGCTACGCTAAACGGACGCGAGCTCTCCGTGGCCTCTTACCTGAAGGATCACCTTTGCCCCCAGCTGATTGGCCGCGATGCGCACCGCATCGAAGACATCTGGCAGTTCTTTTATAAAGGCGCCTACTGGCGTCGTGGTCCGGTTACCATGTCGGCCATCTCCGCCGTGGATATGGCGCTGTGGGATATCAAAGCCAAAGCGGCCAACATGCCGCTCTACCAGCTGTTGGGCGGCGCCTCCCGGGAAGGGGTGATGGTCTACTGCCATACTACCGGCCACACCATTGACGACGTGCTGGAAGATTACGCCCGTCATAAAGAGATGGGCTTCAAGGCGATCCGCGTGCAGTGCGGCGTGCCGGGCATGAAAACCACCTACGGCATGGCCAAAGGGAAGGGGCTGGCCTATGAGCCTGCGACCAAAGGCGACTGGCCGGAAGAGCAGCTCTGGTCCACCGAAAAATACCTCGATTTCACGCCGAAGCTGTTCGACGCGGTGCGCAGTAAATTCGGCTTCAATGAGCACCTCCTGCACGACATGCACCACCGCCTGACGCCAATTGAAGCGGCGCGCTTCGGCAAGAGCATCGAAGCATTCCGCATGTTCTGGATGGAGGATCCAACGCCTGCGGAAAACCAGGCCTGCTTCCGCCTGATCCGCCAGCACACCGTCACCCCCATTGCGGTAGGCGAAGTGTTTAATAGCATCTGGGACTGCAAGCAGCTTATCGAAGAGCAGCTTATCGACTATATCCGCACCACCATTACCCACGCGGGCGGCATTACCGGGATGCGTCGCATCGCCGACTTCGCCTCGCTCTATCAGGTGCGTACCGGTTCACACGGTCCGTCGGATCTGTCGCCCGTTTGCCATGCCGCCGCGCTGCATTTCGACCTGTGGGTACCGAACTTTGGCGTGCAGGAATACATGGGCTACTCCGAACAGATGCTGGAGGTCTTCCCGCACAGCTGGCGCTTTGATAACGGCTATATGCATCCGGGCGACAAGCCGGGGCTGGGCATTGAGTTTGATGAAAAGCTGGCGGCGAAATACCCCTACGATCCGGCCTATCTGCCGGTGGCCCGCCTGGAAGACGGCACGCTGTGGAACTGGTAAGCGAGGAGCAAACGATGAAAAGCGTAGTGATTCAGCAGCCAAACCAACTGGTGATTGAAGAGCGGCCACGCCCGGAACCAGGCGCAGGCGAAGTCCGCGTGAAAATCACGCTGGCAGGTATCTGCGGGTCGGACAGCCACATCTATCGCGGGCATAACCCGTTTGCGAAATACCCACGCACGATCGGCCACGAGTTCTTTGGCGTGATTGACGCCACAGGCGAAGGGGTTGACGCTGCCCGCCTGGGCCAGCGCGTCGCGGTTGACCCGGTGATCAGTTGCGGACACTGCTACCCGTGCTCCGTGGGAAAACCGAACGTCTGCACCTCGCTGGTCGTGCTGGGGGTGCACCGTGATGGCGGCTTCAGTGAATATGCGGCAGTGCCTGCTCAAAATGCCTGGGCCATTCCGGATGACATTCCCGATCGACACGCCGTCATGGTTGAGCCCTTTACCATCGCCGCCAACGTAACGGGGCAGGTGAAACCGACGGAACAGGACGTCGCGCTGATTTACGGCGCTGGCCCGATGGGACTGGTCACCGTGCAGGCGCTGAAAGGCGTCTATAAGGTGAAGCAGGTTATCGTGGTTGACCGCATAGACGAGCGCCTGGCGATGGCGCGGCGCAGCGGCGCGGATTGGGTCTTTAATAACGGCGAGCAGTCGCTGCAGGCCGCGCTGGAGGAAAAAGGCATCAAACCGACGTTAATCATTGATGCCGCCTGCCACCCATCTATTTTGCAGGAAGCGATAACCCTGGCCTCGCCGGCGGCGCGCATCGTGCTGATGGGCTTTTCCAGCGAGCCGAGCCAGATTGTTCAGCAGGGCATTACCGGCAAAGAGCTGGCGATCTTCTCCTCGCGCCTCAATGCCAACAAATTCCCGGTCGTCATCGACTGGCTTAAGAGGGGGCTGATCGACCCGGAAAAACTGATCACCCATACTTTTGACTATCACCACGTAACAGACGCCATCGAACTGTTTGAGAAAGACCAGCGGCAGTGCTGCAAAGTCTTGCTCACGTTCGGCCAATAATCATTTACGCGATTAAGAGCCTGCGCAGACAGGCTCTATGTGGTTCGCATCTTACCTTTCAGAGATAGCCATCATGACACAAGTACAACCGCAACGATCCACTGCCGATCTGGTGAAAGCCGCCGTTTCCGGCTGGCTTGGCACCGCTCTGGAGTTCATGGACTTTCAGCTTTACTCGCTGGGGGCCGCCCTGGTCTTCCATGAAATCTTCTTTCCCGAACAGTCTGCCGCGATGGCGCTGATCCTGGCGATGGGGACCTACGGCGCAGGCTATATTGCGCGCATCGTCGGGGCCTTTATCTTTGGCAGAATGGGCGACAGCATTGGCCGTAAGAAGGTGCTGTTTATCACCATCACTATGATGGGGATCTGCACCACGCTGATTGGCGTCCTGCCGACCTACGCGCAGATCGGGATTTTTGCCCCGGTTCTGCTGGTGACGCTGCGCATCATTCAGGGTCTGGGCGCCGGGGCTGAGATCTCCGGGGCGGGGACCATGCTGGCGGAGTACGCGCCGAAAGGAAAACGCGGCATCATCTCCTCGCTGGTGGCGATGGGCACGAACTGCGGGACGCTCAGCGCCACGGCGATCTGGGCCATCATGTTCTTTGCCCTTGACCGTGAACAGCTGCTCGCCTGGGGCTGGCGCGTGCCGTTCCTCGCCAGCGTCGTGGTGATGATCTTTGCCATCTGGCTGCGTATGAATCTCAAGGAGAGCCCGGTCTTTGAGAAAGTGAACGATGCACAAACCGTGCAACCGGACACGTCGCTCGGTTCCATGGTGAAAAGCAAATCCTTCTGGCTGGCGACCGGCCTGCGTTTCGGCCAGGCGGGCAACTCGGGGCTGATCCAGACCTTCCTTGCGGGCTATCTGGTCCAGACGCTGCTGTTCGATAAGGCCATCCCTACCGATGCGCTGATGATCAGCTCCATTCTCGGGTTTATCTCCATCCCGCTGCTGGGCTGGCTTTCCGATAAAGTGGGGCGCCGTCTGCCGTACATTATTCTCAATATCTCCGCCATTCTGCTCGCGTACCCGATGCTGTCGATCATCGTCGATAAGAGCTATGCGCCGGGGACGATCATGCTCTCTATCATCGTTATCCATAACTTCGCCGTTCTGGGGCTGTTCGCGCTGGAAAATATCACCATGGCGGAGATGTTTGGCTCGCGAAATCGCTTTACGCGTATGGCCATCTCCAAAGAGGCGGGCGGTCTGGTGGCGGTGGGCTTTGGTCCGGTGCTGGCAGGGATTTTCTGCAATATGACCGGTTCCTGGTGGCCGATTGTTGCCATGCTGGTGGCCTATTCCGTGATTGGACTGGTCTCGGCGATCCTGATGCCGGAAGTGCGCGATCGTGATTTGAGCGCGGCGCATGACGCAGCTGAGTCTGCGCCAAAAGAGACGGTCGGTTACGGCGCTGTCTCCTCGCGACGCTAGTGGTTTATAGCTTGCGTGACTTATCACACAACTTTGTTTTTATGTCACACCACATGACCAAAAGTTAATATAAATCAAAATCTCAAACGGCAGTATCAGTATGGTTGATGGCAGTAATTTTTTACCCCAACTGCCATTCTAGTTGGTGTAGTCAGCAGGCGCTGCCGCTTCAGAAAGAGCGGCAGCGATCCACAGCTTTCTAATTAACGAGTCTTAATCATGGAAAATACCTTATTACAGGCCAATGCGACGCTGCCTCAGTACGATCGCGACAGCCTTAAAGCTCGCATCGTTCATTTAGGCTTTGGCGCATTTCACCGGGCGCATCAGGCAGTGTATGCCGATATTCTCGCCGCTGAGCACGGCAGCGACTGGGGCTACTGTGAGGTTAACCTGATTGGTGGTGAGCAGCAGATTGCCGATCTGAACGCGCAGGATAACCTCTATACCGTGGCGGAAATGTCTGCCGATGCGTGGACCTCCCGCGTGGTGGGTGTGGTCAAAAAAGCCCTTCATGCGCAGGTTGACGGGCTGGAGACGGTGCTGGCGGCGATGTGTGACCCGCAGGTTGCGATTGTCTCTCTGACCATCACCGAGAAAGGGTACTGCCACTCGCCGGCGACCGGGCAACTGATGCTCGATCATCCGTTTATCGTCGCCGACCTGCAAAACCCGCACCAGCCAAAATCTGCGCCGGGTGTCGTCGTGGAAGCGCTGGCGCGTCGCAAAGCGGCGGGTCTGCCGGCGTTTAGCGTGATGTCCTGCGACAACATGCCGGAGAACGGTCACGTGATGCGCAATGTCACCTGCGCGTACGCCCGTGCGGTAGACGGTGAGCTGGCGGACTGGATCGAATCCCACGTCACCTTCCCGTCAACCATGGTGGATCGCATCGTGCCTGCGGTCACCCCCGACACGCTGGATAAAATTGAACGGCTGACCGGCGTGCGCGATCCGGCGGCGGTGGCCTGTGAACCGTTCCGCCAGTGGGTGATCGAAGATAACTTTGTGGCAGGGCGTCCTGCGTGGGAAAAAGCCGGGGCCGAACTGGTGTCGGACGTGATCCCGTTTGAAGAGATGAAGCTGCGCATGCTAAACGGCAGCCACTCATTTCTGGCCTACCTGGGCTATCTGGCGGGCTACCAGCATATCAACGAGTGTATGGAAGATGAAAACTACCGCGTCGCCGCACACGCGCTGATGCTCAACGAGCAGGCGCCTACGCTTAAGGTCAAAGGCGTCGATTTAGGACGCTATGCCGATCTCCTGATTGCCCGCTACAGCAACCCGGCCCTGCGCCATCGGACCTGGCAAATTGCGATGGACGGCAGCCAGAAGCTTCCGCAGCGCATGCTGGATTCCGTGCGCTGGCACCTGGTGCATCAGAAGCCTTTCCCGCTGCTGGCACTGGGCGTGGCAGGGTGGATGCGCTATGTCGGCGGCGTGGACGAGCAGGGTAATGCGATTGACGTGAGCGATCCGCAGCTGGCAGTGATTCAGGCGGCGGTTAAAGGCAGTGCGGAAGGGGAAAGCCGGGTCAAGGCGCTGCTCGGCATCGAGGCCATCTTCGGCAAGGAATTACCACGTGAAGCCGTCTTTGTTGATGCGGTGATGAAGGCGTACCAGACGCTGCTGCAAAAGGGTGCGAAAGCGACCGTTGCACAGTACGTGTCTCAACGGTAATTCAGCACATGCCGCCGTTCGCGGCGGCATGTCTGCGCACCGTTTAGTGCATACCCAGGCGAATCAGCTCAATCGGTTCGAACTTACCTTCGCATCCTTCCACTTCAACCGTTTTGCTGCGGCGCACCTGCGCGGCATCCAGCCCGTCGCTGTGGATCGCTTTAATCACGCCAGTTTTGCCCGTGCCGCTAATCATGACGCGGCTGCCGGTGGTGATTGCATTGCGGTTACGGTCGTATGTCATCATGGTATTTTCTCCTCTCTAACCTGTTCGTTACGGCGTTATTTCAGGGTTGCCGTTCACGGAGCATATAAATACGCCTGTCTGCATCACATGTTTTTGTTTTTGATCAAACTCACACTTTTTTCTTTATTGTGCCGGGCGCTGACGGTTCACGACAGCAATTGACAAAGCAGACCGTTATTTTCATTTATTGATAGTTTCAGCAGGGAAGCGTTGAGGGTTGGTTTATATTCCCGGTGCCATTCTGGGTACAGGAAATAACCCTTTCATCGGAATAAGGAGTCAGGCTTATGTATAAGAAGATTTTGATGCCTGTTGATGTGTTTGAAATGGATTTGAGCGACAAAGCGGTTCGCCACGCGGCAAACCTTGCGAAGGCAGAGGGCGCCTCGATTACCCTGGTCAATATTCTGCCGGCCAGCAGCCGATCCCTGCTGCGCGGATTTAATGCCGATATTAAAAAGTTCGAAGAGTATATGACCGAGGAATCCGGTAAGAAAATGAACGCGTTAAAAAGACTGTTCGATATCTCGCCGGAGAAAATTGACAGCCTGGTGCGCTTTGGCAACGTCCGCGATGAAATTATCAGGCTGAGCAAGGAGGGGGAATATGACGTGATTGTCATTGGGTCGAAAAATCCGGGCATCACCACCCATCTGCTGGGATCAAATGCGGAATCTATCCTGCGCTACGCCACAATTCCGGTGTTAGTCGTTCGCTAAACCTATCGCCGCGTCCGAAAGGGGGCGGCGTAATATTACTCTTCGCTAAACCACTCGCTATTTTCCTGACGAATCAGCTGCACGGATTCGCTAATTTCCTGCAGATGCAGCGTCATCGCTTTTTCCACGCCGTCCGGGTCACGTTTTTCAAGCGCGCTGAAAATATCGTGATGCTGTCGGAGCAGCATTTCCGGCGGGGAGACGTGATCGAGACTCATATAACGCACGCGGTCGATGGTGGCCTTGATGTTTTCGATGGTGTCCCAGGCCAGCTGGCAATCCGCAATCTGCGCCAGTTTCTGGTGGAATTCATCATCAAGCTGGAAGAAATCATTCAGCTGCTTGCGGTCAATCGCAATCCGCTGCTGATGCAGGTTTTGCTCCAGAAGGTAACACTGCTTGTCATTGATGAGCGTTGCGGCACGGCGCGCCACCGCGCATTCAATGGCCTGGCGAACAAAACAGCCGTTGCGCACCTGAGAGAGGGAGATTTTGTTCACGTAGCTGCCGCGCTGCGGGCGGATCTGAATCAGACCGTTTTCCGCAAGCTTAATAAACGCTTCACGCACCGGCTGACGGGAAACGTCAAAACGCACTGACACCTCTTTTTCAGAAAGCGGCGTTCCCGGTGGGATCAGGCAATGGACAATATCACGTCGCAAAATGCGATAGATTTGCTGGTTTACGGGCTGGGTGGGATTGAGTTGCGATTCAGCGGCCATGAGTTGTCATTTCTCAGAGAGTTAGCCTGAACATACTACCATTCTTTTATAACCCGAAACAGACCCGGCCCGCAGGCCGGGAAGGGCAGCGTTAGCCACGATGGACGCTAAGTCCGGCAAAACTCTGGCTGACCGGCATCATTTCTACGGTATTGATGTTGACGTGTTTTGGCAGCGTCGCCACCCACCAGACCGTTTCGGTGACATCTTCCGGCGTCAGGGCGTTGGCGTTTTCATAGGTTTTGTCTGCTTTCGCGTCATCGCCTTTGAAACGCACGTTGGAAAACTCGGTGCCGCCCACCAGGCCCGGCTCGATGTCGGTGACGCGAATGGCGGTGCCGTGCAGATCGGTCCGCAGGTTAAGGCTGAACTGGCGCACAAACGCTTTTGTCGCCCCGTAGACGTTACCGCCTGCATAGGGCCAGCTTCCGGCGGTGGAGCCGATATTGATAATGTGGCCACGATTGCGCTCGACCATGCCCGGCAGCACCGCGCGGGTCATATAGACCAGCCCTTTGTTGTTGGTGTCGATCATGTTTTCCCAGTCTTCCACGCTGGCTTTGTGGGCTGGCTCCATGCCCAGCGCCAGACCGGCATTGTTGACCAGCACGTCGATGGCGCGCCATTCTGCTGGCAGATTCGCAATCATCTCTTCGATCGCCGCGCGGTTACGCACGTCCAGCTGCGCGGTCAGAATGCTGTCGCCTAGTTCGTCCTTCAGCTCCTGCAGACGTTCCTGACGGCGGCCGGTCGCGATAACCTTGTGCCCGTTGGCGACGAAGCGACGCGTGATGCTTTCACCAAAACCAGCCGTTGCCCCGGTAACTAAAATAATCATCTCACTGTTCCTCAACGCTTTTTGTGTTGTACTAACATAGCACGGCCGCAGAGGGTGCGTTAAGGCAACATTTGTATGACAGCGTTGCAGGGGATGGCGGCCTGGCCTACTCTGGGAGGATACCCGTACTCAGGAGCGAAAGATGACGGCCACGAATCCCTTTTTTAACATCAGCCTGTTGCCTTACCAGGCCCCCCATTTTGATGAGATCAACGACAGCCACTATCGTCCGGCCTTCGATGAAGCCCTTCGCCAGAAGCGGGCGGACATTGACGCGATTGTCACTCAGGCCGCTGCGCCTGACTTTGCTAACACCGTGCTGGCGCTGGAGAAAAGCGGCGCTTTGCTCGCGCGCGTCAGCAGCGTGTTCTTCGCCATGACTTCCGCGCACACCAATCCGTATTTACAGCAGCTGGAGGAACAGTTCTCCACCGAGCTTGCCGCGCTGGCAAACGATATCTGGCTGAATGACGTGCTGTTTGCCCGCGTGGAGAGCGTCTGGCAGGACCGTGCCGCGCTGGACGCCGAATCCCGTCGTCTGGTCGAAGAGACGTATCAGCGGTTTATTCTGGCCGGCGCGCGTCTGAATGAGACAGAAAAGGCCGAGCTGAAGGCGTTGAATACCGATGCGGCCTCCCTGACCAGCCAGTTTAACCAGCGTCTGCTGGCTGCCGATAAAACGGGTGGGCTGGTGGTGGATTATGCGCACCAGCTTGACGGGCTCAGCGCCGGTGAGATTGCTGATGCGGCGCAGGCTGCCGCGGAGCGAGGGCTAAACGATCGCTGGCTGATCCCGCTTTTGAACACCACCCAGCAGCCCGCGCTTTCCGCGCTGCGCAATCGTCAGACGCGCGAAAACCTCTTCAACGCAGGCTGGTCGCGTACCCAGAAAGGGGATGAAAACGACACCCGCGCGCTGATCCTGCGTCTGACGGCGCTACGTGCGCGACAGGCCCGTCTGCTGGGCTTTGAGGATTACGCCAGCTGGAGCATCGCCGATCAGATGGCGAAAACCCCGGCCGCCGCGCTGGAATTTATGCGCGGCATTGTGCCTGCCGCCCGCGCCCGCGCGGAACGCGAGCAGGCCGACATTCAGAACGTTATCGACGATGAGCAGGGCGGTTTCACCGTGCAGGCCTGGGACTGGGCCTTTTATGCGGAGCGCGTGCGCCAGGCAAAATATGCCCTCGATGAGTCGCAGATCAGGCCCTACTTTGCGCTCAATACCGTGCTGCAGGATGGCGTATTCTGGGCAGCCAGCCAGCTGTTTGGCATTCGCTTCGTTGAACGCTTCGATATCCCGGTGTATCACCCGGACGTCCGCGTATGGGAAATTTTCGACCACACCGGTGAGGGCATGGCGCTGTTTTACGGTGACTTCTTTGCCCGTGATTCCAAACAGGGCGGGGCATGGATGGGGAATTTCGTCGAGCAATCCTTCGAGTTTGCTGCCCGTCCGGTGATCTACAACGTCTGTAACTATCAAAAACCGGCGAATGGCGGTGTCGCGCTTCTCTCCTGGGATGACGTGATAACCCTGTTCCACGAGTTTGGCCATACGCTGCACGGTCTCTTTGCCAGCCAGCGGTTCGCCACGCTTTCCGGCACCAATACGCCGCGTGATTTTGTTGAGTTCCCGTCGCAAATCAACGAGCACTGGGCCAGCCATCCACAGGTGTTTACCCATTATGCGCGCCATTACGAAACCGGTGAGCCGATGCCGGACGCGCTGCGGGAAAGCATGCTCAACGCGACCCATTTCAACAAGGGTTATGACATGACCGAACTGCTGGCTGCCGCGCTGCTGGACATGAACTGGCACGGCATCGGCGAGGCCGTTTCGAGCGTGGAGGATTTTGAAGCGGCTGCGTTGAAAAAAGAGGGGCTGGATCTGCCTGCCGTGCCGCCGCGCTACCGCAGCAGCTATTTTGCCCATATCTTCGGCGGCGGCTACGCGGCGGGGTATTACGCCTACCTGTGGACGCAGATGCTCGCTGACGATGGCTACCAGTGGTTTGTTGAGCACGGCGGCCTGACCCGTGAAAACGGGCAGACATTCCGCGAGGCGATTTTGTCCCGTGGTAACAGCATGGATTTAGCTGAACTGTATCGCAACTGGCGCGGGCACGATCCAAAGATTGAGCCGATGCTGGATAATCGCGGGCTGAGCGCGTAAAACCGCCGTTAGCAAATAACAGAACCGGGCTTCGCGCCCGGTTTTTATTGTTTTTCCCGCAATGACTATTCGAATTCAGAATGAATAAATTGCCTGACCTGAAGTATCGAATTCAGGTTAAGTTTTTGCCCAATATTATTGGTGTAGGTATAGACAGTCTTGGGGGACAGGTAAATTTTTCTTGCAGCAGCAACCGTGTCATCAGTATCCAACAGGGCGAAAAGTGTCTTTTTCTCCTGTTCTGAAAGCATGCTCAGACTCCTGCAGCGCGCGATGTGGTTCAACGCATATTCTGATGAATACGTCCGACCGCCCGTAAGCTGCTTTCGAAAGTCCATAAAGCACGATTTCCTGTAGATTGTCACAAGCGGTTCGAGAACTCTTGAACTGACATCCTTGCCACCGATGAAGATCATTTCATGCTTTTCAGTGAGTTTCTTTCTTTTCAGAAGGTTGAAAATGGCACCCAGGCTTCGGAATGATTCAATATCTACGACGCAAACCTTTCTGCTGGGGGACGCTTGCTGAAGGATGACAGACAGCGCTTTATTCAAAAAAACATCTTTCGTCAAAATTATGTGAGGCATAAACATAACCAAAACATCTCAGAACAATGTGAAAAGGGGCCCTAAGGCCCCTGTGGAACATCAGAATCCGATACGGACACCTGCCACACCCTGGATCGGTGTTTCGATTTGGCTGCCCTGACGATAATTAGCCTCACCGTACAAGGTTACGTCTTTACCAACGTTGACCGATGCACCCAGACCGTACTTGCCTGACGTGCCTTTGACGTTGTTATCAAAGCGATTGCGCTCATTGATCGTGACGTCGTTTGAGTTAGCAAACTCTTGCACCACCGCAGCTGACAGATAAGGTTTGAACTCAGTCGAACCCAGACTGAACTTACCGGAAAGCTTCGCACCGGCTTCACCCGTAACAGAACGTGGAGTGCCCGTGTTGCCTTTCATGCCGTTACTGAGTTTCACATCCTCACTGGTCATCTGAACAAACGCCAGGCGTCCATAAGGCGTGATGCTTACGTCATCTTTGAGATCGAACTGATAGCCGCCTTCGACTGCTGTGCTAAGCGCGTATTGTTTCCAGTCACCACCGGTTCTACCGCCATTGGTCATGACCGCTCTCAGTTTGTTGTTAAGACGGTTACCTTTCACAACACCATCAGCGTAGAACCCGCTGGCGTCAAACCACGTGGCATACAGGCCAAGACCATAGCTGTCGATTTTGCTTGTACCACCGCGGGCATGTTTCACTTTGTTATCGCTAAAGGACATGAACGCACCGGTGACAAGGTTGCCGCGCGCAAAGTCATTCCGGGTGTCAGCGCCGATCTCCATACCGTTCTGATTGAGTTGATAAGCAGCGCCATTGCTGGTATCAATGTTGTTTTTGCTTCCAAGGTAGTGACCCCAGACGTTGCTTTCCGGTCCGGTTTTATCCAGAGTAGCGCGATACGTGCGCAGTCCATCTAGCTCGGAATGGACGACGTTCAGACCTGCATTGGACATGGCCAGAATGGCATCAGTTGCAGGTGTGGTCATTGGCTTCTTACCGCCATTTCCGTTACCTCCTGCGTTGCCGTTGTCACCACCGCCCGGATTTTCGCCGCCCGGATTTTCGCCGCCAGGGTTCTCGCCGCCCGGATTTTCGCCGCCAGGGTTCTCGCCGCCCGGATTTTCGCCGCCCGGATTTTCGCCGCCCGGATTTTCGCCGCCAGGGTTTTCACCGCCCGGATTTTCGCCGCCAGGGTTCTCGCCGCCCGGATTTTCGCCGCCAGGGTTCTCACCGCCCGGGTTTTCACCGCCCGGGTTCTCACCGCCACTCCCCATGGCACCCAGATACCATACGTTACCGCCGGTGAGGCCGTCCTTATCCTGCTGGCTGTACAGGGTGTACATATACGTGCCGCCATCCACGAATCGGGTGCTTCGCCCGGATGCCGTGACCATTTCAAAATCAATGTCACCGCCTTTTTCATGGATGAGGTTCAGCGTCAGGTCAGTGTGGTCTGATATCTCCTTACCGGAGTCAGCCACAGCAATACCAAACTGGCCTGTGCCCTGTTCGATAGTGACGAAGTTGCCTTTACGGTCTGCGAGAGAGGTGTTCAGGAGGAAGTTCCCGGTGCCGCTCAGCTCCGTAATCGTCAGCTTCGCGAATTCACCGTCGCTGTTGCGCAGGAAGTTGACGTTGCCGCCGACCATGGTGAGCTTACCAACCTGAGCCGTGTCCGGGCCGGATATGGCATCGGAAAGGTCGTTAACAGAAAGGGTACCTCCCTGGATGTTTACGTCCGTTGCGAGAGAGCCGGCATTCATCAGCAGTTCCCCACCGACGTTTACTCTGGTTTCGCCGTCAGCCACTGCTCCGGCCCACAGCCACGACTGGCCGCCATCAATAGTGGTATCAGTGATTGTGCCGAAGACCTTCTGTTGGCCATCACTTTTGATGGTAGTAGAGGTGGCTTTGCCACCAGCGGAGACATACTGAGCACCGCCGCTGCTGATTATGGTCTGATTAGCCTCACCTGTGACCTCCTGCTCACCACCACTTTTTATCGTAGTATAGGTGGCCAGGCCGCCAGCATGGACGTACTGACTGCCACCATTGTTGATGGTTGTAGAGGTGGTAGTGCCGAAGACGCGCTGCAGACCATTACTGTTGATGGTAGTAAAAATGGCTGCACCGCCACTTCCTAAGGTCTGCAAGCTCCCACTATTGATGCCGACACTGGTGACCGTTCCGCCCTCCCAGATAATCTGTGAGCCACCATTCATTGTGACATCTGAAGCACTACCGCCACTGCTGACGTACTGAACACCACCGCTGTTGATTATTGTAGAGGTAGCCGTACCGCCATTGGAGACATACTGATAACCATCACCGTTAATTATCGTAGAGGTGACTAAACCGCCATCAATGAATTGAACACCACCGCTGTTGATAGTAGTGGCGGTGGCAGTGCCACCCGTGGAGATATACTGCTGACCCTCCGTCATGATGGTGGTGAAGGTTGCTGAACCGCCACTGGAAACATACTGTCGACCACTACTGTTGATGGTGCTGGAGGTGGCCAGGCCACCACTAGAAATTAGCTGAAAACCACCGCTGTTAAGGGTGGTGTCAGTGGCCAGACCACTACTGTATACGTGCTGCTCTCCGGCACTGTTGATGGTGGTGGAGATGGCAGAGCCACCACTGGAAATATACTGTTGACCACCGCTGTTGATGGTTGTGGTGGTTGCTGCGCCGCCAGCAGTGAGTCGCTGTTCGCCACCTCTGTTGATGGTCGTAGAGGTGGCTGTTCCTCCATCGGAGATACGCTGCGTGCCGCCGTTAATAATAGTGGTGGTTGCCGTGCCGGAGACGAACTGTACACCTCCGTTGATAGTGGTGGAGATGGCCTTACCGAAGACATCCTGTTCACCGTCGTTGATAGTGGTTAAAGTGGCCTCACCATAGACGTTCTGAAAACCACCATCTATGGTCGTGGCGGTCGCCGATCCGCCTGCGCTGATGAACTGTATTCCCATTGAATTGATGGTAGTAGAGGTTGCCGAGCCAAGTCCGTCTACGTTTTGTCGACCGCTATTTATGATTGTTTCGAAGGCCGTGCCGCCAATGAGGACGTTCTGAACGCCAGCACTATTGATGGTAGTAGAGGTTGCCGAACCACCACTGGAGACATACTGATAACCACCACTATTTATAGTCGTAGAGGTTGCTGAGCCGCCACTGGAGACGTGCTGATTACCCCCGCTGAGGGTAGTAATGGTGGCAGTACCGCCATTAAAGATGGTCTGCGTGCCACGGTTGTTGATGATAGTCGAATAGGACCAGCCTCCATCATAGACGTTCTGGTTGCCGCTGTTGTTGATGGTGGTGACATTGGCCATGCCGCCGCTAGAGACGCGCTGAGAGCCGCCGCTGTTGATGATGGTGGCAGTCGAAAAACCGCCACTGGAGACGAGCTGAGAGCCACCAGTGTTGATGGTAGTGGCAGAGGTATAACCGCCACTGGTGATGAACTGACTACCACCGCTGTTAATGGTGGTAGAGTTGGCCGTATCGCCTGCATGAATACCCTGTATACCCGTTACCGTCTCACCTACATAATTCGCAGCCATGACCGATCCGGAAGGCAGTAATATGGCCCCCAGCAGCAGCGCCAGTGCGCTTTTCTTCGGCGTCAACTTCGGACGACCGGACCCGGTCGCAAGTTCAGAAGTTACCACCCACTGCTGGCGCGACTCGCACCAGACCGTGGTATATATCTTGTTCATATTTACGTCCTTTACTTAACAACTAATCCTGAATGCAGACGGTCCACCATGCCGATAACCTGACGACCGGTTATCAGACTTGTGCACTCGTACTGTCGGGGGGTGTTCTTGTGATGCGGACACCACAAAAAATCCACGTGGTCAAAATCAACGGACGTGTCATCCCAGCAGCCGTTACAGCCATGGCTGCTGAACACCCTCCAGGGGGTGTAAAATTCACTGTTGGGAAGACTGAATCCGCTGATTAACACCACCGGGATACCGGATGCCCAGGCAAGCCATGACAGCCCGCTGCCCAGGCCAATAAAGAAGCTCGCATGCTTTAACAGGTCCACCCGCTCCTGGAGCGGGATATCGCCTGTAAAGTCTTCGGCGCCATGCGGAATGTGGTTCCAGATAAAGCCCTGGCCGTAATGCGCCTGGCGATCAATGCAAAGCACCCGGTATCCCAGAGATTTAAGGTGGGCGACGACCTCAGCCCAGCCATGGCCGTTGTTCCAGTACTTCGCCTGGTTGGTGGACTGCGCGGCGATACAGACGTACGGCTCCGCAATTTTCCGCTCCGCATCCAGCTTCAGGCGGGGAGGGCACTCACGCGGATCCACCCCGAGGATGTAGCCGGCATTGCGGTGGAAACCGACCTTCCTGAAATCGATGGGCTGATGAGTGGTGTCGCCCTTAAAGAAAAGGCCGATATACCAGGACGCGTAGGGATTTTCCGTCTGGAGAGCGTCCTTTGTGGAGAATGTGATCTCTGGGTACTGCACGCTAAGCAGTTCGATGATTTCCTGCCCCATGACGCACTCAAGCTGACAGCGGTGCAGTTGGCGAAAACGCTCTGCGTAATGGAACCAGCCAAGTATGTCGCCAAGCGTCCCCGTCGGGAAAAAGATGACGACGGGCTTGTCCTTCATATCCAGCGTTTCATCCAGGACCGGGCTCATCGATCCCTGGTGGAATACCTGAATGCGGAAGCGGACGTAATATTTTTTATTACTGGTTACCCAGCCGCCTTCTGAATCACAGCTGAAAAGAATATTACCGCTGTCGTCGTCCATTAAAATAACGTGCCATTTTCCTTCCGGAAGCAAAACGCGCGCGCCATAGTTAAAGTCATAAAGAATTCCGTCCGGTCCTGTCCAGGACGGAAGCTCTGGAGGGTTTGGGAAGTTAGCTGACATATATAATTTGTCCTTGGTGGCAATTTTAAATTTGTAATGATCAGGTGGAATGCACTACTGTTATTTAAGTAGTGCTTTTTCATAATTGATTGCGAATTGCTGTGTTTACGCTTTTGAAAAGTGTTATATGTGCGAGCAAAACTCGCGCATGCTTACAGGTTTTGAAAATAGATAACCTTGAAAAATACTCACTCCTTTATCTTTCAAAAGAGATAGTTGTTCTTTATCTTCTATACCTTCAGCAATAACATGAATTTGCAATCGCTCTGCGAGAGCTACAATGGAATCAATTACCGCGGAATAGATTAATGATCCATTGCTTGCAATTGTGAGGCATTTATCAATCTTGAGTGTTGAGAAACCTGCATGTTCAATGTATTTGAGACATGAACTTCCGCTGCCGAAATCATCAATCGCAAATCGCACACCTGACTCAGTAAGTTGCTGCATAGCCTCGAGTGCAAAGTCGTCCAGGTTCATTGTTCCACGTTCGACAATTTCCAGTGTGACAGCAATGCGTCCGTCGAACACTTTCTTAAAGTCCGTAACTGCTTCAATAACTCTTGAAGAGTTCAACTGTCTCGCACAGATGTTGAAGGAGAGATAAAAATCATCAGGTAGCGTTCCTTCGTAGTCTTCAAAAAATGTTTTAACATCAGACATCAGGCTGCATGTGACATCATTAATCACCTCGCATGATTCCATTGCAGAGAGGTATTTTTCGGGAGAGTGGTAAATCCCATCTTTAAGAACTCTAAGTAATACTTCTCCGCCTACAATTTCATCGCCCTTACATACCGGCTGGATGAAGGGAACAAATTCAGCGCCGGTCAGTTCCGCTGATAAGATTTTTTCTCTAATCAATGTACGGGCTTTGATGAAGAAACGTTCTGCCTTAATGAGCATTTTGGTGCTTATCATAATGTCGCTCCTTATCTACTGGATTCGCTACCCGGGGTACCACTTCTTTCTTCTTTCCCCGAACTGTGAATGGCGGTAGGTAGGATGGCTGCACCTGAAGAATAAGAACCTGCTCATTCACTTCTGCGAGAAATCCTATCAACTAAAAATGGTGTGTAGATACATGTATTGCTAATTTATCAAAATACAAATTTATGTTCTGTTTGATGTTGCATTTACAAGTAATAAGTCTGATGAAGACGTTGTCACGTCTGGCTGTGCTAAGATGCGAGAAAGAAGTTAATGGGTTTTCGCAGGTTGGATAAACGTGAGGATCCATTCAATTACCATCATGGATAAGGAGTCAGAGATGGTTTTTGTGATTGATAATAGGGTTTTTTATCGCTCTGAAGATGGTGCCATATGGCCATCCGGAGACGAGGGCTCTACTGTCATTCTGACCCTGACAATGAAGAGGCTATTAACATGCCTTCTCGAAAAGCATGGTCAAGTCCTGACACGGAATGAACTCCTGGATAATGTCTGGGATGCTCATGGCTTGCGCTCATCGAATCACACATTAAATAAATACATTTCAGAACTGAGAAAACATTTCGTCCAGTTAGGTATTACCAATGAATGTATTACCACAGTGCCTCGGGTCGGCTTTATGTTTAACAGCGATATTGACGTCAGGGATATCACTGAATCTTCGATTGCTGATGGACGACTCAAAGAAATTGAGAAGTCGGAGGTAATAACTCTAGTCCACCGTACGGCGTTAGTGAGTAAGTACAGGGCTCTTAATTATACGCTGGCACTGATTGTGCTTTTAATCAGCGCTACGTTAGTTGTGCCAGGTCTCGTAACTCCGTCGAAAGACTTAATGGAAATAAAACAGATTAACCCCCATTTCTTGTTTAACTACGACACCTGTCCTGTCTATACAATCCAGAGTAACTCTGCATCCCTGTCAGAGCAAAAAAAAGAACTTTTTTTAGAACTGGCTAACTCAAGTCATATTCAGTGTCTGGAAGGCACATCTTTTCTCTATCAGGTTTCAGAGTCCTATCTGTACGGCAATAAGGGGAGGGCGTTTATCAGTCGATGCACGCAAAAAAATAATAATTACATCTCCTGTCTGAATAACTACTGGAGTGGTTATGAACGCAATCAATAAGAAAACAGGGATCCCTGCCGTAATTTTACTCCTCATCCTGGCGTTTTCGGTCTGGTTCTATGTTCACATGCGTCATAAACAGAGTGCGTTAAGTGTTAACTGTTCCACAATTTTACGTTATAACCACTATGAACCTGATTTCATCGCTACGCTGGAGTTTGTTTTCCGTTTAGATAAAAACCACGAGGGTCAGGCTGTCCTGTCGGGAAATATCCAGTCAGACAAAGGCGTTCATGTCATCTCACGTACAATTCTCTTTAGCTATGAGGTGAACAGACCCGGTGAGATTGCCCTTACAGATACGCGCTACGTTAAAAATCTACGTGATACAGCTGATGATGACAGTTTTAAAAGCAGCTTCTTTTATGTTCCCGAGGGAACCGTTCGCCAGCTGAAGATTGAACCTGCAGGTAATGGCTGGCTGATTGGCAATCTGCAGTCGCCATTTGCGCTTTGCGTGAACAGGTAAGGCAGGTCAGGCATTGTGAACCTGCTCACATTCCTGAGTAGCTATCTGTCAGGAGCGGCTCATGGTGTTGGCTTAAAAAACCGGGCGTTACGCCCGGTTTTTTTATCTTACCACCAGCACAGGGCATTTCGCATGCCGAACCACTGCCGCAGCGTTTGAGCCCAACAGATAGGTCGAGATGTCCGGCTTATGGGAGGCAATGATGATCAGGTCGGCACCGATCGTATCTGCGAGCTTAAGGATCTGATCCTTCGGAGACCCCGTCACGGCATGCGTCTGTATCTTGTCTGAAGGAATTTTGAATTGCTTAACTATTTCATCCAGTTTTGCTAGGGCCGCGTGCTGAAATTCTTTCATCTTCGGCATTTCTACGGGGTAGGCCAAACCTAATGATGAATAATAGGGAAGCGAAGGAATAACGGTAAGAAAGTGGACTTTGGCCGTGTTAAGTGCGGTATGTGCCTGAACGAAAGGGATAACCATGTGCGTCAGGCTATCCTCGGAGATATCAATGGGAACCAAAATTGAATTGTACATGTGTCCCTCCTGAGTGTTTTTTGCACAACTCAGGGTAAACCGTTATTTCCAGCAAAACAGAGAGCAGGTTGTCATAACGGGGACAAATTTCGGTTCTGTGATATTCGTCCGGTCGAACCTGCCTCTGAATTCGTCAAAGTAGTGTGACAAAAAACGTCTTTTGAACGGGACATCCTGGGATTCATCGGCCCACGTCACTGCCCATTTCTGCAAAACAGCAAAGCCTCAACCGGGCGCAATGCCCGGTATCGTATTCATATTGCGTGACAGCTTACGGAAGCCATAATTTTATTCCCGCCAATATTACCCATAATTAGCTCGAGTAATTTCCGGTATTCCTCACGGGTCATCACCTCGGCCCGTATTTCGGTTTTACCTTCTACTTGCGCCGTATCGCAATAAATGGCTTTCAGGCTTAACGTCAACTCTTTCGCCATGTTGACAATATTCTGCCGCACCGCATCTTCATGCTCGTCATTACAGGTGATTTTCAGGACATAGCATTTTTCGCCTTCATGGAGCGCGGGCAGTTGATTAATCCGCTGCGCAGCTTCGCGAAGCAGAATGTTGGCGCACAGAATAATCACGCTGGCCATACCGGCATTCCAGAATTGACCTAATCCGCATAGCACGCCAATTCCGGCCGAACACCACAGCGTTGCGGCGGTATTGAGACCCCGGATATTCATTCCCTCACGCATAATAACGCCTGCGCCAAGAAAACCTATGCCGGAGACGATCTGCGCTGCGATGCGCCCCGGGCTATCGGGTGAGGTCGAGAGGGAACTTAAAATAAACACGGCCGCGCCCGTCGCAACCAGTGCATTGGTACGAAGCCCCGCCATACGCTGGCGCCATTGTCTTTCCGCGCCGATAATTGCGCCCAGCAGCATCGCTGCGAGCAGATGAGAGATATAAGGGAACATCAGCCTGTCGCCTGTTAACATGATTAAACGATAAGCGTCAGCGCTTCACAAAGCACAGTATGACGCCATTAAAACGCAAAGCATGTCAGCGCGAGGGCGGTGGAAAGAGTGAATGATGAAACATGAACATCGCGATGCCCCAAAAATTTGGTCGTTCTTAATGTATTGGGATGCAATCACGTCAAGAGGATTGCTGCCCACCCTTAAGGTAAGCAGCGAGAAAATCGCGTCAGCTTACCTTCGTATCGACGATAAAATAACTTTCCAACGAAGGACTCCTGTGAAAATTTATTGCCAGTATAGTCAGGGCCGATTATGAGTAAAGTGAAAAAACATCGTCCGTTATGAATTGTTTAAGTTCGGAAGGCATGTTTTTTAAGACGTCATCTGATTTTCAAAAATACCCGGTATACTACATTTTCTTTTTCTCAGGCGATAACAGGCAAGGCAGGAAGTATGTCTCTTCGTTCGCTGCGGGCGCTATGCCTGACAAGTTTTTTCATTGCAGATGTCCGCGATGGCCTGGGCCCTTTTCTCGGTATTTTTCTGACCGAACGCCACTGGACCCCTGATGATATTGGCATTCTGATGACGGCCGGCGGGCTGGCGGGGTTACTGGCCACGCTGCCGGCGGGGTTCATCACCGACACCTCCCGCAACAAGCGTGCTGTACTCGCGCTGCTGTGCACTCTGATCACACTAAGCACGCTTCTGCTCTGGTTTAGCCAGCAGAGCGGCGTTGTCGCCGTGTCGCAAATCGTCACCGGTATCTGTGCGGCATTTGTCGGGCCGTTGATCGCCGGGATTACGCTGGGGTTGACCGGGCAGAGCGGCTTCAGCGCGCAGATGGGCAGAAACGAGGCGTTCAATCACGGCGGAAATTTTGTCACCGCGCTGATTGCGGGCGGCATTGCGTGGTACAGGGGCGTGGGCGGGATTTTCCTGCTGATGACCAGCACCACGCTGCTAACGCTGTGTGCGCTACTTGCCATTCGCAACAGCGATATCGATAACGACGCGGCGCGCGGGCTGTCCTCTTCAGCGAGCCTGCCGGTCCCCGGTTTTGCCGTGCTGATGAAAAACCGGGCGCTGTTTGTGACCGGACTGACGCTGCTGCTGTTCCACCTGGCGAACGCCGCGCTGCTGCCGATGCTGAGCATGAGGGTTGCTGCGGCACCTGCCGCGATCAACCCCGGTTTGTATGCGGCCGGTACCGTCATCATCTCTCAGGCCGTGATGATCCCCGTCGCTATCTGGGCCTCGCGCCGGATCGAACACTATGGCTACTGGCGCTTGATTATGCTGGCGCTGCTGGTTATGCCGGTGCGCGCGGCGCTGGCGGCATCCACGGACGCGCCGTTAATGATGATCCCGGTACAAATTCTCGACGGCCTGGCCGCAGGGATCCTGGGAGTCGTCGTACCGTCGTTTATTGTGGTGCTGCTGCGTGGAAGCGGGCACGTCAATGCCGGGCAGAGTGTGGTGATGTTGATGCAGGGAGTAGGGGCATCCATGAGCCCGGCGTTAACCGGGACGATCGCCGGACATTACTCGTTTGCGACGGCATTCAGTGTCCTGAGCGCCATTGCCCTGGCTGCCGTCCTGCTCTGGTGGCGCGTTGCGCACCGGAGTTGGGAAACAAACGCGCCGGGTGAGGCTTAACCCCACCCGGCGTAGCACTTAAGCCAGCTCGTTAGGGCACGGCTCACCCTTTTCTAACTGCTGAAGGTTGCCCAGCGTGGTTTCCGAAATGCTGATCAGCGCTTCGGCAGTCAGAAACGCCTGATGTCCGGTAAACAGCACGTTATGGCAGGCAGAGAGGCGACGGAACACGTCGTCCTGGATGACATCATTAGACTTGTCTTCAAAGAACAGGTCGCGTTCGTTCTCGTAGACGTCCATCCCCAGCGCGCCAATTTTCTGGGTCTTCAGCGCTTCGATAGCGGCCTGGGAGTCAACCAGCCCGCCGCGGCTGGTGTTGATGATCATCACGCCATCTTTCATCTGGTCAAACGCCGCCTGGTTAAGGAGGTGGTAGTTTTCCGGCGTCAGCGGGCAGTGCAGGGAGATCACGTCGGACTGCGAGAACAGCGTTGGCAGGTCGACGTACTCCACGCCCAGATCCAGCGCTGCGGCGCTTGGGTACGGATCGAATGCCAGCAGACGCATGCCGAAGCCTTTCAGGATGCGCAGGGCAGCCACGCCAATTTTACCGGTCCCGATCACGCCAGCGGTTTTGCCGTACATGGTAAAGCCGGTCAGCCCTTCCAGCGAGAAGTTGGCGTCACGGGTGCGCTGATAAGCGCGGTGAATACGACGGTTGAGCGACATCATCATGCCAATCGCATGTTCCGCCACCGCTTCCGGGGAGTACGCCGGAACGCGCACCACCTTCAGACCCAGCTCTTTCGCCGCGTCGAGATCCACGTTGTTAAAGCCCGCGCAGCGCAGGGCGATGTACTTCACCCCCTGTTTTTTCAACTCTTCCAGCACCGGACGACTGCCATCATCGTTTACGAAAATGCAGACGCCTTCACAGCCGTGCGCCGTTTTAGCGGTTTTTTCGGACAGCAGAAAGTCGAAAAATTCAAGCTCAAACCCGTAAGCCTCGTTAACATGTTGCAGATACTTTTTATCGTACTGCTTTGTGCTGTATACCGCGAGTTTCATAAGACTTTCTCCAGTTATTTTGCATTCACGTTAGCATGATTAAAATTATCTTACAATTTCTAAAATATTATTGAATTCAATAAGTTCTATCAATTATTCTAGAGCATATGTCCACCCTAACTCCATGATATTCATATCTAACGCTTTCTTAAGGGGGGACACCAGAGACATGTCTGTTAGTTTTAATATTGGGGAGACTCAAGTGGTTTACCAATGCCTGAAAACGTGACCACGCGTAGTTATTGATATTGCGTAGCTCTTTGAATGTATTAACATCAAAGGTAGTATTATCGTTATTGTTTAAAAATGACAGGGAGACCGAATGTACAACCATAATCGGGGAAAAAGTCATTTCGAGGAGAAAGTCTCAGAGATTGAAAATCTTGCGCAGCGAATTGCCACAAAGCATTTGCTTTATGGTACCTCTGGCATGTTTTTTGAAACTCAACAACTAGTTGCTCGTTTGAGAAGGGAGATCGAATCGCATTGCTTGACTTGGTCAGGCGGGATTCAAGTTCTTGATGAACAGATACATCATCTTAAGGAACAAGATGACTTACTTACCTTCAATAAGGCTAAATTATTCATTGTTGTTGAAAAAAATCGGACAACAACGACGACGTTAGCGCTTAAACAGATCGGTTTCGTTGCCGGTGGGGCGCAAGTGTATGGGGGCGCTAGTTTATGCGTCGGTTCGCTGGGTCTTGCCTGTGCTGCCTATGGTGCACCTATGATTACTCATGGGCTAAACAACATGTATGAAAATGGATACTATCTTCTCTATCGTGAAGATCGGTCTGGCACGCTAAGAGATGCTTATCGCTACGCAGCAGCGAAGCTCGGCTATGGGAATAATGAAGCTGATATTGTCTATGGTGTAGTTGATATCTCTTTATCAGCCTATGGCGCGGGCAGAAAAGTTCTGGCTCCCAGAGAAAAATCCTGGAGTTTGTTTCGCAACATTGAATCTGATTATATCAGAGGATGGCAAGAGGCTTCTAAAACAGCGATGGCTCTGGATTTAACCAGTGGAAGCGTCACAGGCTGGCAGATGTACCAGATAGCTAAAGAGAATTAATTATGTCGGAACAGTTCGAGTTGTCATTAACCCCACCGATTCTACCTGCTGTGTGCTATTTTATTGTATCTATTGTCATTTTTTGCTTGTTGTACCTCGGAAAACTCAAGGTCAACAGGCTTCGTAAATATCCTCTGTTCATTGCCTATACGCTGTTTGTGATAGCCATTGCAGCCATCCAGATTAACGTTTTTGCCAACGGCTATGATTTTGTTCGCGGTTTTTTACATATCGATTTTGATCCCTGGCGGTACGACTCGGTGTACTGGGGGTCATTGATATTCGCAATGCTTTACCTGCTGGCAATGCCCAGGAACAGGTATTAATTACGCAGTTATTCCGGCTTCTTCGCCTGAAATTATGCGTAACCCACTGAATCTTAATTGTGTTCTTTAGGTTACGCATAGCAAAAAACTTACCTCATACTATTTACAGCATCTATCCTTAATCGTGGCGTTAACTTCAACTCAACCGCTAAACATGCGACAATGATCGGCACTGCCGGCTTAATTCTTTCGCTAAATCAGGATATTAACTGCCCATGAAGGGTAAATACAAAGCCGCTCTTGCGCTTTTACTGCTGTTCATACTGTTGCCGCTGACGCTGCTGATGACGCTCGCCCAGTGGGTGCCGACGCTCGCTGGGATCTGGCTTCCCGTCGGGACGCGCATCGCTTTCGAAGAGAGCCCGAAACTGACTCGCCACGCGCTGGTGATCCCCGACCTTCGCTATCTGGTGGAAGACTGCGAAATTGCCCGCATCGATAACGTGACGCTGTCACATCCCAGCCGCTGGAAGCTGGACATCGGCGCGCTGGATCTTAACTCCGTCTGCCTGAGCAAAATTCCCCAGTCAGCGCCTTCAACGGTCGCCCCGAAAACGCTGGCGGAATGGCAGGCGGTATTGCCCAATACCTGGCTTACGGTTCACCGCCTGACGCTGTCGCCCTGGCAGCAGTGGCAGGGTGAGCTTCACGCGTCCCTGACCCCGTCCAGCCAAGAGATCGCCTATAAAGGCGAGCAGGTCAGCATTAAAGGCACGCTTCGCGGTCAGACGCTCTCGGTCAGCCAGTTCGATGTTCAGCTCCCTGACCAGCCGCAGCCTGTTAAGCTGGTGGGCGAGTTTACCCTGCCGCTGGTGCCGGACGGGGTGCCGGTGAAAGGCCACGCGGTGGCGACCTTTAACGTGCCACAGTTAACGTCTCTGGTCGATGCCGATCTCGACTGGGAAGACAATCAGGGACAGCTGGTGGTGATGGCGAGAGACAACCCCGATCCGCTTCTCGACCTGCCGTGGCAGATCACGGCGGAACAGCTCAACATCAGCGACGGACGCTGGAACTGGGATCTCTCGGGTATGCCGCTGAGCGGGCGGGTGTCCCTTCGCGCCGACAACTGGCAGCAGGGGCTGGAGAAAGCCACGCTGACCGGACGACTGAACGTGTTGACGCAAGGCGATGCGGGGAAAGGCAACGCGGTACTGAATATCGGGCCCGGCAGGCTCAGCATGGAAAACAGCGACATGCCCCTACACCTGAGCGGCGAGGCGAAGCAAAACGATCTCATTCTTTACGCCAAATTACCGGCAAAACTGACCGGCAGCCTGTATGAACCGCAGCTCGCCTTTGAGCCGGGCGCGCTGCTTCGCTCGCGCGGACGCATCATTAACTCACTCGATATCGATGAAATCCGCTGGCCGCTGGCGGGCGTGAAGCTCACCCAGAAGGGCGTGGACGGTCGTTTACAGGCGATTTTACGCGCCCATGAAAACGAGATGGGCGATTTTGAACTCCACCTGGACGGTCAGGCCAACGACTTTTTACCTGATAACGGCCTGTGGCAGTGGCGGTACTGGGGGAAAGGCGGCTTTACGCCGATGCATGCCCGCTGGGATGTCGCCGGGAAAGGCGAGTGGCGCGACAACCTTATTGAGCTGACGGCGCTCTCCACCGGTTTTGACAAGCTTCAGTACGGCACGATGGAGGTCAGCAAGCCGCGTCTGGTGCTGGATCAGCCTGTACGCTGGTTGCGCGATGCCGAAAAACCGGCCTTCAGCGGTGCGCTGTCGCTGAAGGCCGGGCAAACCCGCTTCTCTGGCGGCAGCGTGTTGCCGCCCTCGGTCCTGACCTTCAGCGTCGACGGCACCGACCCGACAATTTTTCAGTTTAAGGGCGACCTCCATGCGGACAACATCGGCCCGGTACAGGTCAACGGAAGGTGGGATGGCGTGCGCCTTCGCGGGCAGGCCTGGTGGCCGAAACAGTCCCTCACCGTATTCCAGCCGCTTATCCCGCCGGACTGGAAAATGACGCTGCGCGACGGTGAGCTTTATGCGCAGGTTGCCTTCTCGGCGGCGGCCGATCAGGGCTTTGAAGCGGGTGGGCACGGGGTACTGAAATCCGGCAGCGCCTGGATGCCGGACAACCAGATAAACGGCGTCGATTTTGTGCTGCCGTTCCGCTTCAGCGAGGGAACCTGGTCTCTGGGCACGCGCGGACCGGTCACGTTGCGCATTGGCGAAGTGGTAAACCTGGTGACCGCGCGCAACATTACCGCGGATTTACAGGGCGATTATCCCTGGACGGAGGACAATCCGCTGCTGCTCACCAACGTGAAGGTGGAAACCCTCGGCGGGAAGATCACCATGCAGCAGCTGCGGATGCCGCAGCACGATCCGGCCCTGCTGCGCGTGGACAATATCTCATCGAGCGAGCTGATTAGCGCCGTCAATCCAAAACAGTTTGCCATGTCGGGGCCGGTCAGCGGGGCGCTGCCGTTCTGGCTGGACAACGAAAAATGGATCATTAAGGATGGCTGGCTGACTAACCCGGGGCCTATGACGCTGCGCATCGACAAAAATACGGCCGACGCCATCGTCAAAGACAATATGGTCGCGGGTGCCGCGATTAACTGGCTCCGCTATATGGAAATTTCGCGTTCGTGGACGAGAATCAATTTAGATAACCTGGGTGAATTAACCATGCAGGCGACCATCAAGGGGACCAGCCGGGTCGATGGCAAGAGCAGCTCCGTCAACCTGAACTATACCCATGACGAGAATGTCTTTACCCTCTGGCGCAGCCTGCGTTTTGGAGACAATCTGCAAACCTGGTTTGAGCAACACGCGGCGATACCCGGTCTCCGCAGTTCGACTGGCAAGGAAAGTGAGGAACAACAATGAAAAAGATGGCTGGTGCGCTCACCGTTGCCGTTGCCGCGCTACTGTCCGGCTGTACGCCGCGCATTGAAGTCGCTGCACCAAAGGAGCCGATTACCATCAATATGAATGTCAAAATCGAACATGAGATCCACATTAAGGTCGATAAAGACGTTGAAACTTTGCTGAAAACGCGCAGCGATCTGTTCTGAGGACGCCATGAAACGAGTAGCTCTGATTTTACTGGCGCTGGGGATGAACGTGCAGGCGGCTACGCTCACCCTAAATGACGCCCGGGCACAGGGGCGCGTGGGGGAAACCCTCAGCGGTTATCTCGCCCCGATTCAACAGGACGCCGAAACGCTGGCGCTGGTTAATCGCATCAACGCGGCACGCACGGAAAGCTACCAGAAGCTGGCTGACAGCAATAATTTGCCGGTCGATGAAGTGGCCAAAATGGCAGGGCAGAAACTGGTTGCCCGCGCGCAGCCGGGCGAGTACGTGAAGGGCATTAACGGAAAGTGGCTCAAAAAATAGCTAGCGGTAGCGCTTGCGGTATTCACCCGGCGAAACGCCAAAGCGCTGCTTAAACGCCGTTGAAAAATGGCTATGGTCGGTGAACCCCCAGCTGTAGCCAATGCCCGCCAGCTTTTCGTCATCACCGGCAGCGCGCAGCACCTCCGCGCAGCGATCCAGACGGCGGTTTTTAATGTACTGTGCAACCACCAGCCCCTTCTCGGCAAACATGCGGTAAAGGCTGCGCACGGACATACCGCTCTCGGCGGCAATCCATTCCGGGCGCAGCGATTCAGACTGAATGTGGTCGTCAATCAGCGCCACCACATGCTGGAACTGGCGTTCCTTACGCGGCTGAATGATTTCGCGCTGCTGGAAAGCGGGGCGCAGCAGGCAGATCATCGCTTCGAGCGCCGCTTCGCTCTCCCGGTCACTCAGGCTGGTATTGCTCATACTCTCCATCAACAGGCGATGGCTCAGCTGGACCGTGGGCAGCGTGCGGGAAAGAGCGGTGGCGCAGCTTATCTCCTGAAAGCGGCACTGCTGCTCAATAATCTGACGGGGAACCAGGAGCGAAATCTGGCGGGATTTTTCCTGCCAGTTGATCGAGCAGGGGCGTGAGGCATCAATCAGCGTAATATCACCGGTTCTGAGTACCGCGCGGCGGTCATCCTGCTCAATTTCCGCACTCCCTTCGAGCTGGAACACGGTATAGAACCAGGCATCGTTACTCTGTTTGATCTCCTGACGGGAGCGGAACAGGTTCACGCCGCCGGCGGTGACGGTGCTGAGCTTCAGGCTGCGCGCATAGCTGGTCTCCAGCTCGCCGTAGAATTTTCCCTCGGTGGGCTGTGCGTTAAAACGCCCGCAAACCTGATTAATTTGCGCCAGCCACTGCTGATACTGTTCCTGCTCGCTTGCACACGCCATCGTTTCTCTCACTGCACCGTCAACGTTTTCGCATTGTTGCATTTGTGTTGCATTTTGTCAGAGCTATGAGGCTGACTATAGGAAAGAACACTCACCGGTAACAGCGATATAAGCGGCAATTATCGTGATTTGCGGAGCCTGTCACAGGTGGCAAAGCGAATGTCACAGAGACAAAAGCGAGAATGCAAAACCCCACTTAGACTGGATGAACACCCTGCGAAGAATAACGAAGGAGTATCCTATGTCTGAATCACTGGTAGCTATTCAGCCTGCCGTGCAGCAATTTTTAGACCGACAGCATGGCCTGTGGATTGAAGGGCGTCAGGTCGCATCGGACAGTGAAAAGCGGCTGAATGTCTACAATCCGGCCACGGGCGAGGTCATCGCCTCGACTGCCGACGCCAGCGTCGACGACGTTGATCGTGCCGTCATGTCCGGCTGGCGCGCCTTTGTGGCCCGTACCTGGGCCGGAAAACTCCCGGCGGAGCGCGAGCGGATCCTGCTCCATTTCGCCGATCTGGTGGAACAGCACAGTGAGGAGTTGGCCCAGCTTGAAACGCTGGAGCAGGGCAAATCCATCAACATCTCCCGTATGTTTGAAGTCAGCTGCACCCTGAACTGGATGCGCTATACCGCCGGGCTGACCACCAAAATTACGGGTAAGACCCTCGACCTCTCCATCCCGTTACCGCAGGGCGCCCGCTATCAGGCGTGGACGCGAAAAGAGCCGGTTGGCGTGGTGGCCGGGATTGTGCCCTGGAACTTCCCGCTGATGATCGGGATGTGGAAAGTGATGCCAGCGCTGGCCGCGGGCTGCTCTATTGTCATCAAGCCGTCTGAAACCACGCCGCTGACCATGCTGCGCGTGGCGGAACTGGCCAGTGAAGCGGGCATCCCGGACGGGGTGTTCAACGTGGTGACCGGCAGCGGCGCGGTGTGTGGCGCTGCGCTGACCTCGCATCCGCATATTGCTAAGGTGAGCTTCACCGGCTCAACGGCGACGGGTAAGCAAATCGCCCGCGCGGCGGCGGACACGCTCACCGGCGTGACCCTGGAGCTTGGCGGGAAAAACCCGGCAATTGTGCTCAAGGATGCGGACCCGGCGTGGGTAATCGAAGGCCTGATGACCGGCAGCTTCCTGAACCAGGGGCAGGTGTGCGCGGCGAGCTCGCGTATCTATATTGAAGCGCCGCTGTTCGACACGCTGGTCAGCGGGTTTGAACAGGCGGTGAAATCCCTCAGCGTCGGGCCGGGCATGTCGCCAGAGGCGTTTATCAACCCGCTGGTGTCGCGTGCGCACTGTGACAAGGTGCAGACCTTCCTCGATGAGGCGAAGTCGCGCAACGCGGAGCTGATTGTCGGTAACCGTGGGCCGGAAGGCAAAGGCTATTACGTTTCGCCTACGCTGGTGGTGAACCCGGATGCCTCGCTGCGCCTGACCCGCGAAGAGGTGTTTGGCCCGGTGGTCAACGTGGTGCGCGTTGCCGACGGGGAAGAGGCACTCCAGCTGGCAAACGACAGCGACTATGGCCTGACGGCGAGCGTCTGGACGCAGAATATCAGCAAGGCGCTGGAATATACCGACCGGCTGCAGGCGGGCACCGTCTGGGTCAACAGCCATACGCTGATCGACGCCAACCTGCCGTTCGGCGGCATGAAGCAGTCCGGGACAGGGCGCGACTTTGGTCCGGACTGGCTGGACGGCTGGTGTGAAACCAAGTCGGTTTGCGTGCGGTATTAAAAAAACTGCCGGGTGACGGCTACGCCTTACCCGGCCTACAACACCTCGATCCGTAGGCCGGGTAAGCGCAGCGCCACCCGGCTTTTATTTAGAGCGACCACCGATCCCGCCCGGCCTCTTTCGCCCGATAAAGCGCCGCATCGGCGCGAGCGATGATCTCGGTGCCGGCCAGCCCCTCTGCCATGCTCGCAATCCCCATGCTTACGGTGACATGGTCGCTGACCGTGGAGGCGTCGTGCGGTATGGCTTCCGTACGCAGGCCGTCCTGAATACGCAGGGCAACCTTTTCCGCGATGTTTGCCGGGCAATTGAAGAGGATGACCACGAATTCCTCACCTCCGTAGCGTGACACCACATCATCAGGTGTGCGCACCGACTGCTTCAGCACGCGCGCCACGCGGGTCAGACAGTCGTCGCCTGCCTGGTGCCCGTAGGTATCGTTGTAGCGCTTGAAGTAGTCGATATCCAGCATGATCACCGAGAAGGTTTTTTTCTGCTCAACCGCGTTCTCCAGCACTACCTCCATTTTCCGGCGATTAGCGGTCTTGGTTAACGGGTCCTGGTGCGCCAGCGCGTCCAGCCGTGATATCAGCAGCTGATTTTGCTGGTTACGTCGCCAGGCTTCGTCAAACCAGCTCAGCAGAATGAAACGCCCGCAGACCAGGATCAGCGTAAACACGCTCCAGATGATGATGAAGTGCAGGTTTAGGCCATCATTGCGTACCCAGCTTGCAACCGGCAGGGTGATCCAGAGCGGGAGCACAAAGGCGAGCAGCCCCTCAGGGTAAAAATAGAGCGCCGTTAACCCGGCGAGTAACAGAATGACGCACAGCGGCCAGACGTGGGGCAGCAGCAATTGCGTGATGAACCAGAAACAGGAGACCGACCAGATGGCGCTACAGATAAACAACACCACGCTGATTCCGGCGATACGCCGCCAGGCCATCAGGATCAGCGCAGCAGAGAGAATAATAATGCCGAGCATGGAGGCATCGACCATTCTCGTCAGCTGCGGCGAGTGGGGATAAAGGGGATCGCTGGCCTTAAGCAGGATGTGTCGCAGCAGGATCATCACCGCGAAACTGACGTTGACGAAGGCCAGCCACGGCAGGTTCATCGCCAGCCCATGCATGACCATGGCATGGCGTGTGGACCAGGTTGCCCGTTCCAGCGTCGGTTGTTTTCTTTTTTCCATAAAGGCCTTTCCCGTCCGGGGGATAAATCATGCAGGTGAGATATCAGTAACTATAAGCAAGCCAGGGCGATCCTCAAACTTCAGGGCAAAAAAAACCGGGCAATTGCCCGGTGGATGGTTATTTTTCGTCTTTTTTCTTCCCGAGCGTTGGCGTCTCGTCGAAGAAGTTCCACGGTTTAAGGAGGGTATGCACCCATTCCGTTGGCATAATTGGCCACTCTTCCGCACGCGCCACGTGGGTGGTGCCGGTGGTCATCCAGACCACGTCATCCTGATCGTTGAGCGACTCGTTATCCTTGCTGTATTGCCCCAGGCCGGTGTCGTGCACGGAGCGGTTAGGGAATTTTCCTTCCGGGTAGAGCTCATCCGGGTGGTAGCGGGTCACCCACAGCTGTTTGTCCATAAAGCTCAGGCGATGGTAAATCCACTCGTCCGGCGCAAATTTCGCGCCGGTTGCCACCGGGTGCGTGCCGCCCGCGTAAGGGATGATCTGGTACGAAACCGGGTTGCCCATGCGGTTCTCTTTGCGGGTGTTGCTCAGCAGGCGAATCGTGCCCGGGTCGAACTTCTGCGCTGCCTGCTGCTCGGTATCAATATCATACTGATTGATCTGCATGGTGCTGGTGCGCGGGCCACCGGCGGTATTCGGCTTCACTTCCGGATCCATGGCCACCAGCTTGTTGTTGATACCATCCACGTCCATATCAAGACGGAAGTTGTAGATGTGCTGGTGCGTGGTGCCCACGATGTTGTGGTCGATCAGCGTACCGTATTTTGTATCGTCTTTAGCTGTGGCATCGTGCATGGTTTTCGCCTGTACGCCTTTCACCGCTTCGATACCCGTCGCACCGGCGTCAATGCCGATGGTGCCATTTTCATGGAACACCCAGTCGAAGATGTAATCGTAATTGCCCACGGTACTCACCCAGCGCACCACCAGTTCGCGGCGCTCGGTGCTGACGTTAGGCTGGCCCATCTCCTGATGCTTATATTCCGGGCCGGCGTAGCGTTCGAAAATGGCGATTGCGCGCGGGATCTCCATCGGCGCGCCGGTGTAGTCCGGGATGGTTTCATTGAGCATCACCGCGTTGGACGGCACGTCTTTACCGCGTACCAGCGGCGAGGTCAGGGTGCCCATGCCGTAGTCGCCGGAATCAAGATAGGCCTTAAAGTACCAGCCCACGTCCGGATCGCCGTAAGGGACGATCATGCCGCCGAGCGACCCCTGATACATAATCTGGCGTTTTTTGCCGTTGTCGTTATAGGTGACGGTTGAAATCATCGGGCCGACGCGGGAGTCCAGGCTCAGGTGGAAGTCCCAGTTCTGCCAGTGCACCATATCGCCGGTAATGGTGTAGTTCTTGCCTTCCGGCTCAATGATGTCGAGCGGTTTTTTCGGCGTCTCTATACGGTCGCGGCCATCGTAGGGGCGCGGTGTCATCGGAACCGGAACAACGGCACCTTCCTCAATCTTCTGGATTTTCTTCTGCTCAAGATCGACCACGGCCACCAGGTTTTCAATCGGGTGCGCCCAGTAGTTGCCGTCGCCGACATCCAGATAGCTCACCACTTTCAGCAGGCGATCTTCCTGCTTCAGGCCATCTTTACCGTCGAAATAGCCGACGGTCAGCGGCGTGGTAATCACTTTTTTCGGGTCGGTGATGCCGTGTTTTTTAAGCACCTCGGCAAACTCCATGCTGTCGTTGATGATCTGCTGTACCGCGGTGAAATCATCCAGCAGCACCATGCCGTGCGCATCTTTCACCGGCTCCCAGCGCAGGATTTTTTTATCCTTCAGATCCACCAGGCTTTCGATAACGTGCTTCCCATCGAGCATCACAATCTTTGCCTGACGCGGGGCATCCACAGCCGTACCGTTAAGCACAAAGTCCCACACTTTGGCTTTCTCTGGCTCAGCAAGGGCAATCTGGGTAAAGCGGGTATTCGGTTTAAAATCCGCTGAGGCTTTGACAATCTCAACGGCTTGCTTAATTTCGTCCGCCGTCAGCGCGTTTAGCGGGTGAGGGCGTTTTTCAACCTGGAAAGTCTGGTCAAGACCGGACTGGAAAACATCGTTGATGAAGCTGTCAGAGATAAAGGCTTTTTTGCCTTTCATCACCACCGGCACCTCGAGCTTGAGGGTTTTCCCGTTGACGATGGCGGTTTTAGCGCCCGGTTTGACCTTCACAAAGGCGCCGTCTTTCGCAATGGTGAACATCTGTGCGTAATCATCCCACTGAACGTCGGCGCCAAAGTCCTGCAGCGTTTTGTCCATCGGGACCATATGCGCCTCACTGCCGTGGGCGAAAACAGGGGATTGCCAGGCGCAACACAGCGCAACGGCCATAGCCAGCGCCGTTCTACGGGCAGAAAAAGAAGAATTGCTTCCCATCGTAGACCTCATTTTGTTGTGTTTGTTGTGCTTATTGTGTTGTGACAGCCTTATCCTGACAGGCGCCTGAGAAAAGCGTTTGCCTGCATCTGCCAGATTATTTGCCAGTCTTGCCAGGTTAAAAAAAGAGCGGGGCGATGTCACACCCCGGTTGGTCGTCGTAGGCCGGGTAAGCATCGCGCCACCCGGCAGGAAAGGCGGTGAAGGGAAGGTGTCAGAAATCCCCCTGCTGGCGCGCCACCAGCGTCAGGATGGAGTACAGCGCCACGGCCTGCTGGTGCTGGTTGAAGATCTCAACCGCCCATTCCACCACGCCGGTTGGTTTTTCCTCGGCGGTACGCTGTTTCTTCAGCGTTTTACGCTTGCAGGTCAGACGCACCTGAATGGTATCGCCCGGTTTAACCGGCTCGATAAAGCGCAGGTTTTCCATGCCGTAGTTGGCGATCACCGGCCCGACGCCCGCATCAACAAACAGCCCTGCTGCGGCGGAAATCAGGAAGTAGCCGTGCACTACGCGCTCGCCAAAGATCGACTCTGCCGCGCCAATCTTGTCCATATGGGCGTAGAAGTGGTCGCCGCTCAGGCAGGCAAAGTTCACAATGTCCGCTTCCGTCAGGGTGCGGCGCGGCGTCAGCAGGCTATCGCCCGGCTGCAGCTCCTCAAAGTATTTGCGGAACGGATGCACGCGATCTTCCTGCACCGCTGCGCCACGCACCCACTGTTTGCCAATAGCCGCCAGCATCGTCGGGCTGCCCTGAATGGCGGTGCGCTGCAGGTAGTGCTTCACCGCACGCAGGCCGCCCAGCTCTTCGCCGCCGCCCGCGCGTCCCGGGCCACCGTGCACCAGCTGCGGCAGCGGGGAACCGTGGCCGGTGGACTCTTTCGAGGCTTCCTCGTTGAGGATCTGAATACGCCCGTGGGCGCACGCCGCACCGGTAATAAACTGGCGGGCAATGTCCAGGTCTGCGGTGACCAGCGTACCCGCCAGGCTGCCGCCGCCCGCGCGGGCAAGCTGCATTGCGTGGCGCGCGTTGCGATACGGCATCAGCGTCGCGACCGGGCCAAAGGCTTCGGTTGAGTGCACTGCCGGAGTTTCATCCGGCTGCGGGCAGAACAGCAGGGTCGGCGGGTAGAACGCGCCCGCGGCCTGCAAATCCGCTTTGCCACCCAGGCGGACCTGGCAGCCTGCGGCGATCAGTTGCTCCACTTTCTCCTGCACGTCCGCACGCTGTTCGGCGTTGACCAGCGCGCCCATCTTTACCCCTTCCTGCGCCGGGTCGCCCACCACCACCTTTTCCAGCCGGGCAACCAGCGCCTGGCTCACGGCGTCAATCTGGCTCTGCGGGACGATAATGCGGCGAATGGCCGTACATTTCTGCCCGGCTTTGGCGGTCATCTCGCGCACCACTTCCCGAATGAACAGGGCAAATTCCGGCTGCTCCGGCGTGACGTCTTCCCCCAGCACGCAGCAGTTAAGGGAGTCGGCTTCCATCGTGAACGGAATGGCATTCGCCACAATATTCGGGTGCACGCGCAGGCTTTGCCCGGTGCTGGCGGAGCCGGTAAAGGTCACCACGTCCTGACTGTCGAGCTGGTCGAGCAGATCCCCCGCGCCGCCGCAGATCAGGCTGATGGCGCCGTCCGGCACCAGCCCGCTGTCGACGATGGATTTCACCATCGCCTGCGTCACCTGTGCGGTGGCGGTGGCGGGTTTGATGATGGCGGGCATGCCGGCAAGCCAGGTCGGGGCCAGTTTTTCCAGCATTCCCCAGCAGGGGAAGTTAAAGGCGTTGATGTGCACCGCCACCCCGGATTTGGAGGTCAGGACGTGACGCGCGGCAAAGCCGCCTTCTTTTGACAGCGGGATCAGCTCGTCTTCCGGCCACACGGTGTCATCCGGCAGCTCGCGGCTGCCCAGGCTTGCATAAGTGAAGAGGGTGCCGATCCCGCCTTCGATATCGACCCAGCTGTCTGATTTTGTCGCCCCGGTCTGGGCGGACAGGGCATAAAACGTCTCTTTCTCGCTAAGCAGGTGCTTTGCCACCGCCTTCAGCATGGCCGCGCGTTCGATAAAGGTCATCTCGTGAAGCGCTTCGCCGCCGCGCTCAATCGCATAGCGACGGGCGGCCGCCATGTCCAGCCCTTCGCTGGTCACGCTCCACAGCGCTTCGCCACTGATGGCGTGATGAATAGTGCGTTCGCGGCCCCGGCCAGACTGCCAGGTACCGGATAAGAAGCTGGCTAACTGCTGCATCGCTTATCTCCAAATGTTACGTAATTTACCCATTAATAGTTTGATCATGAATCATAAAAATCAAGCTGAGTTTTAATGAATTGTTAACATTGTGATCCGCTCTGATGAAACACGGCGCGCCAGGACGCTCTTCAGCGCGCCTGTAGTAAAAGCCTTGCGAGCAATGTCACATAATCAGGAAACAATTCTTGGGATTATATTTAACCTTTGTGTAACTTTTAAAAAACAAAGTGATTCAACATTACGCTTTAATTTGCAAACTAACGAATCATAAAGGTGATGACGTGACGCAAGAACAACGGTTTGAGCAGCGCATAGCGCAGGAGACGGCGATTGAGCCTCAGGACTGGATGCCTGACGCCTACCGTAAGACGTTGATCCGCCAGATTGGCCAGCATGCGCACTCCGAAATTGTCGGCATGCTGCCCGAAGGGAACTGGATCACCCGCGCCCCGACGCTGCGCCGAAAAGCGATCCTGCTGGCGAAGGTGCAGGACGAAGCCGGACACGGGCTTTACCTCTACAGCGCGGCGGAAACGCTGGGCTGCGCGCGGGAAGACATCTACCAGAAGATGCTCGACGGCAAGATGAAATACTCCTCCATCTTCAACTATCCGACCCTGAGCTGGGCCGATATCGGCGTGATCGGCTGGCTGGTGGACGGCGCGGCCATTGTCAACCAGGTGGCGCTGTGCCGAACCTCCTACGGTCCGTATGCCCGCGCGATGGTGAAAATCTGTAAAGAAGAGAGCTTCCATCAGCGTCAGGGCTTTGAAGCCTGCATGGCGCTGGCGCAGGGCAGTGAAGCCCAGCGTCAGATGCTGCAGGACGCCATCAACCGCTTCTGGTGGCCAGCGCTGATGATGTTCGGGCCGAACGACGACAACTCGCCGAACAGCGCCCGCAGCCTGGCGTGGAAAATCAAACGCTTCGGCAACGACGAGCTGCGCCAGCGCTTTGTCGACAACACGGTGCCGCAGGTGGAGATGCTGGGCATGACGGTGCCCGATCCCGACCTGCGTTTTGATGAAGAGAGCGGTCATTATCGCTTCGGCGAGATCGACTGGCACGAGTTTGACGAGGTCATTAACGGGCGCGGCATCTGCAACCACGAACGCCTGGCCGCCAAACGTAAAGCCTGGGAAGAGGGGGCGTGGGTGCGGGAAGCCGCACTGGCGCACGCCGAAAAACAACACGCCCGCAAAGTGGCTTAAGAGGAATCACGATGAGCAATGTCTACTGGCCGCTGTACGAAGTGTTCGTACGCAGCAAACAAGGGTTATCCCACCGTCACGTGGGCAGTCTGCATGCCGCCGACGATCGCATGGCGCTGGAAAATGCGCGTGATGCCTACACCCGCCGCAGCGAAGGGTGTTCTATCTGGGTGGTTAAGGCGAGCGAGATTGTCGCCTCCCAGCCGGAAGAGCGCGGCGAGTTCTTCGACCCGGCGGAGAGCAAGGTTTACCGCCATCCGACGTTCCACACCATCCCTGACGGCATCGAGCATATGTGAGGCAAAGAATGAATTCAGTGACTGCCTATGCCCTGCGTCTGGGCGACAACGGTCTGGTGCTCTCCCAGCGTCTCGGTGCCTGGTGCGGCCACGCGCCGGAGCTGGAGATCGACCTCGCGCTCGCCAATATCGGCCTCGATCTGCTGGGACAGGCGCGCAATTTCCTGACCTATGCCGCGCAGCGGGAAGGCCAGGGCGATGAAGACACGCTGGCGTTTGGCCGCGATGAGCGCCAGTTCCGCAATGTCCTGCTGGTGGAGCAGCCGAACGGCAGCTTCGCCGACACGATTGCCCGCCAGTACCTGATGGATGCCTGGAACGTGGCGCTGTACGAACGCCTGACACAAAGCCGCGACGGCCAGCTTGCCGCCATTGCCGCCAAAGCGATTAAAGAGGCGCGCTACCACCTGCGCTTCAGCCGCGGCTGGCTGGTGCGTCTGGGCGACGGGACCGAAACGTCCGCGCAAAAAATGCAGCAGGCCATCGACAACCTGTGGCGTTTTACGGCCGAGCTGTTTGAAGCCGATGACGTCGAACGGGAGTTGATTGAGTCCGGCGTGGCGGTTGACCCGCGCCTCCTGCGCCAGCCGTGGGAAAGCGAAGTGTATGCCGGTCTGAATGAAGCCTGCCTGCAGGTGCCCGCCGAGGTGGCGTACCGCACCGGGGGCAAGCAGGGGCTGCATACCGAACATCTGGGCCCGATGCTGGCGGAAATGCAGTATCTCCAGCGCGCGTATCCCGGTCAGCAGTGGTAAAGGAGAACGCTATGCAACGCCTCGTCGACATCGCGCCCGCGCAAATCCCGCAGATCTGGGCGCTGCTCAGCCAGATCCCGGACCCGGAAGTGCCGGTGTTAACCATCACCGATTTAGGCATGGTGCGCAGCGTGAAGGCGCAGGGGGAAGGCTGGGTCATTGGCTTTACGCCGACCTACTCGGGCTGCCCGGCAACGGAACACCTGCTGGGGGCGATCCGCGAGGCGATGACCGCGCACGGCTTTACTCCGGTACACATTGTGCTCCAGCTTGAACCCGCCTGGACCACCGACTGGATGACCCCCGACGCGCGTGAGCGCCTGCGGGCGTACGGCATCAGTCCGCCGGTGGGGCATAGCTGTCACGCGCACGCGCCGGTGGAGGTGAGCTGTCCGCGCTGCGCCAGCACCGACACCTCGCTTATCAGTGAATTTGGTTCGACGGCCTGCAAAGCGCTCTACCGCTGCAATTCCTGCCGTGAGCCCTTCGACTATTTCAAATGTATTTGAGGCTGCCATGACAACGTTTCATTCATTAACAGTGGCAAAAGTGGAACCCGAAACCCGCGACGCGGTGACCATTACCTTTGCGGTGCCGCAGGCGCTGCAGGAGGCCTACCGCTTCCGTCCCGGCCAGCACCTGACGTTAAAAACGACACTTGGCGGAGACGAGCTGCGCCGCTGCTACTCCATCTGCCGGAGTACCGCTCCGGGCGAAATCAGCGTGGCAGTCAAAGCCATCGACGGCGGGCGCTTCTCCCGCTATGCCCGGGATGAGATCAAAGCGGGCATGGCGCTGGAGGTGATGGTTCCTCAGGGGCAGTTTGGCTACCAGCCACAGGCCGAACGCGAAGGCCACTACCTGGCGATTGCGGCAGGCTCGGGGATCACCCCGATGCTGGCGATTATCTCCGCGACGCTTGCGACCGAACCGAACAGTCATTTCACCCTGATCTACGGCAACCGCAGCAGCCAGAGCATGATGTTCCGCCAGGCGCTGGCGGACCTGAAAGACAAATACCCGCAGCGGCTGCAGCTGGTCTCCATCTTCAGCCAGGAGCGGCTGGACAGCGATCTGCTCTATGGCCGCATCGACGGGGAAAAACTGCAGGCGCTGGCGAAAACCCTGATTAATTTCCGCCAGTATGACGAGGCCTTTATCTGCGGCCCGTCGGCGATGATGGACGACGCGGAAGCCACGCTGAAGGCGCTGGGGATGCCGGACAAATCCATTCACCTTGAGCGCTTTAACACCTCCGGAATCACCGTTAAGCGCGCGGCGCACGTGCAGGCGGGCGGACAGAAAGTGACCGTTCGCCAGGACGGGCGCGACCGTGAAATTACCCTGACGGCGGACGACGAAAGCATTCTTGATGCCGCCCTGCGTCAGGGGGCAGATCTGCCGTATGCCTGCAAGGGCGGCGTCTGCGCCACCTGTAAATGCAAAGTGCTGCGCGGGAAAGTGGACATGGCGACCAACTACAGCCTGGAGCCGGACGAGCTGGCCGCCGGGTATGTGCTGAGCTGCCAGTCTTTACCGTTAACCGCCGACGTGATCGTCGACTTCGACGCGAAGGGGATGGCATGAGTGAGCTGACTGTTACCCGTCATGGCCGCGTGCTGCAGCTGACGCTAAACCGTCCGGCGGCGCGCAACGCCCTCAACAACGCGCTGTTGACCCAGCTTGCGGAACAGCTTGAGGCCGCCGCTGTGGATGCTGACATCACCGTCTGCGTGATTTACGGCAGCGAGCGCTGCTTTGCCGCCGGGGCCGATCTCAACGAAATGGTGGACAAAGACCTGCCTGCCACTCTGAACGATATTCGCCCGCAGCTGTGGGCGCGTATCAACGCTTTTCCTAAACCGCTGATCGCCGCCGTGAACGGCTTCGCGCTGGGCGCGGGCTGCGAGCTGGCGCTGCTGTGCGACGTGGTGATTGCCGGTGACAACGCCCGTTTCGGCCTGCCGGAAATCACGCTCGGCATCATGCCCGGCGCGGGCGGCACCCAGCGCCTTATCCGTAGCGTCGGGAAATCGCTGGCCAGCAAAATGGTGCTGACCGGCGAGAGCATTTCCGCCGAGCAGGCGCTGAACGCCGGGCTGGTGAGCGATGTTTTCCCGGCAGCGCTGACGCTGGAGTATGCCCTGAAGCAGGCGGCCCTGATGGCGCGCCACTCGCCGCTGGCGCTGCAGGCGGCGAAGCAGGCGCTGCGCCAGTCGCAGGAGGTGGCGCTCCAGGCCGGTCTGGTTCAGGAGCGCCAGCTGTTTACGCTACTTTCCGCCACTGAAGACCGCCGGGAAGGCATCGACGCCTTCTTACAAAAACGCACCCCCGACTTTAAAGGACGCTAATTGTGGAATTTATTCTCAGTCATGTAGAACAGGGCGTGATGACCATTACGCTGAACCGTCCGGAGCGTCTGAACAGCTTCAACGACGTGATGCACCAGCAGCTGGCTGAGTGCCTGAAACAGGCCGAGCGCGATGACACCGTTCGCTGCCTGCTGCTCACCGGCGCAGGACGTGGTTTCTGTGCCGGTCAGGACCTGAACGACCGCAACGTCGACCCCAACGGCCCGGCGCCCGATCTGGGCATGTCCGTTGAAACCTTCTACAACCCGCTGGTGCGCCGCCTGGCAAAGCTGCCGAAGCCGGTCATCTGTGCCGTTAACGGCGTGGCGGCGGGCGCGGGCGCCACGCTGGCGCTCGGGTGCGACATGGTGATTGCGGCGCGCTCCGCCAGCTTTGTGATGGCCTTCAGCAAGCTCGGTCTGGTGCCGGACTGCGGCGGCACCTGGCTGCTGCCGCGCGTGGCCGGACGCGCCCGCGCCATGGGGCTGGCGCTGCTCGGGGACAAACTCAGCGCTGAACAGGCGCAGGCGTGGGGCATGATCTGGCAGGTGGTGGATGACGAACAGCTCTCCACCACGGCACAGCAGATGGCCCTGCATTTTGCGTCGCAGCCGACCTTCGGCCTGGGGCTGATCAAGCAGGCGATCAACGCCGCGGAAACCAATACTCTGGACGCTCAGCTCGATCTCGAGCGCGACTATCAGCGCCTGGCCGGGCGCAGCGACGACTACCGCGAGGGCGTCAGCTCTTTCCTGGCGAAGCGCGCGCCGAACTTTACGGGGAAATAAGATGCTGAACATACGGACTGTCGCCGTGATCGGCAGCGGCACGATGGGCGCCGGCATTGCCGAAGTGGCGGCCAGCCACGGTCATCCGGTTCTGATCTACGACATCTCCAGCGATGCGATATCACGCGCCATCGACGGGATCCGCCAGCGTCTGGCCTCCCGGGTGACGCGCGGAAAGCTCTCCGCCGATGCCGGCAGCCAGATCCTTGCCCGGCTGGTTCCCGTCACCGATATCGACGCGCTCTCTGCGGCCGATCTGGTGATTGAAGCGGCCTCCGAGCGGCTGGAGGTGAAAAAGGCGCTGTTTGCGCAGCTGGCGGAGATCTGCGCGCCGCAGACGGTGCTGACCAGCAATACCTCTTCCATCTCCGTCACGGCGATTGCGGCGGACGTCCACCACCCGGAACGCGTCGCAGGCCTGCATTTCTTTAACCCGGCGCCGGTCATGAAGCTGGTGGAGGTGGTCAGCGGGCTGGCGACCTCCCCGGAAGTGGCCGACGCGCTGTGCGAGCTGGCGCTGAACTGGGGCAAACAGCCCGTTCGCTGCCAGTCAACGCCGGGGTTCATCGTCAACCGCGTCGCGCGTCCGTTCTATTCCGAAGCCTGGCGCGCGCTGGAGGAACAGGTCGCTCCGCCGGAGGTGATTGACGCCGCCCTGCGTGAAGGCGGCGGCTTCCCGATGGGGCCGCTGGAGCTGACCGACATGATTGGTCAGGACGTCAACTTTGCGGTGACCTGCTCGGTATTTAACGCCTTCTGGCAGGAGCGTCGTTTTCTGCCTTCGCTGGTTCAGCAGGAGCTGGTGCTGGCAGGAAGGCTGGGCAAAAAGAGCGGGAAGGGCGTGTACGACTGGCAGGGTGAAAAACCTGACGTGCAGTGGGTTGAGTCGGTGAACGACAGCTATAGCCCGATGCGCGTGGAAAAAATACGTGACGGTGTCACGGAAATAGATGACGTCTATCTGGTTGAAACGCAGGGAGAGACCGCGCAGGCGCTGGCGCTGCGGCTCAACGGCCCGGTGGTGGTGGTCGACCGGATTGAGCGTGACGTGGCGGTCATTGCCGCCGCCGCCAGCAACCCGTATACCGCGACGCAAAAAGCCATCCGCTACCTGCAGCAGCAGGGGCATCGGGTGGTACAAATTGCCGATTATCCCGGCCTGCTGATCTGGCGGACGCTGGCGATGATTGCCAACGAGGCGCTGGATGCCCTGCAAAAAGGGGTCGCCAGCGAGAAGGACATCGACACGGCCATGCGCCTGGGCGTGAACTACCCGAGCGGGCCGATCGCCTGGGGCGAGCGTCTTGGCTGGCAGCGCCTGCTGACGCTGCTGGAGAACCTGCAGCGTCATTACGGCGAAGAGCGCTATCGCCCCTGTTCACTGCTCCGCCAGCGCGCGCTTCTGGAGAGTAGCTATGAGTCATAACGCCTGGCATAACGCCCGCACCATGTACGAACGGGACGCCTGCGCGCAGGCGATGGGGATGGACATTGTCGAGATGGACGAGGGCTACGCGGTGGTGACCATGACCATCACCCCGCAGATGCTGAACGGCCACAAAACCTGCCACGGCGGCCAGCTGTTTTCGCTGGCGGACACCGCTTTTGCCTACGCCTGCAACAGCCAGGGGTTGGCGGCGGTAGCCTCCGGCTGCTCGATTGATTTTCTGCGTCCGGGCTTCGCCGGGGACACGCTCACCGCCACCGCGCGGGTGAAGCATCAGGGCAAGCTGACCGGCGTGTATGACATTGAAATCCAAAACCAACAACAGAAAACCGTCGCCCTTTTTCGCGGAAAATCTCACCGCATCGGCGGCAGCGTGACAGGAGAGGCCTGATGCGTGACGCATTTATTTGTGATGGCGTTCGAACCCCGGTGGGCCGTTACGGCGGCGCGCTTTCCGCTGTTCGAACTGACGATCTCGGTGCCGTGCCGCTGCGCGCGCTGCTGGCCCGCTACCCGCAGCTCGACCTGGAGCGGATTGACGACGTGATATTCGGCTGCGCCAACCAGGCGGGGGAAGATAACCGCAACGTGGCGCGCATGTCGTTGCTGCTGGCCGGTCTGCCACAGACGGTCTCCGGCACGACGATCAACCGCCTGTGCGGTTCCGGGCTGGACGCGGTTGGTTTTGCCGCGCGCACCATTAAGGCGGGGGACGGCGACCTGCTGATCGCGGGCGGCGTGGAGTCGATGTCCCGCGCGCCGTTTGTGATGGGCAAAGCCACCGCGGCGTTTCAGCGACAGGCGGAGATCTTCGATACCACCATCGGCTGGCGATTTGTGAATCCGCTCATGCATCAGCAATTCGGAACTGACAGTATGCCGGAAACGGCAGAGAATGTAGCTGAATTGTTAAATATCAGCCGTGCCGATCAGGACGCCTTCGCGCTGCGCAGCCAGCAGCGTACCGCGCAGGCGCAGCAGAACGGCGTTCTGGCGCAGGAGATCGTCCCGGTGCCGGTGCCGGGTAAAAAAGGGGCGATCACTGAGTTCAGCGTGGATGAACATCCGCGCGCGGACACCACGCTCGAACAGCTTGCCGGGCTGAAAACGCCGTTCCGTAAGAACGGGGTGGTCACGGCCGGAAATGCCTCCGGGGTTAACGACGGCGCGGCGGCGCTGATTGTCGCCAGCGAGAAGATGGCGCTGGTGCAGGGGGTAGTTCCTCGCACGCGGATCGTGGCAATGGCGACGGCGGGCGTGGAGCCACGTCTGATGGGGCTCGGCCCGGTGCCGGCCACCCGCAGGGTGCTGGAGCGCGCCGGACTCAGTATTCACGATATGGACGTCATTGAGCTTAACGAAGCTTTCGCCGCGCAGGCGTTGGGCGTGCTGCGTCAGCTGGGCCTGCCGGATGATGCCGCGCACGTCAACCCGAACGGTGGCGCGATTGCGCTGGGCCACCCGCTGGGCATGAGCGGCGCCAGGCTGGCGCTGGCCGCGAGTAACGAACTGCACCGACGCGGCGGGCGCTACGCGCTGTGTACGATGTGCATCGGTGTGGGTCAGGGCATTGCCATGATCCTTGAGCGTGTTTGAGCATAAAAACAATGTGAGTACCCTACAATGACAAATACAACAAAGCTTGATCCGATTGAAACGGCCTCCCTTGACGAGTTACAGGCGCTGCAGACCACGCGTCTGAAATGGACGCTGCATCACGCCTATAACAACGTGCCGATGTACAAACGCAAGTTTGATGCTGCGGGCGTTCATCCTGACGATTTCAAAGAGCTGGCGGATATTCGTAAGTTCCCGTGCACCACCAAGCAGGATCTGCGGGATAACTATCCGTTCGATACCTTCGCCGTGCCGATGGAGCAGGTGGTGCGCATTCACGCGTCATCCGGCACCACCGGCAAACCGACGGTTGTCGGCTATACCCAGGGCGACATTGATAACTGGGCCAACCTGGTGGCCCGGTCCCTGCGCGCCGCAGGCGGCAGCGCGAAGGATAAAATTCACGTGGCGTATGGCTACGGCCTGTTTACCGGCGGGCTGGGGGCGCACTACGGCGCCGAGCGCTTAGGCGCGACGGTGATCCCGATGTCCGGCGGCCAGACGGAGAAACAGGCGCAGCTGATCCGCGATTTCCAGCCGGACATGATCATGGTGACGCCGTCCTACTGCCTCAACCTGATTGAAGAGCTGGAACGTCAGATGGGCGGCGATGCCAGCACCTGTTCCCTGCGCGTGGGCGTCTTCGGCGCCGAGCCGTGGACGCAGGCCATGCGCCGTGAAATTGAAAAACGCTTAGGGATTACGGCGCTGGATATCTATGGCCTCTCCGAGGTGATGGGGCCGGGCGTGGCGATGGAGTGTATCGAAACCGTCGACGGCCCGACCATCTGGGAAGATCACTTCTACCCGGAGATCGTCAACCCGAACGACGGCACGCCGCTGGATGACGGTCAGCAGGGCGAACTGCTGTTCACCACGCTGACCAAAGAGGCGCTGCCGGTGATCCGCTACCGCACCCGCGACCTGACGCGTCTGCTCCCGGCAACCGCGCGCAGCATGCGCCGTATGGACCGCATCAGCGGCCGCAGCGACGATATGCTGATTATTCGCGGCGTCAACGTCTTCCCGTCGCAGCTGGAAGAGGAGATTGTGAAGTTCGAACACCTTTCTCCGCATTACCAGCTTGAGGTGAACCGTCGCGGACATCTTGATTCACTTTCCGTGAAGGTGGAGCTGAAAGAGAGCAGCCTGACGCTGACGCACGAGCAGCGTTGCCAGGTGTGCCACCAGCTTCGCCACCGTATTAAGTCGATGGTGGGGATTTCCACCGACGTCATGATCGTGAACTGCGGCAGCATCCCGCGCTCGGAGGGCAAAGCCTGCCGGGTGTTTGACCTGCGTAAAGTTGCGGCCAACGGTTAAAACACCTTACCCCTCATCCTAACCTTCTCCCCTGAGGGGAGAAGGTACTGCTCGGTGCGGCCTTTTCCCCTCTCCCCTCAGGGGAGAGGGCCAGGGTGAGGGGCTATCCCGGAATCCTATGCTATGATTCATCAGGACAAAAATAACAACAGAATGAATCACATGAATAAACTCGACGCCTTTATCCAGCACGCGGTCAGCTCCGTTCCCGTCAGCGGGACCTCGCTTATCTCCTCGTTATACGGTGACGCGCTTTCCCATCGCGGCGGTGAGATTTGGCTCGGCAGCCTGGCTGCCTTACTGGAAGGCATGGGGTTTGGCGAACGGTTCGTGCGTACCGCGCTGTTTCGCCTCAACAAAGAGGGCTGGCTGGACGTCTCGCGCATCGGGCGACGCAGCTTTTACCGCCTGAGCGATAAGGGGCTGCGCCTGACGCGTCGCGCGGAGAATAAGATCTACCGCGCGGAACTGCCCGCCTGGGACGGTAAATGGTTATTGCTGCTCTCCGAGGGGCTGGATAAAACCACCCTGGCCGACGTTAAAAAGCAGCTGATCTGGCAGGGGTTTGGCACGTTGGCGCCAAGCCTGATGGCCTCGCCGTCACAGCATCTGGCGGACGTGCAGTCACTGCTTCACGATGCCGGCGTGGCGGAAAACGTGATTTTCTTTGAAGCCCACTCGCCGCTGGCGCTCTCGCGCGCCGCGCTGCGTTCACGCGTAGAAGAGTGCTGGCAGTTAACCGAGCAAAACGCGATGTACGAGTCGTTTATCAGCTCGTTCCGGCCGCTGCTGCCGCTGCTGAAAGAGGCCGCGCCGGAGGAGCTGACGCCGGAACGCTGCTTCCAGATCCAGCTGCTGCTGATTCACTTTTATCGTCGCGTGGTGCTGAAGGACCCGCTGCTGCCGGAAGAGTTACTGCCTGCGCACTGGGCGGGACAAAGCGCCCGACAGCTCTGCATTAATATCTATCAGCGTGTCGCGCCGGGGGCGCTGGCGTTTGTCAGCGAGAAGGGCGAAACCTCTGTCGGCGAACTGCCCGTGCCCGGCACGCTCTACTATCAACGCTTTGGTGGTCTTACAAGCGCATAAGGAGGGAAGATGCCTGTTTATCAAATTGACGGCCTGACGCCGGTCGTGCCGGACGAGAGCTATGTTCACCCCACAGCGGTGCTCATTGGCGACGTGATTCTGGGCAAAGGCGTTTACGTCGGTCCCAATGCCAGCCTGCGCGGTGATTTTGGCCGTATCGTGGTGAAAGACGGGGCGAACATTCAGGATAACTGCGTGATGCACGGTTTCCCGGAGCAGGACACGGTGGTGGAAGAGGACGGGCACATCGGCCACAGCGCCATTCTTCACGGCTGCGTGATCCGCCGCAATGCGCTGGTGGGCATGAACGCGGTGGTGATGGACGGGGCGGTCATTGGTGAAAACAGCATCGTCGGCGCGGCGGCGTTCGTGAAGGCCAAAGCGGAGATGCCTGCCAACCATTTGATCATCGGCAGCCCGGCCAGGGCGATCCGTGAGCTGAGCGAGCAGGAACTGGCCTGGAAGCAGCAGGGCACGCGGGAATATCAGGTACTGGTGGAGCGCTGCAAGCTGACGATGCATCAGGTAGAGCCACTGCGCGAGGTTGAGCCTGAACGGAAGCGGCTGACGTTTGACGAGAATTTGAGGCCGAAGTCGGCGGTGTAGGGGGAGATCCGCTTCGTGCTGGAGCGGACGTTGCCTTAGAGCGATTATCGTTTTAAAAAAACTGACAAAATGTAAAAGGACAATCACTATGCTCCTTGAGAAGCTTATTGGACTTGAATGTTCTCTACATGGCGAGATGCGAAAAGACAGGGAATGGCTCGAACAGATACTTCATAAAAAATTCAGAGAAATAACGCGTACAGGTGTGTTAGTCACTCGTACTGAGACAATAGAATGCCTTTCTAATGAAGTAAACGCGCCGACTATTCTCAGCAGCGATTTTCAACTCATTAGCGTAAGCGATAATTTCGCAATATTACATTACAGGACGTTTAATCAGGATGGCAGTCGTACTTCTCTTCGTTCTTCATGTTGGGAGCGTTTTGATAATGACCAGTGGAAGCTGGTGTTTCATCAGGGGACACCCGAATCGCAATAGCGTTAGATGTAAAATCGAAACAGGGAACTGCATAACTTAAGCATCAAAGTTAAATTCAAGTATAAATGAGCCATTCAGCGAGTCCAGTAGAATTAATTCCCAGGAGGTAGCATACCAAACAGGTGGAACCATATGAATACGGTAAATATGAGGGGTGTAAACAAGTTGGTTGAGTAAATCTAAAAATTCATCTTGCAAAGGCTTTAATTGATCGCACAGTACTTCTGCTCTGCCAAAAAGGAAAAACCAAGTTTTAATACTATCATTGAATTGGTTTTCGTTAATTCCCTCGATTTCGATATGCCAGTAATCTATGACCGTGTTGGGATAGGCTGCCGCGATATGATCTTGTACGGATTTTTAACAATGAACCAGAATTATTAATGTAGGTGAATGAGTATTCAACTCTTGGGGCGTTAACCCTGTTTAGGCATTCGACGTCACACAGATAGCCGTTAATTTTTTCCTACATCAAGCTTTATAAGCTCATCGTTCATTCTTTTGCATTGCATAGCGCAATATACCTATCGACTTATGTTTTTGGTGAAATGTAAGCCTTAAAGAAACTCGTATTATATATTTTTAATGGTGAAATACAATGCAGTCGCTGTTTTAGCCCGCTGTAAATGGCACTAACGGGAAGATGTAACCCCGCCTCACCATGCTATAAATCCTCCGATACAGACTCATCACGATAAAGGACGCAGAGTTATGCTGAGAGGAAAACGCGCTGTTATCACGGGTGGCGGTGGGGGATTTGGTCAGGCGCTGTGCGTCTGGCTGGCGCGAGAGGGCGTTGACGTGGATTTTAGTGCCCGTCGGGTGGAGGATATAGAAAAAACCTGCGCCCTCATCGCGGCTGAAGGGGGTGTGGCAAGAGGGTATCTCTGCGATTCAGCCCAGCCGGAATCCGTTTCTCAGTTCTCTTCGCAGGTCTTACATGCAGACAGGCCAATCGATATTTTACTACTGAATGCTGCTCAGTGGCTGTCAGGGACTATAGACGAACAATCGAGCACAGAAATCGTCAATACCGTCAGTTCAGGCCTGACAGGTTCAATCCTGCTCACCCAGGCGCTGCTTTCAGGATTGCGACGTTCAGACGGCGCAGACATCATTGCGATTATATCCGCATGCGGTATTCCGAACTTTACAGATTCCATTGCCCATCCCGCTTTTTTTGCCAGCAAACATGGAATGAGCGGCTTTATCACCAAACTGTCAAAACAATTGTCCCGGGAAAATATAAGGGTGGCCGGCTTGTATCCACCCGATTTTGAACTTACCGGGTTAGACGCGCTTGTCGACGATCGCTCACGAATGAGGGAGCGCTTAATGAATGGACGATCTGTCTGGGAAACGGTGCGTTTTGTGCTCACTCAGCCCCGTAGCTGCCACATTGGTACCGTCTACTTTCAGGGGCCCACTCGCGAAGATCTGGAATGTCAGTCCTGAACCTCGTATTTTTGTATCCACCTCTCGATTTAGCAGAACAGGTACCACACAGATGACGCGCTTTTACGAATTTACCGCTACCAGCCTTGATGGACGACCGATCTCTATGGCCGACTATGCGGGTAAGGTGGTTCTGGTTGTTAATACGGCCAGCCAGTGCGGCTTTACGCCCCAGTATGCGGGTCTTGAAGCACTGTTTAAAAAATACGCCGATCAAAGGCTGGTGGTGCTTGGCTTCCCCTGCAACCAGTTCGGTAAGCAGGAACCTGGCGGTGCCGACGACATCTCAAAGACCTGTTACATTAACTACGGCGTCAGCTTTCCCATGTTCGAGAAAGTCGAGGTCAACGGTGCCGCAGCACATCCGATTTTTCGTTATCTGAAAGACGAATTGCCCGGCGTGCTGGGTGGGCGGATTAAGTGGAACTTTACTAAATTTCTGATCGGGCGTGACGGTAAACCCCTCAAGCGCTTTGCACCAATGACTACGCCCGAGAAAATGGAGGGGGCAATTGTTGCGGCACTGGGAAGGTGAGTGTTTTTGTCGCTAGAGCCATCTGTTTGTCGGGGATAGCCGATATTCTGATGTCCGCTCTGTGCCAGATGCGGACGTCGAGGAGAATGTTATTTTGATGCGAAATATTTGCGTAATATTTTTTCTAATAACGAGAAAACGACCGTCACCCTTTTGGGAGTAATCAGCTGGTAAGGC